>JBPBQJ010000017.1:0-78232 GCA_050954765.1 Janthinobacterium lividum | reverse complement strand
CCTCGCGGCCACGCTGCGCCAGAAAACGGGGGCTAGCGCCAACCAAAGGTCAGCGTCAGCTAAGGCCCAGCGCTACAACCCCAACTACAACGTGCAGGAGGCCATCCGCAAAATAGAGGCCATGCAGCTCTACAACGGCAGCCTGAGCTACTGGCCGGGTGGCGACTACGACAACTGGTGGGCCACGGCCTACGCCGCCCACTTCCTGCTCGACGCCAAGCAGGCCGGCTTCGCCGTGAACCAGAGCACCTTGGATAAGGTGCTGCGCTACTTGCAGTTCCGCCTCAAGAAGCGCGAAACCGAGGCCTACCAGTATTTCACGGCCGACGGGCTAGCCCGCCAGCGCACCATCGCCAAGCGCGAAATCACTTACTCGCTCTACGTGCTGGCCCTCGCCGGCCGCCAGGATGCCGTGGCCCTCAACTACTACAAAGCCAACCGGCCGCTGCTCACGCCCGATGCGCGCTTCCTGCTGGCCTGCACCTACGCGCTGGGCGGCCAGCAGCGGGCCTTCCAGGAGGTGCTGCCCAAGCAGTTCACGCCCGAGAAAGCCCCCCGCGAGTTGGGCGACTCGTTCGCCTCGCCCATCCGCGACGAGGCGCTGGCCCTCAATGCCCTGCTCGAAGCCGACCCCACCAACCCACAGGTCATCAGCATTGCCCGGCAGCTGAGCCGGCAGGTGCGCCTGGCGCCTTACCTCAACACCCAGGAGCGCGCCTTTGCCCTGCTGGCTTTGGGCAAAATCGCCCGCAAGAGCCAGGCCAGCACGGCTACCGCTACCATTTCGGCGGGTGGCAAGCAGCTGGGCCAGTTCAACGGCAAAGACCTTACCGTGAACAATGTGGCCAACTACCAGCTGCTACTGAAGGCCAGCGGGGCGGGTGCGCTCTACTACTTCTGGGAGGCCGAGGGCATCTCGGCCGGCGGCCGGGTGCGCGAGGAAGACAGCTACCTCAAAGTGCGCCGCCAGTTTCTGACCCGCACCGGGCAGCCGGTGGGCGCGGCTAGCTTCCGCCAGAATGATTTGGTGGTGGTGAAGCTCACCATTCAGGCTGCCGATGCGGCGGGCGAGGTCAAGAACGTGGCCATCACCGACCTGCTGCCCGCCGGCCTCGAAATTGAGAACCCGCGCCTGGGCGCCACCCGCGAAATCGGTTTCGTAGCCAAAGCCGACCAGCCCGACTACCTCGACGTGCGCGACGACCGCCTCAACCTCTTCACTACCGCCACGCCCAAGCCCAAGACATTTTACTACCTAGCCAGGGCCGTGAGCAAGGGCACGTTTAAGCTCGGCCCAGTGAGCGCCGATGCTATGTATAACGCGGAATATCACTCGTATAATGGGGCCGGCGTGGTGCGCGTGCGGTAGGATGGCCAGCCCTAACGTGGGCACCTCATCCCTCAACAATGCAATGAAAGCGGCCTGCTCGGTTGAGCAGGCCGCTTTCATTGCACTGCTAGGGTTATTACTGAATAACCAAGTGCTTGGTGCTCAGTACCTCGCAGGTTAGTGGTGCGGGTCGGGGTCAGCAGCGTGATTTTACCGCTGATGGTTTTGGGCAGGGCCACGCCGCGCAGGCCGTCTATTTTCAGCGTTCAGGTGCCCGCGATGGGCGAGGCCGCGGCCACGCTACGGTCGGTGCTGAGCGTGAAGGTAACGGGCGTGCCCGAGCGGTACTGCGTGCCGGCGGGGTCAATCAGAATGAGGTTGGTGGGGTTGCCGGTTTCGCCCAGCACGCCCGACGACGTAATTTTCGTTTCGATGCTATTGGTGCCACTAGCTACCTGGAAGGTGAACTGGTTGCCGGCTGCTCCGGCCGGGTTGTAACTCACGCTGGAGGGCACGTCCATCATTATTAAGTTTACGCTGCTATTTAGTTACTTGGCCGAGTTTACTGTTGAGTCTAAGCCTGGGATGCGCATGGCCTGGTCTACGGGGGCGTAGGCGTTCACGTAGCCCACGCCCACTTCCCACGACTCGCGGCCGGGCATTTTGGTGGCAGTCTTCTGGAGCACTTCCTTCACCTGCGCCGGCGAAAGCGAGGGCTTGGCCTTGAGCAGCAGCGCCACCACGCCCGCCACATGCGGCGTGGCCATCGAGGTGCCGCTCATGGTGGTGTAGAAGGGCAGCTCGGCCGGGGCTAGGGTAGCCTGGCCGGTCTGGATGCCGAGCGGCGTGCCGTCGCCGTTGAAGGTCATGACGACCTCAGCCACGGGGCTGGTGGTGAAAGCGGCCCGCAATTCGGGGGATACTACAGCTTGGCCATAGGCCAACCAAAAGGATGGCAGTAAAAAATATGGGCTTCATGTAGAGGTTCGGTAATAAAGAAAAGGATTGTGTTAAGTAGCAAGCACGGCGGGCAGGCCCTCACTACGGGCATCGCACCTCTATTAAGGACACGTTATCAGCAACTTACATTTAGGTATTCACCCATGAATTTTTGATTAAGAAAATTTTATTTTCCTTGACCTTTTCTTTGAAATTTTCGTGGCCAAAGCGTTTTTTTATTTTTGAGAGCTCTTCTCAAGCCGTCTTTTTCACCCGCTGCAGTCGCTACTACCCCAACGCTAAACGGCTATCTTCCACTACTTTGCAACCCTTGGCCGAACACGTCGAGCGGCCGCGGGTTTTAGTACCACCGGGAGATTTTAACCCAGCGGGCCCGGCCAAACGGCCGGTAATCGGCGCTACACTGCTCACTGGCGGCTTCTCGTACAAAGCAGGGGCTAGCCAGTCGGCGGCCCCGCCGACTGGCTACCTACCCTTACCGCTATGCAAACTCCCCACGAAGACCCGAACGCGCAGCCGCTAGCCCCCTCGGATGAGCTAGCGCAGCTCCGGGCCCGGGTAGCGCGGCTCGAGCAGCAGCTGCGGCAGGCGCAGCACGGCCCGCCCGCGCCGCCCACCAGCGCCAAGGCCGACAAAAACCAGGCTGACCTCTTGCAGCAGCTGCTGGCCGCCACCCCTAACCCCATGTGCGTGCAAGACGAGCAGGGTCGCCTTTTGCTTGCCAACGATGCCTACTACCAGCTGCGACAGCTGCAAGCCGGGCAACCGGGCTTCGAGGCGGACCTCGACCTGACGCTGCTGGGCGGTGAGGCCACCAGCAGCCAAGAAGAGCAGTATACCCTGCCCGACGGCTCGCTGGTGAGCTATCACGTTATCCGCAAGCCATTTGCCCGGGCCGATGGGCTGCGCTACCTGCTCACGAGCGCCACCGATATCACGGCCATTCGCCAGGCTCGCCTGGTGGCCGAGGAGTCGGCCAGGGCTAAGGCATCGTTCTTGGCCAATATGAGCCACGAAATTCGCACGCCCCTCAACGGCATCATGGGGCTAGCCCGGCTGCTGCTGCACACCGACCGGCCGGCCGACTACCCCGACCACCTCGATAGCATCTTGGCGAGCGCCGAGGGTTTGCTGGTGGTTATCAACGACATTCTTGACTTTGCCAAAATCGAGTCGGGCACCCTCGACCTGGAGGCGGCGCCCTTTGCCGTGGAAGCCGCCGTGCAGCGCGCCGCCAAAACGCTCGCCTTCCAGGCCCAGGCCAAGGGCTTGCAGCTGCACGTGCGCCTGCCGGCCGCGCCGCTGCCCGTGGTGGTGGGCGATGCCAGCCGGCTGGGCCAGGTGCTGCTCAACCTGCTCACCAATGCCATCAAGTTTACCCCCGCCGGCGAGGTCACGACGTCGGTCGATATAAGCCGCCACGCGGGGGGCCAGGTGCACCTGGAGTTTTGCGTGGCCGATACGGGCATCGGCATCGCGCCCGACAAGTTTGCCCAGATATTCCAGAGCTTTGCCCAGGCTAGCAGCAGCACCACCCGGCTGTATGGCGGCACGGGGCTGGGGCTAGCCATCAGCCAGCGGCTGGTCGAGCTGCAGGGCGGCCGCATCTGGCTCGATAGCCAGCCGGGGCGTGGCAGCCGGTTTTTCTTCAGCCTCCCCTACACCGTGAGCGAGGAGGCACCGGCGACGGCTACTGGGCCGGCGCCCGTGGTGCCGGGCCTGCTGCGCGGCCTGCGGGTGCTGCTGGTGGAAGACAACGCCGTGAACACGCTGCTGGCCACCTCCTTGCTGCAAGCCTGGCAAGTGAGCCCCGAGGTGGCCGCCGACGGCGAGCAGGCCCTGGCCCTGGCCCTGGCCACGCCCTACGACGTGATTCTGATGGATATTCAGATGCCGCGCCTCGATGGGCTGGCGGCCACGGCGCAGCTGCGCGCCACCCCCGGCCCCAACCAGCATCAGCCCATTATCGCCCTCACGGCCAATGCCTTGCATACCGAAGTAGCCACCTACGGGCCGGCTGGTTTCACCGACTGGCTCGTGAAGCCCTACCACGAAAACACGTTGTACCTGGCCATTGCCTACGCTAGCGGACGAGCCACGCGCACGGCGGCCGCGGCCGTGGCGCCGGCCGCCGTGCCCAGCTACGGCTTTGCGGGCTTGGGTAAGCTAGCCCACGATGCCACCTTTATTCGCAAGATGCAGCAGCTTTTTATCGACACCGTACCGGTGCAGTTAGGGCAACTCGAAACGGCTGTAGCTGGCCGCAATTGGGAGGCAGCGCGCCAGATTAGCCACAGCTTAAAATCGACCTACGGCAACCTGCAAATTGAGGAAGCTGTGCACTATGCCAAGAAAATAGAGGAAATTTTGAAAAAAAATCCGACTGGCGACAGTCTTCTAAACTTACTACGCGCGCTGCGGCTGCTCACCACGCAAATGGTTGATACTTTCGAAAAAAACCTGCGGCACCCAACGGCACAATAACCTGCGCATATGCCCTCCCCTTCACTATTTTAAGGATAATTGTTGCTTTACCGTAATGTTACGCTACGATGGTTAAGGGACGCTCTCGAGTATTTGCCCAGCATTTTTTTGTACAATTTAGGGAAGACCGTAAGCTCTGCCATTGCATATCTTTTATCGGGCTTGCCAGTTACCAAGTTTGAACCCCCAACGTATCTTCCGTTTCACAATAACTGCCGCCGGGTTTTATGCGGTTTTAGCTTTCCTGCCGCAGCCCCCGGGGCTAGCCCTGAAAGCTGAACCGTAAACGCTCCTGACGCATCTATTCCCACCCCTGCACTGCTGTGTCTTTTTGAAACGTTACTTTTTAGTGACCTAGTTTCTCATTGCCTGTATTCACCGCTCATAGTTGCTAGGTCTTTGGCTTTCAAGAGCCCCAGAAATAGTTAGGATGCTGCTTTACTACCCCTTTCGAGCAGCCTTTGCCAGTTCCCCGCCGCTCTTTCTGCCTTGATTTCAACCTTCCGTCTTCCTCATGCTTCATCTCTATGTTTAACCTTAAGAAAACGCTGCTCATCATTGATGACGAGCCGGCTATCCGGCTTATTCTGGAACATTACTTCGCCAGCGAATACGAGGTAGTGCTCACGGCCAACGGTCAGGAAGCACTCGACTGGCTGCACCAGGGCAACTATGCCGACGCCATTGTGGCTGACTACGAGATGCCCGTCCTCAATGGCCTCGATTTTATTCGGGAGCTGCGGGCCCTACCCACCCACGAGAATGTGCCACTCCTGATACTCTCGGCCACCGACGAAACTAGCAAAAAAATTATCTGCCTCAAGGCAGGCGCCGACGACTACCTCGTGAAGCCCTTCAACCCGGAGGAGCTAGAAATCCGAATTCAGAAAGTGCTGGGCCGCGTAAGCGTGTAGCTATTTTTTGACCAAAACTCTGTTATTCAACACCCTATCTACTCTCTCATGGAAGCAACTATAACCAACCGGTCTCTGCCGGGCCATTACCCCGCGCCGCTACTCCCCAAATGGCTCCTACGCCCTACCCGGCTAGCCCCCTCCGCGCAGCCAACGGCAGCCCCCGTGCGGGCCTTTGCCATGCCGCTGAGCAAGCGTTTGTTCGACATCGTATTTGCCGGGCTAGTGCTACTGGCGCTGCTGCCGCTGCTACTCATCGTGTCGGCGCTCATCTGGTTGGAGTCGCCGGGGCCCATCCTGTACTACTCGTACCGCGTGGGGACCAACTACCGTGTTTTTAAATTCTGGAAATTCCGCTCGATGCGCCCCAATGCCGACCAGCAGCTGGCGGCCATGAAGAGCCACAACCAGTACCAGGCGCCCGCTGCCACGCACGCCGCCCACGATTGTGCTTGCGAAGGCGAATGCCAGGGTCAGCTTATCGACAAGCAAGGCCAGTTGGTGTGCGAGCGCCAGCACCAGCTAGCCCGCCGGGCTAGCGAAGAGGCTACGTTTATTAAGATTGTGAATGACCCGCGGGTGACGCGGGTTGGCACTTTTCTGCGCAACATGAGCATCGACGAGCTGCCCCAGCTGTTCAACGTGCTGCGCGGTGATATGTCGATAGTGGGCAACCGCCCCCTGCCGCTTTACGAAGCCGAAAAGCTGACTACTGACCAGTTTGCCGCCCGTTTTCTGGCCCCGGCCGGTATCACCGGGCTGTGGCAGGTAAGCAAGCGTGGTGGCAAAGGCCCCATGTCGGCCGACGAGCGCAAAGGCCTCGACGTACAGTACGCACACAACTACTCGCTGCAAAAAGACCTCACGATTCTCATGAAGACGGTACCAGCGCTATTTCAGCAGGAGAACGTCTGATGAAAACCCTTTTATTCGCGCTCCTACCCTTAGGCGCGGCCCTTCCAGGCCGCGCCCAAGTGGCGTCTAAGGAGGTAGCAGCCGCCCAGGCGGCCCCGGCTACGCCCCCCGATAACAACCTGCGCACCTTTTTTGGCGCGCCCGAGGTGGTACTACCCAAGCTCTACGAGGCGGCGATTGTCCATTCGGGCGAGATAGCCCGCATCGACGCCACGCGCGGTGTGGCTGAGGCCGACGTGAAGTTGGCCCGCAAGCGCTTGCTCAACATGCTGGCCCTCACGGGTAGCTACAGCTACGGCACGCTGCCCTACTTCGCCACTGCCGAAACGACTGCTTCGCCGGTGTACCAGGCCAATCCATTCAATCTAGGGGCACGGGCCCAGTTTTCGACTGGTGTGGCCCTAGCCCTGCCGTTTGACATGCTAGCCACCCGGCGCACCACCATCGACCGCCAGAATTTTGTGGTAGACCAGGTGCAGGCCCAGCGCCGCACCCAGGAAATGGCTATTCGCCAGATGGTTATCGTGCAGTACCAGGCCCTGGCGCTGGCTCGCTCGACCCAGCAAAACGCCCAGGACGCGCTGCAATCGGCCAATGTGAGCAAGCAAATTGCTGACCGTCGCTTCAAGCAGGGCGAAATTCAGGTCGATGACCAGATGGCGGCTATGGATTACTACAGCAAGGCGCAGCTCGGCTACGAGGAAGCCCGCAACCGCTACCAGACCGCCCAGCTGCTGCTCGAAGACATCATTGGCATGCCCATCACCTCCATTTCAATCGTCGCTAAATGAACGCACAAGAACTCGTGCGCCGGCTGCTTCGGCACTGGCCCCTTCTGCTACTCGTGCCGATAACTACGGCCGCGTCGATTTTCTTCTTTTCCCGCTTTCAGGATAAGAAGTACGAGTCGGATACGGTGCTATACACGGGCATTGCCTCGGGCTACAAAATTGAGGGTGGCAACAACGACAGCGGCCAGGGCTGGCAGGCTACGGCCACGGCCTTCGATAACCTGCTCTCGCTCATCAACTCGCGCGATACCCGCGAGGAAGTGTCGCTGCGCCTGCTAGCCTGGCGCCTGCAAGAGGAAGCGGCCAACCCCGCGCCTGCCGCGGCCGCTCCCGCTACCGGCATGCTAGCCGTGGTGCAGACCAAAATGGCCGACAAGAAAAAGACGCCGTTCGACGTCCTGCTCACGCCCGCCCTCAAGGCTCAGCTCACCGGCGCCAACCTCGATGCCACCGTGCAGCGCGTGATGGCTGCCTACCAAATCGGCCCGGCTAGCCCGGTGTATAAGCTCGTAAACTCGAAGGACCCGCTGTTTTCGGAAAACGCGCTGCTGACCATCAACGCGGCGCGGGTGAAGGACAGTGACCTGCTGCGCATCGACTACGCAGCCAAGGACCCACTGCTCTGCGAAAAGACCTTGGAGATTCTGACGCAGGTGTTTATCCGCAAGCACCGCGAGCTGTTTACGGGTCAGAATGAGTCAGTTATCACCTACTTCTCGCAATCGGTGCAGAAGGCGGCCGACCGCCTGAAGGAGGCTGAGCAACGGCTGCTAGCCTTCCACGAGAAGCACAACATCGTGGACTACGACAAGCAGATTCTGTCGTCGACGGATGAAAAGCAGGCCGCGGCCGACAAATACGCCCAGCTCGAAATGCAGTACGCCGGCGCCTCATCGACCCTGAAATCGGTGGAAGGCAGCCTGAGCAAGCGCGGCGACTCGAACCTGAAAAGCCAGGAAATCATCCGGCTGCGCAACCGGCTTTCCGAGCTGAACAACCAGGCTTCGGAGCTGGAGATAATGCAGCAGGCGCAGCCCAGCGCCTCTACCGCCGCCCGGCTAGCCGGGGTGAAGCAGGAAGCCGCTAGCCTCAACAGCCAGATTGGCGAAACGGTGAGCAGCTACTACAACGACTCGCACGCCAGCCACGGCGTGGCCGTGAAGGACCTGGTGAGCGACTATTCGAAGAACAACCTACAGGTTGAAGACCTCAAGAGCCAGCTCGGCCTGATGCGCCGCCAGCGCGAGCTAGCCGCCGGCCAGTACAACCAGTTGGTGCCGCTAGGGGCCGAAATCCGCAAAATCCGCCGCGAGGTGGAAGTGGCCGAAAAGGAATACCTCGCCCAAATGGAAGGCCTGAAGCAGAGCAAGCTCTCGCAGCAAAACGGCATCATGGCCTCGCAGTTGCGGGTAGTCGACCCGCCTTACTTGCCCACGCAGGCTAGCGGCTCCAAGCTGCTGCTGCTGCTCATCGGCGGTTTTATGGGCGCGTTTTTGCTGACGGGCGCCGGCGTGGCCGCTACGGGCCTGCTCAACACCACGCTGCAAAGCCCGGCCTACGCGGCCAAGATTACGACCTTCCCGGTAGCGGGCGTGATGCCCAAAATCACGTCGCCCGATGCCTTGCAGCTCGACCGCGCCAAGCGCGCCGAGGACCACCTGGCACGGCAGTTGCTGCTCAAGTTTCAGCAGCCGCGGCCGGCCGGGCGACCCTATACCATTGGGGTGCTCAGCAGCCAGGGCGGCGAAGGCAAAACGGCGGTGTGCGCCAGCCTGGCCGCTAGCCTGCGCGAGCTGCACCTGAACACGTTCAGCCTCTACCCCGACGACCACTCGTTTCAGATTATCCCCAGCGACGACACGCTGCTCTACTCGCCCCTAGCGGCCCTGGCGCCGGGTGTGTCGGTGGCCGACCTCACCGGCGATGGGCTAGCCGCTGATTCGGTGGTGATTATCGAGTTTCCGCCGGTGCTCGAAACGGCTTACCCCGCTTCGCTGCTGCAAGACCTCGACCTGGTGCTGGTGGCCGTGCGCGCCGACCGCGCCTGGCAGCCCGCCGACCGCACGGTGTTTAAAAACATTCAGTCAGTGACCAAGGCACCCATCGAGCTGGTACTCAACGGTGTGCTGCCCGAGTACGTGGCTGAGTTCATCGGTGCTCGCCTGCGGCCAGTGGCTACGCCTTACCGCCGCGCCCTACCAGCAGCTCCCAAGCAGGCGCTGCTGAACTCGTAGCCCCGGCCCGAACCGCAGGAGTAATCTAAAATCGCCTTTAATAACCCATGCTGCCCCTCCCCGCCTTTCAAACCCGCCTCAACCTGCCGCTGCTTGTGGGTGGGCTGCTGGCGGCTGTGCTTGTGGGTTGGCTCACGGCTAGCCAGGGCATGCTGGTACCGGGGCTGCTGCTGGCAATAGCAGTGGGGGCGCCGGTGCTGATTGGCATTTTCCTGGAGCCGCGGGTGGGCCTTGTGGCCCTCATTAGCTACTGCTTTTTGCTGTTTTTTATCTCGCGGCTGGTAGGTGGCACCATCCCGTTTGGCATGGCCGTCGATGGGTTGTTGGTTATCACTTGGATAGCGGTGGCGTTTCACCACGAGCGCTACGACTGGCGCTACGTGCAAAACGACCTGTGCCTGCTCAGCGTGGCCTGGTTTGCGGTGAACGTGCTCGAAATCGTGAACCCCGGCGCTAGCCTACTCGGCTGGTATCAGGAGATGCGCAGCACCACCCTTTACTGGGTGTTGCTGGTGCCGCTGGCGTTTTTGCTATTTCATAAGAAGCGCGACCTCAACCTGTTTCTCCTGCTCATTATCGGCTTGTCGGTGCTGGGCACGCTCAATGGGCTGAAGCAGCTCTACATCGGCCCCTCGGCCGGCGAGCAGGCTTTTCTGCTCGAAAACGCCAAAACTCACCTACTCTGGGGCAAGCTGCGGGTCTTCTCGTTTTACAGCGACGCGGGCCAGTTTGGGGCCGCGCAGGCGCATATTGCCCTGGTGGCCGGCATTCTGGCGCTGGGCCCTTTCAAGCCCTGGAAGCGGGTACTGCTGGCGGCAGCAGCCGGCTTGCTCGTCATAGGAATGCTAATTTCGGGCACCCGCGGAGCACTGTTTGCCCTCACGGCAGGCGTAGCGGTGGCGCTGCTTATCAGCAAGAATATTAAGGCGCTGGTGCTCGGGTCGATGGTAGCGGTGGCCGCCTTTGGGGTGCTGAAGTATACCAAAATCGGTGACAGCAACTATAGCATCTACCGGATGCGCACGGCCCTCGACCCTACCGATGCTTCGCTCAATGTGCGCCTTACCAACCAGCTGCGGCTGGGCGAGTACCTTGCCAGCCGGCCGTTTGGCGGCGGCGTGGGTACCATCGGCAACGCGGGCATTCACTACAACGCGGGCACGGTGCTGGCCACCATTCCGCCCGATAGCTACTGGGTGAAAGTGTGGGCCATGTACGGCGTGGTGGGCCTAGCCATCTGGATGGGCATCATGGCTTACATCCTGGGCAAGTGCGGCGCCATCGTCTGGAACATCCGCGACCCGGCCCTCAAGGCTAAGCTCATTGCCCTCACGGCCGGTTTTGCGGGCAGCTTCTTCTGCAGCTACGGCAACGAGGTCATCAATTTCATGCCCTCGGCGCTGGTCGTGTACCTGTCCTGGGTTTTCGTTTTTCTGGGCCCGCGCCTCGATGCGCCCGCCCTCGAACCAACTAGCTCACCTTCATGAGTCTACCCCTCGTCTCCGTCATTTCTATCAACTACAACCAGGCGCAGGTAACGTGCGATATGGTGGCTTCGCTGCGCCGCATCACCTACCCCAACCTGGAAATCATTGTGGTTGATAACGCCTCGCCTTCTGACAACCCTGATAGCATTAAGGAGCAGTTTCCGGAGGTACAGCTCATCAAATCGACTCAAAACCTGGGCTTTGCGGGCGGCAACAACCTGGGCATTGCGCAGGCCAAGGGCAAATACCTGCTCTTCCTGAACAACGATACTGAGGTCGAGCCCGACTTTTTGGAGCCGCTGGTCGCGCTGTTCGAGCACAACCCCAAGGTCGGCATTGCCTCGCCCAAAATCAAGTATTTCGACGGCGAGCACCTCATTCAGTACGCCGGCTCGCGCGGCGTCAACCCCTGGACGGGCCGCAGCATCACCATCGGCCACCTCGAGGCCGACCACGGCCAGCACAATACCTCCGCCCCCACGGCCCTGGCCGATGGTGCGGCCATGATGGTGCCGCGCCGCGTGCTGGAGGCCGTGGGCCTCATGCCCGAGCTGTACTTCCTGTACTACGAGGAGCTTGACTGGTGCGAGCGCATCAAAAACGCGGGCTTCACCTGCCACTACGTGGCCGATTCTACGATTTACCACAAGGAATCGGTATCGGTGGGCAAGTCTTCGGTGCTGAAGACCTACTATATGAACCGCAACCGGTTGCTGTTCATCCGGCGCAACAGCCGGGGCTGGGCCCGCCTCACGAGCACGTTCGTGTTTGTGGCCGCTGCCCTGCCCAAGCTGGCGCTGCGCCACGCCACCCAGCGCGAGTGGCCCCATCTGCGCGCGCTAGGCCGCGGCCTCCGCTGGAATATGCAGCACGCCGACGGCTTAACAGCCAACAGCTAATCATCTACCCACGAGAAAAGGTCGGCGGGCCGTACGCTGCGAAGTAGCTAGCCGGGCACGACAATTCTACTGGTTAGCAACGACGCAAGCGAGGTGCTGCGCTGCCCGCTGCCCGACGCCCTTTTATTCCTACAAATGACAATACTCTCTTCCATCTTCAGCGGGCTGCTGTATACCCTAGCCGCTTACCTGCTGCTCAACTGCTTGTACCTGCTGTTTTTTGCGGTGGCGGGGCATCGGCGCGCTCGGCCGCTACCGGCGGTGGCGCCCGGCACGGCGCCGCGCCGCATCTGCGTGCTCATGCCGGTGTATAAAGAAGATGCCGTGATTCTGGAAACCAGCCGGGCGGCGCTGGCGCACCAGTACGACGGTGTTTTTCAGCTAATTGTGATTGCCGACGGCTTGCAGCCGGCCACCGTGCAAACCATGCAGCGCCAGGGCATCGGGGTGGTAGAGGTACAGTTTGAGCGCAGCACCAAGGGCAAGGCCCTGCTGCAGGCGCTGTCGGTGCTGCCGGCCAGTGCCTTCGACATTGCCGTGGTGCTCGACGCTGATAACGTGATGGGCCGGGGCTTTCTCAACGAGGTTAACCGGGCTTTTGCCGCCGGCTACCGCGTGGTGCAGGCGCACCGCACCGCCAAAAACCAGGGTACCGCCTTCGCCTTGCTCGACACCTGCAACGAGGAAATCAATAACCACATCTACCGCAAGGGGCCGTTTGCAGTGGGCTTGTCGTCGGCGCTCATCGGCTCGGGCATGGCTTTCGAATATGGTTACTTGCAGCAATTGCTTGCGGGCATCGGCGAAACGGTGGGCGAGGACAAGGAGCTGGACTTCCGCATTGCGCGCGACCAGCAGAAAATCTGCTACTTAGACGATGTGTACGTCTACGACGAGAAGATTGAGAACGCCCAGGTGTTCACCCAGCAGCGCACCCGCTGGCTAGCCTCGCAGTGGGAGTTTTTGAAGAAATACGCCGGTCAGGGCCTGCCGGCGCTGCTGAGCGGCAACGTCGAGTTTTTCAACAAAGTGGTGCAGGCATTTCTGGTGCCGCGCACGCTGCTGCTGGCGTTGCTGGGGCTGCTGGTGGGCGGCTCGTCGGTGGCCTGGCTGCTGGGGCTGCGGGTGGGCCCATCGCCGCTGGTATGGGTGGGGCTGCTGGCTACGCTGGCCGCCACGCTGCTGCTAGCCCTGCCCGCGCGCCTCTACAACCGCCAGGTGCTGGGGGCGGTACTGCGCCTACCCTACGCCATTTGGTGCATGTGCCTGGCGCTGCTGCGCATCCGGCGCACTAAAACGTCTTTTCTGGCCACGCCGCACAAGGCAGGTACCGCCTTTCAGCTCGATAACTAAGCCGCTTCGCCCATGCCGTTCGCTCTTATTGCCGCGCCCGTTTTGCTCTGCCTGGCCCTAGGCATCATCAGCGGGCTGCGCGCCCAGCGCAAGCTGCGGCCCTGATTTTATCCCACTCCGACTCGCTCTCTCACCTTGAAAACAAGCTTATGCATTATTTCCAATACGCTTGCTGGGCGCTGCTAGCCCTGGTTTTTTATACGTACTTCGGCTACGCTATTATTGCTCTGCTGTGGGCCAAAGCCAAAGGGCTAGGCCAGCCAGGGCGGCCCATGCCGGCCTTCGAGCCGCCCGTGACGCTGGTGGTGCCGGCCTATAACGAGGCGGGCATTCTGGACGAAAAAGTGGCCAACTCGCTCGCCCTCGACTACCCGGCCGATAAGCTGCGCCTGCTGTTCATCACCGACGGCTCGACCGACAACTCGGGCCAGGTACTGGCTAAGCATCCGCGCATCGAGCACCAGCACTCGGCCAAGCGCGCCGGCAAGTCGATGGCCGAAAACCGCGCCATGGAATTTATCAAAACGCCCTACGTGGTGTTCACCGACTGCAACACCATGCTGAACCCCAGCGCCGTGCGCGAGTTGGTGAAGCACTACCAGGACCCCAGCGTGGGCGCGGTTTCGGGTGAGAAGAAAATCCGGCCCCAAACCTCGGCGCCCGGCGCCGGCGAAGGCCTCTACTGGAAGTACGAGTCGCTGCTCAAGCGCTGCGACTCGCAGATATACAGCCTCATGGGCGCGGCCGGCGAGCTGGTGTCGTTTCGCACCGACTTGTTTGCCCCGCTCGAAGCCGACACCATTCTCGACGATTTTGTGCAGTCGCTGCGCATCGTGGGCAGTGGCTACCGCGTGGTGTATGAGCCGCTGGCCTACGCCACGGAGGACGCCTCGGCTAGCCTGCCCGAGGAAATGGAGCGCAAAATCCGCATCTGCGCGGGCGGCTGGCAGGCCATGACGCGGCTGCCGCAGCTGCTCAACCCGTTTCGGCAGCCGGTAGTCACGTTCCTCTACGTGTCGCACCGGGTGCTGCGCTGGAGCCTGGCGCCGCTGGCGCTGGCCCTGCTGCTGCCCCTGAGCCTGCTGCTGGCCTTCGCCACGAGCGGGCTAGCCTCGGCATTCTACAGCCTGCTGCTGGCCGGGCAGCTCGCCCTCTACGCCTCGGCGTGGCTAGGGTGGCAGCAGGCGGCCCGCACCGGCCGCACCGCCAAGCCGCTCGTGATACCACTGTTTTTCAGCCTCATGAACCTAGCCGTATTCCTCGGCTTTGGCCGCTGGCTACGTAAGGCGCAACCCGCCGCCTGGGCCAAGGCTACCCGTCAGCCCACCGTGGCCGACGCCGTGGCCGCCTAGTCGGGCAGTTGCTATCTATCTACTACTTAGCTCTATCCTTTTCCACCTTTCGTTACCATGAAGATTGCGCATTTAATAATGGCCCACAAAAACCCCGACCAGCTCGGGCGGCTACTTTCGGCTTTGCAGCACGAGGACTTTTACTTCTTTATTCACCTCGATAGCAAGTGCGATTTTAAAGACTACGAGCACCTGGCCGCCAGGCCCCGCGTGCAGTTCACGTCCCGGCGCTTTTCGGTGCGCTGGGCTTCGTATAAGTTTACCAACGCCATTCTGGAGTGCACCCGCGACATTTTGCAGAGCGGCCTAGGGGTTGATTTTATCAACCTATTGAGTGGCCAGGATTATCCCATCAAGCCGGTGGATACCATCCACGACTTTTTTACCCGGCACCGGGGCTATTCCTTTTTGTCGTTCGAGCGGGAGGACTCGGCTTGGTGGCTCCACGCCACGAGCCGCATCGAGAAGTACCACACTACATCATTCAGCTTCAAGGGCCAGTACGCGCTGCAAAACCTGCTGAACAAGGTGCTGCCGCGCCGCCGCTTTCCGCTGCCCTACGCGCTGTATGGCGGCTCCGATGGCTCGTGGTGGACGCTCGACGCGGCCTGCGCAGCTTACCTTGTCAACTTCATCGACGAGCACCCCCGGCTACGCTGGTTCAGCATGTTTACCTGGGGCTCGGACGAGTTTTTGATTGCCACCATCCTCATGAACTCGGCTTTCAAGAGCAGTATCATCAACGAGAACTACCGCTACATCGACTGGTCGGAAGGCGGCGCCAACCCCCGGCTCCTGACCTCCGACGACTTCGCCAAGCTCACGCACGGCCACAAGCTTTTCGCCCGCAAGTTCGACGCCGACAAAGACCAGCGCGTCCTCAACCTACTGGATGACTGGCTGATGCGCCCACAGCCTCGCCCCGTGGTGGCCGGCTAGCCTCCCCTTCCTCAGCAGCAACTACTACTTCATCACCAGTAACTTATCCCAAGCTATGACACCACTCATCACTGGCCGCGACATTGTTGTGGTGGGGCAGCAGCCCTGGGATACCGCGCTGGGCAGCAACTGCAAAGACATTGCCCGCGAGTTCAGCCGCCACAACCGTGTGCTGTACGTCAACTCGCCGCTCGACCGCAACACTGTGTTGCGCCACCGCCACGACCCGGCCGTGCAGGCGCGCCTGGCCGTGCAGCGCGGCGAGGCCAATGCCCTGCAAGCCGTGGCCCCCAACCTGTGGGTACTCTCGCCGGGCGCGGTGCTCGAATCCATCAACTGGCTGCCCGTGGGTGGGCTGCACGCCTGGGGCAACAAGCTGAATAATAAGCGCTTTGCTCAGGCTATTAAGTCGGGCTTGCAGCAGCTCAACTTTCAGGATTTCGTGCTCTTCAACGACAACGACATCTTCCGTAGCTTTTACCTGAAAGAGCTGCTAGCCCCCGAGGTAAGCGTGTATTACTCGCGCGATTTTGTGGTGGCCGGCGGCTACTGGCGCAAGCACGGCCTCAAGCTCGAGCCCGCTCTTATTGCTAAAAGCGACGTGTGCGTGGCCAATTCGAGCTACCTGGCCGACTATTGCCGCCTCTACAATCCGCAGGCCTTCGACGTGGGCCAGGGCTGCGATGCCTTGGTCGAAGCGCCGGCTGGCGCCCTGGCCCCGGCCGATGTGCGCTCCTTGCCCGGCCCGGTGGTGGGCTACGTGGGCGCCCTCACCAGCGCCCGCCTCGACCTGGAGGTGCTGCGCTACCTCAGCGAGCAGCGCCCGCAGTGGAGCATCGTGCTGGTGGGTCCCGAAGATGACGTCTTCAAAGCCAGCGACTTGCACCAGCAGCCCAACGTGCATTTCCTGGGCTCAAAGCCCACCGCCGAGCTGGCCAGCTATGTGCAGGCCTTCGACGTGTGCCTGAACCCGCAGGCCGTGAACTTGCTGACGGTGGGCAACTACCCGCGCAAAATCGACGAGTACCTGGCCCTGGGCAAGCCCGTGGTAGCCACTCGCACCGAAGCTATGCGTAGCTTTGAGCAGCATACCTACCTGGCCGAAAGCAAGGAAGACTACCTCACGCTCATCGAGCGGGCGCTGGCCGAAGACGACCCTAGCCGGCAGGCGCAGCGGCGCGCCTTTGCCGCTACCCACACCTGGGAGAACAGCGTGGCCCGCATCTACGCGGCCATCGCAACGCACTACGCCGGCCGGGCCTCCAGCCGCCCGGCCCCGCTAGCCCTCACCCCGGCGCTAGCCCCTAGCCTATGAAAACTATTCTTCGCAACCGGCACTTCCAATCGTTTACCGGCAACGGCGTGATGGCCGTGTTCAGCGTATTGACTTACAGCATCTTGTTTCGCTTTTTGTCGGAGGCCGACATGGGCAACTGGGTGTTTTTTCAGTTTTCGTTTCTGCTGCTCGACACCTTTCGGACGGGCTTGCTGCAAACGGCGCTCATCAAGTTTTACGCCGGTGCCGACGACGTGCGCCAGCGCTGCGTGGCCGGCTCGGCCTGGTACATTGGCCTGCTCGTGACGGGCGGCTTTGTGATACTCAACCTGGTTTCGCTGCTGTTTATCAGCCACTTCCAGGATATTGGCGTGCGGGTGCTGCTCTACTGGTTTGGGGTGGCCCTGGCGCTCACGCTGCCCTTCAACGTGGCCATCTGGATTTTGCAGGCCGAGCAGCGTTTCGACCGCATTTTGTGGATGCGCCTGCTCAACCAAGGCTCGTTTATCGTGCTGGTTTTCACGCTCTACCTGGTGAAGGAAGTGAACCTGTTGCGCATTATTCAGGCGTTTTTGGGCAGCTCGCTGCTGTCGAGCGTGGTGGTAGTCGTGATGGGCTGGTCGCGCCTTACGGCACTGCGCGACCGCAGCCCGGCGGTGGTGCGCGAGCTATTTCACTTCGGCAAGTACAGCTTCGGTACTTTCTTGTGTTCCAACCTATTGCGCAGCTCCGACACGTTTATTATCAAATTTATGCTGGGGCCGGCCGCGCTGGCCGTGTACAACCTGCCGCAGCGCCTGCTCGAAATCATCGAGATACCTTTGCGCAGCGGGCTCGGCACGGCCATGCCCAGCATGTCGGCCGCCGTGAACCGCGAGCGCGATGACGAGGTAGTGAACCTGCTGAAGAAATACGCAGGCTTTCTCACGCTGCTCTTCGTGCCCATCGTGGTGGGCGTGCTGGTATTTGCCGACGTGATAGTGGGCCTCATAGGCGGCGGCAAGTACGTGGCTACCGAGGCGGCCAACTTGTACCGCATTCTCATTGTGTGCTCGCTGCTGTTTCCGCTCGAGCGGTTTTTGGGCGTCACGCTCGATATCATTGGCCGGCCGCAGCTCAACCTGGTGAAGGTGGTGCTGGCCCTGGCGGTGAATGTGGTGGCCGATGTAGCCTGTATCTACTTCACGCGCAACATCTACGGGGTGGCGGCAGCCTCCATTATCACGCTGCTTGCTAGCACCATTTACGGTTACGTGGTACTGCGGCGCTACCTGCCCATCAGCTTCAGCGGCATTCCCGAGCTGGCTGCCGAGGAGGTACGCAGCCAGTTCGACGGCGTGCTGCGCCGCCTGCGGCCGGCTAAGACGTAAGTTATTATATAGACCCCGGCCCTAGCCTTTTCTGGTGAGTTCACCACTTCTCTAGTTTAGTATGCCACGCTTGCTTTTACTGGCCTACGGCCGGGAAACGGAGTATCGCCGTGCCCTATTGGCGGTGCTCAGCTGTTGGGCCTGGCAGCCACAGCTAGGCCTGGCGGCTACCATTTGCACCGACCAGCCCGACTTTTTCCGGCCCTTCCTGGCCGGGCTGGACATTGACTACAAGCTAGCCACACCCGAGTACCTAACCCAGGCGCGCGGGCCGCAGCAGTTTGTGCACCGCGTGAAGGCGCAATTTATTGCCGAGGCTTTTGCCGAGCACCCGGCCGAGGAGCTGCTTTTTATCGACTCGGACACGTTTTTCATCGCCTCGCCCGATAGCCTGCTGCAAAACCTGGCGGCCGGCCAGGCTTTTATGCACCTGCGCGAGTACACCCTGGCCGAGGCTGTGGGTATTTACACCGAGTTCAACCAGGCGAAATATCCCAAGAAGCTGCTCGAGCTGCTGGCTAGCCGCACCTTCGGGCTGGGCGGTCGGCAGGTGCAGTTTCACGCCGGGCAGTCGTCCTGGAACTCGGGGGTACTGGGCTTGCCGCGCGCGCTGGCGCCCCTGCTGCCCGATATCCTGACGCTAACCGACAAGCTGTATGCCGACACTGGCTGGTTTACGTGCGAGCAGCTGGCCTTTTCGCTGGCCTTGCAGGCTAGCGGGCCGGTGCACGCCAGCGATGGCTACCTCTATCACTACTGGGAAAAGCCCCAGAAGAAACTGATGGATAACCTGTTACCCGCGTTTTTTACATCTACGTTAGCTGCCTTGCCGCTAGCCAGCCGCCTGCTGCGCGTGCGACAGCAATTAGCCTGGTTTCAGCGGCAGATGGAGCTGGGCAAGGCCCAGGAAGGCGCCCTGTATGCGCTGCGGCGCGGCCGCCTGGTTGCCGGCCTCAAGTGCGTGGCGAAAGCTTTGCTCGCCAAGCCGCTCGACGCCCGGTTTATGCGCGAGGTGCTGCGCGTGCTGCGCGTGCTGCACCGCCAATCGCGCCTGCGCCACGCTCGCCAGTGGGCCCGGCTCTAACGCGCCGTGGGCAGCTAGGCCAGGAGTTCACGTTTTTAATTTGCGGTCGGTGTAGTAGCCGGCGGTAGCGGCGCCGGCACTTACCAGCCCCATCGCCCCTAGCAGCACGCCGAGGGAAAAGTTGCCCTGCACCGTGCGCACGCGCTGCTCGGCAACTTCGGCGGCGTAGCGCTGAGCGGCTTTTTCGGCTTCGCCGTAGCTGCTTATCTCGGCATCGCTGAGCAAGGCTAGCTGGGTTTTGCGCAGGCTGTCGAGCTCGGCAGCCACGAGAGCCTGTCGCTTCTCATACACCGAAATGGGCGCCTCTAGTGGGGGCAGCAGCGTGGCCGCGGGCGGCACTGGCAGCACCCCGCGCAACCCGTAGGCGCCCCACCACCCCAGGCAGGCAAATAGCAGCGGCAAGACTGGCGCCGCCGCGTAGGCCGGGTACCGACGCTTGAGCACCAGCCAGGTACCTAGCCCAATGAGCAGCGGCACCCCCACAACCAGCGCTATAAACAACAAGACCAACACCGCCAGCACTTGGCCCGCTTCCGCCTCCGTCATGTGCGAAAAGGGATTCCACGCCATGTCGCCGGCCCAGGCGGCGGGGCTAGCCCCCAGGCAGGCTAGCAGCAGCAAATAGCGGGGGGTGAAGCCTCGTAGCATGGGCTAAAAGTAGCGCCCGCCCCTGACCTTTACCAAAAAGAGGAGGCTTCGGTTGATTAACCGAAGCCTCCTCTTTACTCGTGTTACCGAGCTGGCACTATGGGCAAACCGGACGGCTAGCCCAAACACCTGGCCTTAGTCTACACGCACCAGCTTCTGGGTATAGACCTTGCTGGCCGTGACGAGGCGCACCATGTAGATGCCCACCGGTAGGCTGGGCCCATCGAGGGAAAACTGCCGGCGCTCGCCCGCCTCGGCCGAGCCGGCGAAGAGGCGGCGCACCAGGCGGTTTTGCACGTCGTAAACTTCGAGGGTGGCCGAGCCGGCCTGCGGCAGCACAAACTCCAGGGTCGTTTGGCTCGTGAAGGGGTTAGGGTACACGCTCAGGCCGGTAGTAGCGTCAGCGGCGGCACTGGTCGCATCGCCGGTGGCGAGGGCACTAGTGGTGCGCGCGCTGGATAGGCTAGCCACGGTGCCAAAGGGGATGAGGTGCGAGCCCGCAATGGGCGCCTCCACGGCGCCGCCGGGCAGCGTCCAGCCCACCGATACGAAGTCGCCGCCGCCGTTTTCCTTGTGCAACGCTTCTACGTAGTAGCGGCGGCCAGCCAGCAGCGGAATGGCTACCGAGTGTTGGCTCGCGTATTTGCTCCACTCGCCGTAGTTGGTGTAGCCGTTCACACTGGCAATCATCACTTTATTACCGGCGTTGTCGTCGGTGCTCAGCCAGAGCTGGCAGTCGTCGTCGCCGGCAATCTGAAACACGTAGCTGCCATCCTGCGGCGGGCAGATGTAGCCCCGGATGCGGGCGCCGTAATTGTCGCCGATGTTCTGGGCGCTCTCAAACTGGGTGAGCACGGCCGTGTTATCGGGCGATTTTTGGGTCGGGATAGCGTTGATTGACTGGCCGTTGACATTTGTCCACTGCTCCCAGCCTATCGAGCCGGTGCCCGCGCAGGCGGTGGTAGTAGGCGGGGCAGTAGGCGTGCCCCCCACGGCCACAAACTGGGGCGTTTCGGTCACGGTGAGTTGCAGCTTGCCATTGGGCGTGCTCACGGCGGTGGCCGTCATGCTGGCCTGGCCGGCCGTGGGCTGGTAGATAGTGGCGGTTTTGGCCGAGCCCAAGTCGAGGGTGTAGCTCGCGGTGCGGTTTTTTTCATCGGGCACCACCAGGGCGTAGACGGTCTTGCCATCGGCCTCGTAGCGGTCCACGATGGGGTCGCTGTTGAGGGTGCCGGTGTAGGTGTAGTTGCCAATCAGCGCGTTGGTCTGACGCAGAAAGTCGGCGGCGGGCTTGGCCGAGCGGTCGGCATTCACGAGGCCCGACGAATTGAACTGCACCGGGCTAGCGGCGTTGTCATCGGCCAGCATGTAGAAGAACGTGCGCTCGACGCCCCAGCGGGCGTACAGCAGCGCGGTACGCAGCGTCCAGTCGGCCTCGGTTTGCAGCACCGACCGGTTGCCGATGGCAATGGCCTTGAGCGGGCTGCCCTGGTTGGTATCGTAGCCGGTTTCGGTCACCCACACCGGCATGTCGCCGGCGTACTGGTGGGCCATCTGCACGAAGTCCTGGGCTACCTGCGCCACGTTCGACACCTCGGGGGCGGCGCCGCGCGTCGAGTTGCCACCCTGCGAGGTGCTGGCGTCGTTCGAGTACAGGTGGTAGTTAATCACGTCCCAGCACAGGTTTACCGAGCCGTCGGCCTTGTAGCCGCGGTACTGCTTGCACCAGTCTATCATGCCGCGCACGTAGTCGGTGGTGGCCGAGGCTAGCCCGCCCATCACGACTTGCATGCTGGGGTCAGCGTTCTTCACGCCCACGCCGGCGCCCATCGTGTTCTTGTTGCCATCGTAGAAAGCCGACAGGTTGGCGGCGTATTCGCGGCCGGTCTGGTAGGCCTTGCGGCCTTTCCACCACTTGTCGCGCTCGTTGTCGCACTCGATGTACTTCACTAGGTTGAGGCCGATTTTCACCTCGTTCACGCCGTCGCCGGCCCAGCGGGTGCTTTGGTCCACGTGCAGCAGGCTAGCCGGCACGCCGGCATTGGCGCCGTAGCGGGCCACGAATTGGAAGGCCACCTTAGCCTGCTCGATGTACGAGTTGGGGTCGGCAAAGTCCTTGCCGTAGCGCACGGGCACGTTTTCGAGCTCGCGCTGGTCGCCGGGGTAGGTGGCCAGCAGCCAGTCGGGCAGCGTTTTGAGGCAGGCCAGCACGGTAATATTCTCGGCCTTGAGGCGCTGGTAAAGCACGTCGTAGTTCCAGCCGCCGCTGTGCACGGGGTTGAAGGTGTAGCCGCCCTCCGTCGATTCGAGCTTCTGCCAGTCGAGGTAGTGCCGGAAGCCGGTGAAGTTCTTGAGGCCCTTGAGGCGCACTTCATCAATCTGGCCGGGGGAGTTGGGGTCTTCCACGTCCCACTCAAAGCCATTGACGCCCATTTCCTGGCCCAGCTTGATTTTCTTTTGCACGGCCAGCGCCTGCACATCGGCCGCCGCCACGCCGCCGCCGGGCGCGTAGGAGCCCGTCAGCTCAATCTCGGTCGGGTACGCCCACGTGGCCGTCAGCACCAGGTAGCGGATATTACTAATGGGGGTGCTCAGCTTGAAATTATCGGGCTGGCTAGGGTTGGGGCCCACCCAGCGCTGGTACTGCCCGCCGGTGAAGGTGGCCACCGGAATGCGCTGCCAGGTATCGGTGATGACCGACAAGGTCATGGGGTCGCTGGGGTTGCTGCCGTCACCGTCAAAAAAGCGGATGCTTTCGAGGTTGATGGCCTCGCCCGGCAGCAGCGGGTAGTAGGCATCGTAGGTCGGAATGACCTTGCCCCAGCCAATGGAAGAGCCCGTGGTGGTCGAGCCGTCAAACAGCGTCGTGATGGTATTGGGCGCATTAGTGAGCTGGTACCAACGGCTAGGGTCAATCGGAATCTTGCCGGCCGTGACGGGCCCGGTTGGGGTGGTAGGCGGCACCGGCGTAGGCACCGGCGTTGGGGTCGGCGCAGGAGTTGGCACTGTAGCGGCGGCCACCGTCAGGGTTTGGGTAGCGCTGGCGGCCAGGTAGGTGCTGCTAGCTCCCTGCGTAGCCGTGATGGTAGCCGTGCCGGCGCCCACTACTGTGGCCTGCCAGGCGCCCGAGCTAGCCGAAGCCACGCTCACCACGCTTGAATTAGAGGAGGCGAATGTGATAGCCGTCAGCGTATTATTGCTAGTGGCCGTGAGCGCAAACGGCGCGTCGCCCACCGTCTTAGCGGGCAAGGCCGCAAAGCTGAGGCTAGCCGCTACTGGCGTCGGCGTGGTGGGCGTAGTGGTGGTGCCGGCGGTGCCAAACACCTTAATTTTGACCGGAATGTTGTTGCAAAACTTGTGGATAACAATGGCGTCGGCCGTAACCGAGCCGCTGGCCGCCAGGTCTACCCACACGTTGTATTGCGAGCCGTCGAACGAGCCGATGAGGGTGCGCTGGGTACCATTCTGGGCGTAGATGAGCGCGGGCTGCAGGATAAAAATACCCTGGTAGTCGAACAGGGACAGGCGGCTGATGGTCGTGGTTTTGGCCAGCTTCAGCGTCACGTCGATGTACTGAAAGTTGGCAGGCATCCAGCTGTTTTGCACCAGGCTAGCAGGGTCATCATTGAGCCAGGGTGAATAATCCTGGCCGGTATCAATGCTGGGTGAAATAGCCGTGATGGCTACGCGCTCCTCGCCCGCCGCCTGGGCCCGCGCCGCCCAAGGGAGCGCGCCACCAGCCACCAGGGCCAGCCAGAGTCTGATTATTAAATGCTTATGCATAGAAAGGAATTAATTGAAACAAAAGAAACACGGCGCGGCCAGTATCAGCCGCCTGATAGCATAAAATCCGAGGGGATGGGTGGGAACTGCCCTAGGCAGCCGGGGATAGCACAGGTGCAAGCGGGCGGGGTCCTGGCGAACCAGCCGGCTAGGGCAGTCGAGAAAAAGTATGTCCTAATAAACTGCTGATGGTAAAAGCCGCCAGCCCATACACTAGTCCGCTACCTACTCACGAAAATACAACTCAAAGAACAAACCGCCACCATAAATAAAATGAACTACAAATTCACTATCAATCACTTGCACGCACTTTATTAGACTTTTTCACACCGCAGTAGCATTTTTTTTGGCTAGCTATATTTGCGGTAAACAGGTATTGCTTTCCGTCGTGAAGCTGACAAAAACCTGCTTTCTACCGCGCAGGGGTACTTTTTCAGCAATCCATACTGTTCGGCTTATCGTCTACTGCCCAGCTTACCTGGGGCACCGGCGGAATGCCCCAAATTTTGCACGTCAATTTTACCGCCTGAAGGGCGATACGGCGAAAAAGGCGGGCGTACCCGTTAGCATCAGGCTCGGCGTGGGGCTGGCCTGGCCGGGAGCGCCGGGCACGTAGTCCCACTTATAGCGCGTGAGCGCCCGCCCGCGCCAGGCTGGCGGCAGCGCATAGGTGGCCGTAGCGGCCTCGCTTTGGTCGGCCTGGGCCACGGCCCACAGCACCAGCACAGCTTGCTGCCCTTGGCCAAAGGCGGCGCCCGCCACGCCGGGCGGCAGGTGCAGCGCGGCGGTGCCCGCCGCATCGTAGGGCCGGCCGGCCAGCAGCAGCCCGCAGGCGCGCAGGGCGCGGCCCAGCTCGGTCATTTTTTGGGCGCCGGGCTGGTCGCGGCTCAGGTTTTCGTAGAGGCCCATGAGGGCTAGCTCGGTGTCGCCGCTCACGGGCGTGCCGGGCGGCGGGGCATCGGCGCCCTCGCCTACCCGGTAGAAATGCAGCTGGCGCAGGCCGGCCTGCTGGGCCAGCACCAGGGCCTTGAGGCCAAAATTGCGCTGCAGCTCGTCGGTGCCGGCGCGCCACTCCGAGGGGCGCCGGCCGATATTAGTTTCGCTCACCAGCAAGTGCTTGCTCGGGTAGGTGGTGCCGTCGTAGCCGTATTTGCGCAGCACGGCCTGCATGGCGGCCTGGTGGGCCAGTACCTGCCGGGCGGCAAAATCGGAGTTGCGGGTGTAGGCAAAGCGCCCGGCGCGCCACCAGTTGCGGTGGCGCAGGTCGTAGGACGGGTACGCGTGGAAGGCCAGCACGTCGAAATACGCACCACCGGTGGCCGGGTACTCGGCGCTGGGCTGGCCCTGGCGGGGGTTGTCGGTGTAGCGTAGCAGCGCGTCGAGGTATTCTGCATACCCTAGCCCACCGGGCGCCACGTAGGCGGCGGGCTGGTATTTTTTCACCACCTCGTAGGTGATGCGCAGCGTGCGGATGTAGCGCTCGATGGGCGCCAGCACGTTGGGTAGCTCGGCGGGCGCGGGCGCGCGGCCCAGCCACTCCTTATTAACGGTGCTGTTGATAAAGTCGGGCTCGTTCACCACTTCCCACACCCGCACGTAGCGGCCATAGCGCCGGGTGAGCTCGTAGATATACTGCGCGTAGTAGTTGTTGGGGTTGACGGTACTATCGGCCCGCCAGATGGGCTCGTACAAATTCGCGAACAGCTTGCTAGGCCCTGAGCAGCCGGGGTAGGTCACGGGGTCGCGGTGGGCGGGGCTGGGGTCGCCCACAAAGCACACCAGGTCGCGCAGGTGCAGCGAGTCGGCGTAGTAGGCGAAGGCGGCGCGGCGGGCGTCCCAGCCCCACTGCACCAGAAATTGCTCGGGCAGCGTCACGCGCAGGGTGTTGCCACCGGCCGCGTGCACAGATTTGGCCAGCTGCTCATCGGGCCAGGCGGGGCCGTAGTAGCCCAGGTTGCAGCCATAGCCGAAGCCCACCGGCCAGGGCCGCACGGCCGCCTGTGCCGTGTGCGGGGCGGGGGGGCCGGCCACCGGCCGCTCGGCGCCCGGGGTGCAGGCCGCCAGCGACCCTAGCAGTAGCCCGGCCAAATAGACAGGTGAAGCGCGTTTTATAAAAAAAAACTGCCCCGTAACGTTTGCTTTCATAGACAAGTAGACTGATTGGCCGGGCGGGGTCTGACGGCCCGGCGGCCGCTCCTACGGCCCTAAACGGCAGTAGCCGGTCAGCACCAGGATAAATTATTGATACTCTGCTCGCCGAGTAAGGCCCGGCGTTGGTCGACAGAATGCCCCGAACCGGAAACTTATGCACCCGGCACGGTGCTTGTTCATTACCGACTCACTGGCAAACTACTACCTTTGAGCCAGCTTCCCTCCTATTCCGACATTCTTTACGATTTTCTCATGCGCCTCGCTACTCGTGTGCTGACCCTCTTCTTGGCTGGCCTGGCCTTGGTGCCGGCCGCCGCTGCCACCTATGGCGCGCACCTGGGGGCTAGCACCCCGGCGCAAGTAGCGCCTTACTACCCTACCGAGGAGGCTAGCAGCCTGCTGTGGATATTGGGCAGCCCGGCGCCCGGCCTCACGCTGGCCAAGCCGGCTAGCCCGGCGGGCGCTTTCACGCCGCCCAGCCTGCACGCGGCCCTCGCCAATATGCCTTCGCAGTCGGGCGCGCCTACGCTGAGCGTATTCCCGAACCCCGCTCGCGGGCTGCTCACGGTGCAGTTGCTGGCCCAGCACGGGCCCGACTACAAGCTGCGCCTGAGCAACGTGCTGGGCCGCGAGGTGCGCCTGCTGCCGCTGCCGCTCTCGACCGCCACCACGGGCCTGCCCCTCGATGTGACCGGGCTGCCGGCCGGGCTGTATTTCTGCTCGCTGCTGGTCAATGACAAGGCCGTGAGCACCAACCGCCTGACGCTGCTGTAAGCCACCGCGCCCGTTTTTCGAAAGCCGCTTCTTCGCAGAAGCGGCTTTTTTTGTAGCCCGGCTAGCCCTCCACGCAACCCTCGGCGGTTGTTGCCTACTTTTGGGGGCTTGTTGCCATGTGGCAACGGTTTAGCTATACCGGAATTTTCCTTTGGCTTGCTAGCCGCGGCTCTGGCTGCGGCGGCCGGCCCTCTTTGCCCCGTATGCGTTCTTTTCAACGGTTGAATAACCTGGTCGGCTGGGTGGTGTTTGCCATCGCCGCCGTCGTCTTTTTGCTCACGCTCGAGCCCACCGCCCCGTTCTGGGACTGCGGCGAGTTTACGGCCTGCGCCTACAAGCTGCTGGTGCCCCACCCGCCGGGGGCGCCTACCTTCCTCATTTTGGGCCGGCTGATGTCGCTGTTCAGCTTCGGCGATACTACCAAAGTGCCGGTGCTGGTCAATGCCTTGTCGGCGCTGAGCAGCGCGTTCACGGTGCTGTTTCTGTTCTGGATTATCACCCGCATGGGCCGCAAGCTGCTAGTGGCCCGCAGCGAGTTTGAAACCGAAACGCCCGAGCCCACCGGCTACCAAACGCTGCTCATCCTGGGCGCGGGCATCGTGGGGGCGCTCTCGTTCGCGTTCTCCGACTCGTTCTGGTTCAACGCCGAGGAAAGCGAAGTGTACGCCATGTCGAGCCTCTGCACCGCTGCCGTAGTTTGGATTATGATGAAGTGGGAAGAGCACGCTCACAACCCCGACTCGGATAAGTGGCTCATCCTCATTGCCTACGTTATCGGCCTCAGCATCGGCGTGCACTTGCTGAACTTGCTGGCCGTGCCGGCCTTGGCGTTCATCTACTACTACCGCCGCTCGGCTAGCCCCAACATG
This sequence comes from Janthinobacterium lividum, assembly GCA_050954765.1. GTDB lineage: Bacteria > Bacteroidota > Bacteroidia > Cytophagales > Hymenobacteraceae > Hymenobacter. The sequence goes on along the minus strand of JBPBQJ010000017.1, from coordinate 50,619 downwards.
GTGGGCGGCATCATTACGCTAGTAATCAGCCTTATCATTGTGGGCTCGGTGCTGGTGGGCATCATTCCGGGCCTGCCGACCCTAGCGGGCGGCTTCGAGGTGTTCTTCGTCAATACCCTCGGCCTGCCCTTCGATTCGGGCCTGATTATCTTTTTGCTGCTGTTCGTGGCCGTTATCTGGTTTGGTTTCCGGGTGTCCTACCAGCGCCGCAGCCAGCTGCTGAACACGGCCATGCTGTGCTTCACGTTTATCCTCATCGGGTATTCGACCTACCTGATTGTGCCCATCCGCTCGTCGTTTCACCCCACCATCAACGAGAATGACCCCGAGGATGTGCTGAGCTTCGTGAGCTACCTCAAGCGTGAGCAGTATGGCTCGCGCCCGCTGCTCTACGGCCCGCAGTTCAACGCCCAGCCCGACCACTACGAGGAAGGTGCCCCGCGCTACAAGCGCGACAAGGGCAAGTATGTGGAGATACTGCCCCGCGCCCAGGAGCCCGGCTACGCCGACGCCGACAAGATGCTGCTACCGCGCCTCTATAGCTACGACCCCAACCACATTCAGGAGTATAAGAAGTGGGTGCCCGACTTGCAGGAGGGCCAAAAGCCCACGATGGGCCAGAACCTGGGCTTCCTGTTCCGGTACCAGATTGGGCACATGTTCTGGCGCTACTTCTTCTGGAATTACGTGGGCCGCGAGTCCGACGTGCAGCAGTCGGGTGTGGTGACGCCCTTCAGCCCGGCCGCCTCTACCCTACCCGAGCGCCTGGGCACCAGCTTTGCACACAACAATTTCTACGCTATTCCGCTCATCCTGGGCCTCATCGGCTTGTTTGTGCAGATTCGCCGCCGCGGGCACGACGCCCTCATTGTGGGCCTGCTGTTCCTGTTCACCGGCATCGCCATTGTGGTGTACCTGAACCAGCCGCCCATCGAGCCGCGCGAGCGCGACTACACGTTCTGCGGCGCCACGTTTGCCTTTGCCATCTGGATTGGGCTAGGGGTCATCGGGCTGGGCCAGCTGCTGGCCGCCGCCCTCAAGGCCGAGAATGCCCGCGCGAGCGTGGCTATTCTGCTAGGGCTGGTTTCGCCCACCATTCTGCTCGCGCAGGGCTGGGACGACCACAACCGCTCGGGCCGCTACAACTCGGTCGACTCGGCGGTCAACCTGCTCAACTCGTGCGCCCCGAACGCCATCCTGTTCACCAACGGCGACAACGACACCTTCCCACTCTGGTACGCCCAGGAGGTCGAGGGCATCCGCACCGACGTGCGCGTGGCCGTGCTTTCGTACCTGAATACCGACTGGTACATTCAGCAGATGAAGCGCCGCGCCTACAAGTCGCAGGGCCTGCCCATTGGCATGAATGAGGGCACCTACGTGCAGGGCAACAACGACATGCTGCCCTTCTCGCCCAACCCCGCCGTGGATAGCCTGGACCTCAAGCAGTTCATTAGCCTGGTGGGGCAGGCTAGCCCGCTGCTCAAGTACACCGACGGTAACTACTCGACCATGACCTTTCCCACGCCCAAGTTCTACCTGAACGTGGACACGGCGGCCGTGAAAGCGCTGGGTATCATTCCCAAAGACCGCGAAAAGCAGCTCGTGGCCCGCATGGACTGGAGCATGGGCAAGCGCGCCATCGAGAAGAAAAACCTGGTGATTCTGGACATGATTGCGACCAACAACTGGAAGCGACCCATCTACTTCAGCTCCACGGTGGCTACGTCGGACTTCATGAATTTGCAGCCGTACTTCCAGCTCGAAGGCATGGCCTACCGCCTGCTGCCGCTGAAGGACCCCAACTACGACCGCCGCGGCGACGAGGGCTACGTGGAGAAATCTATCTGCTACGACGACCTGATGCACAAGTTTAAGTACCGCGGGCTCGACAATGCCAACGTGTTCTACGACGAGAACAACCAGCGCTTCCCCTCCAACTACCGCGATAAGTTTGCCCGCCTCGCCAATGCCTACGCCGCTGCCGGCGACCTGGCCAAGGCCAAGGAAGTGGCCAATAAGTGCCTCGAAGTGATGCCCGACAAGGCCGTACCCTTCGACTACTACACCGCCCAACTCGTGCCGGTGCTCTACGCCGTGGGCGAAAAAGCCAAGGCCGACGCCATCCTCGACAAGCTCACCAGCCGCAGCCTGCAAACCATTTCCTACCTGCAAACCCACGACGGCGCCCTCTTCGACGACTTGCAGCGCATGAACCTCATCACGCTCCAGAGCGTGTACCAGGTAGCCGCCCAGGTGAAGGACGAGGCGCGCGCCAAAAAGGCCTACGACGTGCTGGCGCCCTATTTGCAGGCGCAACAAGGCCAGTAGAGAACTGATAATGAAAAGCCCCGCTAGCATTGGCTAGCGGGGCTTTTTCTGTTTGGGGTAGTAGCGCTAAGCTTCCGCTTCGTGCTACTTCAATTCATACCCTGCGAAGTCGCGGCGCAGTTGCGTCTTCAGCAGCTTGCCGGTGGCGGTGTGGGGCAGCTGGGCCACGAACTCCACGGCGTCGGGGCGCCACCAGGGGGCGATTTTGCCGTCGAGGAAGGCCAGCAACTCTTCGCCCGAGATGTCGTGACCGGGCTTGAGCACGGCGATTAGCAGCGGGCGCTCGCTCCACTTGGGGTGGGGCACGCCGATAACGGCGGCCTCGGCCACGGCGGGGTGGGCCACGGCCAGGTTTTCGAGGTCGATACTGGAAATCCACTCGCCGCCCGACTTTATCACGTCCTTCGAGCGGTCGGTGATGTTCATGAAGCCGTCGGGGTCGATGGTAGCCACATCGCCGGTGCGAAACCAGCCGCTGGCCGTGAGCTGGCCGGGGCTAGCCGGGCCGAAATAGTCGCTGGCAATGAACGGCCCGCGCACCAGCAGGTCGCCGAAGGCCACGCCATCGTGCGGCAGCGGCTGGCCCTCGCCGTCCACAATCTCCATATCGACGCCGAAGATGGCGCGGCCCTGCTTGATTTTGAGGAAGAATTTGGCCTCCTCCGGCAGGTCGAGCTGGCTAGCCTTGAGGGTGCTCACGGTGCCCAGCGGCGAGGTTTCGCTCATGCCCCAGGCGTGGCGGATTTCGACGCCTAGCTCCTCATCGAAGGCGCGCAGCAGGGCGGGCGGGCACGAGGCGCCACCCACTATCATCTTGTGCAGGGTCGAGAACCGGTGGTGGCCCGCACGCATGTAGGTCAGCAGCCCAAACCAGATGGTGGGCACGCCGGCCGAGAAGGTCACGCCTTCGCTCTCAAACAACTCGTAGAGGCTGGCCGCGTCGAGCGCCGGGCCGGGCAGCACCAGCTTGCAGCCGTTGAGGGCCGCGAGGTAGGGCACGCCCCAGGCGTTGACGTGAAACATGGGCACGACGGGCAAAATCGTATCGCGGGCGCCGCAGTTGAAGCAGTCGGGCAGCGAGGCCGCGTAGCTGTGCAGCAGCGTGGAGCGGTGCGAGTAGAGCACGCCCTTGGGCTCGTCGGTGGTGCCCGAGGTGTAGCAGAGCGACGAAGCCGTGTTCTCGTCGAAGTACGGCCACTCAAAATCAGCACTTTCGGCGGCGAGCAGGCGTTCGTAGCTGGCTAGCCCTGGCAGGGCCGACTCGGCGGGCAGGTGCTCGGGGCCGGCCATCAGTATCCACTTTTCAACCGTGGGGCAGTGCGGGGCCAGCTTATTAATTAGGGGCAAAAACGTGAGGTCGAAGAACAGCAGCCGGTCCTGGGCGTGGTTGATGATGTACACCAGCTGCTCAAAAAACAGGCGCGGATTGATGGTGTGGCACACCGCCGCGATGCCCGAAATGCCGTAGTACAGTTCGAAATGGCGGTGCGTGTTCCAGGCCAGCGTGCCCACGCGGTCGCCGTTTTGGATGCCTAGCCGCAGCAGGGCGTTGGCTAGCTGCTTGGCGCGGCCGTGGGCAGCGGCGTAGGTGTAGCGGTGCAGCGGGCCGCCCTCAGGCAGGCGCGACACGATTTCGGTGTCGCCGTGCCACTTGGCGGCGTGTTCTATCAGCCCCGCGATGCGCAGGGGCTGTTGCATCATAAGTCCAAGCATGGGAAACGAAGGCGAGTGGGAACTAGGGTGGCCTAAGTTAGGCACCGGGCCCGCACTAGCCCTCCCGCGCAGCTTTCCCCGCTAGGGCACCAGCGACCACAGGCCCGTTGCCTTGTCCTCAAAGGCCAGCACGCCCCGTTGCTTGGCGTAGTAAATCCGGGTGGTGGTCGGCAGCCCAAGACTACTAGCTCCGGCGTATAGATTCTTTATTTCCAGCACGTTGCTGTAAATAGCGCTCCCTAACTTGATAGTGGGCACTACCTTCACCCCTCGGTATTGCGTGGTGTCAAACGACACCCCTTGATTTAGCTCATCTAGCGGCAGCGGCCCGGGGCCCAACGTTTCCCAACCCGCCCTAGCCAAGAAAAACCCGTTGGCATAGCTCGGGTCACCGCTGTGCACCAAGTCCACAACGGTGAAGCTAGCCCCCACTGAATCAGTACGCTGCATGGTCACGGTCACGTTCTGGTACTCATCCGGCTCGCGGCTGGGCAGCAGCGGCACCCAGTTGATGCCCACCCGCTCTTTCTCCAGGCGGTCGAACACTTTCGTTACGGCGTAGGTGCGAACCGCCGCCGTGCGGCTATTTGCATAACGCACCACTTGGCCTTCGCGGTAAGGCTGCCAGGCTAGCCGCTCGGCGGAAAGCGGATAGTTTACCCCGGGCGTTTTTGAGCAGCTGGCCAAAAGTACCCCGACCCCAAGCAGCACGTAATAGTTTCTCATGGCGGCTATCTCGATGAATGCTGATTTTTGGATAAGATACGCTGCTCCTGAGCTGAGTTGCACGGCTACCTTATCGCCTCAATCGCCACCTGCTGAATTTGCGTCCGCACGTTCAACTGGCTCAGTTTATTATTTCGCCGCGAAGGGTTAACGCGGTTGGTGAGCACCACCACCACCAGTTCCTTCTCTGGGTCAACCCAGAAATACGTGCCCGTGAAGCCCGAGTGCCCAAAGCTGCCGGCCGAGGCGCCGGGCGCCGTGTTGCCCGCCGCCGGGCTAGTCGGCCGGTCGAAGGCCAGCCCGCGCCGGTTGCCAGCCGACTGCGCCCGCGTCCAGTCGGCCAAAATGGCTTTATCGAAAAGCTGCTGGCCGCCGTAGCGCCCGCCCCAGGCGTAGGCCTGGGCAAGCTGGGCCACGTCGTTGGCCGAGCCGAAGAGGCCTGCGTGGCCCGAAACGCCCCCTAGCAGCGCCGCGCCCTCGTCATCGACGTAGCCGCGCAGCAGCTGGCGCCGAAATAGCGAGTCGTACTCGGTAGGCATAATGTGCCCCAGCGCGTTGTGGTAACGCGGCTGAAAGTGTAGCCCCGTCCCTAGCGGCCGGTACACCTCGCGGCTCAAAAACTGTTCGAACGGCTGCCCGGTGCGGCGCTGCACCAGCTCGGGGTAGAGGTAAAACGAGAGGTCGGAATACACGTAGCCGGGCTTGGCGGTGAGCGGCGCGGCCCCGATTTTCTCGTAGATGTAGGCTGGCAATTTCTTGCGGCCCCACAGCCCACCGGCCACCGGCAGCGGGAACCGCGCCGACGAATCGGGCCGGAACCAGCGGCGGCGCAGCGAGCCATCGGCCTTGGTAAAATCCTTCCAGAAGGGAATCCAGGCGGGCAGACCGGCCTGATGGGCCAGCACCTCGCGCAGCTTCAGATTCGCTTTATTGGTCTTGCGCAGGAAAGGAAAAAGCTGCCCTAGCGTGCTGTCGGGGCTAAACTTGCCCTGCGCTTGCAGCTTGAGCAGCGCGGGCGTAGCGGCCAGCACTTTGGTGAGCGAGGCGAGGTCGTACACATCAGTATTCAATACGGGGCGCCCGGCAAGCGCCGAGCGGCTGAGCGGCTGAGTGGCTGGGCTAGCCCCGGCCGGCCGGCCGGGTTCGCTCCCCGGCTCGCTGCCAAAGTTGCCGGCAGCCGACACGCTGGCGCCGGACTGCACCGCCACTGCGCCGCTCGCCGTATTCTCTTGCACGCCGTAGCTTTTGCGCAGCACCACCACGCCGCGGCGGGCAATGACCACCTGGCCGCCCGGCGTGGCGCCCGCCGCCAGGGCCTGGGCCATAATGCTGTCCACGCGGGCTTCCAGGCGGGGGCTCATACCGGCGTCTTCGGGGTGGGCGTAGGCTAGCCGCAGGCCGGGCCGGGTGGTGAGGCCGAAGCCGGCGGGCAGGCTAGTACTCACCGACACAGGCAGCTTGCCGCTGGCCCCGATGCCACCAAAAATGAGCTGCGCCGCCAGCTCCTGGGCCGACGGACTTTCCTGATACGCCAGCACTACGGCGCTAGCCCGGTCGAAGTCGCGCACCTTGGCCGCCGCGTAGGCCGAGCCGAAGATGCTGAGTACTACCTGCTGGCCGGGCTTGGTGAGCTCGCGCAGCAGCAGGTTGGCCTCGGGCGCGATGCCGAAGTTGGTGGCCGGCAGCCGGCCCAGGCTTTGCAGCGCCACCAGCACCACATCGTAGCCAAAGAGCCGGGCCCGAATGTCTTCCAGCTCCTCGAGCGTGGGCGCGGCGGGCAGGTGAAAGTGCCCGGCCTGGGCGTCGTAGCTCGCCACGGCCCGCTGAAAATCGGTGGTATCGGCGGGGCTGCCGCCGAGCACGAGCGTGGCTAGCCGTAGGGTATCGAGCCGCTGCAAGGGCAGGAAATTGCGCTGGTTGCGCAGCAGCGTGATGCTGCGCGCCGTGAGGCGGTGGGCCAGGTAGCGGGCGTGGGCCGGGTTGAGGTCGGCAAAAAGGCTTTCCTCCTTGATAACCACCGCCTTGCGCAGGCCGCTCCACTGCTTGAGCGCCAGCACGCGGCGGCAGCTTTCATCGATGCGGGCCTGCGAGATACGGCCGCTATCCACGGCCGCCAGCACGGTAGTGAGGGCTAGCGGCACGTTTTTGCTGAACTCCAGCACGTCGTTGCCGGCCAGCAGGGCGCGCACCTCGGCCTCACCGGTGGGCGTCACTTTCATTACGCCCGCCATGTTCATGGCATCGGTGAATACCACGCCTTTGAAACCCAACTGCTGGCGCAGCAGGCCGGTTACGGTGGGCTTCGACAAGGTGCTGGGGCCGCGGGCGGTGTCGAGGGCGGGCACGTCGAGGTGGGCCACCATCATACCACCAATACCGTTGGCAATCATGTTTTTGAAAGGCGGCAATTCGAGCGAATCGAGCCGGCCGCGGTCGACGCGCACCAGTGGCAGGGCCAGGTGCGAGTCGGCATCGACGTCGCCGTGGCCGGGGAAGTGCTTGGCCACGGCCAGCACGCCCGCATCCTGCATCCCCTTCATATACAGCCGACTGAGTCGCGACACGGCAGCCGGGTTTTCGCCCCACGAGCGGAAGCCGATAACTGGGTTAGCGGGGTTGTTATTGACATCGACCACGGGCGCGAAGTTGACCTGCATCCCGAGCCGCCGGAACTGCCTGGCCACCTCGCGGCCCATGTCGTAGATAAGGGCCGAGTCGGCGGCGGCCACGGCGCCCAGGCTCATCTGGTAGGGGAAGCGCAGCACGCTGTCGAGGCGCATGCCGGCGCCCCATTCGCCATCCATCGCCACGAGCAGCGGCACGCGGCTTTCGCGCTGAAAACGGTTCAGCAGGCGCGTCTGGCGCACCGGGCCGCCCTGAAAAAATATCAGCCCGCCGATGCCGTAGCTTCTTATCAGCGTCGAGATAGAGTCTTGGTAGATAGTCGGTTTATTGGAATACGCGGCCACCATAAAGAGCTGCGCCACCCGTTGCCGGGGCGTGAGCGTGCGCATAAGGCTATCGACCCAACTCGAGTGCAGGTAGCGCAAAAAGCCGGGCTGCTGGCCGGCTGGCCGCGGTTTGGGCAAGCTAGCCACCGCCTTTTTTAGGGCGGGTCGGGCGGCCGGGCGGCGCTGGGCAAGGCCTAGCAGCGGCGACGCCAGCAACAGCAGCAACAGGAGATATTTTTTAGCAGACAAGCGAAAACGGAGCAAGAGGACGAACCGCAAAAGTCGGCCGGAATTTGCTATTTCACTCGCTGGATGCTGCTTAAGATTATCGAGTAGCTGTTTGGGTTAAGTCGAAACCGTCCCAAAGCGTTTGTCCTTGCGAACGCAGCGAAGCAATCGCATCCGAAAGGTGGTGCTGAACAAGTGCGATTGCTTCGCTACGCTCGCAAAGGCAGGTATCTTTACTTGAATTCAAGCAATTTCTTAGCAGCGCCGGCGCCACAATCAAGTAAAGCCGCGCTAGGCCGGCAGCAGGTCGCAGTACCAAAAGCCGGCCGCAAACGGGTCGTTATCAGCCGGAGCAGGGCTAGCCGCGGTGCCGGCCGGCGGGGTGTAGGTGCGACGCACCAGCTCGCCCTTGGCAAAGGCGACGGGCGCGCTGAAATACGGCGCGTCGAAGACGAAGCTGTGGTACTCGCCGTTTTCGCCGCAGGGGTCCACGCCGGGCGGCAGGTCGCGCACAAAGGCTTCGTCGAGCAGGCGCCCGCAGAAGCTGGCGTCGAGGTAGCGGTCGTTCACGCACACCACAATGGCGCGGAAGCCCAGCGCCCAGAACTCGCGCAGAATGTCGCCGCTAGCCCGCTGCCACAGTGGAAACTCGCCCCGCAGCCCAGCCCGCGCCAGCTGCGCCTCGCGGTAGGCACGCAGGTCTGCCAGGAAAATATCGCCGTACACGGCCGCCCCCACGCCCGCCTCGCGCAGCGCGCCGAAGCTAGCCAGCAGCGCCTGGTCGTACTCGGCCATGCCCGGCATTTCAGGCAGCCGCAGCTGCGTGAGAGGCAGGCCGATGCGGCTGGCCTGGGCCTCAAGCAGCGCCACGCGCACGCCGTGCATCGATACGCGCTCGTAGTGCGCGTTCACGCTCGTGAGCAGGTGCGCCACGCGATAGCGCAGGTCTCGCCGGGCATGGTAGAGGGCTAGCGCTGAGTCCTTACCGCCGCTCCAACTCACCAAGACAACCATCGTCATACTCATACTAAGCCAGCATCAAGCACCCAAAAAAAGCGGCCTGCCGCACTAAAGCCACAGGCCGCTCTTCCACCATCCACCTAGTCAGCCGGCGCAGCCGGCGTATCCACGCAATGGGTTAAATCCGTTAAATCTGCGGTCTATTTCAGCGTAAACGTGGCCTTGCCCATCAAGGCGCCGCCTTCGTAGAGCTCTACCGTGTGCTGGCCGATTTTATAGTCGCCACCCTTAGCATATACGAAATTCAGGCCCTGCTTGCTGTTGTCAAATACCACGTCCTGCTTCATGGTATAGAATGCTTCCTGGCCATCGACGCTGAACGTGCCGCCGCCCGTGCTCAGGTTGTAGAGGGCCGCGCCATCGGGCTCCAGAATGCGCATGTAGATGGTTTTCGTATCCTTGGGCGTCACGTCGTTGCGGCTCAGGTTGAAGGCCACCTTCACGCGGTCCACCTTGCGGGCCTTGTACTCGTCCTTGTCGTCGTCCGTCTCCTTGTCCTTCTTATTCAGGATGCTTACGTGGATGTTATCGGCCTGAATACGGGAGGCTACCGTTACTTTCTCGCTCAGGTCGCGGTTGGTTTTGGCAATGGTGCTGATGGTATCGGTCAGCTTGTTTTGCTTTTCCTTCAGCGTTGTAGTTTCGGTGTAGAGGTTCTCATTCGACTTCTGCAAGTCAGAAATCTGGTCGTCCTTTTTCTTAAGCTGGCTTTCCAGGTTGAGGGCGCGCTGCTTGAAACGCTGCTGCTCGGCCAGCGAAAACGAGCCGGCTTTGAACGAGCGCAGCTTCAGCAAGTCGGCGTTGATGCCGGCAATGCGGGCTTCGAGCGAGTCGTTGCTGAGGCCCAGCTTTTGCAGGTCCTGGCTCTGGCGCTCGTAGCTGGCTTTCAGGTCTTCGTACTCTTTAATCTGGGCCTGTAGCTTGGTATCCTTGGCCTGCACCTGGGTGGTAAGCTGGTCGTTCTCCGTCTTTTTCTGCGAATTCAGATAAAACAAGACTCCATTGATACCGAGCAGCACTAGCACGAGGGCCACCCACAGGAGGACGCGGCTGTTATTCTGGCGGGGTTCGGGATATTCCTGTTGAGGCTCCATAAAAGGGGTCTGGGGGATAGAAGTGGCAGAAAAAAGGGGGGCCGCCCGGGCCAGCCGGGCAATTACTTACCTTTGTAGCGGGTAAAAATAGGCGAAAATTCCACTTGGCTCCGGCCTTCGTTATACTTGGCTCTCATGCAGACGGTTTCTGACGCCTTCGATGCCGCCTATTGGCAGGCGCGCTACGCTACCCCCGGCCGCGCCGGCTGGGACGCCGGCCGCACTACCCCCCCACTACGCGCCTACTTCGACCAACTTGCTGTGGCTCAGCAGCCGCGCATCCTCATTCCGGGGGCCGGCCGCGCCTACGAGGCCGAGTATCTGCACCGGCTAGGCTTCCGCCACGTGGTGGTGGCCGACCTGGCCCCCGAGCCCCTGGCCGAGCTGGCCGCCCGCGTGCCCGATTTTCCGCAGGACAACCTCTGGCTAGCCGATTTCTTTGCCTTGAGCCCTAGCGAGCCGTTTGACCTGATTATCGAGCAAACGTTTTTCTGCGCCATCGACCCTAGCCAGCGGCCGGCCTATGCCCGGCAGTGCGCCGCGCTGCTGCGGCCGGGCGGCAAGCTGGTGGGCTTGCTCTTCGACACGCCGTTTGCCGGGGCTAGCGAGCCGCCCTTCGGCGGCAGCCGCGACGAATACCGCACTTACTTTGCGCCGTATTTCGAGTTCCTGCACTTCGACCCGGCGTACAATTCGCTAGCCCCGCGGGCCGGGCGCGAGCTGTTTATCTGCTTGCAAAAGAAGCTTTCTGCTTAATATAAAAGGTGTCATGCTGACGAAGGAAGCATCTTGCTCGTATCGTTGCGCTGACCATTTACATCGCTACAAGGGGAACTGCTACTTCAGGCAAGATGCTTCCTTCGTCAGCATGACCAACGTTGTTTTTTATTGAAAGTTATTCCTTTCCCCATGCTAACCTCCCTCGCCCAGGCCCTCCCTCACTTCCGCAACACCAACTCCGGCCAATTTTTTCTCATGGCCGGGCCCTGCGTTATCGAGGGCGAGGATATGGCCCTGCGCATTGCCGAGCGCGTGAAGCACATCACCGACAAGCTGCAGATTCCCTATATTTTTAAGGGTTCGTACCGCAAGGCCAACCGCTCGCGGCTCGACTCGTTCACGGGCATCGGCGACGAAACGGCGCTGCGCATTCTGCAAAAAGTGGGGCGCGAAATCGGCGTGCCCACTGTGACCGACATCCACGAATCGGACGAAGCGGCCCTGGCCGCCGAGTACGTAGACGTGCTGCAAATCCCGGCCTTCCTCTGCCGCCAGACCGACCTGCTGGTGGCGGCTGCCAAAACCGGTAAGGTGGTGAATATCAAGAAAGGCCAGTTTCTGAACGGCGAAGCCATGCGCTGGGCTATGGATAAGGTGCAGGGCGCGGGCAACCCCCACGTTATTCTCACCGACCGCGGCAACTCCTTCGGCTACAGCGACCTGGTGGTTGATTTTCGCAACTTACCCACCATGCGTAGCTTCGGCGTGCCCGTGGTGATGGACGTGACGCACTCTTTGCAGCAGCCCAACCAGGCGAGCGGCGTCACGGGAGGCCAGCCGGCCCTCATCGAAACCATTGCCAAAGCTGCCATCGCGGTCGGCGCCGACGGCCTGTTTATCGAAACGCACCCCACGCCCGCCACTGCCCTCTCGGATGGTGCCAACATGCTGGCCCTCGACAAGCTGGAAGCCTTGTTGCAGCGCCTCACCCGGGTGCGCGAGGCCGTGCGGCCTAGCGGCGATGTGGAGCCACAGGGCTTGAACGCGTAGGCGGCGATAACGCATACTGTCGGGCTTGCGTATGGACAAGCCATGCCAATAGAAACTATCCTATTAGACGAACCCTGGGTGCTGGTTTGGGCCGATAGCTCGGTGCCGTGCATCGTCGTGCAGCTGCGGGCTTTTGCTAACCGCGAGCAGTTTAAGAACCTGATGAACGTGGGCTTGGCTCACTACAAGGCCCACAGCCAGCCGACGCACCGCTGGGGCTGGGTGGCCGATACCCGCCACATGAGCGCCATTCCGCACGAGGTGCAGCAGTGGCTGGCCGACGACTGGAACAAGCAGGCCCACCAGGCCGGGCTGCGGGAGATGAGCATCGTAAGCTCGGCCAACGTGCTCGCCCAGTTAGCCACGCAGCACTATGCCCAAAAGACTGTGGAGCAGACCAGTAAGTACACGCTGGAACCTGTTTATTATGCGTCGCTGGCGGAAGCAAAGAAGGGCGCGGCCCAGCGGTGCACGGCTCTCAACACCAAGCGCTAGCCAGCGCTGCCCTTCACCGAGCCAGGATATTCTGGTCAGCCCGGGCTTGCGCTTTCCTCCCACCAATTCTTTTTTGCTTAGCGTCTGCGCTCCTTTTTCCGTCTATGGAAACCCTGTTCAGTAATTCTTATCTCAATATTTTCTTACATCGCACCACACATCAGACGTTGGAGTTGCAATGGCTAGATTTTGTGCCCAGTGCCGACTTCCGGGCCTCCATGACTGAGCTTATGCGGCTAGCCCATCAGCATCGGGCCAAAGCCCTGGTAGCCGACAACCGGCTGCTGCGGGCGCTGCGCCAGGCCGATTTGCAGTGGAGCGGCGAGTTCGTGTTTGGCGGGCTCAGCAAGCTGGGCGCCCGGCGCTTTGCGGCCGTCGAGTCGCTGGATGCCATGAACCGCATGGGCATCAATGCGTTGGTAGCTACGTCTATCCCCAATACCCAGCTTACCAGCCAGTTTTTTGCCTCCATTGAAGAGGCCCGCGCCTGGGCTACGAGCCCACTTTAGCCTTGGCAGCTACCCAGCGCCCCCCGGGTCAGCTAGTTCAATACCGCAGCCAGAAATCCTCGCGCCGCTGTTTTTTACGAAAGAACACTAGCCCAACGTAGAATAAGTCGATGGTTACCGTCACGCCAGGGTGCGCCTTGATGGCCTCCCAGGCGCGCTCCATTTCGGCCGACCAGTGGATATCATCCAGCACGAACACGCTGTTTTCGTGTGCCTTAGCCAGGCACGCTTCGAAGTAGCGGAGCGTGGGCTCGTAGCGGTGGTTGCCGTCAAAGAACACGAAATCGAGCGACTGGGCCAGGTCCGCTAAGGTGGCGGGCAGCGTATGGTCGAGGTTACCTTCTATCAAGCGTACATTCTTGATACTCAACTGCTCAAACGTTTGGCGGGCCACGTTTGCCGTGTTGGGGCAGCCCTCAAATGTGATGACCTGGCTACGCGAGTCGGCCAGGGCCAGGTAGGCCGTGGTGAGGCCTAGCGAAGTGCCCAGCTCCAGAATAGTAGCGGGCCGAAAGTGGTTGACCAGCCGAAACAGTAGCTGCGCCAGGCGCGGCGCCTTAGCCGCGTGGCGGGCGATTTCGCGCACCGGCCGGCGACGACCGCCCGCGCCAGCCACCTGCGAGCCGGCGCCGAAATCAGTGACATCCAGCACCTGGTCGCTGGCTAGCAGTGCTTGGCGTCGCTTTTCGACGCGGGCGTAGGCGGCGTACGCGCCAGTGTGGCGAATGACGGTGGTGTAGAGGCCAAACACGAACGGCGAGTGCAGCCCGTGGGCATTGCCCGAACGCAGCAGCCAGTAGCGGAGGTAGGCGAAAAGTTGATACAAGCTTGAAAATCAGTTCATCCGGAAGGGCACAATCAGGGTAAATTCCGGAATATTGACCTGAAAGTGCTCGCCGCTAGCCACCCGCTCCATGAGGTAAGTACCACGCATTTTGCCCAGGCCTGACTTGAGGTTGCAGCCGCTCACGTACTGATGGGCCTCGCCGGGCTCGAGCACAGGGGTGCGGCCTACCACGCCCTCGCCTTCCACTTCACGCAGGCCGGTGCCCACATCGGAAATGTACCAATGGCGGCGCAGGAGCTTGATAGTAAATTCGCTATCGTTGCGAATATCAATGCGATAGGCAAATACAAAGTGTTCCTGCGCGGGGCTGGAGTAGTCGGGCAGGTAATTGGTCGTAACCGTAACGGTTACGCCCTGCGTAGTGGTAGTTGGCATAGCGGCGACCGGCGAAATTACGCAGCCGGGGCAACAGTCGCCCCGCTAGCATGGTTTCAGGGCCTAAACGCCGCACCGGCCCGTTTAGTTGTAGCGGGCATCCTTCTCTTCTTTTTATCTTCCACATGGTTAAAATTGCCGAAAGCTGGCGGCCCGTCCTCGCCGACGAATTTGAAAAGCCCTATTTTCAAAAACTAACCGCCTGGGTGCGGGGCGAATACGCCACCACCGCCGTGTACCCGCTGGGGTCTCAGATTTTCCACGCCTTCGACGCCTGCCCGTTCGAGGAAGTGAAAGTCGTTATCCTGGGCCAAGACCCCTACCACGGCAAAAACCAGGCGCACGGGCTAGCCTTTTCGGTGAATGAGGGTGTGCGCACGCCGCCGTCACTGCACAATATTTTCAAGGAGCTACAGGACGATATTCCCGGCACGCCAGCGCCCGCCAACGGCAACCTCGACCGCTGGGCCCAGCAGGGCGTGCTGCTGCTCAACGCTACGCTCACGGTGCGGGCGGCCACGCCGGGCTCGCACCAGAAGAAGGGCTGGGAAGAGTTTACCGATACCGTTATCCGCAAGGTGTCGGAGGGCCGGCCGCACGTGGTATTCATCCTCTGGGGTGCCTACGCCCAGAAAAAAGAGGAATTGATTGACGCCAGCAAGCACCTTATTTTGAAAGCGGCGCACCCCTCGCCCTACTCGGCCGACCGCGGCTTCTTCGGCTCCAAGCCTTTCAGCCAGACCAACGCCTGGCTCGAAAAGCACGGCGAGCAGGCGATAACGTGGTAATTTCTCTTACTCTGTCCGGCTGATTTAATTCGTCCTGCTGACGCAGGAAGCCTTTTATCCCGCCAGAGCGTACTCGTTCGGCAGTGATAAGAGGCTGCTTTCGTCAGCAGGACAGGCAGGAAAATTATAGCAGCCTTTTTATCAGGCGCAGCTTGTGGCTGTATTTCTGGCGGTCGCGGTTGAAAATGCCGTGGTGGTCGAGCGGGTCGAGGCGCACCTCGCCGTGGGCGTGTAGGATAATACCATCGTCGAGCACCAGGCCCACGTGCACAATGGCCCCGTCGGCGTTTTCGAAAAAAGCTAGGTCGCCGGCCTTGGCCTGGGTCACAAAATCGACAGGCTCGCCGAGCACAATCTGCTGGCGGGCATCGCGCGGCAACTGCACGCCGATGAGGCCAAACAGCGTTTGCATCAGCCCCGAGCAATCGAGGCCAAACACCTGCTTGCCGCCCCACACGTAGGGCGCCCGCAAAAACTGCTGGCCCATTTTGCGCAGCAGGGCTAGCTGGCGCTCGGGCTGGCCAGCGTGACTAGGGTTGGTGGCAATACCGTTGTAGAACAGGGCATTATCATCGCCAACCTTCAGGGTCATGCCATCGAAAAAGGGCAGCCGGCACCCTAGCGTAATGGGCTGGCGCATGGTGGCACTCGATACTACCTGCACTACATCGAGCACCCGCGGGTGGTCCTGGGCGCCCCAGTCCACAAAGTACGCCTCGCTCACGGGGCGGTGCTGCTTGAAATCCAGCCAGCCCTGATAGTTATCGGCGGCAGCCTCGATGCGCAGCCAGTTGCCCTGGGTTTGCAGCACGGTGTAGCACTCGCCAAACAGCAGCTCGGTAACTAATTCGGCGCGGTCGGTGGGCTCGGCGCGGACGGGAACGGCGCTGAGCGCGCAAATACCGTGATTCAAAAGGGTAGCTTAAAAATGGTTTCCAACACAAAGAACGTCGTGCTCATTTGTCGGCCACGTAGTGAAGCATTTCGCTAGCTTCGTTAGAATGCTACCCTAGCGATGCGAGCCAGATACTTCACTGCGTGGCCAACAGATGAGCATGACGAACGCTATTATTCAATCATCCTGGCGTCAGCCTAGCGGATAAAGCGCTCCATCTCGCGCTTCTGGTCTTTGGCCTTGAGGTCGTCGCGCTTGTCGAACAGCTTTTTGCCCTGGGCCAGGGCGATTTCGAGCTTGGCAAAGCCGCGGTCGGTCACGAACAGGCGCAGCGGGATGATGGTGAGGCCGGTATCCATTTTGCTGGCTAGCTGCTTCAGCTCGCGCTTGTTGAGCAGCAGCTTGCGCACGCGCATGGCATCGTGATTGTTGTAAGTACCTGGCGTGTAAGGCGCAATGCGCACGCTGTGCACCCACAGGTCGCCCTTGTGGTCGAAGGTGCAGTAGCCATCCTGAAGGTTGACTTCGGCGGCGCGCACGCTTTTTATTTCGGTGCCGTGCAGCATCATGCCCGCATCGTACTTGGCCAAGAACGTGTATTCGTGGCTAGCGCGGCGGTTCTTGATGTTGATGGGGGCGGGAGTCTTGTCTTTCATACCGCAGATGTAACGGATTTAACGGATGGCGCGGATACGCTTGCTGGCGCAAGCTGGCTATTTGGGCGAAAATAGCGGGGCACGTTTGGGCGCTACGCCAGTTTCAGGCGTGGGTCGGGGCTGGTGAGCTGGCTGGCAAAATCGCCGGCCTCGTACTGGAAAATGGCCGCCTGGCCCACCATCGCCGCATTATCGGTGCAAAATTGGAAGTCGGGGATAAAGAACTCCCAGCTTTCGGCCTCGGCTAAGGCCTGCAACCCCTGGCGCAACCCCGAGTTGGCAGCCACGCCGCCGGCTAGGGCCACCTGGCGCAGGCCAGTGGCCAGGGCCGCTTTTTTGAGCTGCCTCAGCAGCGTGCTCACAATGGTGTGCTGGATGCTGGCGCAGAGGTCGGCCAGGTTTTCCTGAATAAAGCTGGGGTTGGCGGCCGTTTCCTTTTTGAGGAAATACAGCACCGACGTTTTCAGGCCGCTGAACGAGAAGTTATAACCTTCCAGCGCGCCCATTGGAAACTCGAAGCGGCGCGGGTTACCGGTCTGGGCCAGCTTGTCGAGGCGCGGACCGCCGGGATATGGCAGGCCGAGCAGCTTGGCCGTTTTGTCAAACGCCTCGCCGGCCGCATCGTCGATGGTCTGGCCCAGGATTTCCATGTCGGCCGGACTGCGCACCACCACCAGCTGGGTGTGCCCGCCGCTCACGGTGAGGCACAGAAACGGAAAGTTCGGCTTGGGCTCGTGAATAAAATGCGCCAGAATGTGCGCCCGCATGTGGTTCACGGCCAGCAGGGGCTTGCCCAGCGCCAGCGCCAGGCTCTTGGCAAACAAGTTGCCGACCAGCAGCGACCCTAGCAGGCCAGGGCCCTGGGTTACGGCCACGGCGTCGAGGTCGTCCTTCGTGAGGCCGGCCTGGCGCAGCGCGGCCGTGACGACCGGCAGCAAATGCTGCTGGTGCGCGCGCGAGGCCAGCTCGGGCACCACGCCGCCGTACTGCTCGTGCACGGCCTGGCCGGCCACCACGTTGCTCAGCAGCTGGCCATTTTGAAAAACCGCCGCGCCGGTATCGTCACAGCTCGACTCGATGGCTAGGAGGGTCATTTTTAGTCAAGTAAAAAAGCATAAATTCGATTATGGCTGCTGGCTAGGGTCGCTTTGCGCTCGTTGCGCGAAGCATACAGAAACTGTTCAGAAAGCCAAAGCAGGTGGTATTCCGTCATGCGGAGCGCAGTCGAAGCACCTTGGCAGGGTACGAATGAGCCGGGCAATGAAACAACCAAGATGCTCCGCTGCGCTCAGCATGACGAAAAAGCTCGTTCCTAACTAGCTTCACAGGCACCTTGGTTGCCATTTTTAATTTATCATTTTTAATTTATCATTGGCAAAGCCACCGCAAAGTTCGGGCGAACCTGCGCGATACCTTATCCGTTGGCGCGATTGGTGCGCGCTAAAAGCCGCACCTTTGCGTTCTACCCGGCTTGCCAGGGCTTTATTTCAACCGGCATTCGCTGTTTTTTGTGCGTCGCGTTCTCCGTATTCTGCTCCAACTATTGCTAGGGCTGGCCGTGGTGCTGGTGCTGGCCGTGGGCGGCCTGCTGCTGGCGCTGCGCGTGCCGAGCGTGCAAACGCGGCTGGCGCAAAAGGTCGCCAGCGTACTTTCTGATAAGCTGGGGCAGTCGGTGAACATTGGCAGCGTCGATATTCGGCCGTTTTCGCACGTGCTGCTCGGGGGCGTGCGGGTGCTCGATAGGCGCGGCGGCGAGCTGTTTGGCGTGGGCCAGGCCGATGCCGATATCAAGCTATTTTCGGTTTTTGACCCTAGCCACCTGCACGTGGGCACGCTCACGCTCACGGAGCCGCGCTTTGTGCTGCGCGACGTGGCCGGCCGGCCCGACTCGACTACGCTCGACCAATTTTTATCGGCCATCAAGCGCCTGAGCGGGCCGCCCGACACGACTACCACGAGCAAGCCGTTCGATTTTCAGCTCCACGACGTAGCCATTCGCAACGGCCACTTTGCTATCGAGCGGCCCGACCGGCCCCGCGAGAAATACTACGGCCGCAGCATCGACTACAACCACCTAGTAGCCGACAGCATCTACGCCGATATTTCCAACCTAAACTGGAAAACCGACACCCTGCGCGCGCGCATTGCCAACCTGCGCACCGTGGAAACGCCCACCAAAACGCGCCTGCACGAGCTCACGGCCGACATTCAGTACAACCAGCACTTCTGGGAATTTGGCGGCCTCACGCTGCGGCTGGGCAAAAGCGAACTGCGCAAATTTGTACGCTTCGAGTACCAGCGCTTTGGCAATTTCTCCGACTTCAACGACTCGATGCGGGTAGTAGCGCAGTTGCGCGGCACCAAGCTCTACACCGACGACATCGCCAAATTTGCCCCCGATTTGGCCTCGCTGAAAGACTCCGTCTTTCTCTCGGGCGATGCCAAGGGCTACGTGCGCGACTTCCAGATAAAGAACCTGGACGTGCGCTACGGCCGCCGCACGCACCTTGTGGCCACCCGCGCCCACGCCGACAACCTACCCCGCTGGCGCGAAAGCCTACTTGATTTACGCCTCCAACCCTCGCAAATCGACGCCGCTGATTTGCGCAAGTTTCTGCCCGCCTCGGCCAACCGGCTGGTGCAGCGGCTAGGGTTGATAAAGCTCGACGGGCAGTTTGTGGGCTTCTACAACGACTTTGTGGGCAAGGCCAATTTCAACACGGCGCTCGGGGCCATTTCGACCGACGTGAACCTCAAGACTAAGAGCGACTTCGACCATGCGGTGTACGAGGGTACTGTGCGCAGCACGGCGTTCAATCTGGGTAAGTTTATTGGGGATGAGTCGCTTATCCGCGATGTGACACTAAACGGCCGGGTGCAGGGCACGGGCTTTGTACCGCCCATTGCCAAGGGCCACGCCGTAGTGTCGGTGCCCGCCATCTGGCTCAATGGCTACCGCTACCACAACCTCAGCCTCGACGGCGACTTTGCCGGCCAGGGCTTTAAGGGCAAGGTGACGGCCAACGACCCGGCCGTACGCCTCACCGCCAACGGCGATTTCAACCTCGACCCACGGCACCAGCACATTGATGTGCAGGCCAACATTGCCCATGCCAACCTGGCCACGCTGGGCCTGCTGAGCGTACCACTAACGGTGAGCACCACCGCCCGCGTGAACCTGCGCGGCACCCAGCTCGACTCGCTGCTGGGCACGGCGCAGCTGCGCGGCTCGCACTTCACGCTGCGCGGCCAGAGCCTCGACCTCGACACGCTGGACGTGCGCAGCACCCGCAACAGCCGCGGCCAGCGCCAGGTAATGCTGCACTCGGAGCTGCTCGACCTCACGGCCAACGGCGCCTTCGAGGTGGCCGCCGTGTCGCGCGATTTGCAAACGCTCTGGCACGAGTATCGGCTTAATTTTGAGAGCAACGCCGCCGCCACGGCCGCCTACTACCGGCGCAAGCGCCAGGTGCGCCTGCCGGTGTACGCGATTGAGCTGGATGTGAATCTCAAGCACATCAATCCGCTGCTCAATCTGTTCATGCCCGACTTGCAGATTGCCGACCGCAGCCACCTCGATGGCTCGTTTCGGCAGGGCGAAACCTCGATTTTGCAGCTCGGCGGCCGGTTCGACAGCATCTGGTACGGGCCGGTGCACACCACGGCTACCGAGTTTGACTTCACTACTTCCAAGCTGCCCTACCAGCCCGAAGTGCTGGCCCAGGCTAGCCTGACGTCCGAGCACCAGCTCGTGCCCACGCTGGGCCGCACCGAGCGCTTTGTGCTGGAAGGCGTGTGGGACCAGCAGCGCATCAATTTCTCGACCTCGCTGGCCCAGAGTGGCACCACCAACCGCGCCAACATCAACGGGGCACTCAGCTTTTTGCCGAGCGCGGTGCAGGTGGTGTTTCGGCGCAGCAGCGTGAATTTGCTGAATCAGGAATACGTGATTGCGGCCGACAACTCGGTGCGTATCAGCGGCGGCGGCAAGGAGTTTGACATTCAAAACTTCGTTATCAGCCACAACGATGAGCGGTTGAGCGCGCAGGGCTTCATCTCGCCCGACCCGCGCCAGCCGCCGCTCAAGCTTGACATTGCCAACTTCGACCTGGCCACGCTGACCTCCGTAATCGGCCAGCGGCTAGGGGGGCGTCTGAACATGCAGGCCGCCGTGAGCGGCGTGTATAACCAGCTGGCTATCAACAGCACCCTGGCCGTTGATTCGCTCGTGTACGAGGGCACGCCTATCGGGCAGGTGGCCGGCCGCGGCGACTGGGACAACCCCAGCAGCCAGCTGCGCCTCAACCTCGACGTGGCCCGCCAGCAGCAGCGCGTGCTCACCGTGACGGGCTACCTGGCGCCGCGCTCTACCACCCAGCAGCTCAACCTAGTGGGTGAGCTTAATGATGCGCCCATCGTGCTGGCGCAGCCCTTTTTGGGTAGCATCCTGCAAAACCTGGGCGGCACCGGGCGGGGCCAATTGCAGCTCGGCGGCATGTTTAGCGCGCCCACCATCGCGGGCGCGGTCGATGTCACGGATGGCCGCTTCACCTTCGGCTACCTGGGCACCACGTATAAGTTTGCCGACCGCATCAGCTTTACTACTACGTCGATAGCTTTCCGTAATGTGCAGCTGCGCGACCAGCAGGGCAACCTAGGGACCGTCACGGGCCTCATCCGGCACCAGGGTTTTCAGAATATGACGCTGGACATGAGCGCCAGCTTCCGCAAGTTTCAGGTGCTGCGCACCACACGGCGCGACAATGACCTGTACTTTGGCACGGCCTACGCCAGCGGCACGGCCACCGTGCGCGGGCCCGTCGATGACCTCGTAGTGAACGTGACCGCTACCTCGGAGGCCGGCACCCGGCTAGCCCTGCCCCTCGACAATGCGGCCAAGGCCGAGCAGGCCAGCTACATCAAGTTTGTGAACCGCAACCTGTCCGACTCGGTGCGCCGCCGACAGGCGCGGCAGGCGGCCATTATCGCAGCTCAGGAAAAAGTCGATTTATCGGGCATCCAGCTTAATATGAACCTCACGGTGACGCCCGACGCCTACCTGGAGATTTTGCTGGATGAGGCCACGGGCGACGTAATCCGGGGCGCGGCCACCGGGCAGCTGCGGCTAGCCATCGACACGCGGGGCGATTTTAACATGTACGGGCAGGTCGAGATTGTGCGCGGCGCGTACAATTTTACGTTGCAAGGCCTTGTTAATAAAGAGTTTGTGGTGCAGCCGGGCGGCATCATCACCTGGAACGGCGACCCGCTCGATGGCCAGATGAACGTATCGGCCACCTACACCCAGCGCACCTCGCTA
Organism: Janthinobacterium lividum; assembly: GCA_050954765.1. Lineage (GTDB taxonomy): Bacteria > Bacteroidota > Bacteroidia > Cytophagales > Hymenobacteraceae > Hymenobacter. Next base: position 28,901 of record JBPBQJ010000017.1, on the reverse strand, counting down.
GCCCCGATTATGAACAACGGGGTCAGCACGGGCACCGGCACGAGTACGGCGGTGGTGCCCGTTACGGCCGTAATGAACCTGACCGGGCCGCTGCTGCTGCCGGTTATCAAGCTGGCCCTGGAATTTGACGATGCCCCTAGCTCGCTGCAAAATGAGTTGGCTTCGTTTATTGCGCTGCTGCGCAACGACGAGCAGGAGTTGAACCGCCAGGTTTTCAGCTTGCTGGTTTTCCGTACGCTGTCGCCGATGAACAGCAATAGCTTCAGCGGCATTTCGCTCACGGGGCAGGGCAACGCGGTGCAGAACAGCCTGGGCCAGATTATCTCGTCGCAGCTCGGCCTGCTCACCTCGCAGATTGACCAGAACCTGGAAATCGACTTCAACATCAACGGCCTCACCGCCGACCAGCTGCAGGCGCTGCAAGTGCGCCTGAGCTACTCGTTTCTGGGCGGGCGGCTGCGCCTCACGCGCGAGGGCGGCATCAGCAACTCCAACACGGCTAACATCAACCCGGCCACCGGCCTGCCTTACACCCAAACCTCGCTCATCGGCGACTTCAGCCTGGAATATTTTCTGCGCTCGGATGGGAAATTTCGGGCCAAGCTGCGCTACGAAACCACCCCGCGCGATAATATCGTGACCACCGTGAACCAGCCGCGGGCCGGCATCTCACTGCTGCACACCAAGGAGTTCAACAACCTGGGCGAGCTTTTCGGCCGCGAAACCCCTAGCCGCCGCCAGCGCGACACCCAGCGCGCCCGGGAGGTGCTGACGGTGGAGGAAGACAAACGCACCACCCTATGACCGCAGATTTAACGGATTTAACGGCTGGCGCAGATACGCCGGCTGGCGCCGGCTGCCTTCGGCTAGCTTGCTTTAAGCTAGCTTTCTTTAAGCATTAGGTTACTAGCTTTCTCTGAGCATTGAGTTAAAAGTATAGAAGTCGGCGAAGCCGCTCTTGCGCTAGCCTAGCCAGCCCGCGCAGCGGGCGTATCCGCGCTATCCGTTAAATCCGTTAAATCTGCGGTTACCTTTGCGCCCCTATGGCCCGGCCCCGCAAAAAGAAACTCGGCTCTTACCCTACCCTGCTGGTGGTGTTCAGCATCACGCTGGCGCTTACCGTCATTGGGTTGTTTGGCTTGCTGCTGCTGCACGCCCACAAGCTGAGCGAGCAGGTGCGCGAAAACCTGGAGGTACAGGTGTACCTCGAGCGCAACCTGCCCGAAACCGAGCTGCTGCGCCTGCAGCAAGACCTGGAGCACCAGCCTTTCGTGGCCGAGCAGGGCGGCCACCCGCAGGTACGCTTTGTGAGCAAGGAGGAAGGCGCCCGCCAGCTCCTCGAAACTACCGGCGAAGACTTCCACAACTTCTTGGACGACAATCCACTGCGCGACGCCTACGCCCTCAAGATAAAGCCCGCGTATACCGACACCACCCACCTGCGCCTGCTAGGCCGCAGCCTCGGCCAGCAGCGCGGCGTGTTTGAGGTGCAATACCCCAAGAGCCTGTTCACCAGCATCAACCAGAATCTGGCTAGGGTGAGTTTGCTGCTGCTGGGCTTTGCGGCGGTGCTCGTGCTGGTGGTCGTGATTCTGATTAACAATACCATCAAGCTGGCCATGTTTTCGCAACGGCTGCTCATCCGGTCCATGCAACTCGTGGGGGCCACGCGGTTCTTTATCCGGCAGCCGTTCATCAGGCGGGCCACTTGGCAGGGGCTAGCCAGCGGCTTTCTGGCAGTGCTGCTCCTGCTGAGCTTATTGCAGTACGCCTACCTCGAAATTGCGCAGCTGCGCCTGCTGCGCGACGACCACCTCATCGGTCTACTGCTGCTGGGGGTGCTGGGGCTGGGAACGGCCATCGGCTTTCTCAGCTCGTACTGGGCCGTGAATAAATACCTGAACGTATCGCTCGACGAGCTTTATTAACCTTATGCAACCAACTACTCCGGCCCCGCGCTTCGCCTTTGGCCCCCGCAACTTCCGCCTGATGTGGCTCGGCCTGGCCGTGCTGGCCGTGGGCTTCATCACGATGATGCTCGACGGCGCCGACTACGGCGAAGGCTTTCTGGGCCTCACGCTGGGGCCGATTTTGCTGTTTGTGGGCTTCGTGATTGAGTTTGCGGCCATTATGGTGCGCAGCAACCCTAGCGAAGAGGTGCCCGTGGCCCCCGCCCCTACGCCCCTGGCCGAGGCTGCCCAGCCCCTGACCCAGCCGGTAGCCAGCGCGCCAGTTGCACCAGCGCCTGCGGCCCCCGTGCCCCCGCGCCCGGCCAAGCCCGCCTACAAGCGCCCCGGCTAAATTTACTGCAAAGCCCCGTTCGTCATGCTCATCTGACGTCCGCTTGCCGAAGCATCTTGGTCGCGTCGTTAGAGTTAGTAACCCTAGCGACGCGACCAAGATGCTTCGGCAAGCGGACGTCAGATGAGCATGACGAACGGGGTTGTCTTTACCTTACCTCTACCAAAACACCGACTAAATGACTTACTGGCAGGCCCTTTTGCTGGCCATCGTGGAAGGAATCACTGAATTTCTGCCCGTGTCGAGCACCGGCCACATGATTATCGCCTCCAAGCTGCTGGGCATTGCGGCCACGCCGTTTGTGAAGCTCTTTTTGGTGGTGATTCAGCTCGGCGCCATCCTCTCGGTATTGGTGGTGTACTGGAAGCGCTTTTTTCAGAGCTTCGATTTTTACCTAAAACTGCTGGTGGCCTTTCTGCCCATTGTGGTGGTGGGGCTAGCCCTCAAAAAGCACATCGACGCGCTGCTCGAATCGGTGACGACGGTGGCCGTGATGCTGCTGCTGGGCGGCATCGTGCTGCTGTTCGTGGATAAATGGTTTCCGCAGGAAGACCCCAAGGAGGGCGGCCACCCGGTGACGAACCCAAGCTATAAAGAGGCGTTTTTTATTGGCTTGTTTCAGTGCATCGCGGTAGTGCCGGGCGTGAGCCGCTCGGCGGCCACCATCATCGGCGGCCTCACCCAGAAGCTCACGCGGCGGGCGGCGGCCGAGTTTGCGTTCTTTCTGGCTATGCCCACCATGGCGGCGGCAGCCGTGAAGGACGTTTATGATTATTACAAAGAGGCGCATACCCAGGGCATCACGCTGGGGCACCTGTTTTCGGGCGAGGAAGTGAGGCTGCTGGTACTAGGCAACGTGGTGGCGTTTGTGGTGGCGCTGCTGGCCATCCGGCTGTTTGTGGGCTTCGTGGCCAAGTACGGGTTTCGGGCATTTGGCATCTACCGCATCATTGTGGGCGCGCTGCTGTTGCTGATGCTCGGGCTGGGCCTGAATTTAGAATTGGTATGAGTGAGAAGAAACAACTGGCGGATTTCGACTTTGAAAAGGGCGAAGTGCTGCTGCTCGATAAGCCGCTGACCTGGACCTCGTTTGACGTGGTGCGCAAGGTGAAAAACACGCTGCGCCCGCGCAAAATCGGCCACGCCGGTACGCTCGACCCCCTAGCCACGGGCCTGCTCATCTTGTGCACCGGTAAGAAAACCAAGGACATCGACCAGATTCAAGCGCAGGAAAAGGAGTATGAAGGCACCTTCCGGCTAGGACAAACCACGCCGAGCTTCGACCTCGAAACGCCAGTGGACGCCGAGCAGCCCTACGCCCACCTCACAGCCGAGGAAATTAGGGCCGCCGCGGCCACGTTCCTGGGTAAAATTGAGCAGGTGCCACCCGTGTTTTCCGCCGTAAAAGTGGACGGCCAGCGCGCCTACGAGTTGGCCCGCAAGGGAGAAGAGGCGGTTATCAAGTCGAAAACCGTGGACATCAAAGTCTTCGAAGTCACGCGCATCGAACTGCCCGACATTGATTTTCGAGTGGTGTGCTCCAAAGGCACCTACATCCGCAGCCTGGCCCGCGACCTGGGCGCGGCGTTGGACTGCGGGGCCCACCTCACGCGCCTGGTGCGCACCCGCATCGGCGAGCACCGCCTGGCCGACGCCTGGACCGTGGCCGAGGTACAAGCCCTGCGCCCACCCCGCCCCGAGGCCGCCGACACCGCCGAGGACAAAAAAGCTAACCTACGCTCTACCGACCGACCGCGCCGCGAGCGCATCAAAGTAGCCCGCGTGGGCCTCGACTACTACGCCGCCCAACAAGCCCAGCAGGCCGAGCCGGCGCAGCCGGCCCCACCCACCGAGCCAAGCTAGCCTAGCCAGCTTGCTCCGCAAGCGTATCCGCGCAATCCGTTCAATCCGTTAAATCTGCGGTCTATGGTTGTTATTACTGACCCCACCGCCTTCCCGGCCCTGGCTAATGCCGTGGTGACGACCGGCACCTTCGACGGCGTGCACCTGGGGCACCAGCGCATATTGGCGCGGCTGCGGCAGGTGGCCGACGCGGTGGGTGGCCCGGCCGTGGTGATTACCTACTGGCCCCACCCGCGCCTGGTGCTGGGCCCGCCGCCCTCGCACCCCGAGCTGCTGGAATTGCAGCTGCTCAACACCCTCGACGAGCGCGCCGCCCGGCTAGCCCAGCACGGCGTGGACTACCTGCTGGTAATGCCCTTCACCCGCGAGTTTGCGGAGTGGACATCGGAACAGTATATTCAGGAATTGCTGCTAAAAACGGTGGGCACCAAGCACCTGGTTATCGGCTACGACCACCGCTTCGGCAAAAACCGGGAGGGCGGCTTCGACTACCTCACTCAGAATGCCGAACGCTACGGCTTCACGGTGGAGGAAATTCCGCGCCAGGACGTGGACGCCGTGGGCGTGAGCAGCACCCGCATCCGGCGGGCGCTGCGGGCCGGCGATGTGGCTACGGCCACTGCCTACCTCGGCTACCACTACCCCGTGACGGGCCTCGTGGTGACGGGCCAGCAGCTGGGCCGCACCATCGGCTACCCCACCGCCAACCTCGACGTGGCCGAAAAGCTGAAGCTGGTGCCCGCGCAGGGCATTTATGCGGTGTGGTGCACCACGGCGGCGGGCACCCGGCACCCCGGCATGCTCAGCATTGGGGTGCGGCCTACCATCGGCGCGGGGCTAGCCCAAACCATTGAGGTTAACCTACTTGACTTCAGCGGCGACTTGTATGGGCAATTACTGACGCTGGAGTTCGTTGCCTGGCTGCGGGGCGAGGAAAAATACGACGGCCTGGCGGCCCTCACGGCGCAGCTGGCGCTCGATGCGCAGGCCACGCGGGCGGCGCTCGGCCGCTAAGCGCTGGCCTCGGCCCGACTATTGCAATCGCCGCCGTAGCGGCCCGCTTGGTGCAGGCCGTTGGCGTTCATTTTGGTTTAAATTCATGCGTAAGACGCTCGCTTTCCTCTTGTTTTTATTGCCGGGGCTAGCCCTGGCGCAGGGCCGCCTCACGGGCGTGGTGCAAGACTCGGTCACGCACCAGCCGCTGGCCTTTGCCAGCGTGTTTCTGGCCAATACCACCCTCGGCGCTACTACCACCGAGCAGGGCACGTTTGATTTTCCGAAGGTGCCCGCCGGCTCCTACGACGTGGTGGGCTCCTACGTGGGCTACCGCCTGGCCCGCCAGACCATAAAAGTAACCGAGGCGCCCCAGCAGCTGACGCTGCGGCTGGCGCCCACGGCCAACCAGCTGGGCGAGGTAGTGGTGCGTCCCAACCCCAACCGCGCCAGTGACTACCAGAAATTTACGCAGCTGTTTTTGGGCCAGAGCACGTTTTCGCGCCAGTGCAGCATTCGCAACCCCGACGATGTGCTGGTCGATTTCGACGCCGAGGCCAACGAGCTCACGGCCAGGGCGGCCAAGTTTGTGCAGGTCGATAACGGCGCGCTGGGCTACCGGGTGAAATACTACGGCCTACGCTTCACCTGCAACTTCACCCAGCAGGTCGTCACGTTCTACGGCCAGCCGGTGTTTGAGGAAATGACGGCCCGCTCGGAGCGCCAGCGCCGCCAGTGGGACGCCAACCGCGAGCAGGCCTACCGGGGCTCGCTCGCCCATTTTTTGCGCAGCGTGCGCGACAGCCAGCTCACGGCCCAGGGCTTCGTGGCCCGGCGGCTGCGCATCGTGCCTAACCCGCGCTTTGCCCGCACCGACAGCCTGCGGCAGGCGCTGCGGCGGCAGCGGCGCGCCTTTTCGCCCGCCGAAATGGACTCGCTGGGGCGCTGGGCGCAGGTGCCGCCCAGCTTTGCGATGCTTTATACCACGCCCCACCACCTCGACAGCCTGCGTCGGGTGGCGCCGGGCGGGCGGCACGTGTTCCTGCGTTTTTCCGACCGGTTGCAGGTGACGTATCTGCTCGAAGGACCCGATGCCAACTACCGCCCCCAGCCCTCGCGCTACGCCCGCCGCCCGGCCCCGCCCCTGGCCCAGGACCAGCAGGTGTCGCAACTGGTGCTGATGCAGCGCGAAATCGAGATTGAGCCCAACGGCCAACTAGCCAATCCGCTGGCTGTATTCACCGACGGGTACTGGGGTTTCGAAAAAATGGGTGAATTTTTGCCCGTCAATTACCTCCCGCCCGCTCTTTTTCCCCACCCATGATAACCAAAACTGTGGCCGACGCCCGGGCCGCCCTCGTGGGCCTCACCGACGGCATGACCCTGATGCTCGGCGGCTTCGGCCTGTGCGGCATCCCCGAAAACGCCATTCTGGAGATTCTGCGCCTCGGCGCGAAGGACCTCACCTGCATCTCCAACAACGCGGGCGTCGATGACTTCGGCATTGGCCGGCTGCTGCAAACGCGGCAGGTGCGCAAGATGATTTCGAGCTACGTAGGCGAGAATGCCGAGTTTGAGCGCCAGCTATTGGCCGGCGAGCTCGAGGTAGAATTGATTCCGCAGGGCACCCTAGCCGAGCGCTGCCGGGCCGGCGGGGCGGGCATTCCGGCCTTTTACACCCCAGCCGGCTACGGCACCGAGGTGGGCGAAGGCAAGGAAAGCCGCGAGTTCAACGGCAAGATGTACCTGCTCGAAACGGCCCTGCACGCCGATTTTGCCTTCGTAAAAGCCTGGAAGGGCGACACTGCCGGCAACCTCATCTACCGGGGCACGGCCCGCAACTTCAACCCCATGATGGCCACGGCCGGCAAAATTACCGTGGCCGAAGTCGAAGAATTAGTACCCGCCGGCGAGCTCGACCCCAACCAGATTCACACGCCGGGCATCTTCGTGCAGCGCATTTTTCAGGGGGAAAACTACGAGAAGCGCATCGAGCAACGCACCATATCGCAGAGTTAACGGATTCAACGGATTGCGTGGATACGCCGGCTGGCGCCGGCTGACTACGAGCATGTGGGATTTGACTGGACGCTTAAGACTGTTTGGGTTATGCTGAGACGAGTGCTTTTATGCCTGTTATTGCTGGGCGGCCCCAGTGCCTTTGCGCAGCTAGCCAAGCCGGCTATCCTGCACACCGCTTCGCTCAAACTCGCGCCCGGCATACGCGTTGCGAAGCTGCGAGCTATTGACTCGCTGCTACAAGGCTACGTGGCCGATGGCCGGCTGCCGGGCGTAATTGCTCTGGTGGCGCGCGATGGGCAGATAGTGTACCGCAAGGCCTTCGGCTACGCCGACATGGCCGCCAAAACACCTTTGCAACCCGATGCTATCGAGCGCATTGCGTCGCAGACTAAAGCCATCACGAGCGTGGGGCTGATGGAGTTGTATGACCAGGGCAAGTTTCAGCTCGACGACCTCATTTCGAAGTACCTCCCGGCCTTTGCTCACCCGCGGGTGCTGGCTAGCTTCAATGCCAAAGACACGACGTTTGCGACGGTGCCGGCACGCAGCGAGATTACTATCCGGCAACTATTGACGCATACCTCGGGCATTGGCTACGCCGTGATTGGCTCGGCCGAGGCGCGGGCCATTTATGCCAAGGCGCACGTGCCGTCGGGGGTGGGCTCGCCGCAGGGCACCCTAGCCCCGGCCATCGATGCGCTGGCCCGCCAGCCGCTGATGCACCAGCCCGGCGAGCGCTTCACCTACGGCTTGAGCGTGGACGTGCTGGGCCGCCTCATTGAGGTACTGAGCGGGCAGCCGCTCGACCAGTACCTGCGCGCCCACGTATTTGAGCCGCTGGGCATGAACGACACTTATTTCTACCTACCCGCCGACAGACAAAGCCGGCTCGTGCCGCTGTACACCGAGTATCAGGGGCGCACGGTGCCCATGCCGGCCTCGGGTATGCTGGGCCTGCGGCCCGATTTTCCGAACCAGGCCGGCACCTACTTTTCGGGCGGCGGGGGGCTGTCTTCCACCATCGACGACTACGCCGTTTTCTTGCAAATGCTGCTCAATGGCGGCACTTATAATAGCCACCGCCTGCTGAAATCCGGCACGGTAGCGCTGATGACCCAAAACCAGATTGGCGACGTGAGCCAAGGCCTCAATAAGTTTGGGCTGGGCTTCAGCATTATCACGCCGGCCGGCGCGGCCCAAACCGGGCAGTCGGTGGGCAGCTACGAGTGGGGCGGCGCCTTCGGCACCGACTACTGGGTTGACCCCAAGGAGCACCTGGTAGTGCTGCTCTACACCCAGAAATTTCCGCACAACAATACCCCCGACCTGGTACCGCGCTTCCGCAAGGCCGTGTACGCGGCCCTAGCCAAACGCCAGGCAGCCCGCTAGCCTCCTATCCCCCCCACCCAAAAAATGCAGTCAGCCCGCGCAGCGGGCGTATCTGCGCAATCCGTTAAATCAGTTAAATCTGCGGTCATGGCACTAGACAAACACGGTATCGCCCGGCGCATCGCGCAAGAAGTCCAGAATAACTCCTACGTGAACCTCGGTATCGGCATTCCGACGCTGGTGGCCAACTACATTCCCAAGGGCATCAGCGTGGAGCTGCAAAGCGAGAACGGCCTGCTTGGCATGGGCCCTTTCCCCACCGAAAGCGAGGTAGACCCCGACCTCATCAACGCTGGCAAGCAGACGGTGACCACGCTGCCAGGCTCGTCGCTGTTCTCGTCGGCCGACTCGTTTGGTATGATTCGCGGCGAGCACGTGGACCTCACCATCCTGGGCGCGATGGAGGTGAGCGAGCGCGGCGACATTGCCAACTGGAAAATACCGGGCAAGATGGTGAAGGGCATGGGCGGGGCGATGGACCTCGTGGCCTCGGCCAAAAACATTATCGTGGCCATGCAGCACGTGGCCCGCGACGGCTCGAGCAAGCTGCTCACCGACTGCACCTTGCCCATTACGGGCCTGCACTGCGTGAAGAAAATCGTGACCGAGCTGGCCGTGCTCGACGTGACGCCCGACGGCTTTGTGCTGCGCGAGCGCGCCCCCGGCGTCACAGTAGCTCAGATTCGGGCCGCCACCGCCGGCCGCCTGGTAGTACCCGTACCCGACGAGGAAGTACCCGAAATGATGGGCGTATAGCTAGCCCCAGCTAGCAAAAGCTGTGAAGCAGAAGTAGCTTTGAGTTGAAAACCAACCATTAAGCCCACTGGCCTATGCTACGTTACTCGCTACTTCTTCCCTTTGCCCTGCTAGCGACCCCCACCCTGGCCCAGACGGCCCCCAGCCTCACGGCGGCCGATATGCCGGTGGTGGGCGACTCGCTGCGCCTAAGTCAGGCTAGCCCCGCGCTGCCCACTGGGGTGCCCCCGCTCAGCCGCGCCGGCGCCAACCAAACCTGGAACTACGCGGGCCTCGTGGCCACCGGGCAGCGCGTGGTGCGCTACAACAACGTGAGCACCGCCGCCGGCGCGCTGCTGCAGTTCACCTTCAACAACGCTTTTTTTGGGCCCGATACCCGCGCCACGCTCGTGTCGCCGCAGGGCCTGCCGGCCGCGGCGGGCGCGCTGCCCGTTACCGACCCGCTCGAGTTTTCGGCGGTGTCGAGCGCCGACTACCGGCTGGTGGGCTACGGCGGTACCCTCAGCGGCACGGCCGTGCCCGTAACCTATGCTAGCCGGACGCAGCAAGACGTTATCTACCGCTTTCCCCTCAATTATGGCGGCGCGGCTGATGTCAGCAACTCGCTCCTTACCACGCCGGCGGCCCTGGCTAGCAGCGGCTACTTCAGCCAGCGGCGCCAGCGCACCAACCAGCCCGATGCCTGGGGCACGCTTACCACGCCCTTCGGCACGTTTCAGGCCCTGCGGGTCGTCACGACCCTAGCCGACCACGACAGCCTTGCCCTCGGTGGGGCACCGGGCCAGGGCCTCACGCTGCCGCTGGTGCGCGAGTACAAGTGGCTGGCGAAGGGCGTGCACGTGCCGGTGCTCACCATCACCACCACTGCCGTGGCGGGCAACGAGGTTGTGACGAGCGTGGAATACCGCGACGTATTTCGGCGCTTCGTGGGGCTAGCCACTCACAGCGCGGCCGCCGAGGCCGGGCTCAGCGCCTACCCCAACCCCTCGGCCGTGGGCACCGGGTTGCGGCTGGCAGTGCCAGCGGGCGGCGGTCCGCTCACCATTTCAGGAGCCGATTTACTGGGCCGGCAGCTGTTTACGAAAGCCTACGCGGCCAGCCCCGGCGGGACAATTATGCTCGATGCTACCACCTTCGGCCCGTTTCGAGGCGTACTACTGCTCACGGTGACAGGGGCGCAAGGCACCGCCACCCGGCGCTTAGTGCGCGAGTAATGGCGCGTAGTTAAGTTCGCCGCTAGCCCGGCTGCGCACTAAGTGAGCTGCTTTTGCACCGCGAAGTCGTGTGCAATAGGCACTGGGGTGGCATCAATTGCTGCGAGCGCATACCGGCTCAGGCAGTTTCACTCACCCCTTTGACTTTTTACGATGAAGAAGTACCTGCTTCTGCTGCTCCTGCTGGGTGGGCGGCCCGCGCTGGCTAGCCAGATAGTGGTGGGGTTACGGTCCGATAACCTTATCAGCTGGGGCGTGTGGCAGCGCGAAGGCTCCACGCTCCAGCATTATTTACTGCTTTACAACAAAAGCGCGCAGTCGCTGGCAGTTACCATTCGCGAAAAGCGCTTTCAGGCAGTGGGTACCAATTTTACTGATGGCACTACGCACAAGCGGCTGTTTAGCAGCACGCTAGCGCCGGGGCAGTGGGTGCGGGTGCGCTACCCCAAGAGTCGGGCGAAATCGGCCTACCTCGAATATTTTGAGCGCAACGTCAGCGTCGGGCTCTTGCCGCTCAATACCAGCCGCCCCGACGCGGCGGCGCTGGCTGGCGCGGCCTATCGCTTCTACACCAACGAGGCCGCCAACGCCAGCGGGCTCCGTTATTGGCTGGCTTTCAATGCGCTCGATACCCCGCCCGCCCACCTGCGCCTCACAGCGGCGGCCGATGAGTTTTCCCACTCGTCGCCGCGGCGCGGCGAAGAAGCTTATGGCCTGGTGCGGCTGTATGCGGCGGCGGCAGCGCCGCGTCAGCCTGGCACCCTGGATTCATTGTTTGCGACCGGCCAGGGCCTCGGTATCGCTCGGCTCGACAGTGCCCACCGCACGGTGCTAATGCCCGTGGAAGCTCCCGCACCGACCAGCCAACCTACTATGCTCGTACTACTTACCGAGAACGTTGACAAGTATTTTCGCTATAACGAGCAGCGGCAGCTGGTGCCGGGCAAATCGGTGAGTGGGACCCTGTATTTCCTGCCGTTCTTCCCGGCTAGGCCCAACTAGCGCTGCCGCCTGGGCCAGTGCCTTGCACTGTTTTGCAGCGCCCACTGTTTACCCACTTCTCAGTAAACCCCGTTGATGGGCTCTTACGTGGGTAATTTTACGCGGCTAGCCGCCGCGAGCGTCTGCTTTACTTCGCACCTGACTTCAACCTATGGCTACTTCTTCTAACGGTAAGGCCGCCCCTGGCGGCGCGCACCACCACAAAAAAAACGGCAAGCTGGGTCCCGCCCTCACCGCCCTCGATGAGCGCCTGACGCCCACCGCCGTGCCGGCCCACAAGCTGGTGCTGCGCCAGCTGCGCCGCGCCGACTTTAAGGCCATTCACGCCATCATGGAAAAGGTGTACTCCAACATGGAGGGCGCCTGGTCGCAGGACGAGTACAACGCGCTGCTGAAGAAATTTCCCGAAGGCCAGATTTGCATTGAAGACAACGGCGACGTGGTGGCCGCCGCGCTGGCTATCATCGTGGATTACAGCAAGTTTGGCGACAAGCACACCTACGCCAAAATCACCGGCAACGGCAAGTTTGACACCCACGACGCGGAGGGCGACACGCTCTACGGCGTCGACGTATTTGTGGACCCCGAGTACCGCAGCCTGCGCCTGGGCCGCCGCCTCTACGACGCCCGCAAGGAGCTGTGCGAGAGTCTGAACCTGCGCGCCATGGTAGCCGGCGGCCGCATTCCCGGCTACGCCTCCTACGCCGGCGAGATGACGCCCGCCAAGTACGTAGAAATGGTGCGCAACAAGGAGCTCGTGGACCCTATCCTCACGTTTCAGCTCTCAAACGAGTTTTACGTGCGCAAAATCATTCGAGGCTACCTGCCTTATGACTCGGAGTCAAAGGCTTACGCCACGCTGCTGGAGTGGATTAACGTGTACTACGACGAGGAGTTTGACAAGCTTATCGGCAACCCGAAGTCGAATGTGCGCATCGGCATTGTGCAGTGGCAGATGCGCGCCACCAAGAGCCTGGAGGACTTTTTCCAGCAAATCGAGTTCTTCGTGGATACCGTGAGCGGCTACAAGGCTGACTGCGTGCTGTTTCCGGAGTTTTTCAACGCGCCCATGATGGCCCTGACCAACGAAACGGCGGCCTCGGCGGCCATTCGGGGCATGGCGGCCTTCACCGAACCCATCAAAGTGCGCATGATGGAGCTAGCGGTGAGCTACAACATCAACGTGATTGCCGGCTCGATGCCGCTTTACGAAGATGGTAAGCTCTACAACGTGAGTTACTTGTGCCGCCGCGACGGCACCGTGGACGAGCAGTATAAGCTGCACGTAACACCCGACGAGGCTAGCTACTGGGGCATGCGCGGCGGCGACAAAATCAAGTGCTTCGACACTGATTTTGGCAAAATCGGTATCCTGGTGTGCTACGACGTTGAGTTTCCGGAGCTAAGCCGCATTCTCAGCGACGAGGGCATGAAAATCCTGTTTGTGCCCTTCTGGACCGATACCAAGAACGCCTACCAGCGCGTGCGCATCTGCGCCCAGGCCCGGGCCATCGAGAATGAGTGCTACGTGGCCATTACGGGCTCGGTGGGCAACCTGCCGCGCGTTGAGAACATGGACATTCAGTACTCGCAGTCGGCCGTGTTCAGCCCCAGCGACTTTGCCTTCCCGCACGATGCCATCGTGGCCGAGGCCACACCTAACACGGAGATGACCCTCATCGCCGACCTCGACCTGGACCTACTTAAGGACCTGAACACCAGTGGTGCCGTGCGCAACCTGCGCGACCGCCGCAAAGACCTCTACGGCGTGAGCTGGATACCCAAAAAGACCGAGCGCGACGACGAGCTGCTAGCCCAGGGCGAGGAGCGCCAGCCCGCCGCCAAGCCCAGCCGCCGCAAGGCTATTTCGGCTGGCTAGCCTATCGGCCACCGTTAACAAACGCCCGCCCGCAGTGCCTCGCTGCGGGCGGGCGTTTGCGTTGGCGTAAACCTTGCGCCGCCCTAAGCTGAAGAAAAATTAATGTGGGATTAAGGTCAGCCTCAGGGGGCGATAGAAATTTTGTAGCGTCGAAAGGGCAACCGGAGTCCGACGACGCCCAACTTACCTACGCCCATTTTTCTTCCCAATCTTATGAAAAAGTCTTTTTCTGCGGTGGCCGTGCTGGCTGCCCTGCTGTTCGCCGGCCCCGCCGCCCACGCCCAGCAAACGGTCGTGAAAACCAAAACCAAGTCGGCTAAAAACGCCCAGGCCACTGCCGCGGCACCAGTGCCGGCCCCCGGCCTGGCGCCGGCCGGTGGCCCGGCTGGCCCGCCGCCCCCGCCCGCTGGCGGCCCCCGCGGCGAGCAAGGCCCCGGTGGCCCCGGCCCCAAAGGCCCGCATGACAAAGGCCCCAAGGGTGGCTCCGACGGCCCCCGCGGTGGCCAGGTGCAGGTACTGAGCGACGTGCGCGGCACCCTAGCCAGCTACCAGGCCCGCAACGACGAGCAGGTATACGACGCCTTTGTGCTGCGCCCCGAGGGCAGCGCTGCCCCCGATACCATCCACTTTCCGCGCCACATCGGCCAGCAGTTGACCTCGGCCGTGAAAGCTGGCAGCAGCGTCACGGTGACGGGCTTTCGCCAGGCCGGGCCTGATGGCCGCAGCCGCTTCCACTTCGTGAGCCTGACCAGCGGCGGCCAAACCGTGCGCGACACGCCGCCGGTGCGCCCCACCACGGCCCCCACCGAGGAGTCGGCTACGGTGAAAGGCACCATTCGGGAACTGCGCCGCGGGCCGCGGGGCGAAGTCAAGAGCCTCGTGCTCAGCGACCAGAGCATCTTGCAGCTGTCGCCCCGCACCGTGGAGCAGCTCGCCGACAAGCTTACCACCGGCGCTAGCCTCGAAGCTACCGGCACGCTGCGCACGGCCCACCCTGGCGAGGCGCTGGCCACCACCACGCCCGTGCGCATCGTGCGCGCCGAAACGCTGACGCTCGGCGGTAACAAGTACCTGGTGCGCTAGCCCCTAATTAATTACCCAGGAACGTCAGCCAGAAATACCTGGCTGACGTTTTTAGGTTTACTGCGGAGCTAAGTGGCTCCGGCCACTTTCCTTCTTATTCGGGCGCGGCCCGCTCCTACCGCGCTACTTTTTATGCGCATTCTCGTTGTCGAAGACGAGGCCCGGCTGGCGGGCTTCGTGCAGCAGGGCCTGGTGCAGGCTGGGCACGTGGCCGATGTGGCCGCCACCGGCCCCGAGGGCCTGGAGCGCGCCGCCACCACGCCCTACGACGCCATTTTGCTCGACCTGATGCTGCCCGGCCAGAGCGGCCTCGACGTGCTGCGCAACCTGCGCGAGTTTGGCATTGCCACGCCTGTGCTCATCGTCAGCGCTTTAACTGACAGTAAGCACGTGGTGGGGGGCCTCGAAGCCGGCGCCGTGGACTACCTGCGCAAGCCCTTTGCCTTCGATGAGCTGCTGGCCCGCCTGCACATTATCGGGCGCAAAACCGCTGGACCGGCCGGCGCCGAAGCCCTGCGCCTGGCCGACTTGGTGCTCGACCCGCTGGGCCGCGTAGTCACGCGTGCCGGCCGGATTATCAACCTCACCAACCGCGAGTTTGCGGTGCTGGAGCTGCTGCTGCGCAACGCCGGCCGGGTGGTGAGCAAAACCCGCCTCGCCGAAAAGGTGTGGGACGTGGACTACGACATGGGTTCCAACGTAATAGAGGTGCACATTTCGCAGCTACGCCGCAAGCTGGACCGCGATTTTGCGCCCGCCCCGGCCCTGCTCGAAACTGTGATTGGCCAGGGCTACCGGTTGCGAAATGAGGTGGCCTAGCGCAGCCTGCCGGTAGAATTCCTATTGATTAGGCAGCATTGCGAAGCCTTTACTTGCAATCTCTACCTCCCGTCATCAAAAAAATATCTCCTAAACGATGCCTACTGAAGCAGTTGCTAACCCACCCCGGCGTTGGTGGCGCTTGGGTTTGCGCGGGCAGCTGCTGCTGGTATTTGGGCTGGTGCTGGGGCTAGCCACGCTGGCGGCGGGCGGCTACCAGTACCGTAGTCTGCGCCGCCAGCTCACCCACGCCGATGACGCTCTGCTGCGCGCCCGTGCCCATGATTTACTGGGCCGCATCAGCCTCGACCCACTGCCCACCCTCCCCCTACCCGACCAGTCGGGCGAGGTGATGCGCGTGACATTTGCCGAAGCTGGCCAGCCACCGCACGAGTTATTTCGGTCGGCTCAGTTTCCGGCCGATGCGGTGCCGGGCCTGCCGCTACCCGACGCGCCGGGTGGCCTGCTAGGCCCCCGGCACCGGGTAGTGGCCGTGGGCCGCGCCGCCGCGCCGCCCGGCTTTGGGGCTGAGGCCGCTGCGCCCACCGGCCGCCTCACGCTGTGGCTGGGCCACCCGGCCGCGCCGCTGGGCCAGGCGCTGGCGCGGGTTCAGCGCACGCTGCTGCTGGGCCTGGCGGGCAGTTTGGCCCTGGCGGCCCTGCTGGCGCCGTTGGTGGCGGGCGCCGTACTGCGCCCGCTGCGGCGCATGGCGGCGCAGGCTCGCCGCATCGAGCAGGCGCAGGATATTGCGCCGCTGGCCGTGCCCGCCACCGGCGATGAGGTGCAGGAGCTGGCCGAAACCCTCAACCAACTGCTGGCCCGGCTGCGCGAGCAGGCCACGGCCCAGGCCAATTTTCTGGCGGCGGCGGCTCACGAGCTGCGCACCCCCCTAGCCACGCTGCAAACCGGCCTCGATGTGAGCGGCCGCGACCCCGCACTGCCCGCCGCCACCCGCGCCGCGCTGGCCGGCCACGATGCCGAGCTGGCCCGCCTGGGTCGCCTGGTCGATGACTTTCTGCTGGTAGGCCGGCTGGGGGCGGGCGTGGCGCCAACCGCGCATTGCCAGCCAGTAGCCCTCGACGAGCTGGTGCTGACCCTAGCCGACCGCGAGCTACCGCGCTTTCGGGCGGCGGGGCGGGCGCTCACCATCGCCCTGCCCGACGAGGCCGACTCGGCTAGCCTGCTAGCCACCACCGATGCCGACCAGCTGACGACTATTCTCCTGAATCTGCTCGATAATGCTCGCAAGCACGGCGTGCCCGGCACCGCGGTGGCACTGCGGTTGCTGGCCCCGGTGGCCGGAGCAGGACTCGCCATAGAAATAGCGAATGCCCTGGCCACGCCGCTGGGCGCGCGCCTGGCGCAGCTCACCACTGCTTGGTACCAGGCCGACCCGCTAGCCCCCGGTACCGGCTTGGGCCTCTGGATAGCCGGGCGGCTAGCCCAGGGGCTAGGACTAACCCTGGCGCTGGCTGAAAAAGATGGCCAGCTGGTAGCGCAGATTCGCTTTGCACGCTAGCCAGCAACGAAGGCTTCTATCAACTAGGGCTCAAGTCTTTGCTAAGGGGTATTAAGGCGAACCTAAAAATTCTATTTTTTTAGGTTTTTCCGAGTTGTCACCCTCTCATTTAAGGCAATGCCCTCATTTATAATTGGAAAATATTACTTAAGGGGTAAAAAAAG
This sequence comes from Janthinobacterium lividum, assembly GCA_050954765.1. Taxonomy (GTDB): domain Bacteria; phylum Bacteroidota; class Bacteroidia; order Cytophagales; family Hymenobacteraceae; genus Hymenobacter. The sequence continues at coordinate 11,897 of JBPBQJ010000017.1, read as the reverse complement.
GGGGTCATTTCCCTCTTTTCACCCTCTTGCCTAGCCTTTTGTGCCTCCACAGTTCCCTTAGTGGCACTAAAAACCGATTTGTTTGTATCGAGAATGAGGTTAAAGTTCAGTTTGCTCCTGTATATTCGCCCAGCCTGTTAACTTTTTTACATTCATTTTTTACATGCGAAAACACTTACTTCCTCTCTCCGCTATTGTATTAGTGATGGGAGCGCGCGACTTGCATGCCCAAACTCGTGCCCTGACGGGCACCGTGAAGGGGTCGGACGGGGCGGCCATTCCGGGCGCTACTGTACTGATAAAGGGCACTTCGCTAGGCACTTCTACCAATGCCGACGGGCGCTTCGATATTCAGGCACCTGCCTCAGCTACCACGCTGGTTGTTTCCTACGTGGGCTACGAAAGCAAGCAGGTGGCCATCGGCGACCAGTCGACGGTGAACGTGACGCTGGCCACCACCCAGGCCGGCCTCGATGAGGTAGTAGTAGTGGGCTACGGCATTGCCCAGGCCCGCCGCGAGCTCACCGGCACTATCGCTACGGTGGGCGGCAAGGAAATCGCCAATCTACCGGTGCAAAGCTTCGACCAGGCGCTGCAGGGTCGGGCGGCCGGCACCAACATTACGACCCCCAACGGGGTGCTCAACAACCCGCCCGTTATCCGCATTCGGGGCCTAGGTTCGCTCAACCTGAGTTCGCAGCCGCTGGTGGTAATTGACGGTATTCCGACGTTTACGGGCAACAATTCGGCGGTGGGCAGCGTGCCCAACAACCCCCTAGCCAGCATCGACCCCAACGACATTGCAAGCGTGGAAGTGCTGAAGGATGCCGCCTCGACGGCCATCTACGGCTCGCGCGGCTCCAATGGCGTTATTGTAGTGACTACCAAGAAAGGTAAGGCTGGCCAGAGCCACCTCAATTACAGCTTTTGGGCGGGTCTCACGCAGCCAGTGCGCTTGTTCAATATGCTCGGCGCCGAGGACTACATGGCTATCAAGAATGAGGCCGTGCGCAACTTGTTTGCCAACCGGGGCCTAGCCGCGCCGACGACTGACTACTTTCGGCCGTCGTACGACGCCAACGGCAAGCTTATTGATACGCGCTGGTATGACTACATTTACCGCAACGGCGTTTCGACTAACCACAGCCTGGACTTTTCGGGCGGCAACGAAAAGACGACCTACTACGCCTCCCTCAACTACAGTAACCAGCGCGGGATGCTGAAGAAGAACGAGTTTCAGCGCTATGTGGGCCGCATGAACATCGACCACAAAGTGTTTAGCCGTCTCACGGTGGGCGCACGCTTCAGCTACTCGTTTACCCATAATATGTCGCCTAACTCGGGCTCGGTTTCGGGTGGTGCGTTTGGCACGGGTGGCCTAGGACGCCTGCCTCTGGTGCTGCCCCCCAACATTGGGCCCTACAACGCCGACGGCACCTACAATGCAGGTATCTACGTACCTAATGGCAATGCGGGCATTGGCCCAGGCGCCAACCTTAACCCCAACAACGGTACTGCTTTGCTACCAGGTTACTACAACCCCGTGGTAGAACTCGACAACAATTATTTCACCTCAGATGCCAGTCAGATTCAGGGTAGCGTATACGCCGATGCCGAACCTCTAGAAGGCCTACACCTGCGTTCTAGCTTCGGCATTAATAACATTTCGTTTGAGGACAAGGCCTTCTACACGGCCATTGCTGGCGATGGCTTCTCGACTAAGGGCGAAGCCGACAACTATTACCGCACCAACAAGCTCACCAACTGGCAGAACACGGCCAGCTATGCGCGCACCTTTGCTGATAAGCATAACCTAAGCCTGGTCCTGGGTAACGAGCAGCAGTTTGTAAGCCAGCAACGCTGGGGCGCCGCCCGCACCGTCGTGGCGGACCCCTTCTTCACCACTTATCAGGGTAACTTTACTAACATTGCGGCCTCTGGTAACTTTGCGGGCGAGAACTACCTCGTGTCGTTTTTCAGCCGCCTCGACTACAACTTCAGCCGCAAGTACCTCATCTCGCTGAATGCCCGCCGCGATGGCTACTCGGCCTGGGCTCAGAAGTGGGGTAACTTCTTCGGCGGCTCGGCCGGCTACATTATTTCGGAAGAAGACTTCTGGAAAAACTCGGCTATCAACAACACACTGAGTTTCCTGAAAGTATCGGCTAGCACCGGCACTGTGGGTAACAACCAGGGCATCGACGACTATGCCTCGCTGCAACTCTATGCCTCGGGCCTGTATGCCAGCAACCCGACCCTTTATTACTCGCAGGCTGCTAGCCCCTCGCTTACCTGGGAGAAGGCCCGCAAGACGGACATTAGCCTGAATATGGGCTTCTTTCAGGACCGCCTGACGGTGGAGGCCACTTACTACCGCAACCTAATTAACGGTCTGATTTTGCCGGTGCCAGTGGCCCCGTCGCTAGGCATACCGGGCGGCGGCAGCCCCGGCACTACTGGCCCCGGCGGCAGCGGCCCTGGCTCTTATGGCACGTCTATTCCGGTCAACGTGGGCTCGATGCTGAACCAAGGCTTTGAAGGTAACGTGCGCTTTAATGCTATCCGCAACAAGCCTTTTACTTGGACTATCAACGCCAACCTGACCACGCTGAAGAACGAAGTGGTGACCCTAGCCGAGGGCCTGCCCTACGTAAGCGGTGCTACCTCAGGCCTCGAAACGGTGAACTACACCACCGCCGGTCGCTCGGTAGCTTCTATTCTGGCAGTGCCTTCGGTGGGTGTGAACCCCGAAAACGGCCGCCGCATGATTCAGAAAGCCGATGGCACCGTGGTGCAATACCAGCACCTGGCCGCCGTGCCCTGGACTACTCTCGACGGTCGGGCCGCCACGGCCCCTAGCCAACTGGTAGATGGCCGCTACTACGGCCCGGTACTGCCGACCTTCTACGGCGGTCTCGACAACACGTTCACCTTCAAGAACTTTGACCTGGGCGTATTCATCCAGTACTCGGGTGGCAACTATATCTACAACGGCACCAAGGCCGGCCTGCACGACCAGCGCTTCTGGAACAACGCGGCCGACATCAAAGACCACTGGACGCCTACCAACCGCAACGTGCAGTACCCTGCCGTGGTGTATGGCGACAACGTATCGAACGGCTCGGCGCTGGTAATGTCGTCGAACATCGAGAAGGGTGACTTTGTACGCCTGCGCAACCTGGCGCTCGGCTACACCTTTAAGTCAGAAATGCTGAGCAGTGTGAAGCTAGCCAGCGCCCGCATCTACGTGCAGGCCCAAAACCTAGTGCTGCTGACCCGCTACACGGGCAGCGACCCCGAGATTTCGACTAACGGCGCGCAGAACACCGCCCCCGGCGTCGACCGCAACTCGGTGGGCCAGGCTCGAACCTATACGGCCGGGGTTATTGTTGGCTTTTAATTCGTCTTCCTTATGCAACTAGCAGTTAGAAAACCTTTTGCCGCTGCGGCGGCTGTTACCCTGTTGGCCTTGGGAAGTGTATCGTGCCAGAACGATGCGCTGAACCCGGTTCCGCAGACTCAAATTTCTGATAAAGTCGCTTTCGACACCCCAACCCGGGTGGCCTTGCAGGTTAATAACCTGTATGCCTTTACCAAAACCGGCAACTTTCTGGGCGGGCGCTTTCAGATTTACAACGACATCCGGGCCGATGAATTTATCAACCTCACGTCCAACGCCGTAACGGGCTCAACGGTGTGGAACCACACCGAAACGGAGACGAACTCAAACGACGTCAATAACTGCTGGATATACGGCTATCAAGCCATCAACCAGATAAACGTGTTTCTGGCGGGCCTCGATGACAATGCCAGTAAGTTTGTGGCGCCCACCTTCCCGGGCAACTTTGCTGCCACCGCCAACCAGTACCGCGGCGAGGCCCGGCTGCTGCGCGCCCTCTGCTACTACTCGCTGCTGCAACTATATGCCCGGCCCTACGCCGATGGTAGCGGCAGCAAACCTGGTCTGCCGCTGCGCCTGCTAGCGGAAAAAAGCATCACTAATAACTCACTCGCCCGCAGTTCGGTAGCCGATATTTACACCCAGATTTTGGCCGACCTCAACTTTGCCGAAACTAACCTGCCCGCTTCGTACGGCGATGCCTTCACAAACACCACGCGGGCGCACCGCAACACAGCCATCGCCCTCAAAACCCGCGTGTACCTGAACATGGGTAACTACGCGTCGGTTGGGACGGAGGCTGCCAAAATTGTGCCCAGCACAGCGCCCTACGTGGCTGCCAACGGCGGCGTGGCTAACGGCCTCAATTCGTCAATAGCGGCCGTGTTCGCCCCGCCACAAACGACCAACGAGAGCATTCTGTCGTTTCCCTTCACCGCCAACGACCAGCCCGGTACCCAAAACCAGCTCGCTTATTACTATCTGCCCGCCTCGCTGGGTGGTGGTGGCGAGTATAGCCTGAACACCGCTACCGGCATCGTCGCCAATGCAGCCTTCGCGGCTACCGACGCCCGGCGCACCAACTTCATTGTCACCACCACGGGCGGCACCTTCCTTAAAAAGTACCCGACCGGCACTACATTCACCGACAATGCCCCGGTAATCCGCTACGCCGAAGTGATGCTGAACTTGGCCGAAGCCCGCGCCCGCGCCAGCAGCACGGTCGATGCCCAGGCGCTAGCCCTGCTCAACGCCGTACGGGGTCGCTCCAACGCCACGGGTGTGTACACCTCGTTTGCCTCGGCCACCGAGTTGGTCAACGCCATTTTGCTGGAGCGCCGCATCGAGTTTCTCGGCGAAGGCCTCCGCAACATCGACCTGATGCGCACGCTGAGCCCGATTCCGGCCAAAGGCATTGTGCGGGAAATTCCGACCACGGACCCGCTTTACATCTGGCCCATTCCGCAGTCGGAGCTGGCGGCTAACCAGGCCATGACGCGTAACTAGCGCGCCCCGACCCTGGCCCAAAAAACGGCTTGCCTATTACTGGGCAAGCCGTTTTTTATGCGCTCTATTCTCAACTGCCGCTAGTGTGGGCAATGCCTCAGCTACGGCTCCTGAACAAGACAAATTAAATCATCATTAAAATTCATTTAAATTTCATCCGAAACACCGTTTCCTGACGTAGGTGATTAGCGGCAATAAGCCGGTGTGTTTTCCTGAATTTCACCTCTTTACCTTTTTCATCTCTTCTCCTTTATGTCAAAAATTCTTACTCGCTGGGACATCGCGTTGAAGGGCCTCGGCCTGGGCGCCCTGCTGCTAGGGGCCGCTGCCCGGCCCGCCGCGGCCCAAACTGCCTACGGCATCACGCTCGACGCTACGACGACATACAGCCTCGTCACGTTTCAGGTAACGGCGCCGGGCACCTTCACAGCTACGACCGCAATTACGGGGCTAGCCACGGGGCAGTCTTTGGTGGGCATCGACTCGCGCCCGGCCACGGGCCAAATTTTTGCCCTGGGCTACAATGCCAGCCTGACCACCAACAACGCGCAACTCTATACGCTTTCGACGGCCGGCGTACTAACGGCCGTGGGCAGCGTGCAGACCCTGCTGCTGGGCAACAATGCCGCCCGCGTGGGCTTTGATTTTAACCCGACCGTCGACCGCATCCGGGTGGTGGGTGGCAACGGGGGCAACTACCGCCTCAACCCCAACAACGGCGCCATTGCCGCTACCGATGGCTCGCTGGCCTACGCTACCACCGATGCCAACACCGGCCAAACGCCCGGCGTGGGCGCGTCGGCCTACACCAACTCGTATATCGGCAGCTCGGCTACTACGCTCTATAACGTTGATGAGACTGCGGGCCGCCTGGTGCGCCAGGACCCACCTAATAATGGCACCCTCAACACGGTGGGGCCACTGGGTATCAGCACCAACGGCGCTACCCAGCCGTCGGACCTCGACATTTATTTCAACTCGACCACGGGCCAGAACATTGCTTACCTATCGCAGAGCACGGTAACGCTGACCCCCGTTCCGTCGGTAACCAACCAGCTGTACACCGTGAACCTGACCACCGGCGCCACTACGGCCGTCGGCACGCTGGGCAGCACCAGTGCCGCTTACACCTTTACCGATATTACGCTGGCTATCACGCGGCCCACGCTGACCGCCATCACGGGGCAGCTGGCCTACGCGCTGGCGGGCACCAACCTGCTTACGTTTGACACGGCGCTGCCGGGCACTATTCGCACGGCCACGGGCATCACGGGCGTCGATGCTACCCAAACGCTGGTGGGGCTCGATGTGCGGCCCATCAACAACGCGCTGTATGCGCTAGGCTACAATGCCGCCGCCGCCACGGGCGTGAACAATTCGCAACTGTACTCGCTCGATGCTACTACCGGCGCGGCCACAGCCGTGGGCACGGCCTTCCGCCTCGAGCTGGGCACGGGCAGTGTGGGCTTCGATTTCAACCCGACCGTGGACCGCATTCGGGTGGTGGGCGCCAACCGCAACAACTACCGTCTCAACCCCAACAGCACGGCCGCCAGCGTATTGGCCTTCACCGATGGCCCGGTGAGCTACACCAGCGGCACGCCTAACATTGGGGCAGTGGCCTACACCAACAGCTTCCGGGGGGCTAGCGCTACCTCGGGCACCATGCTCTACAACTACGACGAAACCCTGAACCAGCTCAATATTCAGGCTACCGCCAACCCGCCGGCCGATGGCCAGCTCACGGCCGTGGGCGCCTCGGGCATTACCGTGAACACGACCACGCCCAACGTGGACCTCGACATCTACAGCACCGGCGCGGGCGTGAACACGGCGTACCTGGTGGCCAATACGGGCACCTCGCCCAACACGTCGCTCTACACCGTGAACCTGACCACCGGCGCCGCCACGCTGGTGGGCGCCATTGGTAACGGGGCCGTAGCTGCCCGCGACATTGCCATTGCCGCCTCTACGGGCGTGGTGACGAGCAACCGCCCCGCCGAGCTAGCCACCTCGTTTACCTTGTACCCCAACCCCCTAGCCAACGCCACCAGCCTCAGCTTCGGTTTGGTGCGCGCCGCCCAAGTTGATTTGACGGTGACTGACGCACTAGGCCGCGTAGTGGACCACGTAGATGCTGGTTTGCTACCCGCCGGCCCGCAGGCCCTGCGCTGGAGCCGCCACGGCCAAGCCGCTGGCATGTATTTCTTCCGCCTGCGCTTCGATGGCCAACCGGCCGGCACGCGCCAGGCTATGCTCACCGAGTAGGGTATTGAATCAAAAATGAAGAATTAAAAGTTTGGCAGTCAGGTTTTTAATTCTTCATTTTTACTTCTACCCGACAAGTTGTTTTTCAAAAAAGCGGTCGGCCCTCTTTGGAGGTGCCGACCGCTTTTTTAGTATTTGGCCAGGGCTCGCCTAGCGGCCCTGGGCCACTAGGCTGGCGTGGTCGCGCAGCACGGTTTGCAAAAAGGCCTCGTTGGAAAGGTCGCTGCTCACGTTCAGCAGCTGCTTTATTTTGAGGGCCGTTTCGTGCAGTAGTAGGTGGTTTTGCTGGCGCAGGCTGTGGTGCAGCAGCTGGCGCACCAGGGCCACGTCGTGGTCGCTGAGCTGGGCGGCCTGCTCAAATACCGGCTGGTAGCCAGCGGGCACCACGTCTTCGGGCACGCGGGGTGCGGCATTGGGGCGCAGACTGAGCACGGTGGTGCCGGCCAGCATGTCGCCCAGGCGCTGCCCCCGGCCATTGAGCAGCACCACGATGGTGGCTAGCCCCCCCGCGGTAGCAATGATTTCGACCGGCCGCAGCAACCAGCGCAGGAAGTAGTCGCCGAGGCGGGGCGGGGTACCATCGAGGCGCATCACCCGCAGCTGGCGGGCGCGCTTGCCGAGCGTTTGGCCATTGAAAAAAATTTCGCAGGCCAGAAAGTAGAAGATGAAAGGAGAAAGTACCAGCGCCGCTAGGGCCACCCCCACCAGCTCGGCGGGGTTGCCGTAGTCGATGGCTTTGCTGCCGGTTTCGCCGATGCTGCGCACCGCTACCGCCAGCAACACGCCATAGGCCAGGAGCACCAGGTAATCGAGCAGTGCCGCCACCAGGCGGTCGCCCACGCTGGCGACTTCATACTGCAGGGTAACGTTTTGGGTGGTATGAACGCGAATGGTAGCCATAAGGGGCGCACTAAAAAACGGCGGGGCTGCCCACCAAGTGCAGCAAAGTAACGCTGCCGCCCTCCTATCTTCACCGCTCGCTAACCGGCTATTTTTCTTATATGCGCGAAGCAGTATTCCGCCGGCTCAACCAGGAGCGCTGGCACCGCTACGAAACCGCGGCCCAAGCGGCCGACCCCGATGAGCTAGCTGCCCGCTTCGTGGCCCTCACCGACGACCTGGCCTACGCCCAGACCTTCTACCCGCAGTCAGATACCACCGCTTACCTCAACCAGCTAGCCAGCCGCCAGCACCAGGCGCTGTATAAAAACAAGGCCGAGGATGGCAACCGCTTCGGCCGGTTCTGGGCCCTGGAGCTGCCGCTCGCCGTGAGCCGCCACCGCAGCGAGCTGCGCTGGGCGCTGCTCGTGTTTGGGCTCAGCATGCTGGTGGGCGTGCTGTCGGCGGCCTACGACGACACGTTTGTGCGCGTAGTGATGGGCGACAGCTACGTGAACCAGACGCTGGAAAACATTCGGCACGGCGACCCCATGGCCGTGTATAAGCAGAGCGCCCAGGCGCCGATGTTCCTGCAAATCACCTTCAACAACGTGCGCGTGGCGCTGCTGTGCTTTGCGCTGGGCATCACGGGCGGGGTGGGCACCACGTTCATGCTTTTTCGCAACGGGCTGATGCTAGGGGCGTTTCAGTTTTTCTTTTTCCGGCAGCACGTGCTGCTAGCCTCGCTGCTGGCGGTGTGGCTGCACGGCACGCTCGAAATCTCGTCGATAGTGCTGGCAGGCGGCGCGGGCTTTGTGCTGGCCAAGGGGCTGCTGTTTCCGGGCACGTTTTCGCGGCGCGAGAGCCTGCGGCTAGCCGCCCGCGACAGCGTGAAGCTGGCCCTGGGCATTGTGCCGGTACTGTGCGTGGCCGGCTTTATCGAAAGCTACCTCACGCGCCACACCGAGATGCCGCTGGCCGCCAGCCTGCTGCTCATCGGTGGCTCGGCGGCGTTTATCGGCTGGTATTTTGTGTGGCGGCCCCGGCAGCTGCGCCAGCGGGCACAGGCAATCTAACTAACTGTCCAGCTTATTTTAAGCTTGCCTCACTCTTACATTTCCTCTTTTCTATGGCCAACCAGTACCTTTCCTCTACCCCTAGCTACACCCACGAAACGGACTTTCGGCAGGAGCGTAATTTTGGCCAGAAGGTCAGCGCCACCTTCGAGTTTATCGGGGTGCACTGGCGGCCGCTGGGCCGCGTAATGCTGTACCTGGTGGCGCCGCTAGCCCTGCTGCAGGGCATTCTGACGGCCTTGCTGCAATCGCGCCTGCTCGCCACGATGGGCAGCATGGTGCGCGACCAAACGCGCCCCGGCTTCGACCCACTCAGCGCGCAGCGCAACATGCTGGGCGCCACCTTCCTGAACCCGCTCTACTACCTCAACTCGGTGCTCGGGATGGTCTTCGTCTCGATGTGCATTCTCACTGTTTATGGCTACCTGCTGCGCTGCCTGCGGCCGGCGGGCGCCGTGGCCACGCCCATCACGCCGGGCGAGGTGTGGCAGGTAGTGCGGGGCCACTTGGTGGGCACGTTTTTCTCGCTCTGGGGCGTGACGCTGGTGATAATGATAGGCTTCGTCGTTTTCTTTTTTCCGGGCCTGTACCTCAGCGTGGCGCTGAGCTTGTTTTTCATCGTGCGTGTGGTAGAGGGCACCGGCTTTACGACCACTATCAGCCGCTGCCTGCGCCTGACCAAGGGCAAGTGGTGGTCCACGTTCGGGATGATATTTATCATGATAGCCTTGCTCTACGCGCTGCTCTTGGGCGTGCGGATAGTGGTGGGGGCGCTGGTAACCGGGCTGCACGGGGCCCTGTTGCCGGTTGGCCAGCTGGGCGAGGCGGTTAGCACGCTGACTATCATCTTCACCCTGTTTTTTACGCTGGCCTTTTTTCTGCTGTACCCGCCCCTGCTGCTGGGGCTGGCTTTTCAATATTTCAATCTGGTAGAGCGTCAAGAAGGCGTGGGCCTGCGGCACCTGGTAGACCAGCTAGGCCAGGCACCGCTAGCCGCCCCCGACGGCAGCACCTACCGCCCTCACGAAGAAGGTGAATACTAACGCAGTAACCCGCACCACCCGGCAGTGGCTGCTGCTCGGCGCCCTGGCGCTGGGCAGTGGCGGCCCCACGCAGGCCCAGCCGGCGCCCCCGGCTGCCCAGGCGCCGGCCGTGCGCCTGCGCCAGCCGCCAGCGGTGGCCGCGCGCCTGCACGAGCTGGCCGGCGAGCGGGCCTTCGACTACCAGCGCGAGCCCCCGGCCGATGATGCGCGGGCCAGCGCCTGGCAGCGCTTCTGGCAACGGGTATTTCGGTGGCTACGCAAGCTGTTTGGGGGACGCAACGCACCTACTTACAACGGTTTCTGGCGTTGGGTTATCTACGGGCTGCTGGCAGCGGCCGCTACCTGGATAGTGCTGAAGCTGCTGCAAGTCGACCTCACGCGGGCCTTTGGGCGCAGCCCGCGCCGGGCGCCGCTCGCCTACGATACGCAAACCGAAGATATCCACGAGCTCGATTTCGGGGCGCAGCTGCGCGCGGCCGAGGAGGCCGGCAACCGCCGCCTGGCCGTGCGGCTAGGGTACCTGGCGCTGCTCAAGCAGCTCAGCGACCGCGACCTCATTGCCTGGCAGCCCGACAAAACCAACCGCACCTACCTCGGCGAACTGGCGAGCCAGCGCCCCGCCCTGCGCCCGCCCTTCGCCGAGCTCACCCGGCAGTTTGAGTACGTGTGGTACGGCGAGCTACCACTCTCGCAGGCCCAGTACGCCGAGGTGCGTAGTGCGCAGGTATCGCTGGGTAAACGCCTTACTGAGTGATATGTCAATAAACGTTTGTCATGGCGAGCGCAGCGCAGCCATCGCATCTGCTCAGCCGCCATACAGATGCGATGGCTGCGCTGCGCTCGCCATGACAAACGTTTTTTAACTGCTATTATCAGCTGTTAATCAGCAAAAACCAAGCATTGAAAAATATCTGCCTCGACTGCGAGCCGTTTCGCGACCGCCACAGCGGCTTCAGTCACTTTGTGTTTCCGCTGGCCGAGGAGCTGGTGCGCCAAAACCACCGCTACCGGCTCAGCTGCTACGTGCCGGCGGCCGAGGTAGGCGCGCTAGGGCAAGCGGGCGTGCAGTACCTCACGCAACGCAGCTTTCACAAGTATTTCAACCCGCCCAGCTACCGCTTTCGGCTGTGGCACGCCACCTCGCAGCTGAGCTGGTACGTGCCCACGGGGCCGTTTACGAAGGTGGTGCTGACGGTGCACGACCTTAATTTTCTGCACGAAAGCCCCGACGAGCGCACTTACACCCGGCAGCTGGCTAGGGTGCGGCGCAACATCGGGCGGGCCGATTATGTGGTAACTATTTCCGACTTCGTGCGCCAGGACATCCTGCGCCACGCCGACCTGCTAGGCTACCGCGCCGGCCAAAAGCTGCGCTACGTGCCGCGCGGCGTGGAGGCGCTGGTGCCGGCGCCCGGCCACGCGCCGGCCTACGTGCCTAGCCGGCCCTTTCTGTTCAGCCTGGGCTCGGTGAATGCCAAGAAGAACTTCCACGTGCTGCCGCCGCTGCTGGTCGGCGACGACTACGAGCTGGTGCTGGCCGGCGGCTTTGCCGAGCCCGACTACATCGCCAAAATACTAGCCGTGGCCGCCGAGTGCGGCGTGGCCGACCGCGTGCGCGTGCTTACCCGCATCAGCGAGGCCGACAAAACCTGGTACTACCAGCACTGCCTGGCCTACGTGCAGCCCTCGCTGGCCGAGGGCTTTGGCCTGCCGGTGGTGGAGGCC
>JBPBQJ010000016.1:0-85435 GCA_050954765.1 Janthinobacterium lividum | reverse complement strand
CTTTTTCGTGCGCGGGGCCGCGGGGTTTATTTTGCTTGCGGCTGGTTGCGAAACCAGCGCAGCAGGAGGGCTGGCGGTGCATATTTGCGTCTCTGCGCCAGACAAACTGCGTAACGAGGAGACGCTAAGCGGCGGCGCTACACGCGCCTTTCGTGTGGCCGCTACCTTTGCTGCGTATGCTAAATCGCCGTTCGTTTGTGCGGGGCGCGGGGCTGGTGGCCGCGGGCGCGCTGCTGCCCATTTCGCCGCTGCGGGCGGCGCCGGCTTTGCCGGTGGTGCGGCCGGCGGCCGGCCAGCGCCGTTTCCAAAGCTGGGCGGTGGAAAACGTTATCCGCGAATTTCGGCAGCGGGTACCCGACCCGGAGCTGGGCTGGCTTTTCGGCAACTGCTTCCCGAATACCCTCGACACTACGGTGACGCCCGGCATCCTAGCCGGCCGCGCCGATACGTACGTGAGCAGCGGCGGCGACACCGACGCCATGTGGCTGCGCGACTCCTCGGCCCAGGTGTGGCCCTACCTGCCGCTGGCCCCGCACGATGCGGCCCTGCGCCAGCTCATCGCGGGGGTCATCAACCGCCAGACGCAGTGTATCCTGCAGGACCCCTACGCGAATGCTTTCTATGCCGACAAAACCAAAGTCGGCGAGTGGGCCCGCGACCACACTGCCATGCAGCCCGGCGTGCACGAGCGCAAGTGGGCCGTCGACTCGCTCTGCCACCCCATCCGGCTAGGGTACCACTACTGGAAAACGACCGGCGACGAGCAGCCGTTCGATGCGCAGTGGCGCCGGGCCATCGACCTTATTATCCAGACTTTTCGCGCGCAGCAGCGCCGAGCTGGCCCCGGCCCCTACCACTTTCAGCGCAAAACCCTGACCTCGACCAACACCCAGGCCCTGGCGGGCTACGGCTACCCGGTGCGGCCCTGCGGGCTCATCGCCTCGGCCTTTCGGCCCAGCGACGATGCCACGCTGCTGCCCTTTCTGGTGCCCGGCAATTTCATGGTCGTGGCTAGCCTGCGCCAGGCGGCGCTCATGCTCTACGATATTCACCACGAGCAGGCGGGCTACAACGACCTCATGGCCTTTGCCGACGAAGTTGCCACTGCCCTGCGCCAGCATGCGCTCATCACCCACCCCGAGTTGGGCCCGGTCTACGCCTACGAGGTCGATGGCTACGGCGGCCACGCGCTCTTGGACGATGCCACCGTGCCCAGCCTGCTGAGCCTGCCCTACCTGGGCGCGCTCCCCCTCAACGACCCCATCTACCAGAATACCCGCCGGCTAGCCCTCTCGGCGGCTAACCCTTTCTTTTACAAGGGTTCGGCGGCCGAGGGCATCGGCAGCCCGCACGGGGGCACCGGTATGATTTGGCCACTGGCCATCATCATGCGGGGCCTCACCAGCACCGACGAGGCCGAAATCAGGGCCTGCGTGCAGGCGCTGCGCACCACCCACGCCGGCACTGGCTACATGCACGCGTCTTTTCACAAAGACGACCCTAGCAAATTCATCCGCCCGCAGTTTGCCGCGGCCAATGCGCTGCTGGGCGAGTTTTTGTGGAAGGTGTATCAGGAGCGCCCGGCGCTGCTGGGCTAGCCACCCAAAAAAGCGGGGCGCCCCCTGCAAAAGGAGCGCCCCGCCAGACTAGCCAGAAGAAAGTATTTTTAGGATTTTGCCGGGGTATAGGGAAACTTGCGCGAGGCATTGCGCATGAGCGCGTTCACCATGTTCTCGGGCGAGCTGCCCACCGAGCCGCTGGCCACGAAGTCGTATTTCCAGAGCAGCTTGCCGGCGGCACCGTCGTGGATGTTCACCGTAATGTTGGCCTGGTTGGTGGCGCCCCAGGCACCTACCAGCACCCCCAGCGCCACGGCCGCGCCGTCGCTCATGGGCTTGCTGGTGCGCACGCTGGTGGTGAGCACGGCATCCACGCCCAGCATTTTGGCCAGGTCCTGGGGCGAGAGGGTGCGCATGTCATCGTCGGTGAGGTTGGCTTTGCGCAGCATCGAGTTGGTGAGGGCTACGTCTTGAAAGTCAACCGTGTAGTGCTGCTGCATCTGGCGGCGCAGCAGCCAGGCGTAGATGCGCGACTGAAAATCGAGGGCGCTTTGCTGCTGCATGTTGCGCATCTGGTCGCCGCTGGTGTTGCGGGCTTCTTTGGGCCGCAGGCCGATGTTGACGCTGGCCGGTAGGATGGCCACCGTTTTGTGGGCGGGCGCATACGTGCGGAAGTCTTGGGCCAGGTAAATGCTGGGGCCGCACGACGAGCAAAGCAGCGTTAAAAACAATACGGCCGCAAGGCCCAGGGTACGAATGCGCATAAAGCAAGAAGAAAGTTTAATTGTACAGAAAAAAGAGTGCTGCTAGTCTATGCGCAAAGCTAAGGGCATTGCCCTGCTCAACCCCAGCCCCTGGCCCGGTTTTCTGAAAAATATTTTCTCGTTTCGAAGCGCCGCCCGCGCCCGGGTGGGCCGCGGCTAGCCGCAGGCCGGACCGGCCACCGCTTCGTTCATTGCAATCTCAGTCCTACTCTATTACTTTTACTTTTAGAACCCCTGTTGTCCGCCAGTATCAAAGTACGCTAACTGTCAGCGTTTTGCCAAAATCCTCCCATTCCCTGCTGCCCCTGACCGAGCCGCTGCGCCTTGAGGCCCTGCGGCCGTACCAAGTATTTAATACCATGCAGGACGAGACGTTTGCCGAGTTGGTGCGCCTAACGGCCAAGCTCTTCAACGTGCCCATCGGCATCATCGCGTTTGTGGAGGAAGAAGAAGTGCGCTTCGGCCTTAATTATGGCCTGAACCCGGACATGGACCGGGTAAACCGCTGGGAAACGCTGTGCTCGGTGGCCATGCTGCACGAGGAAATCAGCGTATTTGAAGACCTGCGGGCGCATCCCTGCGACCTCATCAACCCCATGCTGGTGCACCGCCTCAACCTGGGCTTTTACGCGGGCTGCGCTCTGCGCACGCCCGAAGGCTACTCCATTGGGGTGCTGTGCGTTATCGACCACAAGCCGCGCCAGTTCAGTCCCGCCGAGGCCGACCTGCTGCAGCGCCTGGCCGGGGCCGTAATGAGCCTGCTCGACCTGCGCCTGCACCTGCTGCAGCAGCCTACCTGGAACCAGCAGCTGTGGGCCAGCGTGTACGCCCGCATCGATAGCTCCGTGACCCGCCTCGGCACCCTAGCGGCCCTGGCAAGCTGGGAAGCGACGGCTGACACCACCGCCGCGCAGTCTTACCAGGCCTCGACGCTGGGGGAGATGGTGCAGATTATCGACGTGCTCACCGAGCACATTCGGGCCCTGCTGCCCTAAAGCGGCGGGCCGGGGCGCTAGCTTTGGGTCCTTATGCCCAAATCTCCCCGCTTTTCGCTGCCGCCCGTGCCGGCCGTACTATTGGCCATTATCAGCGTGCAGGGCGGGGCGGCCATTGCCAAGGGGCTATTTCCGGTGGTGGGGGCGGCGGGCACGGCCAGCCTGCGCATTGGCTTGTCGGCCCTGATGCTGCTGGTGGCGGTGCGGCCCCGGCTAGGGCAGCTGCGGGCGGCGCAGTGGCGGGCCGTGGTGCCCTACGGCCTGGCGCTGGGCGCCATGAACTTCTTGTTTTACTGCGCTTTGGCCAGGGTGCCGCTGGGGCTGGGCGTCACGCTCGAGTTTGTGGGGCCGCTGCTGGTGGCGATGGCCGGCTCGCGCCGCTGGCTCGATGTGCTGTGGGCGGTGCTGGCGGGCGCGGGCATCGCGCTCATTGCGCCCTGGGGCGGCCACGGCATCGACGTGGTGGGAATGCTGTTTGCGCTGGCGGCGGGCGGCTGCTGGGCGGTGTACATTGTGCTGGGCGGGCGCGTGGCCGCGGTGCTGCCCGGCAACACGGCCGTGGCCGTGGGCATGCTGTTTGCCACGCTGGCGGTGCTGCCCTTTGGGGTGGCTAGCGGGCAGCTCGGTGGCCTCACGCCGCCGCTGCTGGCGCTGGGCGCGGCGCTGGCGCTGCTGTCGAGCGCGCTGCCCTTTACCCTGGAAATGCAGGCGCTCAAGCGCTTACCCACGCGCACCTTCAGCATCCTGATGAGCCTGGAGCCCGCGGCGGCCGCGCTCTGCGGCTGGCTTTTTCTGCGCGAGCGCCTCTCGCCCAGCCAGTGGCTGGCCGTGCTGCTGGTGATGGCGGCCAGCGCGGGCGCTACCCTCACGGCCCGCAAGGTGCTGGCCCCCACGGGCGGCGAGTAGCGGGGGCTAGCCCGCTTCTCATCGGCGACGAGCTAGCCGGTTGGGCTTCGCTGGCTACTCGGCGGGCGGGGCGGGCTCGCAGTCGCAGAGCACTTCGCGGGTGGCGGGCGGCACTTGGTAGTTGGGCTGCGAAACTTCCTTCATATACACTACCGAGAGGTGGCGCAGGGGTGGGTGGGCCTGGTTTTCGTGCCAGATGCGCAGCAGGTAATTGCAGTAGTAAGGGCGCATCCAGGCCTTGTCGACAAACAGGTAGTTTTCGGAGTATTTACGCCAGCGGTCGTTCTTGAATAAGTCGACCACGGCGGCGGGCTTGGCGTAGGACACGGGCGCGCCGCCCCGGTTCAGGTCGATAACCCGGCCGGTGGTAGTGGTGCCTTCGAGCACGTACCAGCCGTCGTCTTTGAACACGGCGGGCGCGAACATGCCCCAGTGCTGGTCGACCCGAAACAGGTAGCCCACCCAGCGGGTCGAGCCCGACATCCAGTGGCTCGGCGCACCGGCCACGTCGTCGAGGTTCCACCAGCACACGTAGAACAGCAGGCTGAAAACCAATGCTTCGCGTACTGCGCGCCACAGCCGCGCGCGGCCCGGCGGCCGGGGCCGCGTGCGCTCGATGCGCAGCTGCCAGGGCGCTTGCCAGGCGGGTAGGCGGGCGTGCCAGCGCCGGGCGCGCTCGGCGTGGGGCCGCAGGCGCGGGGCTAGCCAGTCGAGCACCAACGGGGGCAGCAGGCCCAGCACCGACACCATATTTACCAGGTAAAATAACCCCACAAACAGCGTGAGGCCGATACCCAGGTGAAAGCCAACCAGCACGCCGATAACCAGCAGCCGCCACCATTTCACCCCAAACGGGATGAACAGCGCGAAGGGCAGCAGCAGCTCGAGGTACCAGGTGCCCAGCGTGAGGGCGCGCAGCAGCGCGGGGTGCGGGTAGAGCAGGCGCCCGGCCGGCAGCAGCAGCTGGTCGAGGCTGAAGGCGTAGTAGAGCGCGGTGCCGGTCTGGCTCCACTCGGGGCCGGTTTTGAGCAGGGCCGTGCACCAATAAAGCAGGGCGAGCTGCACCACGTAGGCCACGGTGGCCGCGCTGGCGTAGTCGTAGCGGGCGGGCGGGGGCTGGGCGCGGGCATCGCAGGCCCACACCTGGCCCCAGGGCAGGAAAATACCCCACAGCAACAGCAGCCGCAGCAGGTCGTCGCCACCCTGCGAGATGAGCGGGTTGCGGTTTTGCAACGACACCAGCAGCACCCACGACCCCACCGTGGCCAGCCGGGTGTGGTAGCCCAGCAGCAGCGCCCCCGCCACCAGGGCGGCTAGCCCTAGCAGCACCGCCTGCACCTGCCACAGCCCGCTGCTGGCGTGCAGCGAAAACTGGTAGGGCGTCCAGGCGTGGTCGAGCAGCGCCGCCAGCGGCAGCACGCCCATATTAGCATAATGAGCTTCGAGGTCGGTGCTGCGAATACCCAAATCGAGCAGCACCACGGCGGCCGTGCCCATGCGCAGCAGCGCCAGCGCCCGCAAGTCGAGCACAAACGGCCGCCGAAGAATAGCCCAAAGCTGAAGCATAGCGAAGAATCTCTGCCGGCCCAAGCCAGCGCGAAAGCCAACAAGGCGAAGAAGCTGCCCAGGTGGTGGCTAGCCTCTTCGCCTTGCGGAGAAAAAAAATCAGGCGTCGGCGCGGTTAGCGCTGCGGGGTGCTGCCCGAGGTCGAGCCCGACGTGCTGCCCGAGCCGCTGGTGCTACCCGAGGTAGTGCCCATCGAACCCGAAGTAGAGCCCGACGTGCTGCCCGACCGGCTACCGCGGGTGCTGCGGCTCTTGCTGCGGCGGCTGCCCGACGTAGAGCTGCCGCTGGTGCTACCCGAGGTCGAGTTCATCGTGCCCGAAGTAGTACCCATTGAGCCCGAGGTAGAGCCCATTGAGCCCGAAGTGGAACCCATCGAACCTGACGTAGTGCCCGAGGTCGTGCCCATCGTGCCAGTGGTAGAGCCCGAAGTGCTACCGGCCGTAGAGCCAGCCGTGGTTTGGCCATAGGCAGTGCCAGTAACCAAACCTAGACCTAGAAGGAAAGCGGCCGTGCATAGCGGCCGAAGAAGTTGCTTTTTCATATACTCAGAGAAACAAAAAAATGTGGAAAAGGAAAATTGATGACTGCTTATTGGCCAGTGGTGCCGCCCGTGCCGCTACCGGCGCCGCCCGTGCTGCCCGAAGTAGCCGCGCCACCGGCGCCACCCGTGCTGCCGCTGCCGCTCGTGCTCATGGTGCCCGAGCCGGCCGTGCTGCTACCGTCGCTGCTGCCCATGTCGCCAGTGCTGCCCGTAGCACCCGTGCCTGTTGCAGAACCCGTGCCGCCGCTCATGCCCGCCGTTGTGCCGGTGCCGCCGGTTGCAGTAGAATCGGTGCTGGTGGTAGTATCGGTGCCCGAGTTGGCGGCGCCGGTACCCGAGCCATTATCATGGCTGTCGCCGCAGGCAGTAAGCAGGCTGCTGGCTAGCCCCAGGCTCAGCAGAGCTACCGGAAAAGATATTTTGCGCTTCATGTTGCGATAGTTTTGGAGGAAAAGACCTGCCGGTTATACGACTCTTGGCTAGGGCGCTGCGGTGCGATTACCACGTATTCTCCTCAGAAAGTACCTAGCGGGAAACACGGTAAATTTTCCGGGGTTTATCCCTCAGCGCTTTAGCAAACCCCCGCGGCTGGTACCGCGTTAGGGCATTGGCGCTTCCTACTAGCAGCCCCTTGCTCATGCCTGCCCCCTCCCCCGCCGTTGTGCTGTTCGACGGCGTTTGCAACCTCTGCCACGGCCTCGTGCAGTTCATTATTCGCCACGATGCGCCGGGGCGCTTCCGCTTCGCGGCGCTCCAGAGCGAGGCTGGCCAGGCCCTATTAGCCGCCGCCGGGCACCCGCCGCTCGGGACGGCCGACCCCGACTCGGTAGTGCTACTCGATGAGGGGCAGCTGTACTCGCACTCGGCGGCGGTGCTGCGCATAGCCGGGCGGCTGGGCGGCTTTTGGCGCGTGGCGGCGGTGGGCTGGCTGCTGCCCCGGCCCTGGCGCGACGGCCTCTACCGCTTCGTGGCGCGCCACCGCTACCGCTGGTTTGGGCGGCAGGAAAGCTGCTGGCTGCCCACGCCCGCACTGCGCGCGCGCTTCCTGTAAGCAGGGTACGTGGCCAGCCCCCGCCCGGCGTTGTTAAGGTAAAGCAGTAAACCAACGCTGTAAACAACGCTGGGCGAGACTTACCTCGACGCCGCCAGGCGCTGGGCCAGGTCCTCGATGTCGGCGCGGCGGGCTAATTCGGCCAGCCATTGGGTCGGTATGCCAGCCTCGCCATAGACGAGCCCCGCTAGCCCGCCGGCCACCGCGCCGGTGGTGTCGGTGTCGTCGCCCAGATTTACGGCGGCCAGCACCGTGGCGGCGTAGGTGTCGTGGCGCAGCAGGCACCACAGGGCAGCTTCCAGCGTGTGCACCACGTAGCCAGAGGATTTTATTTCGGCTTCGGCGCGGCTAGGCAGCGTGCCGTCGAGCACGTCGCCATACTTAGGCCATTCGTAGAATACCGGGCCCTTCGCTTTCGCGTGCAGCCACTGGTTGGCCAGCGTACGGGCCTGCTCATACGCCGCCGCGGGGGCTAGCCCCCGCGTGAGCCCGCGGGCCACCAGCAGGTAGAGCCAGCACCCGAGCGTGGAGCGCGGGTGGCCGTGCGTGACGCTGGCCACGGCCTCCGTCAGTGCCCAGGCGGCGCTCAAATCCAGGTTTTCGGCCTGCCAGGTTTGATGAAAAACCAGCGGCAGAATCCGCATTAGCGCACCGTTGCCGTTGTCGAATTCCGAGCGCGGGCCGGCCTGGCTAGGGGGCACGCCGCGCTTTAGGCTCTGGATGGCCGCCCGGGTAGCGCCGCCCACGTCAAACCTCTGGTTATGGGCCGTCCAGTAGCCGTTGTCCAGCCAATTAATAGCGCGGCGGCCGAAGTCGACCAAATCGGGCACGCCGGCTAGCCCCTCGGGCCGGGCCAGCGTTTCGGCCAAGCAAAAGGTGAGCGACGAATCATCCGACCACGTGCCGGCCGGCTGGTGGTGGGTGCCGTAGGCGCGCAGCCCGGTTACGGGGTCGCGCTGGCGCACGTGGCGGCTGATAAACTCAACGGGGACGCCCAGGGCATCGCCCACGGCTAGGCCCAGCAGGGCGGCGCGGGTAGCGGCAACGGTCATAGTAGCAGCGTGCAAAAAAGCGCAGGCGCCGCGAAGCTAGCGGCGGGCTCGCAAATGCCGGAGAAGAACCGGTTTTAACGGCACTAATCATAGCCCCGTCGACGTTTTCGCCGTAGTTAGGCATGGGTTGTGCAACAAGCGCTGCTTGGCCCCTACATTTGGCTTTCTTCCTAATTCTCTCCTGAATGTTCTCCCCCCGCCTCAAAATTGGCTCTTACGCCGGCCTGGTGGCCGCCGTTTTTGGGCTGGCGTCTTATCGCTTCTACGAGCACAGCGGCCCGCAGGCAGCCCCCAGCAAAGAGCAGGTGCTGGTTGGCACCATCGTGCAGGGGCTTTCGCAGGCGCACTACCAGCCCGAGCGGGTTGATGATGCGTTTAGCAAGCGCGTGTTTGAGCTCGCGCTCAAGCGCCTAGACTACCGCAAAAAATTTCTATTGCAGTCCGACATCGCGCAGCTGACCAAGTATCAACTCGATATTGATGACGAGACCAAGCGCGGCAGCCACGAGTTTCTGGACCTGAGTACCAAGCTCATGACCGAGCGCAGCAAGCAGATGCAGGCGCTGGCGCACGAAATTCTGGCTAAGCCCTTCACGTTCGACGCCGAGGAAACCATCCAGACCGACTTCGAGAAAGCTACCTTCCCCACCAACGCCGCCGACCAGCGCGAGCAGTGGCGCAAGCTGCTCAAGTACGAGACGCTGACCCGCGTGGCCGAGATGATGGACGAGCAGGACAAGCGCCACGACCGCACCCGCGTGGCTAGCCTCTCGAAGGAGCCCGCCACGGCCGAGCCCGACCGCACCCCCGCCCAAATGGAGGTGGAGGCCCGCAAGCGCGTGCTCAAGTACTACGACGAGCAGTTTGCCGACCAGCCCGACGCCAATGAGGTGCTGGCCAACTATGCCAACGTCATCGCCAATACCTATGACCCGCACACCGAGTATTTTGCCCCGCGCGACAAGGCGGAGTTTGATATCCAGCTCACGGGTCGCTTCGAGGGCATCGGGGCTACGCTGCGCGAGAAAGAGGGCCTGATTTACATCGAGGACATCGTACCCGGCTCGGCCTCGTCGCGCCAGGGCGAGCTGAAAAAGGGCGACGCTATCCTGCGCGTAGCCCAGGGCGCCGCCGAGCCGGTGAGCGTCGAGGGCTGGCACACCAGCAAGGCCGTAACACTCATTCGGGGCAAAAAAGGCTCGGAAGTGCGCCTCACGGTGAAGAAGGCCGATGGCTCGACCAAGGTCATTCCCATCATCCGCGATGTAGTGGTAGTGGAAGACACTTACGCCCAGTCGGCCGTTATCAACGACCCTAGCGGCGTGAAAATCGGCTACCTGCGCCTGCCGGCGTTCTACGCTGACTTCAACGACAACGGCGGCCGCTCCTCGGCCGAAGACGTGAAGAAGGAATTGGCCAAACTCACTGCCGAAGGCGTAAAGGGCGTCATTTTCGACCTGCGCAACAACGGCGGCGGCTCGCTCAACGATGCCGTCGAAATGGCTGGCCTCTTTATGCCCAGCGGCCCCATGGTGCAGGTGCACGACAGCCGCGGCGTCACCAACGTACTCAACGACAAGGACCCGCGCGTGCAGTACAGCGGCCCACTCGTGGTGCTGGTGAACAAGTACAGCGCCTCGGCCTCCGAGATTCTGGCCGCTGCTATTCAAGACTACAAGCGTGGCATCATCATGGGTACCACCACAACCTACGGCAAAGGCACCGTGCAGCGCATCATCGACCTCGACGAGACGCTGCCCACCGAGTTGGCTAGCCTCAAGCCGTTTGGCTCGCTCAAGTTCACGATGCAGAAGTTTTACCGCGTCACCGGCGGCTCGACCCAGTTCAAGGGCGTGGCTTCGGACATCGTGCTGCCCGACCTGTTCTCGTACGTGGACCAGGGCGAGAAGGAGTCGGATTACCCGCTGAAGTGGGATGAGATTAAGCCCGCCGCCTACCGCCCCTGGGACGACCAGCCCAACTACGCTAAGCTCGAAGCCAATAGCAAAGCCCGCGTGGCCGCTAGCCCCGCCTTCCAGCAAATGACCGAGCTGGTGCAGAGCCTGCGCAAGCGCAAGGACGAAACGGTGGTGTCGCTGAAAATCGATAAGTACCGCACCATGCAGCACCTGCTCAAGACCGAGTCAGATAAGTATGAGACTATCCAGAAGACGGCTACCCCGCTGGCCCTCGCCCCGCTTGCGGCCGACCGCACGGCCCTCGGCGGCGACTCGGTGAAGGTGAACCGCGCCAT
The DNA here is from genome assembly GCA_050954765.1 of Janthinobacterium lividum. Lineage (GTDB taxonomy): Bacteria > Bacteroidota > Bacteroidia > Cytophagales > Hymenobacteraceae > Hymenobacter. The sequence continues at coordinate 74,747 of JBPBQJ010000016.1, read as the reverse complement.
GCGCTTCACCCGCGGCCTCAACAAGGACATCACCGTTGGCGAAGCCGTGAACGTCATCAAGGACGAACAATAACCGCTAGATTCGCTAGCTAATCGTTAGCGTTCAACCGCACAAAAAAGGCTCCCGAACCGCTGGTTCGGGAGCCTTTTTTGTGCGTTTTACCCTAGCGCCTGCTACGTAAGAAGGTCATTTCCCCAGGAAAAAAGGGCTTCAAAAATGCTGGCCAATATTTTTAGTAAATCGCCCGGTATTTTCTTAGCAAACGTGCAACTAAAAATCTTGGCAGCGGGTTTACTAAGCATGACTACTAAAACCGAAGCCCGCATTATCCCGCTCATTCCGGCCGACATGTATTCGGCTCCGGTAATGGCCGTTTCGCCCGCCGAAGCGCTGCTCACGCCCGAGGAGCAGGAGCAGCAGCGCCTGGCCGACGAAACCTGGCGCCGCTCCATTCCGGCCCAGGTATTCCTCAACTATTTCTTTGCCCTGAGCTCGCACATTCAGGAGGGCGAAAGCCCGCTGGGTGGGCTAGCCCACTCGCCCTACTTCCGTCAGCACCAGGCCGAGCTAGCTGAGACTGATGTAACGGCCCTCACCAAGCTGCTGCACTCGTGCTGGAGCACCGAATACGCCCTGCGCGCCACCGCCGAACTCGGCGACGAGAACTTCCTGCGCAATGCCCTGCACTGGACTTTTCCGCAGGCCTACCACACCATTCTTTCGGGCCTGCAGGCCTTTCTGCATACTACCGGCGTGCGCTCCAACAACGCCCAGGTAATTCGCCGCGAGGTGGGCCGCCTGGTGGTGAAAAACGCCTACCCGCGCCCGGTATCGTTCTACGCCGCCGGGGCTTACGGCGACTTCAACATTCACCGCCTGCCGCTAGCCGGCTACAAGGCCGGGCTGCACATCGCCTCGCAGGAGATTGACGCGCAGGCCCAGATTGGGCAGTTTTTGCGCACTACCCGCAAGCAAACGGCCATCGCCGTGCGCCAGCAGGTGCAGGCCAACGCCAACACGGCCATCCGCAGCCAGAAAACCGGCAAGCCGCTCGATAAGTGGACCGCCGCCCACTGGCAGCAGATTACCTGGCGCCTGGGCTACACCACTATCTTCGACCTGCTGGGTCGCCTGCGCATCTCGCAGAGCAGCCGCGAGATTGAGCGCTACGTGGAGGCCGACATCGACTTCAAGCTGTTCCACAGCTCGTTGCTGAGCGTGGTGAGCTACCTCAACGGCATCCACGAGGCCTACGTGGCCAAGGCGCTGGGGCTAGCCCGCTACGAGCAACTAGTGCGCGAGTTGCCTACCCACCTGCAAGCCGGCTTTGTGCAGGAGCGCCTGCGCACCCGCGTGCAGCCCATCCTGCTCGGCATCGAGCCCGAGCCCGAGTTCAAGATGGCCGCCTAGCAGATTTAACTGATTGTGGGGATACGCCGGCGGCGCCGGCTGACTTTCTTCCGGTTTTGGTTTATTGACTTAAAAGCCGCTCCTTTTCGGAGCGGCTTTTTTCGTGCCTTACTTTTACACTTCATTTCAACTACCGTGCGATTGCCTGTGGTAAGCAGGCTGGTATTTTTGGTTTGGCGGCTTCGAAATCCGACTACTCCGAAGAAGCCGACAAATCCGCGGTTCAGACCACTTATGCATCAACTTAGTGAACAAGAGCTGCTGCGCCGCCAGAAGCTGACGCAACTGCAAGAGCTTGGCGTGGAGCCATATCCGTCGGAACTGTTCGATGTGAATTTCTACGCCCAGGAGATTCTCGACAACTACCGGCCCGAGCTCAACAACTTCCAGGAAGTGGCCCTGGCCGGCCGCCTCATGTCGTCGCGCGTGATGGGCAAGGCCTCGTTTGCCGAGCTCATGGACTCGTCGGGCCGCATCCAGCTCTACATCAACCGCGACGAGATTTGTCCCGGCGAAGACAAGACGCTGTACAACAACGTCTTCAAGAAGCTGCTCGACCTCGGCGACTTTATTGGCGTGAAAGGCCACGTATTCACCACGCAGGTGGGCGAAATCTCGGTGCACGTAACGGAGCTGACCTTGCTGGCCAAGTCGCTGCGCCCGCTGCCCGTCGTGAAGACCAAGAAGGACGAAGTAACCGGTGAGGAAGTAACCTACGACGCCTTCACCGACCCCGAGCAGCGTTACCGCCAGCGCTACGTGGACATGGTGGTGAACCCGCACGTGCGCGACACCTTCATCAAGCGCACGCAGCTGGTGCAGGCCATGCGCAACTACCTGAATGACAAAGGCTACCTGGAAGTAGAAACCCCAATTTTGCAGCCGCTCTACGGCGGCGCGGCGGCTAGGCCCTTCAAAACGCACCACAACACGCTGGACATGTCGCTGTACCTGCGCATTGCCAACGAGCTGTACCTCAAGCGTCTCATTGTGGGCGGCTTCGATGGCGTGTACGAGTTCTCCAAGGACTTCCGCAACGAGGGCATGTCGCGGTTTCACAACCCCGAGTTCACCCAGATGGAATTGTACGTGGCGTACAAGGACTACAACTGGATGATGGACCTGGTGGAGGAAATGGTGGAGCGCGTGGCGCTGGCCCTGCACGGCAAAACCGAGGTGCAGGTGGGCGACAACCTCATCAACTTCCAGCGCCCCTGGCAGCACTACACCATGTTTGAGGCCATCGAGAAGTTCACCGGCGTGGCCATCGGCGAGATGGACGAGGTCGCGCTGCGCGAAACCGCCACCAAGCTGCACGTGGGCCTCGACCCGAGCATGGGCAAGTCGAAAATCATCGACGAGATTTTTGGCGAGCACGTCGAGCCCAAGCTCATCCAGCCCACCTTCATCACCGACTACCCGGTGGAAATGTCGCCGCTGGCCAAAAAGCACCGCGACCACCCTGGCCTCGTCGAGCGCTTCGAAGCCATCTGCAACGGCAAGGAAATCTGCAACGCCTTCTCCGAGTTGAATGACCCCATCGACCAGCGCCAGCGCTTCTAAGACCAGCTGGAGCTGGGCAAGCGCGGCGACACCGAAGCAATGGTGCTCGACGAGGACTTCCTGCGCGCCCTGGAGTACGGCATGCCGCCCACGGCCGGCCTGGGTATCGGCATCGACCGCCTGAGCATGATTATGACCAACTCGCACTCCATCCAAGACGTGCTGTTCTTCCCCCAAATGCGCCCCGAAGTGGTGGCGCAGGAAAAAACCTCACCCAGCGCGTAAGCAGCGCCAGCAACGGCCATAAAAAAAGGCCCGCTTCCAACAAAGGGAAGCGGGCCTTTTTTACGAACAACTAGCAAAAGCTGCCACCGAAAATAGAAGTGTGCGATGGGCCGTTTGATTTTGCAAGCAGAATGTTTAACCAACTCTGCGAGAAGCTCCTACGACCGGCAATTTTGCTACTTTCAACTAACGAGCTTCATTTAAGCCGTTTGTAGGGTATTTAACGCGGCTCTCAGAAAGAGGTTACGTAGCCACGTATTTTTTCTTGAAAAACGTGGGCTAGGACCCTACGCCGGTACGGCGCGGGGTTTCGCCCGCTTCGTCGTCGGCACTGTAGTCGTCGCGGCGGCTGGCGGCGTAGTCGGTGGCCCGGCCGGCTACCGAGTGGCCATCGCCGGCTGGCGTGGCTAGGTCGCCAGGCTCGGCCATCGAGTCGAATAGCGCATCGGCGGCGTTTTTGTCTTCGCTCACGGCGGCGTCGGGATTGGTGGCACCACCCTGAAACTTGGCTAGGGTATCCTTGGCCAGCTTGCCGAGGCCGCCGGCCCACAGGTCTTTGGCCGAGTCGCGGATGCCTTTGCGGGCTTCTTTGCCGGTTTCGGGGGCTAGCAGCAGGCCGGCCACAATGCCGGCGGTAGCGCCGGCCAGCAGCAATACGATTACTTTTCCGTTGTCCTTAGGCATCAGTGAAAAGGGATTTAGCGTGAGAAAATGAAGTACTAGGTGCAAACGGCGGAGGCCGTCCGGTGGTTAGCCCACGGCGCAAAAAAGCCCCGCGCCGGGTTGGCGCGGGGCTTTTTTACTTGGTACTGCTGAGACTAGCTGGCGCGGTTAGCGGCGTCTTTAGCAGCATCGGCGCCTTTGTCAGCAAGGTCTTTGGCCTTATCGGCGCCCTTGTTAACGGCATCTTTAGCTTTGTCGGCCACGTCATCAGCTTTGTCAGCCGCTTTGCTGGCTACGTCGCTGCCTTTGCCCGTGAGGTCGTTGATGATTTTGGTTACTTCGGCTTTGCCTTTGCCAAGCTTGTCCTGCAGTTTGCCGAGCAGCTCGTCGCCTTTGCCTTCAGCAAAAGTCAGGTCCTCATCAGTCAGCTGCGCATACTGCTGCTTCAGCTTGCCTTTGATTTCGTCCCAGTTACCACCGATGTTCAGAGCACCACCGGCACCGAGAACACCCATGTCCTCAAGCTTATCCGACAGGCCTTTGAACTTCGTTTCGAGGTCAGCGCTGTATTTGTTGAACTGGTCGCCCAACTGGCTGCCGTACTGCTTGGCGGTGCCTTTCCAGTTTTCGAGGGTAGCCGAACCCTTATCGGGGGCCAGCAGGATGCCGGCCAGAATGCCAGCGCTAGCGCCAGCGAGGGCGGCGAGGAGAATTTTGCCTGCGTTGTTATCTTCTTCGCGGTACGACATGAGAAGGAAAGAAAAAGTGGTAAGGTGAAAGGGCCGGGGCCGGCGCGGTAGTGGCCGTCAGCCCGGGGTTTGGCAGCTATACGCGGGGCACGGCGAGGGGTTGGGCTAGGGCCTTTTTTTCTTGTTATAGTACCCGAGCAGACTGCCACTCCGCGGCGGGCCTGCGTATAAGCTCATCTTATGACGCGATTTCTGCCCCTGCCGTGGCTGGCGCTGGCCTTGCTGGCGAGCTGCACCCGCCCGCACCCCGCTAGCCCCCCCACCGCCGCCAGCCCCGACTGCCTCGACCCCAAGCGGGCCAACCCCAGCGGTATATGCACCATGGAATACGACCCCGTGTGCGGCTGCAATGGGCTTACCTACGCCAATGCCTGCGTGGCCCGCAATGCGGGGCTGCTGTCCTTTAAGCCGGGTCCCTGCCCTAGCCGGCCCTAGTATTTTTGCGGCCCGATTTGCCTATTCCGCTTTTCCTTATCTATATGTCCGCCGAGAAAAACTACTTCCGCAATCCCCAGCCTTTTCGCGTGCCCACCACCGATGGCAAGCTCATTGAGGAGCACGTGGGGCTAGCCAGCACCCACACCGGCCAGTACAGCGTGGCCCACATGGTGGCCCCGCCGCAGTGGAGCGAGCCGCACCAGCGTCCCGAGTTTGACGAGATTACCATTGTGGTGCGCGGGCGCAAGCGCTTCGAGATAGACGGCGACGTGGTGGAGCTGCAAGCCGGCGAGTCGCTGCTGATAAAGGGCGGGGCGCGGGTGCGCTACTCCAACCCGTTTGGGGAAGAATGCGAGTATTGGTCGGTGTGCGTGCCCGCCTTTAGCCCGGCCACCGTACACCGCGAAGAATAGCCCGCCGGCCCTGCTTTCATGAACACAACCATAGTTGCTTCCTACCCTTTTCTCGACGTGCTGCTGCACAGCGGCGGCCCGCGCAATGTGCTCGAAACCGAGTGGCTCGGCTTTGCCGGCAGCACCGATTTTCGGGCGGCGCTGACCGAGGCTTTGCGCCTGGCGCGGCTGCACCACATCACGGGCTGGGTGGCCGACGACCGTCGCCTCGGCGCCGTGCGCCCCAAAGACCTGGAGTGGACGCACACCGAAGTACTGGCCCCGCTGGGCGCGCTGGGGGTGCTACGGTTTGCGCACCTCGAATCGGAGGAAGCCATGAACCGCCTCACCATCGACGGCATGTACCAGCGCAGCGTGCCCGGCCTGCCCTATGAGTTTCGGCACTTCACCTCCCTAGCCGAGGCCCGCGCCTGGGCCTGCGGGCTGATTGAGCTGCAGGCATGAACGAGGTCTGGGTATTTCACGGGGCCGGGGCCGATTTACCAGCGGCGTATTTGCATCACAGGCGCAAGCCGAGGGGTTTATCAGTGGCTGTCGCCTCACAGGTTGCCTCAACAAATACCCCGCTGGGATAAGCGCTTATGACTGGGCTGTTGAGCAGCAGTTTTTTACGCCTAGCAAACCTACACATTACGAAGCCGGCTTTATCCAGCGCTTCACGGATGCTAGCCAGGAGCATTATTAGTATGACCCCGATGAGCTGGGGTAATATTTACGTGGCTTAGTACTGTTGCTAGCCACTCATTTCCCGTTTTCGTTGTTACTCTTTCAACGAAATCAATCTATTCGCTTTTGTCGACCCCTACCACCTCTCCCCACGCCGAGCCCTACGCCATTGAGCAGGAGCTGCGCCGCGTGCAGGCCTTGCTCAAGCTGGAGCAACAAGAAGATTTAGAGCAGTTTAAGCTGAAGAATGCCAAAGCTACCGTGCAGGAGCGCCAGAAGCGCGGCCTCACCTGGTACCCCGTCACGATTACGAAGGAAGACGTGGGCTTTGGTGGCAAAATAGTGCTGGAACTGGAGCGGCCCGCCGGCCAGCAAGGCCTGCACTTGTTTCAGGTGGGTAAAAATGCCGCGCTGTTTGGCAACATTCCGGGGCGCTCGGCCACCGACCGGCCCACGCTCAGCGGCGTAATTACGAGCGTGCGGCGTAATAAATTGCTGCTAGCCACCACCAAGGAAGACCTGCCCGATTGGGTACTCGAAGGCGGTAAGTTGGGCATTGACCTCACCTTCGACGAGGTGAGCTACCGCGAGATGGACTACGCGCTGGGCAAGGTGATGGGCGCCTACGGCGACCGCCTGGCTGACCTGCGCGACATTTTGCTCGGGGCCAAGCCCGCCCGCTTCCGCCAGGAAAAGGCCGACGACCTCTTCTACCCTAGCCCGCTGAATGAGAGCCAGCTAGCCGCCGTGCGCCACGTGCAGGCGGCCCAGGATGTGGCCATCATTCACGGCCCGCCCGGCACTGGCAAAACCACCACGCTGGTGCAGGCTATTCTGGAAACCATCCGGCGCGAGCGTCGCGTGCTGGTGTGCGCGCCCAGCAACACGGCCGTGGACTTGCTGACCGAGAAGCTGGCCGAGCGCGGCGTCAACGTTATCCGCATGGGCAACCCTAGCCGGGTGAGCGACTTGCTTTTGGAGCACACCCTCGATGCGCAGGTGATGGCCCACAAGCGCTACGGCGAGCTGCGCGCGATGCGCCAAACCGCTGAGCAGTACCGCGAAGAAGCCGGCAAGCACACCAAGCACTTTGGCTGGGAGGAGCGCGAGCAGCGCCGTCACCTTAAGGAAGAAGCCCGCGCCCTGCACCAGGAGGCCGACGGCCTGGAGCGCTACATCACCGAAGACTTGCTCGACCAGGTGCAGGTGATAACCTGCACGCTGGTGGGCGCCTCGAACCGCAATATTCGCCACCTCACCTACGAGACGGTATTTATCGACGAGGCTGCCCAGGCGCTGGAGCCGGGCTGCTGGATACCCATTGCCAAGGCGGGCCGCGTGGTGCTGGCCGGCGACCACCAGCAGCTGCCGCCCACCGTGAAAAGCGAAAAGGCCGGCGCCCTGCGCGAAACGCTGTTTGAGAAGGCCATCAAGCGCCAACCCGAGGCTAGCCGGATGCTGGAAGTGCAATACCGCATGCACGAGCAGATTATGCAGTTCTCGTCGGAGCAATTCTACGAGGGCCGCCTGGTAGCCGCGCCCACCGTGGCCCACGCGGGCCTCGATGCCTACGATATCCGCTTCGCCCCTGACCTGCCGGTGGAGTTTCTGGATACGGCCGGCTTTGGTTTTCAGGAGCTTACTATCCCGGAAAGCCGCTCGACGGCCAACCCCGAGGAAGCTGACCTGCTGTTGAAGCGGCTAGCCCAGTTGCTGGAACCCTACGACGCGCCCGACCACGAAACCGACCCGCTCAGCATCGGCGTCATCGCTCCCTACCGCGCCCAGATTAACTACCTCAAGGATGCGGTGGAGGAAAACGACGAGCTGAGCGGCCTCCTGCTGCACCGCCAGCTTAGCGTGGGCACCGTGGACTCGTTCCAGGGTCAGGAGCGCGACATTATCGCTATCTCGCTCACGCGCAGCAACTCGCATGGTGAGATTGGTTTTCTTTCCGACATCCGCCGCATGAACGTGGGCATGACCCGGGCCCGCAAAAAGCTGCTACTCGTGGGCGACTCGTCTACGCTCGGGTCGCACCCGTTCTACAAGGCTTTCCTCGACTACGTGGAGCGCGTGGGCGGCTACCGCACGGCCTGGGAGCTACAGGAATAAAACAGCACAAAACACGAGACACACGGCCGCTGTAGCTGAGCAAGATACGCTCGGCCGCAGCGGCCGTTTTTGCGTTTTACTGTCCGACCCTGTCTGCTGCCAGCTTCGCCACCGCGCCAGCCAAGGTTTTGCTGCTTTTGAAGAAGAACCGCTTTTGCCGGCCGGCCACCTCAGGGGCCAACCTGCCGGCTGGGGCCGGAAGGCTAGCTGCGGCCTCGGTCCCGAACAGCCGGGGCCGCCGGCCTCTTTGGCCCGGCCCCGGCGTAGCGCCCGCGCTTCGCTACCGGCAGCAGTCGAGGTATTTTTTGAAGCCTTATAACGCTACCCTAGCCCAATAGGGCGGCTGACCGTCAAGCTACAATTGGGGCTGGCTGGCTGGTCCTATCACCTAACTAAGGAAAATTTCAGCCAACCCCCCAGCCTAAATACTCGTTGAGCAACTCCTAGTAACAATCCTTTTCCAATGCCTGATAAACCCCTAGCCAAGCAGACCCACGAAGACGTGGTGGGCAACCCCAAGACCGACGAAATGGCCCAAAACCGTGAGGACGGCTACGGGAAGTTTCTGACGACCAACCAGGGCCTGCGCGTCAACGACGACCAAAATCAACTCAAGGCCGGCGAGCGCGGCCCCACGCTGCTCGAAGACTTCATCTACCGCGAGAAGATGACGCACTTCGACCACGAGCGCATTCCCGAGCGCGTGGTGCACGCCCGCGGCGTGGCTGCCCACGGCTACTTTGAAGCTTATGATGACAACGCCAACCTGAGCCGCGCCGCTTTTCTGCAGCCCGGCGCCGTGACGCCCGTTTTCACTCGTTTCTCCACGGTGGCTGGCTCGAAAGGCTCCAGCGACATGGCCCGCGACGTGCGCGGCTTCTCGGTAAAGTTTTATACCGAAGAAGGTATTTATGACCTGGTAGGTAATAACATCCCGGTGTTTTTCATCCAGGATGCCATCAAGTTTCCCGACTTCATTCACGCCGTGAAGCCGGAGCCGCACAATGAGATTCCGCAGGCCGCCTCGGCCCACGACACGTTCTATGACTTCGTGTCGCTGAACCCCGAAACCACGCACATGCTGCTGTGGGTGATGAGCGACCGCGGCTTGCCGCGCAGCCTGCGCATGATGGAGGGCTTTGGGGTGCACACCTTCCGCCTGGTGAACGCCGAGGGCAAGGCGCGCTTCGTGAAATTTCACTGGAAGCCGCTGCTGGGCACCCACTCAGTAGCCTGGGAAGAGGCGCAGCAGATTTCGGGCAAAGACCCCGATTTCCACCGCCGCGACCTCTGGAACAACATTGAGGGCGGCAACTACCCCGAGTGGGAGCTGGGCGTGCAGGTGATAGAAGAAGAGGACGAGCGCAAGTTCGACTTCGATATTTTGGACTCGACCAAGCTCATTCCGGAAGAGCAGGTGCCGGTTATCAAGCTGGGCAAGATGGTGCTCAACCGCAACGTAGACAACTACTTTGCCGAGACCGAGCAAGTAGCGTTCTGCCTAAGCCACATCGTACCGGGCATCGATTTCTCGAACGACCCGCTGCTGCAAGGCCGCCTGTTTTCGTACCTCGACACCCAGCTCAAGCGCCTGGGTGGGCCGAACTTCCACGAGATTCCGATTAACCGCTCGCTAGCCCCCATTCACAACGGGCAGCGCGACGGCCACATGCGCCAGACCATCAACAAGGGCAACGTGGCCTACGGCGTGAACAAGCTCAATGACGGCTACCCCAAGCAGGCCAAGGCTAGCGAGGGCGGCTTCGTCTCGACCTATGAGCGCGTGGAGGGCCACAAAATCCGCCTGCGCAGCAAGAGCTTCGTAGACCACTACAGCCAGGCTCGCCTGTTCTGGAACAGCCAGACCGATGCCGAGCAGATGCACATCGTGAAGGCCCTGCGCTTTGAGTTGAGCCAGGTGCAGCACCTCGAATTGCGCGAGCGCACCGTGTTGCAGCTCGCCCAGGTAGACCCCAGCCTGGCTAGCCGCGTGGCCGAAGGCCTGGGCTTGGACGTACCTTCTTCGGACGGCGTGCAGCTGAATATGGCCGTGCCCGCCGATGGCGACGCCGCCCACTACCAGTCGGGCCCGGTGAAGAACGCCGACGCCAGTTCGCCCGCCCTGAGCATTGCCACCGACAGCCCCATCAATGCGGGCAAAACGAGCATCAAAACCCGTCAGATTGCCATTCTGGCCACCGACGGGGCCGACGTGGCCGCCATCAGCGAGCTGATGAAGACTCTGATGGAGCAGGGTGCCCAAACCGCCATCGTGGCCACCCACGGCGGCGTGCTGAAAGGCAAGGACGGCCAGGAAATCCTTATTAACTCGACGTTCCAGGCCACGGCCTCGGTGCTGTATGATGCCGTGTACGTGGCCGGCGGCGCCGCCAGTGTGCAAAAGCTGACCCAGGACGCCGACGCCGTGCGCTTCGTGAACGAGGCCTTCCGCCACTGCAAGCCCCTGGCCGCCTCGGCCGAAGGCGTGGAGCTGCTAAAAGCTGCCTCGTACCCCGGCGCTACCGATATTTTGAGCGCCGACGGCGTGGTAACCAGCCCCGACAACAAGGTGGCTAGCCTCGCCCAAAACTTCATCAAAGCCATTGGCCAGCACCGCTTCTGGAGCCGTGAGCTGAAGGCGATGCCCGCGTAGTAAGCGGCACCGTTAAAAACCAAATTCCCCCGTCGCCCGTTGGGTAAGACGGGGGAATTTTTATTTCCATCTTTGCAGAACCGGGGCCCGAGTCCGCTGGCTGGCCTTTTTGGCGGCACTTTGCCGGAGGTCACCCCTACCTTTGCCCCCACATCACCCCACCCCACTTCTATGGCTACCATTGCCCAAAATTCGGTCGTGACCCTGACGTACGACCTCTCCGTAACCGACGAAAACCAGCAGAAGGTACTAGTAGAGCAAGCCGAAGCCGACGAGCCGATGGTGTTCCTGTTTGGCCACAGTGGCCTACCCGAAGAGTTTGAGCACCAGCTCAATGGCAAGAATACCGGCGACGACTTCAGCTTCTCGCTCACCCCCGAGCAGGCCTATGGCGACTACGACCAGCAGGCCGTAGTGGAGATTCCGAAGCAGGTATTTGAAATCGACGGCCAGCTCGACGACCAGATGCTGCAGGTGGGCAACTACCTGCCCATGGCCGACAACGAAGGCAACCACATGCAAGCCAAAGTAGTGGAAATCGGCGACGAGCAGGTGACCATGGACTTCAACCACCCCCTGGCCGGCATGGTGATGCACTTCGACGGTAAAATCCAGGACGTGCGCCCCGCCACGGAGGAGGAATTGGCCCACGGCCACGTGCACGGCGACGGCGGCCACCAGCACTAGCCCCCTGGCCGGCCACTGGCCCCCAGTATTGCCCTTTAGTACGGAGCGGGAAGAGCTTGCCTAGCGAGCTCTTCCCGCTTCTATTTTAGGAGCTTAGCTTCTGCTCACCAACCACTTTCGCATGACGTTTTTCCCTTTATTGGCGGAGTAGCCGCTTTCCTAACCACTGCTGCCTACGTGCCGCAGGCCTACAAAATGATTAAGACCCGCGCCACGGCCGCGCTTTCGCTGCCCACCTACGTGATGCTCTTTGTGGGGGCCTGCCTGTGGGCTACCTACGGCCTGCACATCGGCAATATGCCGGTTATCCTATCCAACATCGTGACGGCCCTGCTGGCGGGTAGTATCCTGGTTTTGAAGCTGACCGCCAAGCCCACGGAGGAGAACGAGGCCGGCAATAGCGTGTCGTAGCCGCTACCTTGCGGGCTGAATGCGCCGCGGGACCTAGCCCCGGCGGCGCTTTTGCAACCGCTCTGCCCCCTTCTTTGCTATGACTACTGTTACCATTATCGGCAGCCTGGCCGCGTTTCTCACCACCATTGCCTACGTGCCCCAGGCCTACCAAACGATAAAAACCCGCGATACCAGCTCCCTGTCGCTGCCCACGTTCCTGATTCTGTTTTTGGGCACCTGCCTGTGGGGCGCCTACGCGGTGCTTATCCACGACATTCCGATTCTGCTTACCAACCTCATTTCGGGCGGGCTAGCCACCGTCATTCTCTACCTTAAGCTCACGGCCAAGCCGGGCGATGAGAAGCCCGCCGCGCGGACATTGTAGTCCGCGCTTGGTAGAGATAAACAGAATCGGCGGACTACAAATTTCGCGCTACAACTCGGCCGCGTACGCTTGCAGCTCGGGGAAGAACGCCCGAAAATCGGCCGCGTAGGCCGCGTAGTTGCGGCGCAGCTCGTCGGTGGCCGTATCCATGCCCGAGCCGGGCGAGGCCCGGCGACTGAGGCCTAGCAAGGCGCGGGCGATGCCCTCAGTATCAGCGTAGTGCAGTAGCCAGTTGTGCTGCACCAGGTGCGGAAAAAACCGCAGCACCGCCGCCGGAAAAACTGCCTGCTGGCTAGCCAGCTCGGCATACACGCGCTGCGTGAATCCGACCAGACTCTCGCCCGAAAACTCGGCGAAGTTGCGCGCCAAGAAGTGGTCCATAAACACGTCCGACACTACGCCGGCGTACTTGCCGGCGCCGGCCGCGCGCAGGCGGGCCGTGCCGCGGCGCACCACGAGGTGCTGGTCGGTGAAGGTGTCGATAGCCCGGTGCGCCCGAATGCCGGCCTGCACGGCGGGCGCGTAGGTAGCGAGCTGGCGGCCGGGCACCGAGTCGGCAATAAACTGGCCCACGAGCCGCCCCAGGTAGTCGGGGGCCGCGCGGGGGCCGGCCAGGTACAGATGAGCCAGAAAATTCATGGGCTAGGGGCAAAAAACGACCACGGGTAGCGGCCTGCCCTTCCCAACCGGGAAACCTGGGGCAAGTTCGGCCGTAAGCTAAGGCCGTAGCGTGCGCCCGGTGGGCCCGCGCCCGTTCTTCCCTTTCCATTTCCTTTCCCATGTCTGATTCGAAAACTCCGGTCACCCACGACCTCAGCAAGCTATTTGAAAAAATCAAGGATGTGCGCATCGCCATGCTCAGCACCTTCGATGAGCAGCACGCGCTGCACAGCCGCCCGATGGGTACCATCAAGCCCGGCACCGACGGGGCGCTGTACTTCTTCACCGACAAGGATTCGGCCAAGGTGTACGAGGTAAAAAAGGACAGCAAAGTCAACCTGAGCTACGCCAACCCCAGCGACAACGTGTACGTGTCGGTGTCGGGCACGGCCAGCGCCTACCGCGACGAGGCCAAGATTGCTGAGCTGTGGAGCGAGGACATGAAGGCCTGGTTTCCAAAAGGTAAAGAGGACCCGAATATCATGATTCTCAAAGTTGACATTGAGAAAGGTGAATACTGGGATTCGCCGAGCGGCATACTGTCGCGTGCCTACGCTTACCTGAAGTCCGTAACCACGGGTGAGGGCAGCACGTCGAACGACGTGAACGAGCATGCCCAAGTACAGAAATAATATGGAGTTATGAGTTAGCAACTGCTGGACGAGCTCACGCCAACTCATAATTAACAAAAAGGCCGGACGCAACTCCGGCCTTTTTTTACGTCCGGTTGTTACCCTAGCCATGCACATTACGCTTTCGCTGCTCACCCTGAAACCCGGCGCCAACGTGGCGCGCTGGGCCTTTGCCCAAATGGCCACGGCCCCGCGCCAACTGCGGCGAGTGGCCGGGCTGCGCTTTTTTCAGCTACTGGGCAGCGGGGCCGACAATGGCTTTGGCTTCTGGCCCAACCTGCAGCGCTACGGCCTGATGGCCACCTGGGAAAGTGCCGAAGCGGCGGCCGCGTTCTTCGCCAGCCACCCCGTGTGGGCGGCTTACCAGCAGCGCAGCGCCGAGTGCTGGACCGCCGAGCTGGCCCCCCTGCAAGCCCACGGCACCTGGGATGGCGTGCCGCCCTTTGGCGAGCCGGCGCCCGGCGGCGAGCGGCCCGAGGGACCGGTGGCGGTACTCACGCGGGCCAGCATCCGGCTGCGGCGGGCGGTGCGCTTTTGGCAGTTTGTGGAGCCCACGAGCCGCGCCCTGGCCGGGGCCGAGGGCTTGCAGCTAGCCATTGGGCTAGGCGAGCTGCCGCTGGTGCGGCAAGCCACGTTCAGCGTGTGGGAGTCGGTAGCGGCGATGCAGCAATATGCCTACCGCGACGTGCGGCACCGCGAGGTAATCCAGCTTACGCGCCGCGAGGGTTGGTATTCAGAGGAATTATTCGCCCGCTTTCGGGTGCTTGCCAGCACCGGCACCGTGGACGGCCGCCACCCACTGGGCTAGCCTAGCGGCCTGCGCAACGGCTTACGAACCTGCCAATAGGCGTCTGCAAGCGTTTAGAATACGGCGCAAAAGCGGCGGCAAGCCCGATGACGACCGATGGTGCGGAGCTCTGCCCCGCGTCATCAGCGCAGGAAATACACTTTCTGCTCTCCTAGGCCCCTAGCCGCATAGCCGCATAGCCGCCTAGTCGCTTAGACTCATACCCTGGACCCTAGCGGCTGCCCAGTTGCAGGCGGTACTGGCTAGCCACCCAGGCGGCAGCCGTGGCGGGGGCCGGGGTGCCGGGCACTACCCGCACGGTGTGGCTAACCTGCACCAGGTCGGCGGCCGGGCCGGGGTAAAGGGTGAAGCCCGTTCCGGCTGGCTGCATAATATCGGTTTGCAAGAACACATTGCGCCCCGCGCCGCCGTAGAGGTGCACCCCAAAGCCGGGCGCGAGCCGCCCGCCGAGCGTAAACTCATCCTTACCCCCTAGCCCATAGATGCTGAGGCGGGTGGTGCGGCGCACGTCGTAGACCTGCGTGCCAAGCAGGCTATCGGGCCGGGTGGGGCGGCGGGCAAACACGCGCAGCCGCAGCCGCCCGGGCCCCAGGCCCGTGAGTTCGAAGCGCTCGGCGGCGTCGGTGCCGGTCACCACGGCCTC
The DNA here is from genome assembly GCA_050954765.1 of Janthinobacterium lividum. Classification (GTDB taxonomy): domain Bacteria; phylum Bacteroidota; class Bacteroidia; order Cytophagales; family Hymenobacteraceae; genus Hymenobacter. The sequence continues at coordinate 59,643 of JBPBQJ010000016.1, read as the reverse complement.
TTGCTGCAGCACCTCGTAGTAGCGGCGGGCAGCGGCGGGCAGCGCGTCGCGGCGGGCACGCAGGGCGGGCAATAGCTCCTGGCTCATGCGCGCGCGCACCTCGGCGGGCGCGGCTTGCAGAGCCTGGGCCAGCACGGCATCGGGCAGGCGGCGGCGCAGCGAGTCGGCCTCGGCCACGAAGGCAGCCTCGGGCAGCAGGGCCAGGGCCGTGTGGTCGAGGGGCCGGGCGGTGGTGGTGAGGGGGCCCACATCGGCAGGCACGAGGCTAGCGTTGAAGGTTTGGTAGCGCGGGTGCACCCACGACACGCAGCGCGTGAGCCAGCCATCATCGAAGCGAAAAAAGGCCTGGTCGCGGTCGCGCGGAATGGGCCGAAACACTGTGCCCGTCGGCCCCGGAAACGCCGCCCAGCGCCACTGGTCGGCCCGGCGGCTCCAGTCGCCCACCAGCAGGTCGAGCAGGCGGGCGCGCAAATACGACGGTGGCGCCAAGTGCGCGGCCGGGCCGCGCAGCACCTGCGTCAGCATACTATCGGAGCCCACTACCCGGCGGGCGCGGCCAAAGTTGGTGGCGTGGCTTTGGTCGTTGGCGGGGCGCTCTTCGAGCAGGTACAAGGCGGGCCGGAAGCGGGTGCGCCACTGGCCTAGCGCCGCATCGGGCAGCAGGTACACCAGGCGCGGGTTGGTATGAAACACGCCCGCCGCCCGCGCCAGCACGGTGGCCACGTAGGCGCCGTAGGGCGGCGCGGCGCAGGTTTGGTCGCGCAGCACGGGGGCCACCAGGCGGGCTAGCCGGCCGCTGTCGAGGCTACGGCTCAAGTCCTTATCCACCGAGCGCAGCACAAAAATGCGGCCATCGAGGGTGCGCAGGCGCAGGGTATTAGTTTGAAAACTACCTCCGGCGCGCAGCGGCATGAGGCCCAGCGCCCCGAGCCGCAGCACCGGCGCGCTCACGGGCGTGGCCCACAGGGGGCGGTAGTGGCGGCCCCACAGGCGCTGCCAGAGCCAGCCACACCGGGCGTAGTGCGCGCCGGCCGCCACCCGCACCGTGCTCGAGTCGGCGCTGAACACGGGGCCGGCTTCGCCCGGGGCAGGCGTGGTGGGCTCGGCGCAGCCACCCAGCCCTAGCCCCAGACACAGCGCTGCTAGGGGCAGCCCCAGGGCGCCCCACTTTTTGCTAACTAGTGCTTGACGTACTGCCACTGGCGCCACGGAGCCGGTGCAGTTGCCGGCTTAATCCTGAGTAATAAAGTAAAAAAGGCTGCAGGCCCACTCCGTATAGCGCAGGGTGGGCTTGCGGGGTTACCGGGCGGGGGGCTAGCCCGGGGCCCTATCTTTTTGAGCCCGGGCTACGTTAGATGAACCTGGACAGCCTAGGCTGCCGTGCACCTCGTTATTTCGGCTCGTCTTGCGCACTGTTACCTTATTATTATCATCTGGCGGCCTCCTGCTGGGGCTAGCCACCGGCTGCGCCCGCAAGCAGTTTTTTCAGCCCGATGCCCGGCTCGCAACCTCGGCTAGGCTCCCCGGCCGGCCCGACACTGCCGATAGCGTGTGGGCCACGGCCGGCAGCCACTACAACCGCCATAGCAAGCTGCATCGCCTCGTGATGGGCCCCCATCACCGGGCCGTGTGGGCTGCCCCGGTGCGGGTGCCGGTGCTGCGCCTGGGCACAGCCGTGCCGCCGGCCGGCCTTCTCACGCCTACCAAGCTGGGCGGCGGCTTCCAGAGCACCAGCCTCACGCTGGCCGCGGCCGATGGCCGTCTCTTCGTGATTCGCTCGCTCGATAAGGACCCCTCGCGCATTATGCCCGAGCTGCTGCAAAAGACGTTTTTGTCGAACGTGCTGCGCGATGGCACCTCGGCCGGCATTCCCTACGGGGCGCTGGTGGTGCCCACGCTCTCGCAAGAGCTGGGCGTGCCGCACACGCACCCGCGCGTATTCTACGTGCCGCTCGACGCCGATAACCTGGGCTCGGCCGAGGCCAACGAGCGCCTGCGCGGCAAGCTGGTGCTGCTCGAAGAAAAATACGATGGCGAGCAGGTGCGCTCGCCGCTGCTACCCGAGGCCCGCAAGTTTATCAGCGATGAGAAAATGCGCGCACACCTCTACGCCGACCCGCGCAACCGCCCCGACCAGCTAGCCCTGCTGCGCGCGCGCCTGCTCGATGTGCTCATCGGTGACTGGGACCGGCACTCGGGCCAGTGGCAGTGGGGCGAGCTGCCCAACCCCGCCAGGCCCGGCGGCACGCTCTTCGTGGCCGTGCCCAAGGACCGCGACCAGGTGTTCTTCCGCATGTCGGACGGGGCCGTGCCGTGGCTGATGACGCGCAAGTTTTTGGTGCGGCACCTGGTCACGTTCAAGCACGATTTCCATGATATTCCGGCCCTCACCGGTCAGGGCCGCTACGTGGACCAGCGCGGCCTGAACGCCCTCAGCCGGCGCGATTTTGCCGAGGCGGCTAGCTACGCCCAGGCCCACTTGCCCGACTCGGCGCTAGCCCGCGCCGTGCGCCAGCTGCCGCCCTCCGTGTATGCCCTGGAGAGCCCGCGCCTGCTCAGCGACTTGCAAAACCGCCGCGACCACCTGCCCCAGCTAGCCCAGACCTACTACGAGCTGAAAGCCGAGCGCCCCGTGGTGGCCGGCACCGAGCTGCCCGACCACTTTGCGGTGGCCCGCACGCCCGATTCGACCACCGTGCGCGTGTATAACCGCACGCTGGGGGCCGACTCGCTCTTCTACCAGCGCACCTTCTACACCCGCGAAACCAAGCGCCTAACCTTGGAAGGGCTAGGGTCCAACGACGTGTTTGACCTCCGCGGCCACGGCCTCAAAATCGTGATTCACGCCGGTGCTGGCGCAGATGTGCTGCGCGCTACCTCGCACCGCCGCCTGCGCTACGAGCCCGAGTCGAACGGCACGCTCAACGCGCCGGCGCCCGTTAAGAAAAAGCAGCGCTTCGACAACTACGACCGGCTTACGGACGAATAGCTTAGCCACGGGAGTAAGGGCAAAACAAGCGCCCCGTTGGCGGTCTTATCCCCTACCCGCTACTTGGGGCCTTAACCAATGATGAATACAGAAGCTCTTCGGGCTTTTCGCAGCCGCAATTTTCGGCTGTTCTTCGCGGGGCAGTCGCTGTCGCTGCTCGGCACCTGGATGCAGAAAACGGCGGTGAGCTGGGTAGTGTATGCCCAAACGCACTCCAAATTTATGCTGGGCGTGAGCGTGTTTGCCACGCTCTTTCCGTCGGCCTTGTTCTCGCTGCTGGGCGGCGTGGTGGCCGACCGCTACAGCCGCTACCGGGTGCTGCTGCTCACGCAGGTGCTCTCGATGGGGCAGGCCGCGCTGCTGGCCCTGGCTGTGTACTGGCAGGCCAATGCGGTGTGGCCAATCCTGGCCCTGAGCGCCGTGCTGGGCGTCATCAACGCCTTCGACGTGCCCGCCCGGCAATCACTGGTCTACGAGCTGGTGGAGGATAAGCAGGACGTGCCCAACGCCGTGGCCCTCAACTCGACAATGCTCAACCTGAGCAAGCTGCTGGGGCCTGCGCTGGCGGGCCTGGCCATCGAGCGGCTCGGGGCCACCGTATGCTTCGGGTTGAATGCCGTGAGCTTCGTGGCCGTTATCGGGTCGCTGCTGGCCATGCGCCAGCCCGCCTTTGTGGCTAAGCCCGCCACTCAAAACCTGGTGACTGAGCTTACCGAAGGCTTTCGCTACGTGCAGGCCACGCCTGCCATTCGCTTTATTATCACCACGCTGGGGCTCACGGCTTTGCTGGTGCTGCCCTTCACCACGCTCATGCCGGTGTTTGCCAAGGATATCTTTGGGGGTACGGCCACCACCTTCGGCTGGCTCGACAGCGCCATTGGGCTGGGCGGGCTCATCGGGGCGCTGTACCTGGCCGGGCTGCCTCCCGCCACCAACCTGAACAAGGTGGTGACCGTCACCACGTTCGTGTTCGGCGGGGGCCTGCTGCTATTTGCCTACACGCCCTGGTATGGGCTGGCGCTGGCGTTCCTCGTGGTAGCTGCGTTCGGGATGATGGCGCAGACGACCATCAGCGTCACGCTGCTGCAAACGCTGGTGCTGCCTGCCATGCGGGGCCGGGTTATCAGCCTCTACGTGCTCGTGTACACGACCGCACTGCCGCTGGGCAGTGTGGTCGTGGGGGCCATTTCGCAGCGCCTCGGGGTGCGGCCCACTGTGCTGGCCGAGAGCCTGCTGGCGTTTGGTATCGGGCTGCTCTACTTGCGCCACCTGCGGCAGGCGGCGCCCGCCGCGCCCGCGCTGGCGGCCCGCTAGGGCTATACTTCGGCCAGCATTTCCAGCACGAGGTGCTCGGTGGGCGAGAGCTCGTCGCGGTCCTGGGGGTCAGCGTCGTGGCGGCGCAGGTATTCGATGAGGCGGCCCGACTTGAAGAGCTCCGTCACCTGCGGGTGAATGTAGTATTTGGAGCACACCGTGGGGGTGTTGCCGAGCCGGCCGGCCACTTCTTTAGTAGCCTGCCGAATGGCTTTGTCGGGGGCTAGCTCCGCGTCGTCGGTCAGCACGCGCTCCAAGCATTCCACCATTTTCACGGTGCCGCCCCAGGTGCGGAAGTCCTTGGCCGAGAGCGCAATGCCGGTGTGCTGGTGCAAGTAGTCGTTCACGTGGCCCGACTCCAGGGGATGGCGCTGGCCGTCGGGGCCATAAAACTGAAACAGGTGCTGGCCCGGAATCTCCTTGCACTTGCGCACGAGGCTAGCCAGCTTGCGGTCGTGGATGGTGACATCGTGCGCCACGCCTTTCTTGCCCACAAAGTCAAAGCGCACCTCGTCTTTGGTGATTTGCACGTGCTCATCGAGCAGCGTGGTGAGGCCGTAGCTCTTGTTTTTCTTGGCGTATTCCTCGTTGCCGATGCGGATAAATGACTGGTCCATGAGTGTGAGCACGAGGGCCACTACTTTATCGCGGGTCAGGCCGGGGCGGGCCAGGTCCTTGCGCAGCTGCTGGCGCAATTCACCCAACTTTTGGCCAAAGGCTAGCAGCCGCGAAAACTTGGTGAGCGCGCGGGCCGCGTCCCAGGCCGGGTGGTAGCGGTACTGCTTGCGGCCGGCCGCGTCGTGGCCCGTCACCTGGAGGTGAAAGCTCGGGTTGGGCGCAATCCACACGTCCGTCCAGGCCGGCGGAATCACGAAGCTGTGGATGCGGGCCAGCGTTTTCTCATCTTCGATTTTAACGCCTTTCGCATTGACGTACACGAACTCGCCCTTGCCGCTAGGCTCGCGGTGCAGGCCGGGGCCGGCATCGGTGGCGTAGCGCAGGCCGGCCAGCTCGGCTTGGCGGGCGGGGTCTTTGTAGAGCTCGTGGGCGGCCAGCTCGTGAATGGGCGGCAGGCTTTTCTTGCTGGCTTTAGGGCGCAGCGGCGCGTGGAGGGTGGGCATAACGGCAGGGCTTAAAGCCGGGTTCTACGGAAAAGCTGGACTAATAGCGAAGCGGCCCAAACCGCCCGCCCGCCGTAGGTTTGCCGGATGGACATAGCGCAATGGCTGGCCGACGGCTGGGAATGGGTCGATGCGTCGATAACGCGGGTGGCCGCCCGGCTAGGGCGGCTGCGCCCGCTGCACCTCGACGTGTACCGCAGCTACGGCACGCCGCACCGCTTCTATGTGAAGGGCCGCCTGCTGGCCGACCGTGGCCTCACGCCCCAGACCGACGCCGACTCGCCGTGGCGCAATTTTCAGGCGATGTACCGGCGCTTCAACAGCCGCGAAATACCCGGTGCTGAGGTTGTTATCTCGCTACCCAACCACCTCGACCTGCCCGTTGTCACGGGCAATACGGGCTACTTCACCCTGCGCCTCGACCCGCCCACGCTGCCGCCGTCGGTCGAGTACCTGTGGCACCCGGTGCCGGTGCGCCTCACCAAGCTACCCCCGCGGTTTCGGGGGTTGCTGGGGCAGGTGGCGGGCACGGCCCAGGTGCTTATTCCGCCGCCCACGGCCGAGTTTGGGGTTATTTCCGACCTCGACGATACCGTGATTGTGACCAAGGCCACCAACATGTTGCGCATGCTGCGCACGGTGCTGCTGCGCAATGCCCACTCGCACGAAACGCTGGCGGGCGTGGCAGCCTTTTATCAGGCGCTGCTGCGGGGCCAGACCGGGCGGCCCGACAATCCGTTTTTTTACGTTAGCTCGTCGCCCTGGAACCTGTACGACGTGCTCGACGACTTTTTGCGCCTGCAGGGCGTGCCGCCCGGCCCGCTGCTGCTGCGCGAAACGCTCATCGGCCGCACGCCCGGCTCGGAGGAAAAGCCCACGGCCGCCTCGCCCCACCACGGCCACAAGCTCAAGGAAATCAACCAGATACTCGACACCTACCCCGACCTCACCTTCATCCTACTCGGCGACAGCGGGCAGCAGGACCCCGCCATTTATGCCGAGGTAGTGCGCACGCACCCCGGCCGCATTCGGGTGGTGTACATCCGCGATGTGGGGGTCCTCGCCCGCGCCGCCCTGGTGACGCCCATTGCCGAGGCCCTGCGCCGCGACACCGGCGTGGAGCTGCTGCTGGTGCCCGACTACCTGGCCGCCGCCACCCACGCCGCCGCCCACGGCCTCATCACGGCCGAGGGGCTAGCCAGCGTTAAACAGGAGGAATTGAGGGTGCAGAATTTTTCCGGCGAAGTAATTTGAAGATAAAAGGGGCATTGGTCATGCAGACCGAAGGGAAGCAGCTCGCGTGGAGCAGTAATTCGCTGCGTAAGCAACGGTGCGCGCGAGCTGCTTCCCTTCGGTCTGCATGACAGACGCAATTTCTAAGAATTTTCAACCAGCTTCGGCGACAGTTTACACTACTACTTTCAACCCGTGGCGCGTTCCGTCCAATCTCTTCTTCCGCCGTGGCGCACGGTGCTGCGCGTGGCCCTGCAAACCGTGGCGGCGCTGTTTCTGCTCACCGTGACCTGGGTGCTGCTGTATCGCTGGGTGGCGCCGCCCGCTACCTGGCTCATGCTCGACCGCCGCGCCCACGCGCCGGTGGGGCTAGGGTACACCGGCATTCAGGCCGACCCGCGCCACGCACGCTACAATTTTACCTCGCTCGATGAGGTGGCCCCCAGCATTCCGCTGGCCGTGGTGGCGGCCGAGGACCAGCGCTTTCTCCTCCACCACGGCTTCGACGTGGACGGCATGTGGCGGGCTGCCCAGTACAACTGGCACCGTGCCGATGGCAAGCCCGTGCGCGGCGGCTCCACCATCTCGCAGCAGGTGGCCAAAAACGTGTTTCTCTGGCAGGGCCGCTCCTACGTGCGCAAGGCCGCCGAGGCATATTTCACCGTCCTCATCGAGCTGCTCTGGAGCAAGCGCCGCATCATGGAGATGTACCTGAGCGTGGCCGAAATGGGCGACTGTACCTTCGGCGTGGAGGCCGCCAGCCAGCGCTATTTTCACAAGCCGGCCCGCAACCTCAGCGCCCCCGAGGCCGCGCTGCTGGCCGGCGTGCTGCCCAACCCGCTGCGCTTTCGGGCGGGCCAGCCGGGGCCGCAGGCGCGGGCCAAGCAGCTGCGCGTGCTGCGCAACATGCGGGCGCTGGGCGGCACCGCCTACGTGGCTACCTTGCTGAACCGCTAGGCTAGCTCCATGCCAAAAACCTGGCGCCGCCAAAGGCAGCGCCAGGTTGCTAGGGCTAGCTCCTCCTGAGCGAATGAGCGAGGATTGGGAAGCTAGATATTATCGGGCGGGTACGAGGCCACTCCGCCCAGCACGTAGGCCACCTGCTGCTCGGGCGAAAGAGTACCGCTGACCTGGGGTGGGCCAAAGGTGATGGTTACCGTGCCGGCTTCGGAACTCGCATCCACCTTTTGCACCGAATAGTTGCTCGAGGCCGACCCGATGGTGAACAGCCCCAGCAAGTCGATAGACACCTTGTTGTGCTGCTGAAAGTCGCTGGTTACCTTCGAGGTGTCAACGCCGGTCATCGTCATCTTGATGGTAGGCTGCTGACTGATAACGAACGTTTTAAGCCGCGAAAAAGCTTTGCCGATACCAAATGTCTCGCCGATGTTGAATTCCGAGCCCTGCAGCTGATAGCCAGTGGCATCCTGGCCGGTTTTGGCCACCACTTCCTGCAGGATGTCGTTGGCATACCACCCGGTGCTATTGTCGGCCGAGAGCACCGACGGAGTAGACGGAAACATGGTAACGCCCGGGTAGGTGATGTCCATCGTGACGGCCGACGAGGAGGAAGTGTAGCGCGACAGGTCGTAGGACGCCGAGCTGTTGACCGAAATCCCAATCACCTCGGCAATTGGAAAGCTAAAGCCTGCCCCGCCCCCAATGCTGAGGTTGGACGAGGACGAGGAGAAGCTATTGAGCGAGATACTGATGCTCACTGCATTGCCGGCCGTGCTCAGGCCCCCGATGAGGGCATTGGCGGAAGGCAGCTTATTGGGCGTGTACCCCGCATAGTAGGTGGTAGCATCTACCTGCATACCGCCGTTGGCAGCCGTAGGCGTAGTGGCAGCGGCTATCGCGGCGGCGACACGGGCTGAGGCCGCGTAGTAGCGGTTGTGCAGGGCGTAGCTGTTGCCGGCCAGCGACTGGTAGCTGGCAATGGCATTGCGCAGGGCGTTGAGCGTGACAGGCAGGTTGCTCAGGCTGCCGTAGGTCTTGGTCAGCTGGTTGAATACATCCTGCAGCTTGCCCCCGATAGTCGGCAGCGGGTTCGAAAAACTTCCCCCCGCGTCGGTAAATGCGGTCAGGACAGAAGTCACCTGGGCGCTGGCGGCCATATCCTGCTTGTTCATCGTCTGCAAGTCTTGCTGCGAAAACGAGAACGTGACGGCTTGCAGAATCTGGGCATACAGGCTGGCAAAGTCCGCGCTCGTCAGGTCGAGCTGGCCGTTGCTGGCCGTGCCCAGCAGCGTGTCGATGTCCTGGAGGGTGGCCTTGTTGTAGTAGCCATTCAGCCCGTAGGTGATGCCGTAGTTGAAGCCCGATGGGTAGCTCACCATGCTAAAGGCGCCGTCGAGCTGGGTAGCCAGGAAATTACTTACCTGCTGCTGAATATTGTCGATAAATGCCTGCTGCGCCGGCGAGATGACCGCTGCGCTCATGCCTGCTGCACTCAGGCTCATTGCACTCAGCGCCAAGCTGGTCACGCCCGACTGGTTAACCTGCGACTGGCACTGGCTCAAGGGCGGCACCGGTGGGGTTGGGTGGGACTGCACCCAGTTCTCATAGGCCCGGCCAAGCGCAACCTGGGCATTGGGGGCCACTACGGTCGTGGCATAATCCCACATGGGGGGGCGGCTGGTGGGGCGGCGGAAATACACTCGAAACGTTGCCATGTTCTAGCTTGAAAAAGGAAAAGGAATAAGTACCTACTCGATTGCGGCTTTTCGGTAAGGGCCGGTCGTCTAGCGCTTTCGACACCACAAAGTAAATACCTTAAAATAGCTACCTTACCAGGTATAACTACTCAATTTTATTAATCGCGTAGTTCTACCTGGTATGCGTAAAAGCACGCGGGGCCGCCTTCTACGCTGGCCTTGGTAGCTTTGCTAACCCAGGCTTACCCTGTTGTCGCCAGCCATGTCCTTCCCCCTTCTTTTACTTAAACTAAGCTGCACGCTTGGCCCCCTGGCTGCGCTGCCCACCCCGCGCCAGGCCATCGCCCAAGTGCTCACTACCCAAGCCGCGGCCTGGAACCGGGGCGACATCCCCACTTTCATGGCGGGCTACTGGCGCTCCGATTCGCTGGTGTTCATCGGCAAAAACGGCCCCACCTACGGCTGGCAGCCCACCCTAGCCAACTACAAAAAGAACTACCCCGACGCCACCCAGATGGGCAAGCTCGACTTCAGCCAGCTGCGCATCACGCCGCTCGGGGCCGAGGTGGCGCAGGTAGTTGGCCACTGGCACCTGGCCCGGCCCGGCGCGGCAGCCGGCGACGCGCAAGGGCAGTTTCTGCTGATTTTCAGAAAGCTGAACGGGCAGTGGGTTATCGTGGCCGACCATTCGAGCTAGTTCGCTTCCATGGAAATCGGTGGGCTGCTTGCGGAATTACAAACCGCGCTACGCGCACCTTTTGCGCAGGTAGCTGCGTGGTTTGATAAGCCGGCTAGCCTCCGGGTGTTCGTACCCGCTGACGAGGGCTGAACGATTGACGAAGTGCTGAATCAGACCGCGCTCACCAATCACTACCTACTCATTCTTATCGAAAAAGGAGCTAACAAAGCGCTAGCCAATACCCAGAGCCGTGATTTATTGACTGAGTTAACAGATTACCGGTTTCCACAAGAAAAGCTGGCGGCAATCGGTACGCTGCATGCATTTTCGTGGACCCGCCCCGAGCACCTGGAGCTTCGCACTCACCCGCGTTCGCAACAGGCGGTGCGGCAGCACTTACACGACCAATTACTGCAGTTGCTCGACTGTCTGAACCGGTTGGCCCAAGGGGAAGGCCTACTTTACCAAACTACGATGTCGGTCAACGGGCTAGGTAAGCTCAACGTGTAGGAGTACATTTATTTCTTAGCCCAGCATGCCCGTCGTCACCTCACTCAGATGCAGGATAACGAAGCAGAATGGTGGGTCCTTCTACCATCGGCAGACCAATGAGCACGCCGCAATTTACTCGGCACGCCTAACATATTTCGGCAAAACTGCGTATCTTTGTGCGGCGTTTACTTCACTTAATCAACCAGTTCTCATGAAGAAGACTACTGCCCTATCGTCGCTGCTACTGCTCGGCAGCCTGGGTTCGCTCCGCTACCTGCGGGCGCAGCTGGCTAACCTCAACCTGACCTTTCACCTGCACGGCGAAGAGGAGCAATATTACCTCTAACCCACCGGGTTTCCCACCATAGTTGCCTACGAAGCCCCGCCCTCGGCGGGGCTTTTTGCGTAAGAAGCGGCTGGCAGTGCCGACCTTCGCGGCCTGATTTCCTTATTTTTCACGCCTGGCCGGCTCTGGTGAGCCGGTCGTTTCACGCTCATTTACCCGTGACGCTCGACACCAATCAACAGCAGGTCAGCTACATCATTGGCCGCGACCTGGCCCGCAATTTTGCCCAGCAAGGCCTGGAGCTGGATATCGACACCCTAGCCGCCGCCCTCAAGGAAGGCCTTTCGGGCGAGCCCAGCCGCCTGACCCAGGAGCAGATGCAAACCGCCATGCAGCAGCTGCAAGAGCAGCTCGGCGGCGGCGATGACGACGACGATGACGACGACGCCACTCAAAACCCCAACGCCATGAACAACAAAGCCGAAGGCGAAGCCTTCCTCGCCGAAAATGCCCAGAAGCCGGGCATCACCACCCTGCCCAGCGGCCTGCAGTACGAAGTGCTGACCCAGGGCACCGGCCCCAAGCCCACCCTGCGCTCGTCGGTGACGACGCACTACCACGGTACGCTCATCAACGGCAACGTATTTGACAGCAGCTACCAGCGCGGCCAGCCGGCTACCTTCCCGGTAAACGGGGTAATCGCCGGCTGGACTGAGGCCCTGCAACTGATGCCCGAAGGCTCGAAGTACCGCCTCTACATCCCGTCGGACCTGGCCTACGGCAAGCGGGGCGCCGGCCGCGACATCGGTCCGGACTCGGCGCTGGTGTTCGACGTGGAATTGCTGAAAGTAAACAACTAAGCAGCGGTGCCGGACGGGGACGTACCGGGCGAGGCGCCCCAGGCGCCTGCCCCCCTAGCGGGTGCTAGCGCCACCGCTGCCACCGCGCCCACCTGGGTTCGGAGCAGCACGGCCGTGCCCGCTAGCCCCCCCACTGCACCCGCCACTACTCTCACCCCGCCACCGGTCGCACCTGCGCCGGTGGCGGCTTTGGTAGCGGCCGGGCCGGTGGCCGACGTTGCTGCCGATGCAGCCCTGGCTTCTACATCCATTGCCGAGGAGTTGCCACCCGCGCCGCCCGCGCCCACGGTCAGTAGCGCCGACGGCCGCCTGACCCTGACGGCGACTTCGCTCACGGTGCTGGGCCACACCTACGGCCTGCGCGAGTTGGAGCGGGCCGAGGTGCAGCCGGTGCGCTGGCTGCTGTGGTACTTGCTGGGCGGGCTAGGGCTAGCCATTGTGCTGATTCTGTTTTTGAACAACTGGCTGCGCACGCTGCCCACCATGGCCGGGCTGCTGGCTACGGCCCTCGTGCTGCTCTACGGGCACCGGGGCACCAATCGGCTGCGGCTGGTGCTGCTGGGCCGCGAGGCCGTGCATTTTGCCCTGCCCGGCGATGCCGACGGCTGGCGACGCCTGGTAGGTGAACTGAACCGCCGCGTGCACCGTGCCCACGACCAGGCCGCCCTGGAAGCCGCCAGGCTACTAGCCGCCCTGGAAGCCGAGCGTAATGCCGCCGCCGAGGCGGCGAGGCAAGCCGAAGCAAACCAATCCGCTCCCGACCCAGCCATTTCGGACGCGCCTGCGTAAAGCCGGCCGCCGCACCTTCTTACATTTACCGGGTCACCGGGCTTTACCTGCTGCTTTCTGACCAAGTAATTACGCCACTACCACATGAGTTCTAAACACTCGCACACCGCCATTTCCGGGGCGGGGCTGCTTATCGCGCTGGGCATTATCTACGGCGACATCGGTACGTCGCCGCTCTACGTGATGTCGTCCATCCTCAAAAGTGGACGCGTGCCCGGCCTCATCGACCCGGTGCTGGTACTCGGGGCTATCTCGTGCGTTATCTGGACGCTCACGCTCCAAACCACCATTAAGTACGTAGTGCTCACCCTCAATGCCGATAACAACGGCGAGGGCGGCATTTTTTCGCTCTACGCCCTGGTGCGGCGGCGCGGGGCCTGGCTGTCGGCCGTGGCCATTATCGGCGGGGCCGCCCTGCTGGCCGACGGGGTGATTACGCCACCCATCTCGGTATCCTCCGCCGTGGAAGGTCTGCGGGCCGTGTACCCGTCCATTCCCACGGTGCCCATCGTTATCGGCATCATCGCGGGCCTTTTCCTGGTGCAGAGTTTCGGAACGCAGATTGTGGGCAAGGCTTTCGGGCCGATTATGTTCCTGTGGTTCACGATGCTGGGCGTGCTGGGCGCTATCTGGATTTCGCACGACCCCACCATCCTGCGGGCCATCAATCCGTACTACGGCTACCAGCTGTTGGTGCACTATCCCGGCGGCTTCTGGCTGCTAGGGTCGGTTTTCCTGTGTACCACCGGGGCCGAGGCGCTGTATTCCGACCTGGGGCACTGCGGCAAGGGCAACATTCGCATCAGCTGGACTTTTGTAAAGGCCACGCTGCTGCTCAACTACCTGGGCCAGGGCGCCTGGCTGCTAGCCCACAAGGGCGAGATGATAGGCGAGCAAAATCCGTTTTATGCGCTCATGCCGTCGTGGTTTCTGCTACCCGGCATTGGGCTGGCCACGGTGGCGGCGGTTATCGCCTCGCAGGCGCTCATCACCGGCTCGTTTACGCTCGTGGCCGAGGCCATTCGCCTCAACATGTGGCCCAAAGTGCGCCTCAACTACCCTACCGATGTGAAGGGTCAGCTCTTCGTGCCCAGCATGAACCGCTTGCTGCTCATCGGCTGCATTGGGGTGGTGCTGTACTTCCGCGAGAGCTCGAATATGGAAGCAGCCTACGGCTTGGCCATCACGCTGACTATGTTGATGACCACGATTCTGCTCACCGTGTGGCTGCGCAAAATCAAGCGCGTGGCACTGCCGCTGGTGGCGCTGTTTGTGCTGGTCTACGGCTTCATCGAGGGCTCGTTTATGCTGGCCAACCTCATCAAGTTTCCGCACGGCGGCTGGGTATCGCTGGCCATTGGCACGGGCCTGATGAGCGTGATGTACGTGTGGCTCAAAGCTTTCTACATCAAGCGCCGCCTTACCGACTTTGTGAAGATGGAGCCCTACATCGAGCCGCTCAAGCAGCTCAGCGACGATGACTCCATCTCGAAATACGCTACGCACCTGGTGTTCCTCACCTCGGCCGAGCGGGCTAGCGAGATTGAGCAGAAAATTATCTACTCCATTTTTCAGAAGCGCCCCAAACGCGCTGACATCTACTGGTTTATCCACGTCGACACCACCGATGAGCCGTACACGATGGAGTACAAGGTGACTGAGCTGGCCCACGACGACGTGTTCCGCATCAACTTCCGGCTAGGCTTCCGGGTGCAGCAACGCATCAATCTGTTCTTCCGCAAGGTGGTCGAGGACCTGGTGCGCAACAAGGAAGTGGACATCACCTCGCGCTACTCGTCGCTGAGCCAGCGGCACGTGGTGGGTGATTTCCGCTTCGTGGTGCTGGAGAAATACCTGTCGGTTGAGAACGACTTCCCGACCCAGGAGAAGCTCGTGATGCAGGCTTATTTTTACATCAAGCAGTTCATCTCGGGCGAAGCCCAGTACTTTGGCCTCGACACGTCTTCGGTGAAGATGGAGAAAGTGCCACTGGTAATTGCGCCGGTGCGCGAGGTGGCCCTGACGCGGGTGAAGTAGCCAGTTGCTAGCTAAATCTAAAAATGCCTGCCTTTCCGGCAGGCATTTTTTGTGGCACCTGGGCTAACCGCGCCACGCTAAGGCTAGCACAACTACCTGAAGTTCGCGGAGCTGCCGGCTTTTAGCAGTAGCGAGTCCCTGTTTTTAAAACAACTAGCCCTAGCAATTGGTAGTTTGCCGATACGGCCGGCCGCTGGGATAAAACAGGCACTACCTTTGTTTTAGTACCGCTACCGGGCCGCTTATTGCCCGTTTGTATTCATGAAAAAATTTCTCTTGGCAGGCTTCGTCCTGCTCGGCACCACGCAGGCCCAGGCGCAGATACTGACTCCCGTGCACTGGAGCTACGCCGCCAAAAAAACGAGCGCCACCGAAGCCGTAGTGTTCCTGAAAGCCACCATCAACCCAGGCTGGCACGTGTACTCGCAAAACGTGAAGGACGGCGGACCCGTGAAAACCACCATCAAATTTGACCCTTCGAAAGCCTACACCCTGGTGGGCGCGCCGCAGGAGCCCAAGCCAATTTCCAAGATGGAGAAAACTTTCAACATGGAGGTGAGCTACTTTGCCAACTCGGTTATTTTTCAGCAGAAGGTGAAACTGACCGGCAAAGGCCCCTTCACGGTAAAGGGCAACCTCGAATTTATGGCCTGCAACGACGAGAAATGCCTGCCGCCCGATGAGGTCGCCTTCAGCATTCCCGTAAAATAACTTCTTCTGTAATGCGCGTACCCACTTCAGCAGGAGCCCCCAGGCTCCTGCGCTTGTTAAAGGCCCCCGCGGCTTGGCTGCTGGGCCTGTTGTTGCTCATCGGCGTTTTTGTCGGCCAGCCGGCCCTAGCCCAGGACACTGTCTCAACGGCCGATATTCAGTTTACCCCCGTGGAGGAGGCCGCCCCGGCCGCCAAAGCCACGGACTCAGTTACGGCGGTGGCGCCGACCACCGCCAGCCCAGCCACTGCCACAACCGCCGCTAGCCCCGCCGAAGCCGCCACCCCGGCCAGCCAGCCGGGTGCGACGCCCGCGCCGGTGAAATCCTCGCTGTGGGTCACGTTTTTGGCCGGCCTGCTCGGGGGCTTCGCGGCGGTGTTGATGCCGTGCATTTTCCCGTTGCTGCCCATGACGGTGAGCTTCTTCACCAAGCGCTCGGGCACGCGGGCGCGGGGCATCCGCAATGCGCTGGTGTACGGGGCTAGCATCATCGTCATTTACGTGGCGCTGGGGCTGCTGATTACCGTGGTGTTTGGGGCCGATGCGCTGAATAATCTGGCCACCAACGGCATTTTCAACTTCTTCTTCTTCCTGCTGCTGGTGGTATTTGGGGCGTCTTTTCTGGGCGCGTTCGAGATTATGCTACCCACGGCCTGGGCCAATAAGATGGACGAAAAAGCCGACAAGGGTGGCTTGCTGGGCATTTTCTTTATGGCGGCTACGCTGGCGCTGGTGTCGTTTTCGTGCACCGGACCCATCATTGGCACGCTGCTGGTGCAGGCTGCTACCATGGGTCAACTGCTGGGGCCAGCCGTGGGCATGTTTGGCTTTGCGCTAGCCCTGTCGCTGCCATTTACGCTGTTTTCGCTGTTTCCGGGCTGGATGGCCTCGCTGCCCAAGTCGGGCGGCTGGCTCAACTCAGTGAAGGTGACGCTCGGCTTTCTGGAGCTGGCTTTTGCCCTCAAATTCCTGTCGAATGTGGACCTGGCCTACCACTGGCAGTGGTTCGACCGCGAGGTATTTTTGGTGCTGTGGATAGTCATTTTTGGCATGATGGGGCTGTATTTGCTCGGCAAGCTGCGCTTCTCGCACGATAGCGACCTGCCGTTTATTACGCTGCCGCGTTTGTTTTTGTCCATCATCGTGCTGTCGTTCACGCTGTACCTGGTGCCAGGCTTATGGGGCGCGCCGCTGCGGGCCGTCTCGGCCTTCCTGCCTCCGCAAGACACCCAGGATTTTGACCTTTACACCCCTAGCCTGCTGGCGCCGGCCGGGGGCAGCGCCGTGGCCCCGGCCAGCACCGCGCCGCACAAGTACGCCGACTTGTTTCACGCCCCGCTAGGCCTACCCGCGTTCTTCGACTACGACGAGGGCATGGCCTACGCCAAGCAAGTGGGCAAGCCGGTGCTCATCGACTTCACCGGCCACGCCTGCGTGAACTGCCGCAAGATGGAAGCCAACGTGTGGCCCGACAAGCAGGTGCTGCCCCTGCTGCGCGACAAGTATGTGCTCATCCAGCTCTACGTGGATGACAAAACCGAACTGCCCGCCGCCGAACAAACCGTGTCGAAACTGAGCGGCAAAACCCTCAAAACCATCGGCAACAAGTACAGCGACCTGCAAGCCAGCCGCTTCAACACCAACTCGCAGCCCTACTACGTGCTGCTGGGCCGCAAGGGCAACGTGCTAGTGCCACCCCAGGGCGCCGATTATGAAGTCGAAAACTTCGTAAGCTATCTGAATAGCGGACTGAAAGCGTACTAGAATTTAAGTGGCCTAGCCAAACTCAGTTAGCACGAAAGCGTGTCATGCTGAACGAAGTGAAGCATCTCGCTCGTGGTCGTCAGGATTCGTAATCCAACGATTCGGGCAAGATGCTTCACTTCGTTCAGCATGACACGCTTTCGCGCTAACTATTTCGTGTTAACTAAGCTGTTTACTTACCCAGCCACTTGGCTAGCAGGCGCTGCTGGTCGGGCGTGGGGCTAGCCACGGGCTGAATCTGGTAGGTGCGGTCGGGGTCAGGCTGTAGGGTCAGGCTCAGGTCGTGGGTGAGGGCGCCGTGCTTGGCCTGAATTTTCACGGCCGTGCCGGGCGCGGTGCCGAAGAGGGCCTGCTTCACGGCATCGTCGGTGGGGGCGGCCCCGTTGAGTTGCAGCACCTCGTCGTTCACGTTGAGGCCGCCGTTCCAGGCGGTGCCGTCGCGCTTCACACTCGTAACCACGTAGTGGCCGTTGCGGTTGGCGATGGTGGCGCCCAGGCTGCCATTGGGGGTAGCGGGCGTGCTGCTGATAGCAAGGCCCACGTAGCCGAGGGCCGTGGCGTAATCAAGCGTGCGGGCCTGGTACACGTAGTTCTGAAAGAAGTCATCGAAGCGCCGGCCGGCTACTTCGGCTACCGCATCCTGGTATTCCTGGTCGGTGAAGCCGCGCTTCAGGCCCTTGTAGTACTTATCGTAGAGCAGGCGAAAAACGTCGTCAATATGCTTCTGGCCGTTGGTGGCTTGTACTAGCATCAGGTCGAGCACCATGCCCACCATCTCGCCCTTGTCGTAGTAGCTGATTTCCGAATTCTTCGAGTTTTCATCGGGCCGGTAGGCCCGAATCCAGGCGTCGAAGCTCGCCATGGCCACCGGCTGCAGCTTGTTGCCGGGCTGGTTTTCGACGCCGCTCAGCACCGTGGCTAGCTGGTCGTAGTACTGCTGGGCGGTGTAGAAGCCCGCGCGCTGGGCAATCTGGTTAGCCATGTACTCGGTCTGGCCCTCGCTCACCCACAGCATGTGCGTGTAGTTCTCGTGGTCATAGTCAAATGGCCCCAGTGCCACCGGCCGAATGCGCTTCACGTTCCAGAGGTGAAAATACTCGTGTGCCACCAGGCGCAGGAAATTCTTGTACGCTACCTCCGACGCGTACGTGCCCGGCCGCGCCCCCAGCGTGGTCGAGTACAGGTGCTCCAAGCCGCCGCCACCCGTCTCCAGGTGGTGCACGATAAAGAGGTAATGGTCGAGCGGATTCTGGCCCACCACACGCTGGGCTTCCTCAGTAATCTTCTTCATGTCGGCCAGAAAGCGTGCCTCATCGGGCAGCGTAAAGGGGCCGTACATGGCGAGTTGGTGCGGCGTGTTAGCAGCACTGAAATTCAGTACTTTCTGGTTACCCACTTCAATCGGAGAATCAGCTAGCTCATCGTAGTTGGCCGACTGGTACACGAACTTCTGCATGCCCGGCGCGGGGCGCAGCGCGGTACTCACGGTGGCCCAGCCGGCGGCGGGCTGCACCGTTACCTGGCTAGCCATATTCTTGGCCTGGGCCGGGTACATAAAGATGCTGCTGCCGAGCGCGAAGCCGTGGTCGGCGTCGATGAAGCTGGTGCGCACGCTGATTTCGTAGGCATACACCCCGTAGTCGACCCGGAACGTGCCCTGGCCGGCGTGGTGCACGCGCCAGGTGTTCTTGTCGAGCTTCTCCACGGCCAGCGCCTGGCCATTGGCGCCCTGCGCCTTGAGGCGCTCGACGTGCCGCGCAAACTCGCGCACCAGATACGAGCCCGGCGCCCACACCGGCATCTTGAGGTCGGTATACTCCTGGCCAAAGCCCTGCATATCCATCCGCACCTCGAAGTAGTGGGTTTGGGGCGCGGGCATGGCCAGTGTGTAGCGTAGGCTGCCGCCGCTGGAGCTGGCATTGGCAGCGCTGGCGGGCGCGCTGGCGGGCGCCGATGAGCTACGTTTTACTTTGGTTTTAACTTTGGTTTGGGCGGCGGCGGGCACGGCCGCCAGCAGGCTGGCCACGGCGGCCAGGCGGCAAAAGGCAGAAGTAGATGCGAACATGCCCACAAAGTAACACCTGCGACCGGGCTGGTTGCGTGGGCTTTTTGCGCCGGGGCTAGCCAACTTCGCAGCCAGCCCGGTCGTTAAGCGCACCGGGCCGCCGTTGCGGCTGCTTCTTTATGCGTAGTATCTGGTTGATTTTTGGTTGCTTACTGCTCGGTCTGCTTGGACTGCGCTTCGTCTTGCCCCTCGGCCCAGCCGGGCCGAGGGCTAGCCCCACAGCGGTGGCACCCACTATAGTGCCCGTGTCTCAGCGCTCGGCTAGCCCTCTCTCCGCGCCCACCGAAGCGCGCGATAGCCTCGTGCGCTTTGCCTTGCGCCAGGTGGGCGTGCCCTACGTCTGGGCGGGCACCAGCCCACGCACGGGCTTCGACTGCTCGGGCTTTATCACGTACGTTTTCAGTCAGTTTGGCGTGGCCACGCCGCACGCCACGGCGCTGCTCATCGATGCCGGCCGGCCGGTGCCCCGCGCCCAGGCCCAGCCCGGCGATATTGTGGTTTTCACCGGCACGGCCGAGGGCAGCACCACGCCGGGCCACGCGGGCATCGTTATCTCCGCCCTGGGCGAAACGCCGCTGCGCTTTGTGCACGCCTCATCGGCCCGGCGCGAGTCGGGGGTGAAAGTCAGCCAGGTTGAAAACTCGGGCTATGAGCGTCGCTTTATGCAAATCCGGCGCGTGCTGGGCAGCGGCCCGGCCACCGCTAGCCCCGTGCTGGCTGCCACAAGCCGGCCGGCGGTGCCCCGCCCGCTAGCCCGCCCGGCGGGCGCGGTGGCGGCGCTACCCGCTGCGGCGCCGGCGGTAGCCGCAGACCTAGCGGTGGCCCTGCCTACCCGGCTAGCCTTGGTGCCGGTGCGGCGGCGCCCCCGCGCCAGTGCTAGCGCAAAAGCACTCAAGGTCCGCACCAAACTGCCCGCCGCAACCAAGCGCATGACGCTGGCCAAGCGCACGACCGCCACCAAAGCAGCAGTAGCCACTAAGGCTTCTAAAAAGGCAGTCGTCGGTAAAGCCACGCTGAAGCAGGCAGCGGCAAAAAAACCAGCTGCTACCGGCAAAAAGACAACCCGGCCAGCTGCCCAACCTAAGCCGACAACCCACCGGGCAAAACCGAAAAGCCACTAAAAAAACGATGCCCGACCGGCCCACCGTGGCGCTTGCGCACCACCAGGCTAGTCGGGCATCTAATCCTTCAAATCTTACCAAGCGAGAGCGCTGGGGTACAGCGCCGACGTCTCACAGTAAGACCTGTCCAACGAAAGGGGGCCGCAACACTGCAGCGCCCTCCGCCGAGCTGTGTGTGTTAGGCGAGTACGGCGGTGAGGCGTACTACATTGGACAGGCTCGGCAGGATTTGGTTGGGACTACTAGACATTTTGTACCTCCTTTCTTTATGGTTCCACATAACCCTGGGGTCGCTGCCCAGCAATTTAGGGCGGCTCGTCCGGGGCCGTAGCACTCGCTACTGAGTGTTAAAGTTAATTGCCGGAGTGGAGGTTCCAAGCGTTCCCGAGTATTTTAGGGGGCCAGGGGCCGTATTAGCGGCATTTAGCTGAAAGTCAAGCGCATTATTTTTAGGTTGACCACATCATTTTTGAGCCAAGTACCCTAGCCACCTCGCAAGCTGCTGGCCGGGGCCTAGCCAGTGGCGGCGAGCATAACTGGCTGCATAATTGCAACTCCTGGTTTATTCCTCTTTTTTCCAGTAGCTTTCCTGTCTCATCCACCCTTCATTACTTCTTCACTCTTTTTACGATGCACAAGTCTCTCCTTTTTCTACTAGTGCTGTGGTTTGGGGCAATTACCTTGCCCGCCCAGGCCCAGACGCTGTCGCCCCTGGGTGTCTGGACGAATGCCGAGAAGAAGGCGACGTTCGAGATTTACAAGTGCGGCGATAAGCTCTGCGGTAAAATCGTGAGCCTGGCCGTGCCCAACGACCCGGCCACCGGCAAGCCCAAAACCGACACGCCCAACCCCGACCCCAAGCTGCGCAGCCGCCCGCGCCTGGGCATGGTCTTCATGCAAGGCTTTAGCTACGAGGATGATAACAAGTGGGACAACGGCAAGATTTATGACCCCGAAAGCGGCAAAACCTACTCCTGCTACATGAAACTGGAATCGGCCAATACGATGGAAGTGAAAGGCTACATCGGCTTCTCGCTCATCGGCAAGTCGCAGACCTGGACGCGGGTAAAATAAGCCCGACTGCTAGCCAGCGCCATCTCTTTAGCGGCGGCCTTTCTTACGGGAAAGGTCGCCGTTTTTTTGCCAGATTTTGGGGCCGCCAGCCCCGCGGCGCCCGAAACTATTTGCGGAAGCCCGTGTTTTTTACCCGTTCAGGTTGCTTTTTCCACCGTGCTTCAATTCTTCCACCAGCTTTTTCAGCGGCGCCGCAGCGGCGCGGGTGCCGACTGGCAGCCCGCGGCTGCCCCCACGCCCGCCCAAGCCCAGCGGCACGCCGCCTGGGTGGCCGAGCGCGTGTACCGCAATTGGCTGGGGCCTTATTTTAAGGCCTACCACTTGCGCAAGGGCGGCGCCGGCGGGCGGCGGGGCTTTCGGGTAGATTTGCTGCACGAAGATGGCCGCCAGGGCGCGCTGTTCTTTTATGACCCCAGCATCGGGCCGGGCAATTTTGAGCACTTCTACCAGCTGGTGGGCGAGCGTATTGCGGCCCTGGGCTACCACCGCGCCTGCCACGACTGCCGCCAGCGCCGCCACGAGCAACTGCGCGAAAACACGGTTAAGCAGCTCTTCAAGCCCAACCCCACCGACTGCACCGAGACTGGCCGCTGCGACCAGCGCTACGGCCTCATCACGCTCGACCTGGTGGGCGTAAACGACCGGCCGCTCTTTATTCGCCTCAGCACCAACCACGTGCGCGAGGCGCACTTCACGCCGCCGCAGTCGTTTGAGGCATTGCTGCAAACGGTTTTTGACGAGCCGGCGGCCGATGCAGCTATTGCGCAGCGCATAGCCGAATACTACGAGGGCTAGCCCCCTACTCCTTCGCAAAGCGGCCCTGGCCCAGCGCCTCGCCCGCCGGCCCCAGCAGGCGCAGCCAGTAGAGGCCGGGCGCCAGAGCCACCGTACGCAGCCGGCCCGCAGCGGCGGGCAATGCCTGGCGCAGCACCACGCGGCCGGTAGCATCGAGCACCTCGGCCGTAGTGGCGGCTGGGGCTAGCCCACTGATAGTGAGGTAGTCGGAGGCCGGATTGGGAAACAGCGTCAGCAGCGGGGCGCTAGCCGCCCGCGTGGCCAGTACCAGAGTAGTATCGCGCTGCGCGCTGCCGGTGTAGGCTAGCAGCCAGGCATCGGGGTCCACGGCGATGTTGGTGACAGTGCCCGCCACGGGCAGGCTAAAGCCCTGGCTAGCCTGCGTTTGGTTGAGGCGCACGAGCCTGGTGCTGCCATCCTGAAAGGTGAGCTTATAATCGACCTCGGTGCGAAAAAAGCCCGGTGAGGCCCCCGCCGTCGTGGTTTCGTCGACTTGCAGGGCGAGCGTGCCGCCGGTCTGGTTCCAGCGCACGCCGAAAATGGGGTAGCCATTGCCCCGGTACCACTGGTCGAAAAAATAGGTGAGCGGCTGCCCCAGCTCGGCCTCAAACACGCGCTGCAAATCGAGGGTGCGGGCCGGGCGGCCACTAAACTGCCGCTGGTAAGTGCGCAGGGCGCGGAAGAAGCGCGCATCGTCGTGGCAGAGGTAGCGCAGCATGTGCACCACGGAGGCGCCTTTTTTGTAGCTCAGGTTGTAGCTGAAAATGCGCCGCACATCGGTGGTGTCGGGCACGTGCAGGGTGCCGAGCGGTTCTTGCAGAGCATAGCTGTGAGCCTGGTTGAGCCAGCTGCGCGGGTCGAGGTACTGCTGCAGATTGAGATATTCGCCGTAGGAAGCAAACCCCTCGTTGAGCCAAATATCTGCCCAGGAGGCGCAGGTCACGTTGTCGCCAAACCACTGGTGGAAGAGCTCGTGGGCCGTCAGGTCCGTACCTAGGCTGCTCTGGGTGGTCATGGTTTGGTGCTCCATGCCGCCACCGATGGGGGCGAAGGCAATGCCATACTTCTCATCGGCAAAGTAGTAGGTGCCCACCAAGCCCGAGAAATACTCGATGGTGCGCGGCAAGAGGTCGAGCGCGGACTTGCTTTCCGCCAGCGCCGCCTGGTCGTAGAGGTAGCTGACCACCGGCATGGCGGGCGCGCCGGGCAGGTTGGCTAGGGTCGGGTACTCGACGTAGGGCGCCACGGCCACCGAAATGAGGTAGTAGGCAATGGGGTGGCGGCTGCTCCACTCGTAGCGCACGCGGTTGCCAGGCAGCGGCACCGTGCGGCGCAGCAAGCCATTGGACGCTACCTTATTAGGCAGGGTGGTAGTGATGAACACGGCCGATGAATCGGCTTTATCGGTGAGTACCTGCTTGCAGGGAAACCACTCGTGGGCCGCAAACGGCTCCGACAAGCTCCAGCTGACCTGGTAGCTCGTGCCCGGCAGCGTGGCCGTGTTGTAGGCACTGCCAATGGCGGCCACACTGGCCGTGGGCGCCGTGCCGTGGTAGTAGATACGCGCCGCCAGCAGCGCGCCCGCCGAGGCAGGCTGCGCCAGCGCCGCCGTGGCCGCCTGCCCCTGCCGCAGTACACCCGGCGAGCGTCGCCCATCGGCCACTACTGAATCGATGGTGAGCGTAGCCGCATCGGGCGCGGCGCCGGCCGGCGCCTGGTAGAGCTCGAAGGCCAGCGAGTCGAGCGGCTGGGCCCCTACCCGCACCAGCAGCAGCGCCGAGCCGGCTACGGCGCGCGCGTTGTTTTCGAGGGCCAGGTCGAGCTTCACCCACTTCAGGTCGTAGCGGTCCATTTTTTGGCGGTGGCGCACCGATACGCCGGGCGTGGCCGCCAGGCGGGCCGCCGCGCCCAGGCGGGCCTGGATACACGCCTGCGCGGCATCGGGGCCGGCGGCGGGCGCCTGGGCTAGGGTGGCCGCCGGCCATAGCCCGGCCGGGCTAGCCAGCAGCATCCATACAAGTAAGTTTTTAGCCATAACTGGATACGGGAAGCAGTGCAACCGACGTTAGCCTCGGCAGCTAGCCGAAGGTAAATAGTGGCGGCCAACTGCACGCTGCCGCTTATCTTCGGGATGCGGGGCGGCTGGCCTGCGCGTGCCTTTTTTGCCCTGGCCAGATTACCTGCTAATTTCTTTTGTATGCTAAAATTATACACTGTGCTTTCCGCCCTGGCGGCCACGGCTAGCCTAGCCGGGCGGCGCTGGGCCGGGGGCGGACTGCTGCTGCTGGCGCTGGTGCTGCTGAGCGCCCCGGCGGCGCGGGCCACCCACATTGTGGGCGGCGAGATGGACCTGCAATACGTGCGCGGCGACACCTATCAGCTTACCCTCAACCTGTACTTTGACGCCGTGAAGGGCAGCCCTGGCGCACTGGATAACGACCTCACGGCCGGCATTTTTGACAAGGCTACCAACCGCCGCATGGCCAACGTGGTGCTGCCACTCATCAGCAACACCTTCGTGAATTACACCAACCCGGCTTGCACCATTGGCGACCTCAGCACCAAGGCCATCGTGTATCGCAACACGATTGAGCTGCCGCCGGGCACCTACGATGGCGCGCAGGGCTACTACGTGGCCGTGGAGCGCTGCTGCCGCAACGTTTCCATCAGCAATATTGTGGCGCCGGCCAATGCGGCCCAGACCTTTTACCTGGAGTTTCCAGCCGTGGTACGGCGCGGGCAGGCGTTTCGCGATTCCACGCCCCGCGTGTTTCCGCCCGTGAGCGACTATGCCTGTCTGGGCGAGTTGTTCACCTACGATTTCGGGGGCCAAGACCCAGATGGCGACTCGCTGGTTTACGACATGATAACGCCCCTCAACGGCCATTCCACGCCCGTGGAGCCCAAGCCCGCCACGGCGGGCGTGGCGCCCTACGTCGAGGTTTTGTGGGCGGCGGGCCGCAGCGTTAGCAGCCAGATTCCGGGAACGCCGGCCCTGGGCATTGGGGCGCGCACGGGGCGGCTCACGGTGCGGCCCTCGGCCAAGGGGCTGTTCGTGTTTGGGGTGCGCTGCCAGGAGTTTCGCAAGGGCGAGAAAATCGGCGAAACTCGTCGCGATTTTCAAATTTATGTCACCGACTGCCCCCGCAACCTGGCCCCTAGCCTGCAATTGCTGCCCGGCACCAGCGGCCGCAGCGTGTACCGGCCGGGCCGCGACACGCTGCGCATCGTGGCCGGTGGCCCGCACTGCGTGCGCCTGCGCTTTACCGACCCCGACCCACGCGCGCAACTCGCCCTGAGCTTGCGGCCCGTCAACTACACGGGGCCGCTGCCCACTTTCACCACGGCCACTAGCGGCACGGTGCACGCGGCCGGCCTGCCCGATACGCTGGTGGCCTCGCTCTGCTTTTCGGAATGCACCGACACCAAGGGCAAGGTGGCGTATATCGACGTGCTGGTGGCCGACAACGGCTGCTCGCTGCCCAAGCACGACACGGTGCACGTGGCCTTCATCGGCTCGCCGCCACCCAATGCCGCGCCTACCCTCACCAGCACCGCCGGCCCGACTTTGCCGCTGCGCGTGCGCCCCGGCCAGACGCTGACCTTCGACCTCGTGGCGACGGATGCCGACGGCGACCCCATTCTGTTTACGCTGGCGGGCAGCCCCAGCGGCTTCGTGCCCGATGCGCTAGGGGCCACCCTGGTGCCCCAGGCCCAAACCGGCACCACGCGCCGCGCCCGCTTTACCTGGCCTGTCGATTGCCGAGCCATTACCGACCCGGCTAGCCAGGTGCGGCAGCTGGTTTTCACGGCGACTTCTACCACGCCCTGCGGCGACAAGCTCACCTCGGCCCCGCTCAACATCCCGGTCATTGTGGACTACAGCAACACGCCGCCGGTGCTCACTTCTACTTTGCCCCCAGCTAGCCCCCCGCCGGCCGAGCCACCGCTCATCCGGCTGCCGCTGGGCAAGCCCTACTCGGCCACCCTCACGGGCTTCGACGCCGATACTGATGTGCTCACGCTGAGCGCCGCCGGGCAGGGCTTCGACCTGGCCAGCGCGGGCATGCGCTTCACCACGGTGGCTAGCCCGGCGGGGCAGGCCAAGGGCTTGTTTGAGTGGCTGCCGGGCTGCGATGCGGCCAGCGTATTGCAAGGCAAGGCCCAGACGCTCACCGTCACCTTCCAGTTGCAGGAGGCCACCTGCCGCGCCCAGCCCCAGACGCGCACCGTGCGCTTCGCGGTGGTGGACCCCGACACGCTGGCGTTCCTGCCGCCCAACATCATTTTGCCCACCAGCAATAGCCAGCCCAACCGCGTATTCACGATGAGCAGCCTGCCGCCTGACTTTTGCGACGCGCGCTTTGCGGGCATCAAAATCTTCTCGCGCTGGGGCCGCCTGGTGTACGAGTCGGGCGAGCGCACCTTCCGCTGGGGCGGCGACAACGTATCCGGCACCTATTACTACGTGCTCACCTTCACCACCGGCCGCCGCTACAAGGGCTGGGTCGAGGTGGTGCAATGATGTCTGAACCGCGGATTTGTTGGATTTTGAAGCCGATAACCTGACGACACCTAGCGCATAGACACAAAAAAGGCTACCGTGAGGTAGCCTTTTTTGTGGTAATAAAGAAACGAACCAACGTCGGCTTTGAAATCCGAGTAATCCGACGAATCTGCCGAATTCGCGGTGCTGACAATCAATACAGAAACAGAAACACCACGAACAAAGCCACCCACAGCACATCAATAAAGTGCCAGTAGGTGAGCAGCGCCCGCAGCTGGCGCAGGTGGTAAGGGTTGCGAATGAAGACGAGCGTGCGCACGCTGTCGCGGCTGGCGTGCAGCGTGCGCAGCAGCTGCACCAGAATAAAAAGCAGCCCGCCCACGATGTGCGCCACGTGCAGCCCCGAAATAACGTAGACAAACGTGCCGCTGCGCTCGCCCGTGAACAGCACGCCCTGCTGTACCAGCTCGCGCCAGCCCTGCACCTGCAAGCCGCTGAAAATGCACCCTAGCAGCAGCGTAGCGCCCAGGCAGCGCACCAACCCGGGCAGGTCGTCGGCGCGGTACAGGCGCGGCGCCTGCCCTAGCGTGTACGACGACACAATGAGCACCACCGTGCTCAGCGAAAAGTAGCGCGGAAACTCGTGCAGCCCGCGCGGCACCGCGCTCTGCGCCCGCGAAGCCACGTACATGGCCACCAGCGTCACAAACAGCATGGTGATGCCCAGCATGGCCAGGTACAGCAGCATCAGCAGCGGCGGCACGCGCTCGATGCGGCTGAAGGCCGAGCCGCCGGCCGAGCGGCGGCCGGTGCCTAGCGGGGTATTGCGGTCGTCGCGGGGAGCTTGCACAAAAGCTAAATTACGGCAGAGGAAAAGTCTCCTCTCTAAGGCAAAAAAGCCGTCTTTTGTTCGGAAGAAATACGCAGCTTTATTTGAAAAACGAGCCGATTTTACCCAGCACCGCATTCAGCGTAATCTTGGGACCGTTGCGGTCGGGCAGGCCAAAGGTGACGTAGGTTTTACCGGCCACGCGCAGGTCGAGCACCAGGCCCAGGCGGCGGGCTAGCCAGTGCAGCTGCTCCAGGGGGTCGGCGCCGGGCTTTTTAGGCGGCTTGGGGGTACCCGGCGGCTGCGGCGGGCCACTCGTGATGAGGTCGAGCACCTGCTGGCTAGGCACGTTGAGGATGAGGTACGAGCCCGAAGCCGCCAGCTGAATCTCGTGCCCGCCTGGCCAAGTCAGCACCAGCCGCGCTTCTACCTCGAGGGCCCTAGCCACGCGGCGCGCCGGCGTCGGTAGTAGGCGAAATAAGGGGGGCGCTGGCCACGGGCGCCTCGCCCTTGGTGCGAATGCGCAGGGCGCCATTTAGCTTCCAGGTGGCGGGCGCGCCGGCGGGGTTGGCCTGGTTGGGCACTTGCAGCTCCACTTGGTCAAAATTGAGGTTCAGCTCGACGCCGCCCGAGAGCTTGGTGAGCAGCGAAGCGGCCGTTTCGGCCCAGGAAGTGGCGGATTGGTCAGGCATGGAAAGCGGGTTCTAAAGGTAATAAGCACCGGGCCAGCGGCAATTTGGCGCTGCAAAGCAAGCTAGGGGTCCTCAAAAGGCCAAACGCAACCGCCGGGCCAGGGTTGCCGTTGGCAAGCGCGGTGTATTTTTGCCCCACATCTGGTTTTGCCGTTTTTTCTACGCCCATGAAATTCTTCGCCTGGTTCGCCGTCGCCACCATCGCCTTCCTGCTCCTCGCCCGCTTCAAGCCCCAGGAGCCGTCCGAGCCCATCATCCCGACCCAGCTTAAGGAAGCCCAGGGCCAGCCCGGTGCCGACGAAAAAGCGCCCCCCGCCCGCACCGAGGAGCAAGGCGAAGCCGACGCCCAGAAGGGCGGCAGCACGTACTTTGTGCAGCCCGGCCACTCGCTGTCGAACGCCGCGTAGACGCGCATCTTAAAAATTTACGAACGTCATGCGGAGCTTGCCGAAGCATCTCGTTCGCGCCGCTAGGGTCACTAACCCAGGCAGTGCGAGCGAGATGCCTCGGCAAGCTCCGCATGACGTTCTTTAGTTGAAGCCCGCCCCCACCCCATGGACATGGACCCGCAAGCCCGCATTCAGGAGCTGAGCCAGCGCCTGCACTACCTCAATAATCAGTATTACCAACACGACATTTCGGAGGTGTCGGACCAGGAATTTGACGCCCTGCTGGCCGAGCTCAACCAGCTCGAACAGGCCCACCCCGCGCTAGCCCTCCCCAACTCGCCCACCCAGCGCGTGGGCGGCACCGTTACCAAGCAGTTTGCGCAGGCCACCCACCGCTACCCCATGCTGAGCCTGGGCAACACGTACTCGGAAGACGACCTGCGCGAGTTTGACGAGCGCGTGCAAAAAGGCCTCGAAGGCGCGCCCTACGCCTATGTGTGCGAGCAAAAAATCGACGGCGTGGCCATGAGCCTGGCCTATGAGAACGGCGACCTGCACCAGGGCGTGACGCGCGGCGACGGCACCCGCGGCGACGTGGTGACGGCCAACGTGCGCACCATCCGCACGCTGCCGCTGCACCTGCACGGCACCAATTTCCCGGCCGAAGCCGAGGTGCGCGGCGAGGTATTCATGCCCAACCAGGTCTTCAACGACCTCAACCAGGAGCGGGAGCAAAACGGGGAAGCCCTACTGGCTAACCCCCGCAACGCGGCCAGCGGCGCGCTCAAGCTGCAAGACTCGGCCCAGGTAGCGGCGAGGCGGCTGCGTTTTTATGCCTACTCGGTGCTCACGCCGGGCCGGCACTTCACCAGCCACAGCGAAAGCCTGGAGGCGGCCACCGCCTGGGGCGTACCGGTGTCGCCCACCTGGCGCCGCTGCGCGAACCTAGCGGAGGTGCTCGACTACATTCACGAGTGGGAGCAAAAACGCTTCACGCTGCCCGTCAACACCGATGGCATCGTTATCAAGGTCGATAACTTGCGCCAGCAGGACCAGCTCGGCCTCACGGCCAAGAGCCCGCGCTGGGCCATTGCCTACAAATACCCCACGGCGGCGGCCCGCACCCGGCTGCGCGAAATCATCTACAACGTGGGCCGTACCGGCGCCGTGACGCCCGTGGCCCTGCTCGACCCCGTGCCCCTGGCTGGCACCACCGTCAAGCGCGCCAGCGTACACAATGCCAATCAGATAGCACTGCTTGACCTGCGCCTCGGCGATATGGTGTTCGTAGAGAAGGGCGGCGAAATCATCCCTAAAATCACCGGCGTCGACCTGGCCGCCCGGCCCGCCGAGGCCGTGCCGGTGCGCTTCCCTACCGAGTGCCCGGCCTGCGGCACGCCGCTGGTGCGCCCCGAGGGCGAGGCCCATTTCCGCTGCCCCAACGAGCGCGGCTGCCCGCCCCAACAAAAGGCCCGGCTCGAGCACTACGTGAGCCGCAAGGCACTGAATATCGACGGCCTGGGCGCCGAAACGGTGGGCCGCTTCTTCGACCTGGGCCTGGTGAACACGCCCGCCGACCTCTACGACCTGGCCCAGCGCCGCCCCGAGCTAGAGGGCCTGGAGCGCCTCGGCACCAAGTCGATTGACAACCTGCTGGCGGGCATCGAGAAAAGCAAAACCGTGCCTTTCGAGCGAGTGCTCTTCGGCCTGGGCATTCGCTACGTGGGCGAAGGTGGCGCCCAACGGCTAGCCCAGCACTACCGCACGATGGCCGCCATCGTGGCCGCCCCCGCCGCCGAGCTGGCCGCCGTGCCCGACGTGGGCGGCATCACCGCCGACTCGGTGGCCCTGTGGGCCCAGCAGCCCGAAAACCAGGCCCAGCTAGCCCGCCTGCAAGCCGCCGGCGTGCAGTTCGAAGCCAGCGGCGAGCCCCCCCAAACGGTGAGCGACCGCCTGGCCGGCCTCACCTTCGTACTCTCCGGCGTGTTTGAGAACTACAGCCGCGAGCAGCTGCAAAACCTCATTCAGCAGCACGGTGGCAAAATCACCGGCTCTATCTCCAAAAAGCTGAGCTACCTGGTGGCCGGCGACAACATGGGTCCCGCCAAGCGCGAAAAGGCAACGACCATGAAAGTGCCGATTATTTCGGAAAACGAGCTGCTAGCCCTGCTGCCAACATAATAAGATACAGCTCAAAAAAGGTCGTCATGCTGAACGCAGTGAAGCATCTCGCTCGTGCCGCTAGGGTACTAACCTAACGATACGAGCGAGATGCTTCACTGCGTTTAGCATGACGACCGTTACTTGTGAAGCCTGCTCGCTAATCTACTTCGTAAAATCGGGCACCACCTCCACAAACATCGGCGAGGGCACGCTCACCGACTTGCCGGTGGGCGTAAGCTTACCCGTTTGCTTATCAACAATGTAGGTGAACACATTATCTGAATTTTGATTGGCCACGAGCAGCACCCGCCCGCTAGGGTCAAGGGCGAAGTTGCGAGGCGTTTTGCCCTGCGTGCTCACGTGCTGCACCAGCGTGAGGCGGCCATCGGCGGGTGCTATTTTAAACACGGCCAAACTATTATTGCCCCGGTTGGAGGTGTACACAAACCGGCCATCGGGGCTCACGTGCACATCGGCGCCCGAGTTGTCGCCGCCGAAGCCAGCGGGTAGCGTGGTCTGCGTTTCGATTTCCTGAAACGTGCCGGCTTTGGCGTCATACGCCAGCGCCGTCACGGTCGAGTTCAGCTCATTTTCGAGGTAAGCCCAGCGGCCGTTGGGGTGAAACGTGAGGTGGCGCGGCCCCGCCCCCGGCCTGGCCACGAAGGCCGGCGCGGGCAGCGGCGTAAGCTTGCCGCTAGCCACCTCGAACTGATAGCCATACACTTTATCCGTCCCCAGGTCGGCCGAAAACACGTAGCGATTGTCGGGCGAGGGCAGGAAGCTGTGGGCGTGCGGCTGGTCCTGATTCTTGTGGGGGCCGGTGGGCGCCTGGTGCTGGTCGGTGGCGCTGGGCGGGGCCAGCTGGCCATCGGGGCGCACGGGCAGCACGGCCACGTTGCCACTCGAGTAGTTGGCTAGCAACGCATTCTTACCCGTGCGGTCGAGGCTGATGTAGCAGGGCGAAGCCCCGGTAGACGGCTGCTGATTGAGCATGGTCAGCAGCGCGGTGCGCGGGTCGATGGCCAGCGCGCTCACCCCGCCGCCGGGCATTCCGAGGTAGGTCTGCGTTTCGCTCACCGCGTAGAGGTGGCGGTGGGCCGCATCCATGGTCAGGTAGGTGGGCTGGGCACCGCCCTTCATGGCCCCCAGCGGCAGCAATTCGCCGGTGGTGGGGCTGAGATGGTAGAGGTAAATCGTATTCTCCTGCGGCGAAGAAATATTGGTACCGATGTACACCAGGTAGTCTTGGTTGCTGGCCGTGGGCACCGAGCGGGCGCAGCTGGCTAGCCCGGCCACGGCCAGCACTACTACCGGCAAGCGCCGAGCTATGGCCGGGCGAAAAGGAACAGTAAGCATGGGAAGGAAGAACAAAGCGAAGCGTAAAGATGCTACTTCCACTCTGCTAATTGATAACCCAAAGTCCGATATACTACCAGCGAATAAGCTGGCGCCCCAAATTTCAGGGGCCCCGCACAGCTGCGTGGGGCCCCTGACAAAAACGGCCTACTTTTGGTCGATTGTTACCGGCGCGCCAGCCAGTAGCAGGCTAGCCTGCTGCACGCGGCCCGCCGCCACAGCCGCGGCCAGCGGCTGCCCACCGCCCACAAACACCTGCACCTTGCCGGGCGCTTCCACGCGCCGGGCCTGCGCATCGAGCCGCGAAAGCTGGCGCGGCGAAAGCGTAAATGCTATTGTCTGCTTGGCACCTGCCGCGAGGTTGATGCGCCGGAAGCCCTCCAGCGCGTGCTTAGCCACGCGGCCCGTGGCGCCGGGGTGGCGCACGTAGAGCTGCACCACCTCATCGCCAGCGCGGGCACCGGTATTCTGCACCTCCACGCTCACCCGGATGGGCTGGCCGGTAGCGGGCTTCGATAATACTTTTAAGTTACTGTATTTGAACGTCGTGTAGCTCAGGCCGTGGCCGAAGGGGAACAGCGGCTCGCCGTTGAAATAGCGGTACGTGCGGCCAGCCATACTGTAGTTATCAAAGGCCGGCAGCTGGGTTTCCGACTTGTAGAACGTGACCGGCAGGCGGCCGGCGGGGTTGTAGTCGCCAAAAAGTACGTCGGCCAGGGCCGTGCCCGCCGCCTGGCCACCGTACCAGCTCGTGAGCAGGGCCGGCAGGTTGGCCGCTTCCCAGGGCGTAGCCAGGGCGCTGCCCGACATAAGGGTGAAGACGACCGGCTTGCCACTGCTGTGCAGCACTTTCAGCAAGTTGGTTTGCACCTCGGGCAAGCCGATGGTGGTGCGGTCGCCGCCGCTGAAGCCGGGCACTTTCACGGTCATTTCCTCGCCTTCGAGCTGCGGCGAAATACCGCCTACGAACACGATGGCGTCGGCATCCTTGACCCTAGCCAGGATATTGGCGGCGTTCATGGGCACCACGCGGGCGCCGGTAAATTTGAGGATGCTACGGCGGTCATACTGCACGTACTCCAGGCGCAGGTCGAGGGGCTGGCCCTTGGTTACGCCGAGCACGTATTGCTTGGTAGATGACCCGCGGCTAGCCCAGGCGTCAAGCACCTGCTTGTCATTCACATAGAGCCGGTAGCCATCGTCGCCCGTGATTTGCAGGGCTAGCTCTTCGGTGGCGGCGGGCGTGAAGGTGGTGCGGTAGCGAGCCGACACGTTTTCGGCCGGCAGGCCGGGCGCAATCTCCAGCTTCACGTTGGCCAGGAAGCGGTCGAGGCCGGCTTCCTGGCGCGTGGCCACGGCGGAGCCCTCCAGGCTGGTGCCCTTGAAATACTCGGCCTGAAAGCCGGGCTGCCCGTTGTAAGCCAGCTGTTTAGTAATGTCGAGCGGTTCGTACACGGTGTTGCTGGCGTAGTCAACGCCTTGCATATAAACTACTTCCGTGCCCGCCCCTACCTTGGCGCGAATGCCTTCGAGCGGCGTCACGATGTTGGTCGGAAAGCCGTTGTAGTTGCCGAGCTGCACGTTCTCGTTGTTGGCGTTGGGGCCCAGCACCACAATTTTCTTCAGGTCCTTGCGCAGCGGCAAGGTGTGCTGCTCATTCTTGAGCAGCACCACCGACTCGCGGGCCATCTTCAGGGCGTGGGCCTGGTGCGGGGCACTCTCCACCACGCTCAGCGGAATCTGGGCGTATTTCACGCGCTCCACGGGGTCGAACATGCCCAGCTGGAACCGGATTTTGTAGAGCCGTTTCACCGACGTATCGAGCTGCTGCTCGCTGATGAGCTTTTTCTGCACCGATTCCAGCAGCGAGTTGTAAGTAAATAGCTTGCCCGTAGCGCACTCAATATCAGTACCGTGCAGCACGGCATTGGCGGCGGCGGTGGCCGCGTCGGGGTCGATTTTGTGGTGCTGCCAGAAGTCGTTGATGCCGTCGCAGTCGGAGGTAACGTAGCCCTTAAACTGCCACTTTTTGTAGAGAATATCCGTCATCAGCACGTCGCTGCCGCAGCAGGGCTGGCCGGCGTAGGCGTTGTAGGCGCACATCACGCCGGCCACCTTAGCATCCACTATCAGGTCGCGAAAGGCCGGTAAGTACGTATCCCACAGGTCGTAGTCGCTGATTTGGGCGTTGTACTCGTGGCGCGACGACTCGGGGCCGCTGTGCACGGCAAAGTGCTTGGCGCAGGCCGTGATTTTCAAGTACTTGGGGTCGTCGCCCTGGAAGCCCTTCACCAGCGCCGACCCTAGCTGGCCGGTCAGGTACGGGTCTTCGCCGTAGGTCTCCTGGCCCCGCCCCCAGCGCGGGTCGCGGAAGATGTTGATGTTGGGCGTCCAGAACGTAAGGCCTTGGTAAATACCGCGTTCGCCGCGCCGCACGTACTCCTGGTGCACCGCCCGCGCCTCATCCGAGGTCATGGTGGCCATCGTCAGCATCGCATCTTTGTCAAACGTGGCCGCCATGCCGATGGCCTGCGGAAACACGGTGGTTTTCAAACCGGTACGGGCTACGCCGTGCAGGGCTTCGTTCCACCAGTTGTAGGCCGGGATGCCCAGCCGGTCGATGGCGGGCGAGGCATTCAGCATCTGCGACACCTTTTCGGCCAGCGTGAGGCGACCCACTAGGTCATCTACCCGCTGGTCGAGGGCCAAATCGGGGTTTTGGAAGGGGTACGTGGCTGCGGCCGGGCGCGGGGCGGGCGGACGCTGGGCCCCGCTGGCCGCCAGCAGGCCAACGCCCAGGAGCAAATGTGCTAATTTCATAGGTGGGAATGGGTTGTAAAACAACGTGGCACTCCGTTCGGCATTTTGCCAGAAATGGAGTGCCACGCTAGGGGTTGTCGTTCAGTCAGCAACGGAGTGCTACTCCATTTGCAGGGGCTAGCGGCTGCCTAGGCTACCAGTCGCCGCCTGGTCCTTGGCTTTGCCGGCTGCATTGGCGGGCGGGCCGAGGTAGGTAGTGGGCACGCTACCCTGGCTCACCACCAGCTTTTCGAGCACCACGCCGGGGTCAACACGCCAGAATTTGAGCACGTGCGCGCCCGCAGCGGCCACGGTGTGCGGCGAGGTTTTGAGGATAATATTTTCGGCCACCGCCCTTTCCCAGGGTCTGTTGCCATTATCGGGATTGAGGCCGGTGTGCAGGTTGACAATCTGCGGCGCCTCGTCATCCAGCGACACGGCGTAGCGCAGGCCGGTGGTATTAGTAAAATCCAGAGTCGGCGCCAGGTAGGCCTGCACCGTTACGGGGCCCGCCTGGGCTAGCGAAATGCGGTACTCCAGGTGGGGGCTAGCCCCGCCCGGCGTGGCCGTGGGCGCGGCCGTCACCGGCATCGCCGTGACGGCTCCGGCCGTGCGGCCCAGGTCGGGCAGGCGCTGCCAGGTGATGGGGCCGGCATTCACGGCCTGGGTGTACTGCTCAGCGTCGAGCGAAACGGAGGTAGTGCTATTTGCAGGGCCAGGGGTCAGCACGGCAGCCTGGGCAGTGGCACCGACGGGCAGCGTCATCACCTCGGGCATTTTGTCCGCCTCCGGCTGCTGCCAGTAGGTGTAGCCGATGTGCGTCTGGTCCATCAGGTGGTTCCATTTGCCGCCGGCCAGGGCGTGGTAGCGCTGTTTGATTTCGGCGTCTTTGGCGTACAGGGCCTTGGCTTTTTCGGCCAGGGCGTTGGTGGTAGGCTGATTGGTTTTGGCGGCCTCGCGGTTCTGGGCTACAGTGTAGTACAGCTCGTTGAGGTTGGCGCAGGCCAGCAC
The DNA here is from genome assembly GCA_050954765.1 of Janthinobacterium lividum. Taxonomy (GTDB): domain Bacteria; phylum Bacteroidota; class Bacteroidia; order Cytophagales; family Hymenobacteraceae; genus Hymenobacter. The sequence goes on along the minus strand of JBPBQJ010000016.1, from coordinate 23,911 downwards.
CGGGTGCAGCACCAGCTCGAAATAGGCGTCGCGGTGGGTGGCTGGTAGCTTCTGGTTGATGACCTCGGCGCGGGCGGCCAGGGCGTTGTACTCGGCCACTACCCTCGCCCACTCGCCGGTGGCCAGACTGTAGGTGTTGGCGTCGAGCAGCTCGGGCTTGCGGCGGGCGTTGTACTTGGCGTATTTGGCCAGGATGTCGGCGATATCAGCCGCGTACTTGGGTCCAAACTGCTGGCTAGCCCAGCGCTGGGTGTAGGCCGCCACGCCGTCGGCGGGCAGCGCCTCCGGGTTCCAGGCGTAGTCGAGGAAGAACGAAATCGGCAGCTCCATCGGCTTGAGGTCGCCCACGTTCACCACCCAAATCTGGTTGGCACCGTACTCGTGGGCCAGGTGCATCTGCTCCCAGATGCGGGGCAGTGGATTCGTGTTCAGCCACTTATAGTTGCGCGGGCCGCCCACGTAGTCGAAGTGGTAGTAGATGCCGTAGCCGCCCTTGCGGGGGGCGTCGCCGAGCTTGGGCAGCTTGCGCAGATTGCCCCAGTTGTCGTCGCAGAGCAGCAGCGTCACATCGTCGGGCACGCGCATCCCCTTGTCGTAATAGTCCTGCACCTCCTTGTAGAGCGCCCACACCTGGGGCGTCTGGTCGGCAGGCTTGTGAGTTTCTTCGGCCAGGATGCCACGCTGGTCGGCCACTATCTTTTCGAGCAATTTGATGTTGCTGCCTTCGCTCATGGGCTCGTCGCCGTCGCCGCGCATGCCGATGGTCACAATGCTTTCGTGGGTGCCCATATTCTTGATACCCTGGCGCCAGAACTCTTGCAGCACCGGCGCGTTGGTCTGGTAGTTCCAGGGGCCTTTGCCGTAGCGCTTCCACTCCTGCTGGGCGCGCTGCATGGGTTCGTGGTGCGAGGTGCCCATCACGATGCCGTAGGTATCGGCCAGCCCGGGGCTAGCCTTGTCGTCGTCGTTAAAGGCATTGCCCCACATGGCGGGCCAGAGGTAATTGCCTTTTAAGCGAAGGATTAGCTCAAACACATGCTCGTACATCTTCGAGTTGATGCCCCCAAATTTCTCCTTGGCCCAGCCGCTGAGCGCGGGCGCCTCATCATTCAGAAAAATGCCCCGGTACTTCACCTTCGGCTCGCCCAGCGTGTGGCGGCCGGCGGCCACGTAAAGGCTTTTCTGATGCGGCACCGGCACGTCGGCCCACCACGTCCAGGGCGACACGCCCATCTGCGCCGACAGGTCGTAGAGGCCGTAGATGGTGCCGCGCTTGTCGCTACCCGCCACCACCAGGGCGCTGGCCACGCCCGGCAGGGGGTTGGCAACGGGCTGCACCACGAAGGTTTCCCAGCGGCCGGCGAGGTTGCTTACATCAAGCTTGCCATTTTGCACCAGCTTGTCAATCAACGCGCTATGTCCCAGCGTGCCGATGAGTACCACCGGCTGCGCGCCCTGCGGCGCATCGGTGAGCATGGTAGGCTCCTGGCCCGTCACGTGGTTGATGTCAGCCTGCACGTCGCGAATGGTGCGCAGCACGCCCGGCCACTCGCCATCGCTGGCGTAGAGCGCGGCGGCTTTGCCATTGGCAACCAGCGGAAAGCTGCCGGTCGTTTTCTTGGCCGAAATGTAGTGGTCGGCGAACGGCGCGGCGGGTGTAGCAGGCTGGGCAAAAGCTAGCGCGGGGGCGAGCACCAGCACCGTCAGCCGAAGGTGGGAAAGGATAGCGGGCATAGGAATAAGCAGAAAATGAACTGGCGAATAAGCAGCTACTTAAAATTTCACCACTTCGTAATAAGCCGGTTTAGGCTTAAAATTCTCATCAAACAGCAGCGGGTGGTTTTTGCGACCCGCCACTGGGTAGGTGTCGAGCCAGGAATAGTGGTCGGAGATATTCCAGAAGGTAATGCCCGTCATATACTTCGCTTCGTCGCGGAACACCTTGAAGAACAGCTTATACTGCGCGCTCTGCTTAGCCTGCATCTCGGGCGTGTAGGCGTCCGACTCGTCGGGGCGCTTGGTGCGGCGGTCCTTCTCCCAGGGGTACACCGACACGTCGAGCTCCGTCACCTGCACCTTGAGGCCCAGCGAGGCGAAGCGCTCGATGGTGGTGCGCAGCTCCTGCTCGGTGGGCTCGACCAGCGACCAGTGGCCCTGCAGACCCACCGCGTCGATGGGCACCTTGGCCTCTTTCAGCTTTTTGAGCAGCTTGTAGATGCGCGCCATCTTCTCGGGCCGCTCGGTATTGTAGTCGTTGTAAAAGAGCACCGCACCAGGGTCGGCGGCGTGGGCGTAGCGGAAGGCTTCGGCAATGAAGTCCTCGCCGCAGATTTTATACCAGTCTGAGTTGCGCAAAAACTCGTTGGGGTTGTCGGCAATGGCCTCGTTCACCACGTCCCAGGCGTAGATTTTGCCCTTGTAGCGCTTCACCACCGCGTCGATGTGGTCGTGCAGGCGCTTCAGTAATACCTCTTTACTGACCTGGCTACCGTCAGCATTTTTGAACAGCCACTTCGGCGTTTGCTCGTGCCAGCAGAGGTTGTGGCCGCGCACTTTCATTTTATGGGCCTGGGCAAAGTCCACGATGGCATCGGCCGGGGCCCAGTTCCAGCGATTTTCCTCGGGGTGGATAGGCCCCATTTTCATGTCGTTCTCCGGTGTGAGGCTGTTGAACTGCTGCAAGATGAGCGCCACCTCGGCCGGGTTTTGCAGCGCCCGCGGCGACACCGCCACGCCAATAGGAAAGTAGCTTTTGTAGTAGTCCTTCAATCCCTTTTCGGCGGGCGGGCGCTGGCTGGCCGCGAGGCCCGCGGCCCCGAGCAGGCTAGCCAGGGCTAGCGCGTAAGCGTTGATTTTCATATGAGTTAGGTGAACGGCGGAAAAGAAGAAGGTCTGTTTTAAGCGCTGGCGGCAGTAGCGCGGATTTTTAGTCCGCGCTACTGCTTCCGAAGGCAATAAAAATGCCCGTAGGCACCGCAGCCACGACCCGGCTAGGGTCGCAACCGCAGGGACTACGGGCACAGTGGCGCGCACGCGCGCCGGGTAGTAAAACCGGTGGCCCCGGCAAGGGCCAGCCAGTAGCGACGGCCAGCCGGCCGCCGAAAAATAGAGGTAGTGCGCACAAACGGAGCTAGTTGCGGGTGGTCAATTATCGAAATGCAGGCTGCATCAGCGAAGCGCCTGGCAGCCGGTAACTGGCCACCCGCAACGCACCGCTTAGTCGCCTTTAGATACTATCTGCTTCTTCTCTTCTTCCTGGCCTTCGTCTTCGGGGTGGCCGGCTAGCACGCCCTGGGCGCGCTTCACCACGTTTGCCACCGTGAAGCCGAATTTCTCGAACAGCTCCTCAGCCGGGGCCGACTCGCCGAAGCGGTTCATGGCGATGATGCCGCCCTCGTCGGTAGTGTACTTGTGCCAGCCAATCGGCGAGCCGGCCTCAATGGCCAGACGCTTTTTAACGGCCTTCGGCAGCACCTGCTCGCGGTAGGCTTTGTCCTGGTGCTCAAACAGCTCCCAGCTCGGCATGCTTACTACACGGGTGGGCGTACCGGCCTTTTCCAGCTCGATTTGGGCCTTCATGGCCAGGGCCACTTCTGAGCCGGTCGCAATGAGGATGAACTGCGGCTGGCCACCCTGGGCTTCGCTCAAAATGTAGGCACCCTTGCGCACACCTTCGCGGGCCGAGCCGAGCTTGGTCTGGTCAAGAATCGGCAATTTCTGGCGCGAGAAGATGAGCACGACCGGCGACTTGGGCGTAGTCATGGCGATGCGCCAGGCCTCGGTGCTTTCGTTGGCGTCGGCGGGGCGCAGCACTACGATGTTCGGGATGGTGCGCAGGGCCAGCACCTGCTCTACCGGCTGGTGGGTAGGGCCGTCTTCGCCCAGGCCAATGCTGTCGTGGGTGAACACGAACGTGGCCGTGCTCTCGGCCAGGGCCGTGAGGCGGATGGCCGCGCGCATGTAGTCGCTGAAGGTCAGGAAGGTACCACCGTAGGTGCGTACCCCGCCGTGGTGCGCCAGGCCGTTCATGGCCGCGCCCATGGCGTGCTCGCGCACGCCCCACCAGATGTTGCGGTTGGCCGGGTGCGCCGGCTGGAAGCTGTCGCTGCCCGCCTTGTCCATCTCGTTGGAGCTAGCCAAGTCGGCCGAGCCGCCGAACAGGAACGGCACCGTTTTCTTGATGGCATCCAGGGCTTTACCCGAGGCCTGGCGGGTGGCCAGCTCGCCATCGGCGGGCGTGTACACGGGCAGGTCTTTGTCCCAGCCTTCGGGCAGGTCGCCGGCGAAGGAAAGCTTGAACATTTTCGCCTCGTCGGCATACTGCTCGGCGTATTTGGCAAAGTCGGCGTCCCACTGCTTTTGCAGCTCGGCGCCGCGCTCGCCGGGCTGGCGCAGGTGCTCGTATACCTCCTGCGGCACCTGGAACGACTGCTCGGGGTCGAAACCGTAGAACTTCTTGGTAATCTTAACGTTATCAGCGCCCAGCGGCGAGCCGTGCGACTTGTTGGTGCCGGCCAGCGGCGAGCCGAAGCCGATGATGGTCTTCACGGCGATAATCGACGGGCGGTCGGTTACCGACTGCGCCACCTTGATGGCGTTCTCGATGGCGTCGAGGTCGTTGCCGTCCGTCACGTGCTGCGTATGCCAGTAGTAGGCATCGAAGCGCTGCATCGGGTTCTCGGTGTAGGTCAGGTTGGTGGGGCCGTCGAGCGAGATGTTGTTATCGTCGTAGAGATAAATCATCTTGTTCAGCTGCAAGTGGCCGGCCAGCGAGGCTGCCTCCGAAGCGATGCCTTCCATCAGGTCGCCGTCGCTCACCAGTACGTAGGTGTAGTGGTCCTGCACCGGGGCGTAGCCCTCCTTGTTGTAGGTGGCGGCGAGGTGTGCTTCGGCCATGGCCATACCCAGGCCGTTGGCAAAACCCTGGCCGAGCGGGCCGGTAGTCACCTCAATACCGGGGGTGATGTGCGACTCGGGGTGGCCGGGCGTTTTGGAGCCCATCTGGCGGAAGTTCTTGAGGTCATCCAGGCTCAGGTCATAGCCGTAGAGGTGCAACAGGCTGTACAACAGCGCCGAGCCGTGGCCGGCCGACAGGATAAATCGGTCGCGGTTGGCCCAATGCACGTCTTTGGGGTTGAAGCGCAGGAAGCGCGACCACAGCACATAGGCCATCGGCGCAGCGCCCAGCGGCAGGCCGGGGTGGCCCGAGTTGGCTTTTTGCACCATGTCCACCGAAAGCAGGCGGATGGTGTTGACGCTCAGTTCGTCAATCGATACTTGGGGGTTGCTCATGTTTGTCAAGCGAAAATTTTGGTAGCGCAAAGGAACGTGGTGCAAAGCGCTTGCACCACGTTCCCTTACGGATTTTTCGCTAGATGTACTGATTGATAATGCTCTCCAGCCACTCCTGCTTGCCGCTACGGGGCGTGGGCTCGCCGGTTTCGTGCGCGATTTTGCGCAAATCTTCCAGCGTGAGGTTGCCGTTGGCGAATTCAGCACCCTGGCCCGAGTCGAACGAAGCGTAGCGGTCAGTGCGGAACTGCTTGTAGGGCGACTTGGTCAGGATGGCATCGGCCGTTACCAAAGCGCGGGCAAACGTGTCCATGCCGGCGATGTGGGCGATGAAAATATCCTCCAGGTCGGTCGAGTTGCGGCGGGTTTTGGCGTCGAAGTTGATGCCGCCCGGCGAGATGCCGCCGTGCTCCAGGATGATGAGCATCGACTCGGTCAGCTCGTTCAGGTTGTTGGGGAACTGGTCGGTGTCCCAGCCGTTCTGGTAGTCGCCGCGGTTGGCGTCGATGCTGCCGAGCAGGTTGGCGTCAGCCGCCACTTGCAGCTCGTGCTGGAAGGTGTGACCGGCTAGGGTAGCGTGGTTCACCTCCAGGTTCAGCATGAAGTCTTTTTCGAGGCCGTGCTCCTTCAGGAAGCCAATTACGGTAGCCGCGTCGAAGTCGTACTGGTGCTTGGTGGGCTCGGCCGGCTTGGGCTCGATGAAGAATTTGCCGGTGAAGCCCTGCTTGCGGGCGTAGTCGCGCGAAATGCTCAGGAAGCGGGCCAGGTGCGCCTGCTCGCGCTTCATGTCGGTGTTGAGCAGGGTCATGTAGCCCTCGCGGCCACCCCAGAAGGTATAGCCCTCGCCGCCCAGCGCGATGGTGGCGTCGATGGAGTTTTTCACCTGCGTGCCGGCGTGGGCCACCACCGAAAAGTCGGGGTTGGTGCTGGCGCCGTTCATGTAGCGCGGGTTCGAGAACACGTTGGCCGTGCCCCACAGCAGCTTCACGCCGCTCTCCTGCTGCTTGGTTTTGAGGTAGTCAACCACGGTGCTCAGGTTGCGCTCGTACTCGCTCAGCGAGTCGCCTTCGTCTACCAAATCGATGTCGTGGAAGCAGTAGTACGGCGTACCGAGCTTAGTGAAGAACTCAAATGCGGCATCGGCCTTGTCCTTGGCGCGGCCCACGATGTCGCCCTTTTCGTCCCAGCCAAATTTCTTGGTGCCGGGGCCAAAGGGGTCGCCGCCGGTGCCCACGAAGGTGTGCCAGTAGGCCGTGGCGAAGCGCAGATGGTCCTTCATGGTCTTGCCAGCCACCACGCGGCTTTCGTCGTACCACTTAAACGCCAGGTGGTTATCGGACTCGCGGCCTTCGAACTTGATTTTGTCGATGCCTTTGAAAAATTCGGAGGTTGCCATGTTGGGAGGATGGTTGGGGGTAGTTGAATTTGTACTTAGACTGTTATGCTGAACGCAGTGAAGCATCTCGTTTGAAGCAGTAGCGCAATCGTTAACGCTGTTAGACGTTTGTTCAACGAAGCGAGCCAGATGCTTCACTGCGTTCAGCATGACAAGCGAGTTGGTTTTCGTTTTTGGGTAAGTCTACGCCAGCAGCAATTCTGCCGGCCGGGTTTCGCGAGCTAGTAGTTGCTGCCAGTCGCTGTAAGTTGTCTGATACTGTTCTTGCAAAGCGGGCGCGGGTTCCACGGTGCTGATGAGAGCCAGGCCATTAAAAGCTTCCTGGGGGCTGGCGTAGATGCCCGCGCCGATGCCCGCGCCGCGCGCCGCCCCTTGGGCCGCGTCGGTGTCGTAGAGCTCCAGCGTCACGTTGCCGCAGTTCACGAACGCCTCGCGGAAAACCGGCGAGAGAAACATGTTGGCGTGGCCGGCGCGCACTTTCTGCACCTGCACCCCCGAGGCGCGCATGATGTCCATGCCGTAGTTGAGGGCGTACACGATGCCTTCCTGGGCAGCCCGGATGAGGTGCGCCTGGCCGTGCACGTTGAACTGCAAGCCGTGGAGGCTAGCGGCGGCGGGCCGGTTTTCGAGAATGCGCTCGGCGCCGTTGCCGAAGGGCAGGAAGAGCAGGCCCTCCGCCCCTACCGGCGCCTGGGCGGCCAGGGTATTCATCTGGTCGTAGGGCAGGTTGCCCACCACTTTGCGCAGCCAGCTGTTCAGAATGCCGGTGCCGTTGAGGCACATCAGCACGCCGTTTTTGGGCTGCTCGCGGGTGCTGTTGACGTGCACAAACGAGTTGACGCGCGAGCGGGGGTCGGCCGTGGTGGTTTCGTTGATACCGTAGACTACGCCGCTGGTGCCGCCGGTAGCGGCTACTTCGCCCGCGTTCAGCACGTTGAGCGAGAAGGCATTATTGGGCTGGTCGCCGGCGCGGTAGCTGATGGGCGTGCCAGGGGCTAGCCCCAGCGTCTGGGCCGCTTCGGCCGTGAGGCGGCCCTGGATGGCGAACGTATCGACCACCTCGGGCAGCAGGTCGGCGCTGATACCGTAGTAGTCGAGCAGCTCCTGGGCAATGGCTTGCTGCTTGAAATTCCAGAACACGCCCTCCGAGAGGCCCGATACAGTAGTCTGCATCTGGCCCGTGAGCTGGTAGGCGAGGTAGTCGCCGGGCAGCTGAATCTTGTGGATTCGGGCGTACACCTCCGGCTCGTTTTCACGCACCCACTTTAGCTTGGAGGCGGTAAAGTTGCCGGGCGAATTCAGGAAATTCTCCAGGCAAAAGTCCTCCCCTAGCTCCGCGAAGGCCTGGTTGCCGATTTCCACGGCGCGGCTGTCGCACCAGATGATGGCGGGGCGCAGCACGTGGCCGGCCTGGTCGAGCAGCACGAGGCCGTGCATTTGGTAGGTGATGCCGATGCCGGCCAGCAGCGAGGCATCGAAGCCGTACTTGGCTTTTAGCTGCTGGGTGGCGTTGATGACTTCCTGCCACCAGCGCTCGGGGCGTTGCTCGGCCCAGCCGGGCTGGGGCACCTCCATGCCCATCTCGGTGGTGGGCGTAGTGGTCGCGGCCACGCAGCGCCCGCTGGCAATGTCGAGCAAAGAGGCTTTGATGGAAGAGCTACCGATGTCGTAGCCGAGTAGATACTTCATTTTAATTATGAGTTATGAACTATGAATTATGAGTTGGGAAATGAGGGGTCTCCCGGCGTCTGACGTGACGCTCTTTTATTCAGTACTCATACTTAATTTATTGCGAAACTACGGGCAGCCGAAACTGCCGGGCGCGAATTACTCGGTTGTAAAAGTGGAGGCGGGCAGACCTTCTTTATTGTATAGATTGGCACTTTCGGGGTTGTCTGACCAAGCATAGCGCACGGCCACGGGCGCGGCTACCTGGTCGCTGCTCACCACCACCTTGCCGCCCTCGATGCGCGCCTGAGCGGCCACAAACTTATGGTCGGCCCCGGCCACGGTGAAGCCCCCTAGCGAGCCGCCACCCTTGGCTTCCAGCCCACCGCCTACGCTGGCGAAGGTGAGGGTGGCCTGGTTGCCAGTAGTTTTCATCGTCTGGAAGAGCGGACCGCTAGCCACCACCTTGGCGTCGCCGTAGGCTACTTTCTCGGCGGCGAGGGCTAGCCGGTGGCCCACGGTCTGCTTGTCAAGGGGGTGAATATCATTCCACTCGCCCACGTCGGAAATGACGGCCATGCCGGTGCGGGGCAGGGCCAGCAGGCGGCGCTGGGCATCGCGCACCAGGGCCTGGTTGCTTTCGCCGGGCTCCTTTTTGGCAGCGTTGATATTGGCCAGCTGCACGTAGAGAAACGGCAGGTTGGGCTGCTGGAAGTGCGTGCGCCAGTCCTGCACCAGGCTGGAGGTGAGAGCGTAGTAATCGGCCGGTCGGCCGGTGTTGCTCTCGCCCTGGTACCACAGCACGCCTTTGAGGGCGTAGGGCAAGGCCGGCGCCACGAGGCCATTATACAGCCCGCCCGGCTGGTACTGAAACGTGGTAGTACCCGGCGTGGGCGGCATCGTGCCGCCCAGCTTGTACTGCCACGGCCCGCGCAAATCGAGCGCCTGGCCGCCGGCCGTGAGCTGATAGGTTTTCTCCTTTGTGAAGCCCCCGCGCCCACCGTTGCTGATGAGGCGCACGGTAATCACATTTTTGCCGGCCTTGAGCACGCCGGGGCCAAAGTCGTACTTACGCGGCGGGTACTGGTAGGCGGTGGTGCCCACGAGCTGGCCGTTGATGTAGGTCGAGTCAGCATCTACCAGGGTACCCAGCTCCAGGCGGCCGGGCTGGCCGGCCATGCCAGCGGGCACTTCTACTTCCTTGCGGAACCACAGCACCCCGTTCACCATACCTAGCGGGGTTTGGTCGGCCCAGTAGCCGGGCACCTGCATGGTGGGCCAGGCGCTGGCGTCGTAGGCGGGGCTGCTCCATTTAGTTTGGCCGGAGGCCTCGCCCTGGTCGGCCTGGTGCAGGCGCTTGTACCACTCCCCTACGGCGGCGCCTTCGCGCTGCCGGATGCCGGCTACGGCGGCGCTGTCGCGGTAGGGCACGGCCTGCTGCTCGTACTTGTGGAACTGCCGGAGGGCGTCGGCACTCAGCCAGGCTTCGGCGGGCGAGCCGCCCACAGCCACTTTTATCAGGCCCACCGGCACCTGGTACTTGGCGTTGATTTCCTTGGCGAAGAAGTAGCCCACGGCCGAAAAGCCGAGCACCGTTTCGGGCGTGAGGGCTACCCAGCTGCCGCCGGTCACGTCGTTTTTAGGGCCGCGAAAATCGTAGCGCATCGGCACGTCGAACTGCCGGATGCGCGGGTTGTTGGCCGTGGCCACTTCCTGCGGGTACTTGTCGCGCACGCGGCGCATGGGCAGCTCCATGTTCGACTGCCCCGCGCAAAACCACACGTCACCGAGCAGCACGTCTTTCAGCACCAGGTGGTTGCTGGCGTCGATTTTCAGCTCATAGGGGCCGCCGGCCTTCAGGGCGGGCAGTTGCACGCGCCACTGGCCGTCGGCGCCGGTGGTGGTGCGGTAGGTTTTGCCCTGAAAGGCGACGCTCACGGCCTCGCCGGGCCTGGCCCAGCCCCAGATGCGCACCGGCGCGTCGCGCTGCAGCACCATGCCGTCGCTCACGAGGCGCGGCAGGCGCACCTGGGCCGGGGCGGCGGTGGTGGCCAGCAGCCCCAGGGCCGCGCTAAGTAGGCTAGTCGATTTCACGTTGAAAATCAGATTTTTACAAATAGAAAGCACCCATTGCAGTACCCCTTCATAAATAAGGCCCGGTTTCGGGACGAAACCGGGCCTTAGAAGCTAGCTGGTAACCAGGTATTTAGTAGCCAGGGTTCTGCACTATACCGCCGCTGGGCTGGCCGAGCGTACGGTCAATTTCGGTTTGCGGAATCGGGCGCAGCAGGAACTGAGTAGGGGTGTTGCCCTGCACGATGTTCTTGGCCGCATCGGAGCCGTAGGTATCGGTGCCGCCGGGGGGCGAGGTGCGGGTCGTGAGGGCCGGCACGTATTGCTGCACGCGGGCGTAGAGCCGGCCGGTACGCACCAGGTCCATCCAGCGCATCTGCTCGCCGGCTAGCTCGCGGCTGCGCTCGTCGAGAATAAAGTCGATGTTGAGCTGGCTAGCTGTGATGTCCATTTGGGCTTTACGGCCCGCGGCCCCGGCCCGCTCGCGGATGGTGTTGATGTAAGTGACAGCCTGCGCCGTGTTGCCTAGGTAGAAGCTAGCCTCAGCCGCAACAAGGTAGGTATCGGCTAAGCGGTACACGATGAGGGGACGGTCGGAGGGGTTGTTCACGCCGGTGCGGGTGGCGTCGTCATATTTGTTCATCACCGGCGAGAACTGGGTGGTGAAGTTGCTGGGCGTGCCCACGATGTAGCGCCCCCCCGTCCGGGCCGCGATGCGGGCGGTTTCGGCGGGCAGTAGTTCGCGGTTGTAGTACTGGGCAGCCGTATCGCCCACCACGGCCGTGCGGCCGCCGGTGCCGTTGTTGCCGGGTGAGTTCACCAGCCAGGTAGTCGTCCACCACTTGGACCAGCGCGTATCGGTAGTGCCCACCTGCCGGCCGCTCTCAGTAGGCAGGATGTAGGAGCTAATCAGCCAGGGCGTGGGTGTGAAGCGGGCGTAGGGCCGGCCGTAGTTGACGCTACGCGCCATGTTGGGCAGTAGGTCGTAGCGGCTGCGGAAGAAGAAGTTCGTTTGGTTGGCACCGGTGGGGTCGAAGGCGTTCTGGCCGCTGAAGGTAGCGTCCTGGCTGAACTGCACGTTCATCAGCACCTCTTTGCCATTCTCGTTGCCCTCGGCAAATACACTGGCGGCGTCGGCTTCCAGACCCGCGTTGTAGCGACTCTGGTTATCAATCAACTCCTTGCTGTACTGCAGGGCGCTAGCGTAGTCACCGCTCTGCTTGGCCGTGGAGGTGGCGCGGGTCAGGTACACCTTGGCCAGCACGTGCAGGGCGGTAGCACGGGTGACGCGGCCGGGCTGCGAGGGCCGGTCGGCAATGCCGCCGAGCGCATCGGTCAGGTCCTTGATGATGGCAGCGTACACGTCGGCCACCGGGGCGCGCTTGATGTCCTTAGTGGGCACGTCTACGAAGGTGAGCTGCAGGGGCACGTCGCCGAACTGCTGCACCAGCATGAAGTAGTACACGGCCCGCAGCACCTTGGTTTCGGCCACAATCTGGGTAACGGCCGTAGGGGTAAGGCCCTGCACGGTGGTGGCGTATTGAATCACGCCGTTGGCCCCGTTGATGTAGCGGTACATGATGCCCCACTGGTTGGTAACGGCCGAGTTGGTCGAGTTAAGCAGGCCCCGGTTGTAGTCCTCGTAGCCCTGGTTAGCGGCGATGCCGCGCATAAACTCGTCGGTGCCCTGCACGGCCATGTACTCGGCCTCCTCGTTGCCAAACACGTTGCGCAAGCCCGAGTATACCCCTGTCAGGCCGGCCTGCACGCCGTCTGACGTACCCAAAAAGGCGGGCGTAAGTACTGAGCGCGGAGTTTCTTCCAGAAATTCCTTCTTGCAGCTCGACATAGCCAGCAGCGCAGCCAGCCCCGAGAGCACATAAAATGACTTTTTCATATAAGTAGGTAGTAGCGAGCGGGTGGGAGATTAGAAAGCCAGGTTCACGCCTACGATGAAGGCACGGGTGACGGGGTAGTTTACGCCGCGGGCCGCCGTGGTGGAGTTCACGCCGCTGTTGAGGTCGCCCTCCGCGATGGCGATTCCGTTGGCGCTGCCCGCGCTGAAGCGCGTGGAGTAAGAGAGCGCATCAGGGTCAATGGCTTTGTTGTTCTTGAAGTAGCTCACCGGCGACCAGATAAGCGGGTTCTGTACTTGCAGGTACACGCGGGCGCTGCTCATAAATACGGTCTTGGCCCAAGCCGCCGGGATGGTGTAGCCCAGGTCGATGCTACGCACCTTGATGAACGTGCCATCGAGGTAAGCCAGCGTCTGGCTGTAGGGCGGGAAGTCGCCGTTACCCTGGCGCGGCTGCGGGAAGGCGTTGGTGGGGTTGGTGGGCGTCCAGTAGTCGAGGTTAATCTGATTGCGGCGCCCCTCGAAGGTGGTGAAATAGGCGTTGCCCAGCAGCAGCGGGTCGATGACGGTGGCCCCCACGCGGGTCAGGCCCACGGCCGTCAGGTCGAAACCCTTCCAGCGGAAGCGCTGGGTCATGCCGGCCTCAAACTTAGGCTGGCGCGAGCCCACTACCACACGGTCGGCGGGGTCCACGAGGCCGTTGCCATTCACATCGAGCAGCTTAATCTGACCCACGCGACTACCGGCCTTGGCGGCGGCGGCTTCCTCGCCGGTCTGCCAGATGCCCACCTTCTTGTAGTCGAAGAACGAGTATAGCGGCTGGCCGATAAAGCGCTGGTTGCCCACGTCGCTCAGCGGCGTGCCGTCGGTGCTGGTACCCAGGCCTAGGTCCACCACCTTCTCGCGGTTAACAGTGAAGTTCCAGTCGGTTTGCCACTCGAAACCGCCCGGGTTCTTGGGGCGTAGGTTCACAGTAGTAAGCGTGATTTCGAGGCCGCGGTTTTGGGTGATGCCCGTGTTGCGGGTGTAAGCGGTATATCCGCTGGCGGCGGGCAGCGCGTCGGGCAGCAGCAGGTCAGTGGTACGCTGCTGGTACACCTCCACACTACCCGTGATGCGGTTCTGGAAGAAGCCGAAATCGAGACCGAAGTTCGTAGTGGTGGTGTACTCCCAGTTCAGGTTGCGGTTGGCGATGGTAGCCGGCACCACCCCGATGGCCCCGGTGGTACCAAAGAGGTAATAGCCATTGCCCAGTGCCGATTGCAGCGAGCCGAGCGTGCTGTAGGGGGCCACGGCCGTGCTGCCTACCCGGCCCAGGCTGGCGCGCAGTTTGAGGTTGCTTACCCAGTCGCGGTCTTTTATAAAGTCTTCGTTGGCAAGATTCCAGGCTACGGCCGCCGAGGGGAAGGGCTTGTACTTGTCACCCGAGAGGCGCGACGAGCCGTCGTAGCGCAAGGTCACGGTGGCCGAGTAGCGGTTGTCGTAGGCGTAGTTGATGCGCCCCATGTACGAGATAAAGCTAAACGCGCTCTGGTAGCTATTGGCCGCCGAAGGCGTGCCGGCACCCAGGTTGTTGTCTTGCTGGAAGTTGGTGGGCAGGTTACGCACGGTGGTGCCGAAGCCGTCGGTGCTGTACTGCTGGGCGCTGTAGAGGCCCGTGAAGTTGAGGTCGTGCTTGCCGAAGCTGCGGTTGTAAATCAGCAGGTTTTCAGCCAAGATATTGTAGGCCAGGCTCTGCGAGCGCGAGGCTACGTTCTGACCGCCGCCGATAGCCGGCGTGTTGGAAGCGTAGAAGCCGCCGTTGTTTTCCGAGGCTACGGTTAGGCCCAGGTTCAGGCGGTAGCTCAGGCCCTTCACAATTTCTACCTGCCCGTAGAGGCTGTTGAAGGTGCGCAGGCGGCGGCGGGTGTCTTTGTGGGCATCGGTGGTGTAGTAGTTCAGGGGGTTGCCCAGGGCGGTGTCCGTGTTGGGATACAGAATCGGAATGCCGTTGGCATCGTAGGGCGAGGCCAGCGGGCTGCTGGTCAGGATACCGTTGATGATGTTGAGGGTGGGGTCGTCGTAGTTGGTGTAGCTGTTGAGGGTATTGAGGCCCACCTTCACGCGCTTGCCAATCTGCTGGTCCAGCGTGGCCCGCAGCGAGTAGCGCTGCACGCCCTGCACCGGCACGATGCCCGTTTCGTCGTAGTAGCCCAGTGAAACCGAGTACTGCGTAATGTCGGTGCCGCCGCTCACGCCCAGCGAGTGGTTCTGGATGCGCCCGTCACGGTACAGCAAGTCCTGATAATCGAAGGAGTTGCCGGCCGTCAGGTTATCGCGCTCGTTCTGGGTCAAGAAGCCGGGGCTATTGTCAGGGTTAGCCACGCCGTTGGCCAGGTAGGCCTGCCGGCGGAAGTTGTAGTACTGCTGCCCGTTCTGAAGGTCGAAGCGGCCGTAGGCCTTCTTCAGGCCATAGTAGCCGCTGTAAGTGGCGCGGGGCGCCCCGCTCTTGCCGCGGCGGGTGCTAATGAGGATAACCCCGTTGGCGCCGCGCGCGCCATAGATGGCCGTCGAGCTGGCGTCCTTGAGCACTTCCAGCGAGGTGATGTCGTCGGGGTTCAGGTCGTTGATGCTGCCGTCGTAGGGTACGCCGTCTACTACCAGCAGCGGGTCGTTGGAGCCGGCAAATGAGCGGTTGCCGCGGATGCGGATAACCGGCGCCTGGCCCGGCGAGTTGCTGGCGCTCGACACATTAATGCCCGCAGCGCGGCCCTGCAGAGCCTGCCCGATGTTGGCCACTGGCACGTCGTGCAGCTGCTCGTCGCTCACGGTCGAGATGGCGCCCGTTACCTGGCTTTTCTTCTGGGTGCCGTAGCCCACCACCTGCACCTCGTTGAGGGCCTGGGTTTCGGGCACCAGGCTCTGGCTCAGGTTGGTGCGCTTGCCCACGGCAATCTCCTGCCGGGTGTAGCCTACCGAGCTGAATACCAAGATGCTGTTGTCGTCAGGCACCGTCACGGTGTAGTTACCGTTCACGTCGGTGGTAGCGCCGGTGGTGGTGCCTTTCACCACCACCGTCACGCCGGGAATACCTTCGCCGTTGTCGGAAGTGATTTTACCGGTTACGGTGTGGGCGCCGGCTACCTGGGCGTAGGCCGCCCGAGGGGCTAGCGGGGCGAGGCCGCCGCTAAGTAAGAGTAGCGGCACCAGCCGCGACCATTTCAAGCCCTTGAGCGGGCGAGACGAGGGTATGCGTGTGTTCATGGGGTGGGAAACTTGAAAAGTGAAACGCGAAGGAAGAGCGGCTAGCTGCCGGGATAACCTAATATGCTAGAAACCAATCGAATTGCCGCCATCCACGGGCAGCGACACGCCCGTGATGTAGCGGGCGCCTTCCGAGGCCAGAAACACGGCGGCGTGGCCGATATCGGCGGGCTGGCCAAACTTGCCCATTGGGGTGCGGCGCATGGCGCGGTCGCGGCGGTCGGGGTCCGAGTTCATGGCCGTGCGGCTCATCTCGGTTTCGATGAAGCCGGGCGCAATGGCGTTGATGCGCACGCCGTGGGCCGAAAACTCGGAGGCCAGCACCTTCACCATGCCCTCCACGGCCGATTTGGAGGCCGCGTAGGCCACCACGCGGTCGATGCCGTAGTAGGCGGCCATCGACGAAATCATGAGGATAACGCCGCTGCGGCGGGCCACCATGCGCTTGGCCGCGGCCCGGGTGAGGGCAAACACGGCGTTGAGGTTGGTGTGGATGATGCGGCTGAAATCTTCATCGGTCACCTCCAGCGCGGGCTTTTTCATGTTGATGCCGGCGTTGTTGACCAGGATGTCGAGCGGGCCGTGGGTGGCCTCCAGCTCTTCAATCAGGCCGTCGAGGCTAGCCAGGTCGCACACGTCGTTGACCAGGAAATGGGCGCCCTCCCCTAGCTCGGCAGCCGACTCGCGCAGCACCGCCTCGCGGCGGCCGGTGATGATGACCGTAGCGCCGGCCGTAAGCATGCAGCGGGCTATTTCGAGGCCGATGCCCGTGCCGCCACCCGTGATGAGCGCCACCCGGCCGGCCAGCGAAAACACGTCGCCCTGCGGGGCCGCCTCGGGCGTGGGGGTAGCGGCGGCGTGGCCATTAGAAGAGAGAACCGGGTTCATAGAGCAGGAAAGACGGGTGACGGATGGGGAATTACTTGAGTTGGTAGAGCTGCACGAGCTGCTTGACCTCGGCCAGCGAGCGGGTGGGCGGCGCAAACGGCGCCGGAATGGGCTGCTTGGCTATCGACTGGAAGTAGAGCACGCAGGCATCGCGCCACCACAGGGCTTCTTTGCGCTGCGCGACGAGGCGGGCTGCTACGTCGGCGTACAAGGCGGGGTCGAGGGCGGGCTGGGCGGCGGTCCACTGCTTTTGCAGCCAGAGCACCGAGTCGGCGCCGGTGTAGTAGCGGGTGGCTAGCTCGTTCCAGAGGGTGCGGCCGGTGCTCAGCTTTTGCGTCCAGGGCACGTGGTGAAACCAGAGCAGGTAGTTGAGGGGACAGGTCTGGGGGTTGCCCCATAGCTGTTGCACCTCGGGCTTGTACTCGGCCAGCGCGTTGGAGCCAGTGGCGGTGCGGTCGAAGCCCAGGCCCAGCGAGTCGGCTTTGTGGTAGTACACGGCCGTCCAGTCGGGCCGGCCCGACTTGGCTAGCCAGGGCTGCGGGCCGTAGTGAATGCTCTCACCCATAATGTGGTGCAGGCCCAGCGGCATGGTGTAGCGCACGTAGATGCTGCGCGACTGCCCCAGCATGGCCGTGAGCGTGCGCACGGCAGCGGGCTCGGTCGTCAGCGTCATCTGCGTCCACTCTTTGGCGATAGCGGCCGGGTCCAGTTCGTGGTCCCACGCTAGCCGGCCGAAGGCGTACCAATTGGCCTGGCCCACCGGGTGGCCAGTCCAGTTGCGGTCCGAGCCGATGTTGGCCACGCCCGCAATGGCGCTCAGCGCGTGGTTGTCCACGGTGCCATCCACTACCCTAGCCACCGTCGAGCCGGGGCCCTTGGCGTAGGTGTCGGCCTCTAATACTTCTTTGATGAGTGGCCCCAGGTACACCAAGTGGGTGGCAAAACCCAGGTACTCCTGCGTTAGCTGCACTTCCAGCACCAGCGGCGTTTTGGGCATGGCCCCAAACAGTGGATGAAACGGCTCGCGGGCCATAAAGTCAATCGGGCCGTTTTTCACCTGCACCAACACCTTGGGGTCAAACTTGCCGTCGAGGGGCTGAAACTCCTCGTAGGCCTGCTTGAAGCGGTCCTTGCTGCCGGCCTGGTACACGAAGGCGCGCCACATCACCACGCCATCGTGGCGGCCCAGGGCCTGGGCCAGCATGTTGGCGCCGTCGGCGTGGTTGCGGCCGTAGTCCTGGGGGCCAGGCTCGCCCTCCGAGTTGGCCTTCACCAGGAAGCCACCAAAGTCGGGAATGGCCCGGTAAAGCTCGTCGCTCTTGGCGGCCCACCATTGCTTCACCTGCGGGTCGAGCGGGTCGGCGGTGGCTAGCCCGCCGATGACTTTGGGCGCGGCCCAAAACACCGACAAATACACCCGCTGGCCATAGGGCCGTAGCACGCCCGCCAGGGCCGCTACCTTGCCGATGTACTCGGCTGAGAGGTAACGGGCGCTGGCATTTACATTGTTGACTACCACGCCATTAATACCGATTGAGGCGTTGGCGCGGGCGTAGTCGGTGTAGCGCGGGTCGAGGCGCTCGGGCAGCTCGTACCACTTCCAGATGCTGGAGCCGGCGTAGCCGCGCTCCACGGTGCCATTGGGGTTGTCCCAGTGGTTGAGCATCCGGAAATTGATGCGCGGGCTGCTGCTGGTAGTGAGGCCGGCCAGCGGCTGGCGCGTTTGCACCTGCCGCAGCAGCGCGAAGGCACCGTAGAGCACCGCCCGGTCGGTGCGGCCGGTAATAACGAGGTTATTCTTCTCCGAAAAAATGCGGTAGCCCTCGGCCTTCAGGGCCGGGCTGGCCGCAGCGTCCACCCGCAGTACGATGCCGCCCGTGCGGCTGCCCACGCTGGCCACTACCGGCACTGCCTGGCCCAGCAAGCCGCTCAGGCCGCGCGTCAGCTCGGCGCTGGCGGCGCGCAGCACCAGCGTGCTACCGGGGCTAGCCACAAACTGCGCCGCCCGCATATACTGCTGGCGTTCAGCCGCATTAGCCACGCGTTCGTACTTCAGCCACAGGCGATAGCCGTCGTCGGCGCGGCTAGGAGCCGCGGCCGACACGAGTAGCAGAAGGAGGAACACGTTGCGCAGCAACATGGCGAGTGGGTGGGAAAAGTGGCGAGAAAGCGGGTAGTTTTACTTGGCGGCGTAGGCGGCCGCAACTGGCCGGTCGGCCTCAGCAAGGGTGCGGCGCAGGCCGTATTCGAGGCCGCGCAGCTCAGCCAGGCCGCGCAGGCGGCCGATGGCCGAGTAGCCGGGGTAGGTGCGTTTGTTGGTGCTCAGGTCGTCGAGCATCTGGTGGCCGTGGTCGGGGCGCATCGGCAGGGCAGTTTTCTCTTCACCGGCAGCTTCGCGGCGCAGTTCTTCCGCTACCAGGGCGCGCACCACGGCGTACATATCCACGTCGCCGGCCAGGTGGTCGGCCTCGTGGAAGTTGCGCGGGTTTTCCTCGCGCTTGGTGGTGCGCAGGTGCACAAAGTGGATGCGCGAACCAAAGCGCTCGACCATGCCAGCCAGGTCGTTGTCGGGGCGCACCCCTAGCGAGCCAGTGCAGAAGGTCAGGCCGTTGGCCGGCACGTCGCAGGCGGCCAGCAGGCCGGCCAGGTCGGCCTCGGTGCTTACGACGCGGGGCAGGCCCAGCAGCGGGAAGGGCGGGTCGTCGGGGTGAATGCAGAGGCCGATGCCCACTTCCTCAGCCACCGGCGCCACTTGCTGAATGAAGTAGTGCAGGTTAGCCGTGAGCGTGGCGGCGTCAATCGCCTTATACTCATTCAAATACTCCTGAAAACTGCTCAGCTCGAAGGCTTCTTCCGAGCCAGGCAGGCCTAGCAGGGTCGTGTTAGTGAGCTGGGCCACGGCCTCGGCGCTCATGCTGGCAAACTGCCGGCGGGCGGCCTCGGCCACGGCGGGCTCGTAG
Source organism: Janthinobacterium lividum (assembly GCA_050954765.1). Taxonomy (GTDB): domain Bacteria; phylum Bacteroidota; class Bacteroidia; order Cytophagales; family Hymenobacteraceae; genus Hymenobacter. The sequence goes on along the minus strand of JBPBQJ010000016.1, from coordinate 4,536 downwards.
TCGGCCTCGGCGCCGGGGCGCTTGAGAATGCACAAGTCAAACACGGCAAAATCCTGCCACACGAAGCGCAGCGCGCGGCTGCCGTCGGGCATTTCGTAGCTCAAATCGGTGCGCGACCAGTCGAGCACCGGCATGAAATTGTAGCACACCGTGCGGATGCCGCAAGCCGCCAGATTGCGCAGACTTTGCTGATAATTAGCTATGTATTGGTCGCGGCTGGGGCGGCCCTTTTTGATGTCCTCGTGCACTGGCAGGCTCTCTACCACAGACCAATGCAGGGGCGAATGGGTCTTATTAGCGGCCTCGATAAGCTGCTGGCGGGCCTGAATTTCGGCCACTGGCCATAGCGTGCCCACCGGCAAATGGTGCAGCGCCGACACGACCCCGGCGCAGCCCGCCTGGCGAATATCGAAGAGCGAAACCGGGTCGTTGGGCCCGAACCAGCGCATAGTGTGCAGCATGGCGTTTTATCAGAAAAGTGCAATTTTTTGCCCTCTGCACTAAGTTGCGATAGGTTCTATTCGCAGCAGCAGTGGCAGAAAGCCGGGTGGAATCTGATTCAAATGTAAAGGAAACGTTACCACTTGCCGAAACCTAAAAAGCTCAAATTCAGGGAAAATACTGAAAAAACCTATCGGCAACGGTTCCGGAAACGTTGCCGATAGGCGATATTTGCAAAATATTTTTTCGTCCTTCCATTTCGACCACCTATTTCGTAGCTTCAACCCCACCTTCGCATTATCCACCTTTCCTCCCACCCACCCGCAATGGTTAAATGTGTTAAGTGCAGCCTTACCGACGACGTGATGAAAGCGGGCTTCGTACGGGGCCGGCAGCGATTTTTCTGCAAGTCCTGCGAGTATCATTTCACGGCCGAGAAGCCGGTCGGCGTGCCTAGCCGCAAGCGCCACCAGGCCACGATTGCCGATGTGGCCCGGCAGGTGGGCGTGGCGCCCTCCACCGTATCACGGGCGCTCAACGGGCATTCCGATATCAGCCCCATCACGCGGCAGGCTATTCTGGAAGCGGCTCAGCAGCTCGATTATCAGCCCAACCAATTGGCCCAAAGCCTGAAAAGCCAGGCCACCAATACCATCGGCGTACTTATCCCAGACCTGGAGCGGCCGTTTTTTGCCACCGCCGTCAGCGGCATTCAGCAGGTGGCCACCAAGGCGGGCTACCGGGTCATGATTTGCCAGTCGAAGGAGTCGTACGAGGCCGAGGTGAGCAACGTGCAGGCCCTGATTGCCAGCCGGGTCGACGGCCTGCTCATCTGCCACTCGCGCGAAACCGAGAACTTCGACCACGTGAAAGACCCGGCCCGGCGCGGCATTCCGGTCATTCATTTCGACCGGGTGTGCAACGAGGTCAACAGCGCCAAGGTTATCCTCGACGACCGGCTGGGGGCCTTCACCATCACCGAGCACCTCATTGAGCAGGGCTGCCGGCGCATTGCCATTTTGGCGGGGCCGGCGTCGCTGCTCATCAGCCGGCAGCGGCAGGCGGGCTACCTCAGCGCGCTGCGCAAGCACGGCCTGCCCACCACCGAGGAGTTGTGCGCCCACATCGATTTCCGGCCCGTGTCGGCCGTGGCCGCCCTCGATGCCTGGCTAGCCCTGCCCGAGCCGCCCGATGCCATTTTTGCCATCAACTACACCAATGCCTTCGACCTGCTGCTGGCCCTGCGCGAGCGCCACGTGCGGGTGCCGCAGGACATGGCCATCGTGGGCTTTGGCGACGAGTTTCTGGCTAGCCTCATCGAGCCGGGCCTCACCACGGTCGATTTGCACCCCTTCCGCATCGGCCAGCAGGCGGCTAGCCTCTTCCTGGAGCAAATGGCCCAGAAAGAAGATTTTCAGCCCCGCACCTGCGTGGTTACGAGCGAGTTGGTTATCCGACAGTCGTCGCTCAAAGGCAAGGGCGAGAAGCTGAAAGTAGCTATTTGACCCTAGCCGACAATACTAGAAATAGAAACACGTCCGTCATGCTTCGGCAAGCTCAGCATAACGGACGTGTTTTTACAGCTAATTTCTGTTAGAAGCTCTGCACCATGTTGTTGTGCAGCGTGCGGGGGCTCCAGTAGCCGCTGGCGATGATGCGGCGGATGGTGAAGAGCGGGTCCGTCTGGTCGCGCTTTTCGGCCAGGCTGAAGGCGGCCACGAAGCCCCGCTGCTTCAGTTCGGGGAACGCCTGGGTGTTCCAGAGGCCGAAGGGGTAGGCGAAGTACTTGATTTTCTTGCCCGTAATGTCCTCCAGCGTTTTGGTGGGCTTGTCGATTTGAGTTTCCCAGTCTTTGCCCTGGTACTTCTTCACGTTGTGGTGGTCCCAGGTGTGCGAGCCGATTTGGTTGCCCTCGTCCGAGAGCTGCTTCACCATGTCCTTGGTCATGTAGTGCGGGCGGCCGAGGCTCACGGTCATCACGAAGTACACGCCCTTGTAGCCGTACTGCGCCAGGGTGGGCCTAGCGATGGTGAACTGGTCGAGGTCGGTATCGTCGAAGGTCAGCATCACCGGCTTGCTGGGCAGCTTGGCGCCGGTGGTGAGGTAGGCGTAGAGCTGGTCGGGCTGAATGCTGTGGTAGCCGCTGTCGGCCAGCATCTTCATCTGGGCCTTGAAGGCGGCGATGGGAATGATGTAATCCTTAGCGCCTTTCGAGTCGCGGGCCGTCCAGTCGCGAATCTGGTGGTAACACAGAATGGGTACCTGCGGGCGGGCGTAGATGGCGGCTGCATCGCCGGCTTTGGCGGCCGGAATGGTGCTGGGGTCGGGGCCGGGCTTGGCGTTGGCCTCGTCGGCGGCAATGGCGGCGTTGCCCGAGGTGGGCGCAGCTTCGTCGATTTTGGCCGAGTCGGTTTTGCCCATGGCCTCGGCATTGGGCGTGGTTTTAGCTTCGCCGGTGGTGGCGGTTTTGGAGTCGCAGGCGGCGAGGCTCAGCGTGGCAGCCAGGGCGGCGGCTACCGGAAAGAGGTTTTTCAAGGAAGCAATTAAAAAGCCGGCTAGGCGCAACGGCGGACGAAGAGTGTACTTTTGTGCAAAGAAATTACACCTACTAATAATAGTGCTGATTATCAGTAGACTAAGAAACTAATGAAGGGTAAAGTGGGACTAAAATAGGACTAGTTTTTGGGACTAATTATCTTGCATAAGCGGTAGCTAAGTGGCTCACCTTCACCTTCAAAACGTCCTATTATGTTTTTCAAGCTCAAACACGCAAGTAAGAAAACCGGCTTAGCCACTGTATATGTGCTGTATCGCTATGAAGGAAAGGAAACGGCAAAGACAACGGGCGTTAATCTAAAGCCAGCTCACTACTTAGGCGATTGCAAAGTTAGTAAGCAGGATAAAGACAACGCTTCCAAATCCCGTAAGATTTACGATACAAGGCGCTTGCTTGAGCTGGCTGCTGAAGCTGTAGCTAGGAACGGCGGTAAGCCAACCTGTGAAGCCGTAAGCCTCTTCTATGAGCAAATGAAAGAAGAGAATAAAGGTAATGAGCAAGAGGAAAAAGATTATCTTGATTCAGAGCTTAGCGATATGGAAAAACTAGAGCTTGAAGTTATTGAATTAGAAAAGGTATTAGCTGAGAAAAAAGAATTATTAATTAATTACAAGCAAATTTTTGAAGCTGGCTATGCTGATAATTCTAAAGTTCTTTTAGCTGATAAAGTGTTAGAGTACGTCAAGCTAGATAATAAGAACTATCGCCTTAACACGCTTCAAGGGTATAAAAACTTAGCTGTATTAATTAAAGCCTTTAGGCCCAAACTTGGAATAACGGAAGTTAATTTAGAAGTGCTAGGAGATTTCAAACTATTTCTGAACAAGAAAGGTATGCGTAATAGGAGCGTAATTGAAACTGTTAAGCGGCTAAAGGTTATTGTTAAATTCTTTGCTAAGGAGTATGGTATGTCAACTGATTTCCTTTCTGAGCTTACTATGTTGAAGGTAAAACAGAATGATAATATTATTTATTTAACAGAAGAAGAGTTAGAAGAATTTGAGTTAGTTGAATTAGAATCAGCTAACCAACGGCAAATTCAGAAACAGTTTCTATTTTGCTGCTATACTGGCTTACGTATTTCCGATATTCATATTACAAAAGGGAATATTCACCCTATGCCAATTGGAGAAGATGGAATTCAACGCAATGAATTACGGGTTGCAATGACTAAAACAGGGAGTACTGTGTTTATACCACTAAGCCCCAAAGCAGAAGCAATTATTAATAGTGCTGAATTTCCCTTTAAAAATATTTTCCTTAACCATTATAACAAAGGATTGAAATTAATTTGCAAGAAACTTCCTAGCCTACAAAAAGAAATAACCCTTACTCACTTTGTAGCTAATAACCCTGTAGCAATTACTAAACCTAAATGGGAATTGGTTTCTTCTCATACAGGACGGAAAACCGCTATCAATACTTGGCTCAATAAAGGAGTTAGTGAAACAGTAGTTGGTGAGTGGGCCGGGCACGTTGATACGCAAATGTTACGCAAGCACTATCAAGATAAACGGGCAACAGCACAACGGGAGTCT
>JBPBQJ010000015.1:0-1976 GCA_050954765.1 Janthinobacterium lividum | reverse complement strand
TTGGCGGCGGCATCGTGTTCGGCATTGGCTTGTGGCTGGGTAAAGTCGGGGCGGGCGGCTAGGCGGCCCTGGCCCGTTGCCCGCTCAGGATTAACACAGATTCTGACAAGAGCTTTCCCAGTCTTTTCTGTAAGTGTATGAAGTACGTATTTGCCGCCAGTGTGCTACTGGCTCTGGCTACCGTCCAGCCTGCCCGCCCCCAAACGACTGTGCCGGTGGCCGCTACCCAGTGGCAAACGTCGCTGCCCGCCGCTATGCAGCAGGCCCAGGCTAGCCAGCAGCCGGTGCTGGCCGTGTTTTCGGGCTCCGACTGGTGCAAGCCCTGCATGATGCTCAAGCAGGAAGTATTTGACCAGCCCGAGTTCACGCGCTTTGCCGAGGGCAAGCTGGTGCTGGCCCGCTTCGACTTTCCGCGCAACCGGAAAAACCGCCTGCCCGACGCCCAAACCAAGCTCAACGAGCAGGCCGCCGCCCAGCTCAACCCGGCGGGCGAGTTTCCGCTGGTGGTGCTGCTTTCGCCCACTGGCAAAGTGCTGGCCCGCAGCGCCTACCGGCCCGGTGGCCCCGCCGCCTTCGAGCAGTACTTGCGGCCTTACTTAGCGAAGCCGTGAGCCCGATTCTCACCCTACCCCGGCGCTGGCTGGGCGCTGCGCTGCTGGCCCTGGCTGTGCTGCCAACGGCGGCCCAGCTACGGCCGCCGCTGGCACCGCCCGGCCGCGCTCGCCTGTACACCCGCGAGGCCCACCTGATGGGCTCGCACTTCACTTTCACGGCCGTGTCGGCTGACGACTCGCTGGCCTGGCGGGCGCTGCGGGCGGGACTGCACGAAACCCAGCGCATCGACCGCCTTTTTTCCTATTGGGATTCGACTTCGCAGGTGGTCAAAATCAACCGGTTGGCCGGCATCCGGCCGGTAGTCGTGGACCAGGAGGTGTACGACCTGATTGCGCGCACGCTGAAAATCTCGGCCCTGAGCGGCGGTGCGTTCGACATCACGTTTGCCAGTGGCGACAAGATATATCAGTTTGATAAGCAGGCGCATCCTGCTTTGCCCGACTCGGCTACCGTGCGCCATTCGGTGCGGCGCATCGGCTGGCAAAAGGTGCGGCTGGATGCGGCCACGCACAGCGTTTTTCTGCCCGAAAAGGGGATGCGCATTAACCTGGCCGGCATCCTGCAAGGCTACGGCGTGCGCCGCGCCCAAGAGATGATGAAGCAACTGGGTATCGCGGGCGGCCTTATTAATGGCTCGGGCGACGTGTACTGCTGGGGCCACCAGCCCGATGGCAGCAGCTGGCGCATTGCCATCGGCGACCCGGCCCGGCCGCAAAGCGTGTCGTCGTGGCTGACGGTGAGCGACTTGGCCGTAGTCACGGCCGGCAACTACGAGCAGTATTTCACGGTGGGCGGGCGCTACTACGGCCACATCATCAACCCGCACACCGGCTACCCGGCCACCGGCCTGCGCTCGGTCACCATCATTTGCCCCGATGTGGAGCTAGCCGATGCCCTCGATGATGCCGTATTCGTGCTCGGCCCGGTAGACGGGCTAGCCCTGATAAATCGCCTGAAAGGCATCAACGCCACCGTCATTACCGATGAGGGCCAGACGCTGGTTTCCAAGGGGATGCAGCTGAATCCGTACCACAGCGCCGCGCTACCAAGCATACAGCCGGCCGCCACAACTTCCCCAAAACCTAAGTCATGAACTACGCTGCATTTGTTCGCTCGGCCGCGCTGGGCTTGTTGCTGGTCGCGGGGGTAGCCCTACCCGGCTGCGTGTCGGTGGCCGCCTACCAGAAAGCCTACCTCAACGACGAGGATATGAAGCTGACTACCAAGAAGGTCGAAACCCCCGAAGTCAACTTCGAGAGCTACCGCGAAGGCGCCGGCGGGGCCAACGGCGGCAAAGTCGGCGGCGGCTGCGGCTGCAATTAAGTAGCGCGGACTTTTAGTCCGCGAGTGGATGCACCTAG
>JBPBQJ010000014.1:0-1978 GCA_050954765.1 Janthinobacterium lividum | reverse complement strand
GGCTCGGGCAGCATCCAGGTGTATTTCAACGTGGGCACCGACCCCGACCAGGCGGCCGTGGACGTGCAAAACCGGGTGGCCAGCGCCACTAGCCTGCTGCCGCAGGAAGTGACCCAGGCCGGCGTAACGGTGCGCAAGCAGCAGAGCAGCAACCTGTTGATTTTCGCGCTCTACAGCGACAACCCGGCCTACGACCAGACGTTTCTGCAGAACTACGCCCTCATCAACATCACCCCGCAGCTACAACGGGTAAACGGCGTGGGTGCCGCCAACGCCTTTGGCTCGCGCAACTACGCCATGCGCGTGTGGCTCAAGCCCGATGTGATGGCTATCTACGGCCTCACGCCGGCCGACATCACGGCCGCCCTGGCCGACCAGAACGTGGAGGCTGCGCCCGGCCAGTTTGGCCAGAACAGCGACCAGAGCTTTCAGTACGTCATCAAGTACACCGGCAAGCTAATCACGACCGAGCAGTTTGGTAACATCGTGCTCAAGGGCACCGCCCAGGGCCAGCTGTTGCACCTCAAAGACGTGGCCCGCATTGAGCTGGGCGCCCAGGACTACGCCAGCAACAGCACCACGTTTGGCAAGCCCTCGGTAGGCATTTCGGTGAACCAGACGCCGGGCTCCAACGCCCGTGATGTTATTCAAAAGTCGCTGGCGGTGCTGACGGAGGCCGAAAAGTCGTTTCCGGCGGGCATTCACTATACCAACCTGGTGAATATCAACGACTTTCTGGATGCCTCGATTGACAAAGTAATTCACACGCTGGTCGAGTGCTTCGCGCTGGTGTTCCTGGTGATTTTTATCTTTTTGCAGGATTTTCGCTCCACCATCATTCACGGCGTGTCGGTGCCGGTATCGATTATCGGCACCTTTTTCTTCCTCAAGCTCTTCGGCTACAGCATCAACCTGCTCACGCTCTTTGCCCTGGTACTAGCCATTGGCATTGTGGTCGATGATGCCATTGTGGTAGTCGAGGCCGTGCACGCCAAGCTGGAGAGCGGCTACACCTCGCCGCGCAAGGCCGCTATCGACGCCATGAGCGAGATAACCGGGGCCATCGTGAGCATCACGCTGGTGATGGCGGCGGTGTTTCTGCCGGTCACGTTTATTACCGGCTCGGTGGGCGTGTTTTATAAGCAATTCGGGATAACGCTGGCCATCGCCATTCTCATTTCGGCCGTCAATGCCCTCACGCTGTGCCCGGCCCTAGCGGCCCTGTTCCTGCTGCCGCCGCACCACGAAGAAGATAAGAAAGCCGAGAAAAAGACCCTTATGCAGCGCTTCGGCGTGGCTTTCAATGCCGCCTACGATGCGCTGGTGGCCAAGTATACCCGCGCCGTGCAGTTTCTCATGGGCCGCAAGTGGCTAGCCCTGGCGGGTGTGGCCGGCTTCGCGGGCTTCCTGTACTTTTTGATGACGAGCACCCCGAGCAGCTTCGTGCCCAACGAGGACATGGGCACCATTTTCGTGAACGTGAGCCTGCCCCCGGCCTCGACGCTGGAGCGCACCACCGCCGTTAACAACGAGGTCGATAGCCTGATTCGGAAAATTCCGGCGGTGCAGGGCACGCTGCGCATTACGGGCCAGAACTTTTTGGCCGGCCAGGGCAGTGCCTACGGTATGGTTATCGTGCGCCTCAAGCCCTGGGACAAGCGCAAGGACATGAACAACGAGGTGGTTATTAAAAAGATAACGCAACTCACGAGCCACATTCGGGCCGGCGATATTCGCAGCAACTCGCAGCCCACCATCACGGGCTTTGGCCAAACGGGCGGCTTCACGTTTCAGCTCCAAGACCGGGGCGGGCACACTACGGCCGAGTTTTACAAGGTGGCCCAGGACTTTCTGGCGGCCCTCAGCCAGCGGCCCGAAATTCAGTTTGCCACCACGGCCTTCAACCCCGGCTTTCCGCAGTATCAGCTCGCGGTGAACGTGGCCAAAGTGAAGGAAGCCGGCCTTACCGAAAAGGACA
>JBPBQJ010000013.1:0-2612 GCA_050954765.1 Janthinobacterium lividum | reverse complement strand
GCCACCCTGGCGGTAGCGAGCCAGCACCTCCTGGTCGGAGAGGGCGGCGGCAGAAACGATGGGAACGCGGCGGCGAAACAACACGGCGGCAAGGTAGAAATGGGCGCGAACACTCGCTACCTGCCACAAGCAGGATGCCACCCCCGGCGAAAGTGCACACGCCTACCCAAAAAAGAAACGCCGGGCTGCGAGCGGCCCGGCGTTTCTAAAAGTAATATTTCAGCTTGAGGGCCCAAGTATAGAGGCCGGCTAATTTACTTATTGGCAGCGGCCTTCATATTCTCCTTGGTTTCGTGGGCCGACTTGGCAGCGGCATCGCCCATAGCGTCCATTTTGTGGCCCGCAGCATCCATTTTAGCATCCATCTTGGCGCCGGCTTCATTGGCATTGGCCTTGGCACGGTCGGCGGCAGCGTCCATTTTATCGCCGGCGGCGTCCATTTTAGCGTCGATTTTATTGCCTGCGGCGTCCATTTTGGCGTCCATCTTATCACCAGCAGCATCGGCTTTAGCCTTAACTTGCTCGCTGCTAGGAGTGGTTACCTCGGTGGTAGTGGTGGTAGAACCGTCCGGATTGGTGCTTTTCGACGTGTCGGTCGAGCAAGCAGTAAAGCTCAGCGCTACGGCGGCAGCAAACAGGGTTTTCAAAGAGGTATTCATATCAGAAAGCTAAATTGAGAATGGGTGAGACTGTGTGGCTTAATCAAGCGAGGCCGCAAAAGGTAACCCGGCAAGGAATAGGGTGCCACTAACTTTTTTGCAGTGGCCTAAGTATAGCCCTCTACTTTCTAACATTCCCGTCTCATGGACTCTACTTCCTCGACTCCCCAAGCCACCCCTACCCCCGGCGTGCCCCTGCACATTAGCGATGAGCAAAGCACTGCGCTGCTGACCGACACGCTTAACCTGCTTGGCCAGGGCTTGCCCAACACCGATGGGGCCACCGGCCTGCACGAGCTAGAGCGCTGGGAAGTAGTGCTGGAAGCCAGCGACCGCCCCGGCCTGGCTAAAACCCGTCAGGAAATCAAGCTGTTGCGCGAGCGCCTGGAGGCTCCCGATACGCAAGCCCACGAAATAGCTGAAATCCTGGCTAGCCTCGGTGCCGAAACGCAGAAAGTGAGCGAAGAGTCGGCCAATGGCTATTCTGACGCCCTGCACAAGCTGAGCCGAGTGCTCATAAAAGCTAGCAACCTGCTCTCGCGCTAGGCAATTTATGTATAGTAAGCCCGGCTCCCGGCGGCCGGCCCGGCTACGTAGCTGGGCCGGCCGCCGGGAGCCGAACCGCGTTTCGGGGCCCGCGGCGCGACCTTTGCCGGACCTATTCGCCCCGTTATGATTACCCTGTACGACCCCTTTGAGGGAATGCAATTTGGCCCCGGCCGCTGTTTTTTGACTGGCCAGCTCGTTGAGCCCACCGACACGGTGCCGGTATTTGCTGGCTGGCTGCAAGCCACTTATGGCCTCGCTGAGCGGCCCATCTACCTGCTCGACCACAGCCAGATTACCTACGCCACGCTGCGCCTACCCCTGGCGCCTGCCCTGCGCCCGCGCCTCGATGCACTAGAAGCCGAGGTGCAAGCCGCCGCGCTGGTGGGCCCGGCCGCGCTACGGGCCCTACCCCCCGCCCGCCTGTGGCAGTGGCTGGGCAAGATGTTCTACGGCATCTTCGCGGCCGAACTGGTGCAGCAGCAGCAGCCGCTCATCAAGCCCCTGTACCCGCTGGCCGAGAACGTGCAGCTCTTGCAGCGGTTTCGGCCGTTTTTTCAGTTGCTGCAAGGTCTGCGCGTGCCCACTGACTACGCCGATTTTGTGCCCGGCTCAGTATTTGTACTCGAAGTCGATGCCCAGTACGAAGCGCCGGTTTTTGAGTACGACGACGACTTGAATACCTTGGTTTTCAGCATCAAGCTGGGCGCTGCCGTGGTGGTAGGCACGCTGGGCGATATCGGTTTTATTGGCCAGGCCATGAGCCAAGTGTATGCCGATGCGCAACGGCCGTTGCACCCGGCGCAAGTAGCTGAGTTTAAGGCGCGCGCTTACTACGCCGCCTACCTGCTGGCGGCCGTGCCCGACATCTACCCCCGCCGCCCTACCCCCGCCGACGCGCCCGGCGCCGAACTAGTGCTCGATGCTCTGGTGGATGATGTGACGGCCACCATCTTCAACCCCTGGGATAACCTCGCCTACGCCCATACACTCACCGGCCTCTGGCCCCGCTGGGGCCTGACGGAGGCGCTGATTATGCGCAATCCTTTCCAGCCGCTGAGCTTGCTCTATAATGCAACCAGCCAGCCCCAGCCCGCCGCCGCCGCCGCCGAGCAACTCGCCGTGCTGGCCTACAGCGGCTAACGCTGGCCAGTAATAAGCTCAGCCGAACGGCTACCCGCCGCCGCCCGTATGCCAAACCCCGGTTCGCCCTGCGCCGGGGTTTTCTTTCCTATCTCCTATGTTTTCTTTTTCTTCTAAAGCCTGGGCTAGTCCGGCCGCCGTGGCGGCGGCCAGCCTATTACTAGGCGCCTGCAACTCGGGAGGCACTACCGCCGACAAGCCCCGCGGCACCATGCCCGCCGATTCGCTGGCGGCCCACGTGCCTGCCCCCGCCAACTCGCCGCT
>JBPBQJ010000012.1:0-3037 GCA_050954765.1 Janthinobacterium lividum | reverse complement strand
TGGCGGAGGCCCCGGCATCGCGCCTGTTCAATGGGGTAGCCTACGCCAACTCTGCGCCGGCGTACGTGACGGGCCGGCCGTATTTCCAGACGAGCGACCCGCGGCCCGGTACGCTGGACTACGACGGGCAGCACTTTGTGGGCGTGCCGTTGCTGTATGAGCAGGTGCTGGACCAGGTCTTGCTCTACGGCCCGGCCCAGGCGGCCCCCCTACAACTCATTCGACAGAAAGTGCAGGCGTTTGAGCTGGCGGGCCACCGGTTTGTGCGGCTGCCCGCCGACTCGGCCGGGGTGCTGGCGGAAGGGTTTTATGACCTGGTGGCCGATGGCCCGGCGCAACTCTTGGTGAAGCGGGCCAAGAAGCTGGAAGCCGCGACGGGCGGCTACAGCATCAAAGGGGAATATGAGGAGAAAACCCGGTTTTTTGTGCAGCAGCACGGGCGTTATTACGAGCTAAATACGCTGAAGCAAACCCTCGCGGTGCTGGCCGATAAAAAGCCAGAAATGCAGGCCTACGTACGGGACAATCGATTCGATAGCCGGGAGGAGGCCCTAACGGCTCTGGTAAAACAGTATAACTCGCTGAAAAAGCCTTAATTGGGCAGTAGTTGGAGGATAGGAAATCCATGGGATTAATGCTTAATTTGAGTATTCCCACCCTTCTAGCATATGCTTCATCTCTACCGCGCCGCGCTGGTGCTGGTACTCCTGGCGTTGAGCGGCAGCCTAGTTAGCTACGGGCAGCAGGCGCCGGCCGCGACGTTTACTAGTACGCTGAAAGGAGTACCATTTGCGGAATTTGCCCGGCAGGTGGCGGCTACCACGCCCTACCGGCTGTACTTCGACGCGGCCGAAACCGATAGCCTGCGCGTGACGCTGACGGCCACGGGGCAGCCGCTGGCGGCGGTGCTGCGCCAAGTGCTGGAGCCGGCTCACTTGCACTTCTCCTTTGATGAGGAATACCGGGTGTATATCACGGCTGGCGAGGCGGTGCAAACCCGACTGCCGGCTGACTTTTTCCAGGCCCCGGTCCTGGCGCAGGCGGCGCCCGCCAGGGCTCGCCCTACCCCCCCGACCGAGCCGGGCAACCGTAGCCGCGCGGCCGTAGGCCGCGTGTACGATATCGGACTGGGCCAGGCCCCGGCCGGCGGCCAGGCTACGATGAGCGGCCGCGTGCGCGACGCCCGGGGCGAGTCGGTGGTGGGGGCGCTGGTGTACGGCGAGTCGCCGGCCACGGGCGTTTCGACCGACCAGTTTGGGGCCTACACGCTCACGCTGCCCGTGGGCCGGCAGCGGCTGAACGTGCGCAGCCTGGGCTTTAAGAATGCCACGCGGCTGCTGAACCTGCACGGCAGCGGCCGGCTGGAGGTGGACTTGGAGGAAGACATTACCCCGCTCAAGGAAGTGGTGGTGGAAGGCGAAAAAGCCAAGAACATCACCAGCCTGCGCATGGGCGTGGCGAAGCTGGAAATCAAGGACATCAAGCAGATACCCACCGTGTTTGGCGAAACCGACGTGCTGCGGGTGGTCTTGCTGCTGCCCGGCGTGAAGTCGATTGGGGAGGGCAACACGGGTTTTAGCGTGCGCGGCGGCGGGGCCGACCAAAACCTGGTGCTCTACAACGATGCCGTGATTTACAGCCCGACGCACCTGTTCGGCTTTTTCTCGGCCTTCAATGCCGACATGCTCAAGTCGGCGGAGCTCTACAAGAGCACCGTGCCGGCGCGCTATGGCGGGCGGCTCTCGTCGGTGCTCGACGTGGTGACGCGCGACGGCAACCGCAAGCAGTTTGCAGCTACGGGCGGCATTGGGCTGCTCACCAGCCGCCTCACCCTGGAAGGCCCGCTAGGGGGGGGTAGGGGCTCGTGGCTGGTGGGCGGGCGCAGTTCGTACTCCAGCTGGCTGCTGCGGCAGCTGCCCAGCCGCACCTTGCAAAACAGCGCGGCGGGCTTTTACGACCTCAGCGGCCATTTGGCCTACGACCTCAACGACCGCAACAGCCTGTACGCCACCGGCTACTTCAGCCACGACCAGTTTCGGTTGGCCAGCGATACGGTGTATGAATACAGCAACGCGGCAGCCAGCCTCAAGTGGAAGCACACTGTCAGCGACAAGCTCTACGGGGTGCTCACGGGCACCTTTAGCCGCTACCAGTACGGCCTGCGCAGCGACCGCACGCCGACTACCGCCTCGGAGCTGGCGTACAACCTGAACCAGGGCGGCTTGCAGGCCGATTTTACGTACTTCGCCACGGCGCGGCACACGGTGGAGTTTGGCGGCAGCGCGCTGCTCTACCGCATCGCGCCCGGCCAGCTAACGCCGCTGGGCGACAACTCACTGGTAGTCAACACAAGCATCGAGCACGAGCAGGCCCTGGAAAGCGCCCTGTACGTGGCCGACCGCTTTGACATAAGCCCGCGCCTGGCCCTGGATGCGGGCCTGCGCTACTCGCTCTACAATGCCCTGGGTCCGCGCAGCGTGCTCACCTACCAGCCCGGCGTGTCGCGCAGCGAAAGCACCGTGACCGGCACCGACACCTACCGCAGTGGCCAGCTGCTGGCCACCTACCAGGGGCCCGAATGGCGCTTTTCGGCCAAGTACCTGCTCACCGATAATGCCTCGGTGAAGGCTAGCTACAACCGCACGCGCCAGTACATTCACCAGCTCACGAATACGACCGTCGTGTCGCCCACCGACAACTGGAAGCTGAGCGACGGCTACATTCTGCCGCAGGTGGCCGACCAGGTATCGCTGGGCTACTACCGCAATTTGCGGTCGAACTCCATCGAGCTTTCGGTCGAGGCGTATTACAAAAAGCTGTATAACTTCCTGGATTACAAGGACGGGGCTACCCTGCTGCTGAACCCGCACCTCGAAACCGACGTGGTGAACGCCCAGGGCCGCGCCTACGGCGTGGAGTTTTTGGTGCGCAAAACCACGGGCAAGCTCAACGGCTGGCTGAGCTACACCTACGCCCGCTCGCTGGTGCAGGTGAACACCGCCACCGACCAGGTGAACGAGGGCAACTGGTACCCCAG
>JBPBQJ010000011.1:0-3040 GCA_050954765.1 Janthinobacterium lividum | reverse complement strand
ACGACCCTACCCATCGCACCCGACGAAACGGTGGAGGCCTTTGGCCGCAGCCCCGAGCAGGCCTGGGTAGTGCTGCACCACGCCGACGAGAACGGCCAGAACCTGACTGTGCAGCCTGTAGCCTTGGCCAGCGGCCAGAAGGGCGCCCCCGTGGTGCTCGTGGCGGCTGCCGCCAGCGAGCGCCGCCCCAGCGTGCGCCTCTCACCCGACGGCACCCGGCTGCTGGCCTACCGCTATGCCACCCGCGACGAGCAGGTGCGCAGCCTAGTGGGCACGCTTTACGACCAGAAGCTGACCAAAATGCTGGACCGCACCTACGATTTTCGCGACCAGGGCGATTTCTTCTCGCCCAACATTCTGCTCGCCAATGATGGCACGCAATACGTGACGCTGCTTGGCGATGGCATGCGCAAGCTATCTGTGCGGCGCTACCCCCCCACACCCGACCGCATTGGTGTGGCTACCCCCATTCCGGTGCTGGGCGTGCCGGTAGGTGGAGTGTTTGAGGGCCAGCCAATTACCATCCGCGACGCGAAGTTTAGCCTGCTGCCCGATGGCCAATTGTATGCCGCCGCGCTGTGCGCCAACTACAACACGGGCGAGCTAACCAGCCTGAAGGCCGTGCGATTTGACTTTGAAACCAGTAGACTTAAACTAGCTAATGAGTTGCCCTTCTCGCCGGCATACCTGGCCGAAGTAAATAAGGCCACGGGTACGCAAACAAAGCGTCTGGAAGATGTTTACCTAGCCGACATGCTGTTATCAGAAGAAAAAAATCTGGTCGTCATTGCCGAACGCCATTTCGAGGAAGGTGGCCCCGAGCAGCCCGTTCACGCCCGCGAACTCCACGTGTTTGGCTATAACTCGTTTGTGACGCCTACTTGGCACCTCATCGTGCCCAAGGACCAAGTGGCCCCAGCCATCGACAGCTACACCGGCATTGGCTTTCGGGCCGCCGTATTTGGCGAAGATGTGCAGTTGCTAACCTTAGAAAATATCGGGGGCAAATCCGACCTCTACCTGCGCCACCTCCAAGCGCGCACGGGCGTGCTGGATGCCCCGCAACGTCTTAAACTCAACGTGGCCAACGACCAGCAACTGGCCTACGTGAAGGATTTCACCACTTGGCTCAGCCCCAAAACCGTTATTGGTGTCAGTCGCCCTAGTAAAAAATCGGCGGCCTTGCAACTCAACGAGGTTAAGCTTAAATAAAATCACGGATTGGCACGGATTTAAGCAGATTTCACGGATTTTGTAGACGTAGTTTAGACGTAAAAAGGCCGCTCAGAAGAGCGGCCTTTTCCTTTACAGACTCTCGTGAGTCGTCTGCAAAATCCGTGAAATCTGCTTAAATCCGTGCCAATCCGTGATTTAGTAGCAGTATTCGTTGGCTTCGATGAGGCCGGCGGCCACGCGGCGGCGGGCGTCCTTCACGTTGAAGAGGTCGGGCTTGGTAAAGCGCTTGAGGCCCATGCTCATCAGGCGCTGCTCATCGCCTTCGGTCATGCTGGCAATGGCCTCGCGGCCCGCTTTTTCTACTAGGTCGATGGCGTCGGAGAGATACACGCGGGCCATGTCGAGCTGGCGGCTCATGGCTTCTTCGCCCTTGGCGGCGATTTCCTTTTCTACGCGTAGCAGCGTGCTTTCGGCAGTGTAGGTTTTGATGGCCATGTCGGCAATGTTCATCAGCACTTCCTGCTCTTTGGCGAGCGAGTTCATGTACTTCTGCACGGCCGTGCCGGCTACCATCAGCACCGCTTTCTTCATATTAGCGATGGCTTTTTTCTCGCTGGCGAAGGCCGAGTCGTCGCTTTCGCCCATGCTCGGAATGCTCATCAACTCCTGCTGCACGGCCTGGGCCGGGCCCATGAGGTCGATTTCGCCTTTTAGACCCTTCTTCAGAATCATATCGACGGCCAGCATCCGGTTGATTTCGTTGGTGCCCTCAAAAATCCGGTTGATGCGCGAGTCGCGGTAGTTGCGGTCCATCGGGTAGTCCGACGAAAAGCCGTAGCCACCGTAAATCTGCACACCCTCATCGGTTACGTAGTCAAGTACTTCCGAGCCTTCTACTTTCAGGATAGCGCACTCTACGGCAAACTCACGGGCCGCGCCCAGCAAGGCTTCGTTAGGGCCTTTGCCTTCGGCCAGCAGCTGCTGCTCCATGCGGTAGATGTCCTCGCCAGCGCGGTAAATGGCCGATTCTGCGGCGTACATCCGAATGGCCTGCTGCGCCAGCTTGTAGCGAATCGCGCCAAACTTGCTGATAGGCAGCTTAAACTGCACGCGCTCGTTGGCGTATTTCACGCTTTGCGTGGCCGTGGCTTTAGCCCCACCCAGGCAAGCAGCGGCTAGCTTGATGCGCCCGATATTCAGCACGTTAAATGCGATGAGGTGGCCTTTGCCAATCTCGCCCAGCACATTCTCTTTGGGCACTTGCGCATCGGTCAAAAACACCTGCCGCGTGCTGCTACCCCGAATACCCATTTTGTGCTCCTCGTTGCCGAGGCTCAGGCCGGGCGTGTCCTTATCCACGATAAAGCCCGTGAACTGCTCGCCGTCAATCTTGGCAAACACAATAAACACGTCGGCAAAACCAGCGTTGGTAATCCACATTTTCTGGCCGTTGAGCACGTAGTGCGTGCCCTCCGGGTTCAGCACCGCCTTGGTCTTCGCGCCCAGCGCGTCGGAGCCGGAGCCGGGCTCGGTGAGGCAGTAAGCTCCCATCAGGGTGCCATCGGTGAGGCCGGGAATGTATTTCTGCTTCTGCTCATCGGTACCGAAATACAAAATCGGCAGCAGGGCAATGCCCGTGTGCGCCGCAAACGCCACCGGAAACGAGTTGCCGCCGCCTACCCCCTCCGTCACGCGCAGGGCAGTGGGGAAGTCCATATTAAGGCCGCCAAACTGCTCCGGCACGCTCACCCCAAACAGGCCGAGCTGACCGGCTTTTTCCATCAGGCCGCGCATGAGGCCTTCCTCGTGGTTGTCGAGGCGCTCGAGTAGCGGGTGCACCTCAGCGGCCACAAAGTCCACGCAG
>JBPBQJ010000010.1:0-5517 GCA_050954765.1 Janthinobacterium lividum | reverse complement strand
ATTGGGGCCGCCGTCTGGTGGCTGGTTACTATGCTGGGCTCACTGTATCTGGGTGCGACGGTGGCGAGCCGCCTGGCGGGCATTCCGCGCCGCACCGACGGCCTGCTGCACGGCCTGCTCACGTGGTCGGTCGTCACGCTGCTGACTTTTTACCTGCTAACGACGGCCGTGGGCCGCATCATCGGCGGCGTGACGGGCGTGGCCGGCCGGGCCTTGTCGAGCGCTGGCTCGGGCCTGGCCGCCGTGGCCCCCGGCGCGGGCGATGCGATTAAGGGCGAACTCAAAGCGCAGGGCATCGACCTGAGCGACGTGAAGCACCAAGCCCGCCTGCTACTGCGCCAAACCGGCAAAGCTGACCTGACGCCCGAAAACATCGCTAGCCAGGCTAAGGCCGCGGGCAATCAAGCCAAAGACGAGGCCGGTCAGGCCGCCGCCAACCCCCAGGCGGCCGGCGACAACTTCGACGACGTTATCGACAACCTGACCAGCAAGGCCGATAACCTCGGCAACGCCGCCGACCGCGACGCGGCCGTGAACGTGGTGATGAAGCGCACCGGCAAGACCCGCGCCGAGTCGGCGCAAATCGTGGATAACTGGATTTCGACCGCCAAGCAGGCCCAGGCCAAACTGGCCGAAGTGAAAGTGCAGGCCGAGCAGAAAGCCCGCCAGGCGGGCGATGCCGCCGCCGAAGGCCTCTCTAAAGCGGCGCTGCTGGCCGCCCTGGGCTTGGGGCTAGGAGCCGCCGTATCGGCCTTTGGGGGCCGCCAGGCCACGCCCTACCAGGAGCCCGCACGCGCCACCGACCACCACCCTGCCACCTAGGGCGCAGCGCACGTGCTGGCCTGCCCAGGTAGCCTTTCGCCTACCCCACCCGCCCCGATGCAACCATCCGGACCTGGGCCGCTGGCCGAGCCTACGCCGCCTAGTCCCGTGCGCCGCCTGCCACCCACCGGAACCTGGCTGCTGGCTTTCCCTTCCTGAGCTATACATCTCTTGGCCAAGGTAGTAGTTAGCCTGGTTGGCTAGCTACTACGCTTCCTAACAAACACCCGCAATTTTTTCTACCCTATGAATTCCCCCGTTATGCCTTCCCCCGGCCCGGACCGCTGCCCCAGCAGCCGAGCCCGCCGCCGTTGATTTCGCCAGCGGCCAGCCCCGGGCCGCTACTCGGCAAGCTGAAGCAGCAGTATACCCACAGCCCGTTGGCCGACCTGCTCGACCAGTTGCCCGCGTCGGTGAAAAAGGCGAGCACCAGCTTGGTGGCGCGCTACTAGCAGCTCAGCACCACCCAAAAAGTGGTAGGTGGCGTGCTGCTGCTGGCCGTGCGCCAGCTCACGTGCGGCAAACGCCGCCAGAAAGGCCCCAAAAAAGCGCACAAGGCTGAAGCTAGCACGCTACACGAATTGCTACACTTCGTCGACGACCGGGTGGCGGGCTACCAAAAGGCCGTTGAGGAAAGCTTGGACCCAGCGCGCCGCCGCTACTACCAGCACTTGGTGAGCCAGAGCCAGCAGTTTGCCCAAGCCCTGAACGAGCACCTGCGCCGGCTCAGCGGCGGCCACGAAGCCAGTACCACCCTGAAAGGCAAGCTGTACCGGCGCTTCCTGGCGACCGCGGCCATCTTCACCGGCCACGACGAGCAGACGGTGCTCGCCACCAACATCCACGGCGAGCAGTGGGCGCTGGCCGCCTACAAAGACGCGCTGAGCGCCGCAACCCTGCGTGGCCCCATCCGCCAGGAGGTAGCGCGCCAGTACCGCGAGTCGCAGCAGACCTACCAGGAGCTTAAGGACCTGACCACCTAGCTAGTGATAGGCTTGCCAGACTGCTAACGACGGCCTTCTTCCCGATAGGAAGGGGAACCCGCATTAGCAGCCCCGTCGCTGGCCACCATCCGCCAGCCAACTAGTGTCAGGCGGCAAAAAGCCCCGTGCGCTACCCCTAGCTTGGCAACGACTACCCCGCAGTAAGCAAATTTCAATTCCTTCCCCATAGTCCACTTTTTACCCCCTCAGTTCTATGAAAATCTTTCGTCTCCATTTTGCTGCCCTAATCTTGGCTGCGGCAGCCCTCAGTTCGTGTGAGCGTTCCTATTACTCTTTTCAGTCCAAGGCGCCCGCCTATTTAGGTTCGGTGCCCACTACCGCTGCACCGCTCGCCGCCCCCAGTGCCCAGGCGCCTGCGGCAACGGAAGTAGCCCCCGCAGAGTCGGCCGTAGTGTCGGCAACTCTTGCACCCAACCCCGTGCCCGAGCACAGAGCCGCACCACTGGCTACCTTACCTACTGCCACTAGGGCACCAGTAGCTAGTAGCCCGGCAGTGGCAGCCTTTCCTACCAAAGTAGCTACGCCCTCGCTTGTGCAGCGCCTGGCCCTTCGCAGCGTAGTGAAGCAAGCTACCAAGGCAGTGGCGCGCCAACAAAATACGGCTGGAACGACGCACACAGCAGCTACCAAAGGCTCGCTAACCGTCGCCATCGTCGGGCTGGTTGCCCTGATAATAGGCATTATTGCGAGCTCTGGTTTTCTGATTACGATAGGTATCATCCTGGTGGTAGTTGGCGTTATCTTGTTCTTACTGAAGCTGCTTTAACTAAGCTGACGGCTCTCAATGGGCTGGTCTACCTGTAAAAAGAGGGGGTAGGAAACGTGGTTTCCTACCCCCTCTTTGCTGCGTTTGCGCTACTTATTAACTTGTGCCGAGCGCTCGCATTGGCAAAAACCCTTTCTTTTATTCTGTCGTCTTATGCCAACTGTTCCCCTGCCTCAGCGCATTATTGCGCTGGAAGAGCACGTCTCCCTCCCCGATATGATTCGGCGCATCAGTCCGGCTGCCCGGCAGCAATCGGGCTGGCCCGCCGACGATGACCCTAATTCGCCCGTGGCGCAGCAGCAGCACAAGCTAAGCGAAGTTGGCCCGGAGCGCCTGCGCCTCATGGACGAGGCGGGCATTACCCTGCAGGTGCTATCCATTTCGGGACCGGGGGCGGAGTTGCTCTCGCCCGAGGAGGGCCCGGCTTTTGCCCGCGAGTACAACGACCGGCTGGCCGGCCTCATAGCCCCGCATCCCGACCGCTTCGCCGGCTTTGCTCACCTGCCCACCACCAACCCCGAGGCCGCCGCCGACGAGCTGGCCCGCACCGTGCGCGAGTACCACTTTCGAGGCGCCTTAATTAGCGGTACCATCCAAGGCCAGTTTTTGGATAGCCCGCAGTTTGCCCCCCTGCTGGCCCGGGCCCAGGAGCTAGGCGTACCGCTCTACCTGCACCCCGGCGTACCCCCGGCTCAGGTGCGGGCCATTTACTACGAGAACCTACCCCATGAACTCGGCCAAAACCTAGGAATGGCGGGCTTTGGCTGGCACGCCGAAACGGCCATTCACCTCCTACGCCTCATCGTGAGTGGCACCCTAGAGCGCTATCCGCGCCTTAAGCTCATCATTGGCCACATGGGCGAAATGCTACCCGTGATGATGGCCCGCGCCGACCTGACTATGCCGCCCAGCCAAACCAAGCTGCCCCGTAGCATCAGCCAAACGCTGCGCGACCAGGTGTACATCACCACCAGCGGCATCTTCACGCGCCCGCCGCTGGCGGCTGCCCTGGCCACGTTTGGGCTCGATAATATCCTGTTTTCCGTCGATTATCCCTTCGCGCCTAATGCCGCGGGGCGCGCCTTTTTGGCGGGCCTGGAGTTGCCGCCCGCCGACATTGCCAAGCTCGCCTACGGCAACGCCGACCGGGTACTGGGATTATAGCAACTTTTGTTTCTGGCGGGGAGCTTAATATATAGCTCTACTCCGATGCTGGGGCCGCCATCGCCTTCTGGGACGAGATTGACTTGCCCTGCGCCGGCACAACCACTTGGTCGCGGGTTTCGATGCGCCGGCCGATGGGCGCCGCTACCGGGGCCACCATCACGACCACGAAAGCGGGTCGAGCACGCCCTTGCTCATGCTCACGATGCCCATCGAGTTTTCGCAGCTGGTGAACTGCTGCCTGTCCTTGTCGGGGCGCGCCAGGCAGGGCAGCAGCGTCATCTCGCCGTTTACCTAGTGGCCCCGGTTGAGCTTAGTGGTGACGTGCACCGACAGGCGCAGCTGGCGCATGCCCTCGGCCACGAACTCGGTATCGGAGCAGGCCGAGAGCAGGTTGCCGTCTATGGCCATGTACATACACCTTCACCTTGCCGTCGTGCATCGCTTTTACGGCCTCTACCGTGTCGAAGCCGTGCTCCCGGGGCGGCCACCTTGGCCATTTTGGTGAGCTTGAGGCCAGTGAAGCCCTCCGGCGGCTGGGCCAGGATGGGGTGCTGCTTGGCCCCAAGTGTGTCGGGGACCGTCATGGCGCGCTTGTCGGCGTCGGGCTTGCCCACGGGGTCGTGGTGGTCCACGGTGGGTATGCCACATAGCTTAACCCAAACAAGGCGAAGAAGTGGGTCTTTTCAGACCCACTTCTTCGCCTCGCCAAAAAGGATTAGCCAATTGTTCCGTCCTAGCGCTGGGACGTCGAGCCATTGCCGCCCGAACCCGAGCCAGTGCCCGAACCCGTGCTGCCCGAGCCTGAGCCGCTCATGCCGCCTTTATGACGCCCACCGTTCGAGCCTTTCGTGTTGCTCTGGCGGCTACCCGAAGTAGAGCTGCCCGAGCCGCTCATCTTGCCCGAACCGGAGTTGTTCATCCCACCCGAGCTGCCCGAAGTGCCCATGCTACCAGACTGGCCGGAAGTCGAGCTACCACTCGAACCGCTGGTAGTGCCGCTGCCGGTAGAACCAGGAGTAGTTTGCGCTTGCGCCGCGTGGGCCAGCAGGCCGAAGCCAAATAAAACGGCGGCCATCCGTAACGGCCTTAAAATGTGCTTTTTCATGAAAAGGGAAAAGAGGAAAATAAAAAATTATTGGTTTGCACTGGCGCTGGCAGCAGTAGCATCTACCCCCTTGCTACCTACGGTAGTTTTGGAACAGCCAGTGCTAGTGCTGCTCGCTGCGGAACTGCCGGTTTCGCTCCCGGCAACTGCTGGTTGCTAGGCGTTGGGGATAGTTGCCTCCTCCTTAAACGGCTTGCTGGCAGGCAGCAGCGAAGTTAGAAATACGGGTTAATGCGTGAGAATACGCATCGGTAACTACTGAAATTTGGTCGGCTTGCCGGTGGTTCTGGCTAGCGACTGCCAGTGCAGCAGTGGGGCATTCTGCCGCAGGGCCTCTCCGGCGCAGGACTATTTGCTGGAGTAGCCCCGCTAGGCTGGCAGTATGCCGGCGAGCGCCTGCTCGGCGTGGAGCCACGCCACAGCTTCTGCCTCGTTCTCAAACAGCTGTGGAAAGGCATTTACGGCGACTTCGCGGCGGAAGTAAAGCTTCATTTCGTCGCTCTTGGCTGCCGGACGTTGGTGCGGGCCCGCCAAGTAGGCCGTGAACAGCGGCCCGTCGAGCGCCGCCGCAATAGGGGGCGAAAACTGGTCGTGGAACCAAGCGTTTAGGTCGGGGCCGGCCACGGGGCGGCGGCGCAGGTCCAGCAGCCAGA
>JBPBQJ010000009.1:0-7181 GCA_050954765.1 Janthinobacterium lividum | reverse complement strand
TCAACCCCAGTGCGCCCCACGTCGCCCGCTTTGCCTGACAAATGGGGCGCCAAAGCCGCCCATGCGCGGTCACTAATTTCGTCTATACTGCTCACGAACGCAAAGGTAATTGTCCGTGCTACCTAGGGTACTTGGCCAAGGTAAAGTCTGGTAACCTGGGAATAATCCCAGCTTCACCGAGTTATCCACTTATCAACACTAAAAAGTGGCCTTTTTGTGGATAACTTTTCTGACTAGGGTCAAACACTGGATAATTCAGGGAACCTTCAGGCTATCAACACCTACGGCTTACTTGGGCCACTGCACCTCGAGGTCGTCGTTGATGAAGACGCCGAAGTTGACAAACTGCAGCATGCCTTCCTCAAAATACATGTCAATCATCGACTTTTCGTAGCTCAGGCGCACTTCGCCGCCTTCCATCGTTTCGATTTCGGGCGCGGCCTGGCCATGGCGCTGCATGAGGGCCTTAATCTGGTCGAGGGGCTGGCCGTGGATGGCTTCGCCGAAGAGGCGCAGGTTGGGGTTGTCGGTTTCGATGCAGCTCAAGCGGAAATCATCTTCACGGTCGAAATAGAGCGACAGCAGGTGGTCTTCTTCGTAGTAGTTCCAGGCCTGGTGCTCAAACTCGTCTTCGTCTTCCGACTCATCGATTTCTTCGGGCTCGCCCACTAGGGTGCGCACCTCGTCCATAGTGGTGCCAAAGCGCAGCGGGCCCATGCCGGTGCCCAGGATAATTTCGTTTTCCTCGATGCTGCTAGGGGTGGTGGCGGGGGTGCTCATGGGGAAAGGGGTTTTAGAGTTACTACAAAGGTAGCCGGGTGAGCAACCAATGAGGCGCACCCGGCGCCGGGACTGGCTAGCCCGCTAGGCCACAAAGTTTTCCACAGCCTGTGGATTACTACGGTGCATAACTTGGGCTACTTGCCATACTGCGCCTCAAACGCAGCCTTCTGCGCCTGATACTCGGGCAGGGCGCGGGCCTCGTCCCACTTCTGCTTGAAAATGGCGGCGGCTTCGACCTTATCCACATCGGGCTGTGGATTACGGGGCAATTCGGCACGGCCGTGGGCACCGCTCTGGCCTTTTTTGTCGGCGGGCACCGGGCCGGCGTACTTTTTGCCGCCCGCGTGGTTGGCGTAGCGCCGGGCGCGGGTGTAGCCCATCTGCAAAAACTTGCGGGCCATGTCGGCCCCCACAAAGTCGCCGGCCTTCAGATAAGCCTCCAGCAGGCCCCAGATGGCCGCCGACGACGCGCGGGCCGTGGCCGCATCCTTGAAGCGCCAGTGGGGCAGGATTTCGCCCTTGTAGGGCTGCACCAGCAGCACGCCCTGCTCGCCCTTGCCCACGCGGTAGAGCTCGGGGTGCTGGCGAAAATCGACGGTCGTAAAATCCAGGGTGTAATCGAACGGCATGGCTAGCGGGCGCGGGCGGCACTTATCCACAGCCGCCGCGCCCTTGGGGTGCACAACGGCCGGCGCCGGGCCAGGGTTGGCCGGCTAGCCCCACCCGGCAGGTTTTCCACGCCGCGGGGTTTTCCACAAACTCAAATTGTGAATTAATTTCTTTTTTAAAAAATCCTTTTTCATTCTCATCCATCAGGGCAGTGGATAAGTTGATAACCTCCGCGGGTTATCCACAGCGTGGATAACGGGTGGGTAACTATGGGCTTATGCACCGGCTATCCACAGGCAATGTGCATATCATTAGGGTATTTATCAAGAACTTACCCTAGTTATCCACTATTCACATCGGTTATCCACTTATCCACTATTCACAGGGTAGGTGCTGTGTGGATAGTGTTCGTAGCCCGGTGGAGTTATCCACGCTTATCCACACCGCCGCTGAGCTGCTAGCCGGGTCGAACCACCAAAAAAAGTTGTACCCAACTTATCCACTGGTTGCCCCCACCTTTCCCCATAGTTATCCACAGAAAACGCCTGGCTAGGCTCCACCAGTGGATAACATGGTGGATAACTCGTGCATAAACGCCAAAAGCTGCGCCCAGTAACTGGAAACGCAGCTTAGTTATACACAGTGGCCAACAGAAAGCGGCCGCCAACCAAAGCTGACGGCCGCTTATGCACAATCGGCGCGGTTTGAAGAAGAAAGCGAGCTAGCCACTGTGAATAGGCTAGTCGGTACGGTCGCGACGCCTTCTTGCGCCTCGTCGTTGTGGAGCCAGTACGGCACCGAAGCGCAAAAGTGCGCCGCTACCCCAATTGGCACCCTAGCGGCAGCGTTGGGCTAAAAGCTCAGCGGCTCCACGAATTCGAAGCCGGCGCGCACCTCCAGCAGCTTGGGGTAGAGGTACACCGGCTCGGGCGCCCGGCGTAGGTCAGGGTCGGCGCCGCGCCAGCGGCCGTCGCCATCCTGGTCGATAAGTACGCGCAGGCGGTACTTGCCGGGCGCCAGGTAGTCGAAGCGGTAGGTGCCGCGCGGGTTGTGCAGTTGGGCCAGTACCTGGTACTTCTCATCGAGCAGCTGCAAATCAAATGATTTAGACGTCGTTTTGATGGTGCCCGTGACTTGGCCGCTCGGGTCCTGGTCTACCACCGGCAGGCGCAGCGGCCGCCGCAGATACAGCGACTGCCCCGTAACGGCCACGATGGCCGTGCTATCAAGGCGAATCTCCACATTTTTGAGCGCTTTGGTATCCAGTTTCACCGTGAGCTCGGTGCGGCTGGCATTGAGGCTAGCCTCGGCGGGCACGCGCAGGGCGTGGGTCCGTAGCGAGTCTTCGGTGAGGGTGCCGGGGCTTTTACCGGCCACCAGCTGCACGGGCACCGGAAACCGAAACCGCACCTGCCCCTGGCGGTACACGTTGCGCGGATTGCCGGCCACGGCGATGCCTACCGGCGCGAGCGCCTTTTTGCCGGCCGCGTTGGGTACCGGAAAGCGCACGTTGATGGTATCGCGGCGCTGGTTGCCCACGCTGTCGGTCACGGCCAGCAGGTAGCGGCCGTCGCCCACGGCCGGGGTCTTGTAAATCAGTACGCTACGGCCCTGGTCGGTGGGCTCGGTAGCGTTTTGCACGGCAGCCTGAGCGGCGGCATCGGCCGCGGCCAACGGGGTTAGCGCGGCAGTCTGCAAGCCTTCGTTGAAGGTGACGCGCACCTGGCTAGGAGTGGCCTCGATGCCGGTGCGGCGCGGGGGCAGGCGGTCGGGCCGCACCAGCAGCAGCGTGCGCGGCCCGGTGGTGTCGGTGATGGCGATGGGTGCCGGCAGGTAGGCGATTTTCTCGCCGTCGTCGAAGCGGTTGTTGTTGTTCTTGTCGGCCCAGGCGTAGAGATTATACGTCGCCACCCGAACAAAATTGAGCTGAAACTGGCCTTTGGGGTCGGTGCGGGCCAAGTAGTAGGGCTGGCCGCGGCGCACCGTGAGGGTATCGGCGGTGCGGTAGAGGCCCACCACCACGTCGGCGGCGGGGCGGGTCGTGAAAAAATCGAGCACTGTGCCGCGCACCCGGCCCGAGTCGAGGGTGGCGCCGGTGCTGAAGCTCAGGGCCTGGTACTTGGCCGGCAGGCTCTCGTTGGCATCCACCACGGCGTTGCGGAAGTTGAACGAGTACGTCGTGTTGGCCTCCAGCGGCTGCTTGAACGTCAGGGTGATAAAGTCGCGGTCGGCCAGCACCGAGTACGAGTTGTCGGGCCGTAGCTGCGGGGTGATGAGCAGGTTTTTCGACAGCTCCTTGAGCTGAATCGGCTCCGAAAACTTGAGGCGAATGAACTGCTGCTTCACGTTGCGGGCCGCGCTGTCGGGCGAGGTGGCCACGAGGCGCGGCGCCGTTTTGTCGCGCGGCCCGCCCTGCGGCGAGCTGATGGCCGCGCAGCTGCCCAGCGCCAGCAGCCCCGCCAGCGCCAGGCCCGCCCCTATGCCTTGGCTAGCCTCGGCTTGGTTCTGAAAACTCTCTACAAATCGAAAAGCAGCGCGAACACCCATCAGTTGAAAAACGGCGGAAAAACCTGTGTAAAAGTACCCCGCCGGCCGGCTGCGGGGCTAGCGGCCGGGCGCGGCCCGCTCGGCTACGTACAGCACGCTCGAATAGTGCCCGCCGTGCTGCGCCGCGTATTGGTTTGATTTATAGCCCGCTTTGAGCACGGCCAGCGGCCCGCCGGCGCGCTCGGGCGCCAGGTTGCGCTCGCTCAGCATGCTGATGTAGTAGGCATCGAGCGGCAGCGGCAGCGTTTGCACCAGGCGCAGGCCGTGGCTAGTCAGCAGTTGGCGCATGGGGTCCGGCGCAAAGTGGTAGAGGTGGCGCGGCACGTCGTAGGCGGCCCAGTTTTGGCGGTAGTGCTGGGCGTCGAGGCTCTCGGCGTTGGGCACGGCAACGAGCAGCTTGCCGCCGGGTTTTAGCTTGCTAATGAGTTGCGTAAGCGTATCGGCCAGCGCGTGCACGTGCTCGAGCACGTGCCAAAGGCTAATGCTATCGAAGCTGGCGGGCGCTAGCCCGGCCAGCGCCGAAGCCTCCAGAATGGGCTGGCCCACGCGGGCAGCGGCATCGAGGCGGGCGCGGCCGTTGGGCTCCAGGCCCGTCACCTGCCAGCCGGCCCGCTTGGCCCCGGCCAAAAAGTGACCCGTGCCGCAGCCGTAATCGAGCAGCTTGCCCTTGTGCCCGCCATTCAGCCGGGTGATGAGCGCCACCTTGCGCCGCACCGTGAAGTAGCGCGCCACCTTATACACGCGGTTGACCAAGCCCTGGGCCGCCGAGTTGTGCGACACGTAAGCATCTGACTCGTAGTACTTACCGATGCTGGCTGCGTCGGGCCGGGGGTTGGTAAACTGAAAGCCGCAGGCCCCGCACTGCTGAATGGTAAACGTTTCCTGGCTCACCGACTTGTCCTGCACCCGCAGCTTGTCGTGGAGGTCGGGGCTGCCGCACACCGGGCAAGTGGTTAATAATTCGGTAGGCACAAGTAAATACGCAGGGGAAATAAGTCCTGGCAAAGTTCGCGAGCAGAACTTGGTATTGCATTAACCTGCCGGCTGGCTACTCGTTCTGGTGGCCATCATCGGCTATGCTAGCGCCTACTACCAGTACTACCGGGAAATAGCCAAGCGCACAACTACCGCCGCTGAACATACACAGCAGAAACCAGGCTAGCGCTCGGCGCCATTGCTTGCCAAATGCATTGGTGAGCGCGAGCACCAGCGCCCAGACGCCCATGCAGCCAAGTAACAGCAGCAGCCCCGGACCTATGTTGAAAAAGTAAGGGAAATAGGCCGCCGGAACTTTATTACCATACAGCAAGTACGCAACGCACCAGCCGGCAGCGCTACCATCTACCACTAGCACGCCCGCCACTAGCCAGCCCAGCGACCAGCGCCGCGCTGCCGCAGTAGCCGGCGCCACTAGCGGCCCAGGTACACCATCAGCACCGACACGTCGGCTGGGCTCACGCCGCTGATGCGGCTAGCCTGCCCCAGCGTTTCGGGCTGAATCTTGAGCAGCTTTTCGCGCGCCTCGTGGCTGAGCGCCGGCATGGCGCCGTAGTTGAGGCGGCCCCGAATGTGGAAATCTTCCAGCTCGCGCATGCGCTGGGCCTGCTGCTGCTCCTTCTGCAAATACGTCTCGTACTTGGTCTGAATAATCGCCTGCTCCTGCGCTTCTTCGCCGAAGGCGGCCAGCTTTTCGGCCAGCTCGGGCAGGAAGGCCGCCAGTTCGGGCAGCTCGATGTTAGGCCGGCGCAGCAGGTTGAGGGCGCGGGTTTTCTCGTGAATCTCGGCCGAGCCTTTTTCAACTAGAAAGCCGTTTATCGCGGCCGGCTCAATGCCAAAGTTGCCCAGCACGGCCAGCGCAGCGGCCGTGTCGGCCTCCTTCCGGCGCACGCGGGCCAGGCGCTCGTCGCTGGCTAGGCCCAGGGCGTGGCCCAGCGGCGTCAGGCGCAGGTCGGCATTGTCCTGGCGCAGCAAAATGCGGTGCTCGGCGCGGCTCGTAAACATGCGGTAGGGCTCGTCGGTGCCCTTGTTGATGAGGTCGTCGATGAGCACGCCGATGTAGGCCTCGTCGCGCCGCAGCGTGAAGGGCTCCTTACCAGCAGCGCGCTGGTGGGCGTTGATACCGGCCATCAGGCCCTGGCAGGCGGCCTCCTCGTAGCCGGTGGTGCCGTTAATCTGGCCGGCTAGCCAGAGGTTGCGCACCGGCTTGGTTTCGAGCGTATTAGTGAGCTGCGTGGGCGGGAAAAAGTCGTACTCAATGGCGTAGCCGGGCCGGAACATCTTGGCCTTTTCGAAGCCCGCGATTTCGCGCAGGGCGCGGTACTGCACGTCCTCGGGCAAGGAGCTGCTGAAGCCATTGATGTAGCATTCCACCGTGCTCCAGCCTTCGGGCTCCACAAAAATCTGGTGGCGGTCTTTGTCGGCGAAGCGGTTGATTTTGTCTTCCACGCTGGGGCAGTAGCGCGGGCCCAGGCCCTTGATGCGCCCCTGAAACATGGGCGATTTCTCGAAGCCCTCCTTCAGAATCTCGTGCACCCGCTCGTTGGTGTACGTGATGTAGCACGGCCGCTGGCCCGTGAGCCGCGGCGTGTCGAGGTACGAAAAGCGGCTAGGGTTGGCGTCGCCGTCCTGCACTTCCATCTTCGAGTAGTCGAGCGAGCGGCCGTCTACGCGGGGCGGGGTACCGGTTTTCATGCGCCCGGCCTCGAAGCCCAGCTCCACCAATTGCTCGGTGATGCCGCGGCTGTTTTTCTCGGCTGCCCGGCCGCCACCGAAGTTCTTTTCGCCAATGTGAATCAGGCCGTTGAGAAACGTGCCGTTCGTCAAAACTACCGTCTTGCTGCGAAATTCGATGCCTAGCGCCGTGGTAATACCCACGCAGGTATCATTTTCCACCAGCAGCCCGGTCACGGCTTCCTGCCAAAAATCCACGTTAGGAATCCGCTCCAAAGTCAGCCGCCACTCCTCGGCAAAGCGCATGCGGTCGCTCTGCGCGCGCGGGCTCCACATGGCGGGGCCCTTCGAGCGGTTCAGCATCCGAAACTGAATCATGGTGCGGTCGGTGATGAGGCCGCTCTGGCCGCCCAGGGCGTCTATCTCGCGCACTATCTGGCCCTTGGCCACGCCGCCCATGGCGGGGTTGCACGACATCTGGGCGATGGTGTTCATGTTCATCGTCACCAGCAGCACCTTCGAGCCGAGGTTGGCGGCGGCGGCGGCGGCTTCGCAGCCCGCGTGGCCCGCGC
>JBPBQJ010000008.1:0-7543 GCA_050954765.1 Janthinobacterium lividum | reverse complement strand
GTTGGCACTGCGTACTGAACAGTTGAGGCTAGCCCTATTGTTCAGTACGCAGTGCCAACTGCTCACTGAAATTAATCGTGCAGCTTGGCCACGCGCTCGCCCTGCTGGTTGTACACGTCGCCGCGGGCCGTCATGTAGAGCGGGCGCTGCTGGCCATCTTCGAGGATAAAGGGAAACGCAGTGTTGCCGGTGCGGCGCAGGTGGCCCACCACCTGGGCGTCGCGCACGGCGCCGGGCTCATCGGTGCTGCTTTCGTCGGCCAGGCGCACCACGTTCAGGGCGCTGGTGAGGTAGAAGGGCACGTCGGGGTTGTCGCGGAAAGTGAGCTGACCTACTACGCGCACGGGCGCATTGCTGGCGCCGCGCGCCAGGGCTACGGCCGCGCCGTCGGTGTCATCTTCTTCGGCTAGCTCGGCCTGGGTGGGCCGACTAGGCTGCCGCACCGGGCGCGGCGCCAGGGCCACCGGCTGGGCCGAAGGCTGCGCGCTGCCCGCCCGGTTGCTGGCCACAATCTGGGCGGTAGCCCGGCCCCAGCCCCGGCTGATGGCCGCCAGGCGCGGCGCCCGCCCGGGGTGCGTGGCCGAGCCGGCATCGGGCGATACGGCGGCCATGGCGGCTTGCGCCTGGGCCAGGCTAGCCCCTAGCCGGCGCAGCACGAAGCCCGAAAACTCGTCGGCTTCCAGCTCGTCTTCGGGCTGCGAGCCGCCGGCGCGCAGGGTGTGGCCGTTGAGGTGGTGGCCCATTTCGTGGGCCAGGATGCTGATGCCGGCCCAGTCGGTGTGGCCCGCACGGTTCACGGCGGCCAGAAAACGGGGGTTGTAGAGCAGGTAGCGCTTGCCACCATACACCACGGCCGCGGCGTTGTCGACCTGGGTAGTGGCGCGTAGCTCGAAGCGCGGCTGGAGGCCTACGGCGTCGGTAATCTCGCGGATGATGCCGGCGGCCTGGCTAGCCGGCACATCTGCCGAGGTGCCGCTTGCTTGGGCGTGGGCGGGCGGAGCGGCAACTAGCAGCAGGGCCGGTACTGCCAGCCCAGCGGCTAGCCGACGAAAAAAGCGGGGAAGCATAGTCATGGCAGGGGAGGTAGTTAAAGCGAAGTAATACTGGCAATTTCAGCGCCAAAAAATCGGCGGTGGCCAAGCAAGTTTGGTAGTAACACAACGTTAATAACCCCCTTTTTCGTTTAATAAACGGCCGGCCGGTGATGGCCGTTTTTTTACGTTTTCTCTATGGCCTCAGCCCCCTCCGCTACCACCCCTGCCGTGCTTGTGCGGCCCAACGTGCCCCTGCGCCTCGCCGACATCGACCCGGCTACCAATGCCCCCTTCGACCACAAGAAAAAGGTGGAGAAACGCCTCGGGGACCTGCGCGAGCAACTCAGCGACCACCAGGAAAACCTCTACGCCGAGCACCGCCAGAGCTTGCTACTCGTGTTTCAGGCCATGGATACGGGCGGCAAGGATGGCACTATTCGCAACCTGCTCACAGGGGTGAACCCGGCCGGGGTCGAGGTAACTTCCTTCAAGCAGCCGAGCAGCGAGGAGCTGAACCACGATTTCTTGTGGCGCATTCACCAGCATACCCCTAGCCGGGGCCACATTGGGGTGTTCAACCGCTCGCACTACGAGGATGTGCTCGTGACGCGCGTGCACGGCCTCATCGAGCCCTTCACCTGGCAGCAGCGCTACGAGGACATCAAGCACTTCGAGCAGCTGCTGGCGCGCAATGGCACCCGCGTGCTGAAGTTCTTTCTCCACATCTCGAAGGACGAGCAGGCCAAGCGCCTCCAGGCGCGCCTCGACAACCCCAAGAAGCGCTGGAAATTTGAGCCCGGCGACCTCAAAGAGCGCCAACTGTGGGATGCCTACCAGGTGGCTTACCAAGAGGCCCTAGCCGCTACGTCCACACCCGAATGCCCGTGGTACGTGATTCCGGCCAACGACAAGCGTGCCCGCGACCAGGCTATTGCCGAAATTGTAGTAGCGGCCCTAGCCGAGATGAACCCCCAGCCGCCGGCCGCCACTTTCGACGTAGGCGCGCAGGTGATTGAGTAAATTATTTGTAGATAACCTGGTGCTGTGATGCCCAAAAAAAGGCCCGCTTTGCGCAGCGCAAAGCGGGCCTTTTTGGCTGAAAAATCAGCCGTTAGTTCATCCAAACAGTAGCCACCGCCTCGAAGCGGTGGGGGGCGAAGGCGCCGTAGGGCCGCTCGGCGTAGAAGCCTAGCACGTGCACGTGGGGCTGGCCGGTGCGCACGTGGGGGCGCACCTGCACGGGGTACACGCGGCCGGCCTGGGGCCAGTCGCCGATGTAACCGGCGGGGCGGGCAGTATCGTCGATGCAGCGGGCGAATTGCTGCACGGGCAGGGGAGTCGGAAGCTGAGTGTTACGCATAGCCAAAGGTACAAAGAAAATGTAGTAAAACTAAATTTTTTGGCAAAAAAAGAGGCGTAAAAACTAAGCGATAGCGCAAACCGGAAAAGAGTGAAATAGTTTTGATACTGTGTTAACTACGACAATAAAATATGCTAAGAATCGCGGCTAACAACTGTTCGTTTTGTGGCTATACCTACGCTAAAACTATGCCACCCGGATTGCGGGCTCACCAATGGGTCAGCATGGCAGGCGCAAGGGGGCTAGCGCCGATTCAGGTCGATGGCCTGGTAGGCGATGAGCAGGTCGGTGCGGGTGCCCGGCGGGCGGTAGTACACGAGCAGGTCGTACTGGTTTTCGGTTTCTTGGTGGGTGCCTTCGAAGTAGACTTCGTCGGGCGGGGAGCCGGCGCGCTTGGGCGCCACGGCGTAGCTGTAGTTGTAGTAGCCCTGCTTGAGCAGGGCGCGGCCCGTGTAGCGCTGCTGCACCGAGTCGTAGGCTAGCCGAAACTCCTCGCGCAGCTGCCAGTCGCTGAGCGCGCCGAACACATACACCGGGCCGGGCGCGGGCTGGGGCGCTTTCAGGTTGAAGGTCACCTGTGCGTAGTCGCCGTTGTAGGCGCCGTTGCCAAACTCCCGGTTTTCGAATACGCGCTGGCCGTTGGCGTCTACGTACTGGTTGTAGGCCAGGCCGTTGCGGGTGGTTTCTTCCTGTAGTTCTACCTGGGTGGGGTTGGCCTGGCGCAGCAGCCTAGCCACGCCCAGGCCATTGGCTTGCAGCGAGC
The DNA here is from genome assembly GCA_050954765.1 of Janthinobacterium lividum. Classification (GTDB taxonomy): domain Bacteria; phylum Bacteroidota; class Bacteroidia; order Cytophagales; family Hymenobacteraceae; genus Hymenobacter. The sequence continues at coordinate 4,386 of JBPBQJ010000008.1, read as the reverse complement.
GGGCGTCGAAGTAGCGGTACTCGCTGAGGCCCGGAAAGGCGTTTTCGTAGTTGATGTACTGGTACTCGAGGCGGCGCTCGGCGTCGCGCACGAAGGTGGGCGTGAGGTTGTAGTGGGCATTGTCCCAGCGAAAGTTCTGGCGCAGCACTACCTTTACCTCGGCGGCCGGGTTCACGAGGTCTACGGCGCTGTAGTTGATGTTGAAATTGAGCTGCTGGTAGGCGTAGCGCGCATCGAGGCCGCCCGCCAGGATGCCCTGTTGAATGGTGGCCACCACCTGATTTTCGTACACCAGCACCCGGCGCGAAAGCTGCGGCACGCCGGCTTGGTTTTGCACTACTAGTAGGTAGTTGCCGCTGAGTTTCACGCGCGGCACCCGCAGGGTGTAGTGGTAGTACGGTACCTTGGTATTGACCGAGGTTTGGTAGCTGGTGAGCGTAAACTCGTTTATCTCACTCAAGAACTGCATGTCGGTGAGCTGCGAGGGCGCCCAGTTGAGGTCGCAGTGAATGAGCTTGGCCACGAGGCGCGGCGCCTGCTCGCCAAGCACGTCAAACTCGAGCGTCACGGGCTGCTCCTGGGTGATGGGCACGATGGGCGGCAGCAGTACGTCGTTGGCCTGGGCCGTGGGCACGTAGCACTGCACGCTGCGCACGCTGGGGTCGTAGATGTAGTCTTGGTAGCGCAGGGTGCGGTCGGCGTAGTATTCGGCCGGCTTGGTTTGCTGGCTGGCGGGCAGGTTGGGGTTGGTGATGGGCGTGCCCAGCGGCACGCAGCCAGCGGCCAGCAGCGGCAGGCAAAGGAGAAAAATACGCATAGAGTAGGAGCGCGAAGCGCTGCCTCGCGAGTCGTTGAACGATACTACAACGTTACGCACCGCCAATCTGGTTGGATAGATGCGGATAAAACCGTCCGCTAGGCCAGCCAGTGCCGGCAAAGGCGCGTCGCAGGTTTTGAGCAACCCTAGCGGGGAATCTGGGTACTTGTCCTCGCCATGCGCCGGGCCCTTGGCTAGGGTAGCCGGGCTAGCGATTGGGCCGCTACTACTACCTGCGCGTACTGGAATTAAGTATGAATAAGAAAGTCTTCCTCAGCCTATCTGCTTCGGTGGCACTTAGCGCGTGCTCTCCCAAACTGGCTACGCTGACTGATAAAACCAGTGAGCAAGTAGCAGCAGCCTATCGCGTAACGAAGGATGTGGCGTACGGCACCGACAAGGAGCAAATCCTGGATAGCTACCTGGCGCCGAATGCCCAAAAGCTGAAGGCTAAAAACTACACCATCGTTTTCCTGCACGGTGGCGGCTATTACACCAGCGATAAAACCCGGGAGGAACGCTACATTCAGCCATATTTAAAAAAGGGGCTGAATGTCATTAATATGAATTACCGCCTCAAGCGCGGAGTGCCGCTAGCCTCGGAAGACTTGACCTACGCCCTGAATTTTCTGCGCGCCAATAATTCAACTTATCACCTGAACCTGGACCGGATAATTCTGACCGGATTTTCGGCCGGGGCGCACATTGCCAGCCTGGTAGCCGTGACGGCCAATGACCCGACTTATCCCTTTAAACTAGATAAGGGCATCAAAATAGCCGGCGTTATCAACTTCTCGGGCCCGGTCGACGGCTTAGACGTGGTTGAGCAGGTTTTTATGCGCAACGAGGTGCCGGTGATGAAGGCCATCGGCGTTGCGCTGTTTCCGGAAAGCACGGAGTATGCTCCGAAAGACTACATCCGAAAGTATGAGCCGATAACCTACTTCGATAAAAACGACCCACCGTTTTTTATCTGGCAAGGTGGCAAGGACGACCAAGTGCCCCCCGTAACTTTTGAGAAATTCGTGGCGCTGCTCAAGCAGGAGCCGCAAAAAAACGAAGTGTTGTTTATCCCCGAAGGGCAGCACAGCCCAAATGCGAATGAGCTGAAAGACGCTTACCAGAAAATCTTTGACTTTCTGGACAAGCACTAACACCGGCAATAGTTTTAAGCAACCAGGCAGCCCTAGCCAGTAGTCGCAAAGGCAGTAAAAGGTGGGCGGCAGTTGGGATAAGTTGCGCTCCGCTAGTACATTAGCAGGGCATTGAATGTCAATGCACTAAAATGTACCTTTATCTGCAAAAAACAAGATGGAAGTAAGCCAGACTACCGACCACCAGGTTGATGACTACCTGTATCAGTACGCCGCCAACTTATTGGCCAGCGGCAAAAAAGGCGCCGAAGTCGAGCACTTGCTCTTGCTAAAAGGCCTGCCCGCCGACAGCGCCAGCGCCGTAGTACAAGAGCTGGAAGGCCCCATTCGCGCGGCCAAGAACGCTCAGGCCAAGAAAGACATGCTGCACGGCGGCCTGTGGTGCGTGGGGGGCACGGCCCTCACGATGGCCCACATCGGGTTCGTCTTTTGGGGCGCAATAATCTTCGGCGGTGTTCAATTTATTAAAGGCGTAACTAATTTGAAATAAAACCCTTACTAGCAAAAACTTAAAAGGCCCGTTGGCAGCTACTAGCTACCAACGGGCCTTTTAGGTTTTTGCCCATGGCTAGGCCTACATCTCGGCCAGCATCTCCCAGCGGTCGTTCAGGCGAACGAGCTCCTTTTTCACTTGCTCAAACTTCACGGTCGTGTCCTTGAGCTGCGCGGTGTTCTGGTAAATCTTGGGGTCAGCCAATTGTTTCTCATAAATAGCCAGCTCCTTCTCCATTTTGTCGATATTAGCTTCGACCTCGGCTAGCTCCTTCAGCGCCTTTTTCTGGTCGGGCGAAGGGGTTTTATTTACCGTGGGCACGGGCTCGGCGGTGGCGGCCGGTTTCGGGGCGGGCTTGGGCGCGGCGGGGCTAGCCAGGCCGGCTTTTTTGGCGGCTTTCTCGCGCTCGTCCTGCCACTGCTCGTACTCGTGGTAGGTGCCGGGGTATTCCTTGAGCTGGAAATCCTCGATGTACCAGATTTTGGTGGCCACGTTCTCCACGAAGTAGCGGTCGTGGCTGATGACGATAAACGTGCCCTCGTACTGCTCCAGGGCTTGAATGAGGATGTTGACCGACTGCATGTCCAAGTGGTTGGTCGGTTCGTCGAGCAGCAGGAAGTTGGCTTCCGAAATCAGGGTTTTGGCCAGGGCCACACGACTTTTTTCGCCGCCGCTCAGCACCTTGATTTTCTTGTACACGTCGTCGCCCGTGAATAAAAACGAGCCTAGCACGCCGCGCAATTCCATCTCGTTGCGCTTCGAGCCAGCCTCGTTCATCTCCTGGATAATCTCGTTATCCACGGTCAGGCTTTCGAGTTGGTGCTGCGCGTAAAACGCCATAATGACGTTGTGACCCAGCTGGTGGCGGCCGGCGGTGGGCGTTTCGGCGCCGGCCACGAGGCGCATCAAGGTCGATTTGCCCTTGCCGTTGGCGCCGATGAGCGCGATTTTATCGCCCCGCTCGATGTGCACGTGCGTATCGCGGAAGATGAGCTTTTCGCCGTAGCTTTTGCCCACGTGCTCCATGCGCAGGATGTGGCGGCCGGGCTGCTGCGAGAACGTGAACTTGAAATTGACCCGAGCGGCGTCGGGCGCCACGGCCTCAATGCGCTCCAGCTTGTCCAGGGCTTTCACGCGGCTCTGGGCCTGCTTGGCTTTGCTGGCGCTGGCCTTAAAGCGCTCGATAAAGCGCTCGGCCTGCTTGATGGCGGCCTGCTGGTTGTCGTAGGCACCCTGCTGAATCTCGGTGCGCAACACCTTCTCTTCCTGATAGAACGAGTAGTTGCCGGCGTACGGGTTCAGCTTGCCGCCGCTCACTTCCACCGTCGTGTTGGTGGTGCCGTCCAGAAATTCGCGGTCGTGGCTCACGATGATTACCGCGCCTTCGTAGCCGGCCAGGTAGTTTTCAATCCACTTGATGGAGGGCAGGTCCAGGTGGTTGGTGGGCTCGTCGAGCAGCAGCAGCGAGGGTTGTTGCAGCAGGATTTTGGCCAGCATCACGCGCATGCGCCAGCCGCCCGAAAAGGTCTTGAGCGGCTTCTGCAAGTCGTCGGTCGAGAAGCCCAGGCCTTCCAGGATTTCCTCGGCCTTCGACTGCATGGTGTAGCCGCCCAGGGCCTCAAAGCGCTCCTGCAACACGGCTAGCTTGTCGGCCAGCTCGTCGCGGTAGTCGGTTTCAAACTCCAGCAGCACGGCGTCGATTTTCTTCTGCAACTCCAGCGCCTCGGCAAAGGCCTGCATAGCCACCAGCAGGATGGACTCGTGCGAGTCGTAGCTCAGCAAGTCCTGGTTGAGAAAGCCCAGGCTCACTTCTTTGCTCATCGAGATGGAGCCGCCGTCGGGCTTGTACTCGCCCACGAGCAGGCGCAGCAAGGTCGATTTGCCGGTGCCGTTGAGGCCCACCAGGCCAATTTTATCCTTGG
>JBPBQJ010000007.1:0-19377 GCA_050954765.1 Janthinobacterium lividum | reverse complement strand
GTCCGCTTGCCGAAGCAGCTTGCCCGCACCGGTGAGATAGCAATTCAACGATGCGGGCAAGCTGCTTCGGCAAGCGGACGCCAGATGAGCAGGACGGCCGCCTTATATAAAATCAGCTCTTCTAGAAGTCGTGGCCGAGCGTGAAATACGGCTTAGGCTTCGAGGTCACGTAGTTTTCCTGGGCCCAGGCCAGGTCAAACTTGGTGTAGAAGCCGAGCACCGTGGAGCGAATGCCCACGCCGTAGCCAATCAGCACGGGGCTGGTGTAGCTCGTGACGGTGCCCGAAAACGGGTTGCCACTGCCCCCGAAGTTGACGGTCGAGTTGGAGTTGTCTTCGCCAAACGGGCTGGTGCCGCGGTAGGCCGTGCCCGCATCGAAGAAGCCGGTGAGCTGCAGGTTGCGGAAAAAGCCCGAGTAGATGGGCTTGTTCGAGAAATACTGCACGATGGGAAAGCGCAGCTCGCTATTGAGCAACACGTAGCGCGTACCGGTCTGGCGGCTCAGGTCGAAGCCGCGCAGGTTGGTGACGAACTGCTGGTAAAAAATGCTGGTGGGGTCGGGCACTACCTGGCCGGCGGGGGCTAGCAGGCGGTCGCCCGAGTACTGCTGGTTCACCCAGTTGTCCATGCCGCCCAGGCGGAAGACCTGCTGCGGGCTGTTGCCGCGCTCGGCGGCCCCAAAAAACTGTCCGTAACTGACGCGGTTGGCCCACACCAGCGAGCGGTGAATTTTCTGGTAGTGGCGCAGGTCGATGTAGAACTTGCCGAAGCTGTTGTTCTTGGCGCCCACGTCGTTCATTTGGAGCACGCCGGCCTTCAGGCGAGTGCCCACCAGCATGTTCACGCCCGTCGAGCGGGAGTTATCGAATACCAACTCAGCGTTGAACCCCAAATAATTACGATTCAAATCGCCCTCGGTAGACGGCACGCCCGTGAGCGAGCGCGAAATGTTGTCGTAGCGCGGGCCACCGCGCAAGCTTAGGTTATGGGTGAGCGGGTAGGCGATGATGGGCGACACCGAGTGGCGGCCGTAGCGGTACTGCTGCCCCGCCCCGCCGGCGTCGAAAAAGTAGGCTTGCTTCTGGTAGGCCACCGACCAATCGACGCGGTGCGTGAGGTTGGTATACGAAACGTTGATGTTGCTCGTGCGCAAATCGAGCTGCGCAAACACGCTGGCCTGGAAACGCTGATTCTCAAACGCATCCGACAAATTGGCCTGCAACGAGAAGCCGAACCCTAGCAGCGGGTCGATGGCCACGCCCGTAATCAGGTTGTCGGCCATGAAGCGCGTATCGTAGCGATACGGGCCGCTGATGGTGGGCGTGGCGGCCGCCGCCCGCGTGGCCGTGGTCGAGGTGATGGCCTTGGCATTGCGGCGCGGGCGCACCGGCGTCACATCCTCGTCTTCCTCAAACTGGTAGTTGTTGGGGTTGAGGGGTGCCGTGCTGCTGCGGCGCGGGGCCGTGGGGCTAGCGGTAGCGGCGGCTGGGGTAGCCGTGGTCGGCGCCGTGCTCGCCGGCGCAGTACCATCGGCGGCGGCAACGGGGCTAGCGGGCGTGGTGGGCGCCGGAGTAACGGGCGCGGCAGCCGGCCGCACGGGCGCCGGGGCGGGCTGCGAGCGGTTTTCGAGAATGCGCTGGCGCGAAGTCTTGCTCACCGTGAGGTCGGTGGGCAGCGGAAACTGTGGGTAGAGAAACAGCAAATCGCGCGACTGCACCTGCGGAATAAAAGCTAGCGCGCCCGTCGGCAAGCTCAGGTCGAAGTCCTGAATGTTGTGGGCAAAGTTGCTCACTGGCTGGTGCTGGCCGGTCTTGCGCGAGTAGCGAAACAGGCCCCGGATACCATTTTCCTCGCCCAGATACACTATTTCATCATCGGAGAGCGGCCGGGGCCGGGTCTCGTTGGAGATGGTACTCACGAGCGGCTCGATGGGCACCTCCCGGCCATCGAGGTGGCAGAGGAAAAGGTCGTAGTTGTTTACCACGTTGGGGAACGTGGCGGGCCTGGCGCGGCCCGTCGAGTCGAGGTAGCGGTTCGAGCTAAAGGCGATTTCCTGGCCGTTGGGCAAGAACACCGCCTGCTGGTCGTCAAACAGGTCGTTGGTGAGGCGCTCGGGCTGGCGGCTGCCGGCGCGCAGCAGGTAAATATCGTTTTGCCCGTTCTGCACCGCCGTGAATACCAGCGCCTTGCCATCGGCCGAGTAGTTCATGTCCAGCACTTGCTCGTAGGGCGCGAAGATGGTGGTGGGCGGCTTCAGGCGCAGCGTGCGGCTGATGCGGCCGGCCAGGTCAAGGCTCAGGGCCTCGCGTAGGCGCAGCACCATGCGGCCGTGCAGCATTTCGGCCACGGCCAGCTGGGCGTTGCCGCGCCAGGCCAGCACTGGCAGGCGGTTTTCGATTTGCTGGTCGGGCGTGCGGTAGCCGCCGTGCAAAATGGTGCGGCGGTGCGAGCCATCGCGGTTGGCCACCACCACGCGGTAGCGGCCCTGGTCGTTCACGGCGTAGGCCAGGTGCTGGCCATCGGGGCTAAAAACGGGCTGCGAAAACACCTCTAGCCCGCGCTTATTGCGCGAGCTGAGGCGATTGGCCTCGGCCGGCACTACCAGGCTAGCCAGCGAGCCGCCCGTGTTGATGTCGCGGTAGTAGCTCACCCAGTTGCGCAGAAACACCTTGTACGGCACGTTCAGCGAAGATGAGATGCCCACTTCCACATCGCGGGTAATGCGCGTGAGGTTCAGCACGTTCTGCACCGTGCCGTAGCCGTAGCGCTCGGCAATGTAGTTCCAGATGCTGTGGCCCGCCAGGCGCGGGTTGCGCAGGAAAAACGGTGCCGTGCGGTTGCCGCTCGGGTACTCGCGCACCATGTCGCGCATGTAGGCGTCCATGTCCACGCTCCAGCCCTCAGCGGCGTAGGCCGAAGCACCTTCCACAAACCAGCTCGGCAGCTGCAGCAGGTAGTTGCTTTGCAGCACCTCGCGCAGCGAGCCGCCGTACATCATATCATTGAGCAGCACCTGGGTTATCTGGTAGCTCAAGTCGCGCTTGAAGTCGGTTTGGCGGCCCGTGAAGGCGACCTCCACCTTGGTTTGGCGGGCTAGCTGGGCCTCGCCGCCACTCACGGCATTGGCCACGGGCAGGTTGATGTTGCTCTGCCGCAAGTCGCCTACCGAGTTGTAGACCATGAGCGTGGTCTTGCTGTAGGGAAAGTACCCCACCAGCGCCGTGATGCGCTGCAGCTCCTGCTCGGCATACTGGGCCGTGCGGCGGGCGCTGGCCTCGCCCCCGGCGTAGAAGTACACACTAAAATTCTGGGTCGAAAACTGCTCCCAGCCCAGCTTCTTATACTGAATACGCACCCGGCCAAAGGGTTCCTGCGCCGTTTGGGCATGGCCGGGGGCCGCCGCTAGCAACCCCAGCAGGCCCACGGCCAGCGTCAGACTTTTGCCCCGAGGAAAGCCAGCCGGGCGCTGGCCGAAGGTTTGGAAAAAATTCACAGCAAATAGCGTCAGATTATGGCAGAAGAAGCGAGTGCACAGGGAAGATAAGGCCGCCGCGCGAGTTGGACCAGCGGGGTTTTAGTACAACGCCGCCGGGGGCCGGTCTGGTACCTGGGCTAGCCCGGGGCGGCAGAAAAAAGCGGGTAGTAGCGGGCTAAGGTAACATCGGGCCACAGCTCGCCGCTACCGCTCAGGTAGTCAGCCAGCTGGCTAGCCAGGCGCGGGGCCAGGCTCACGCCCTTCGAGCCAAAGCCCCCGAAGAGACTCAGCCACGGCAGCGCGGGGTGGCGGCCCAGCAGCGGGCGGCGGTCGCGCACGGCGGGCCGCACGCCGCGCCGCTCGCCCAGCACCTCGAAGGGCAGGGGCGTGAGGCCAGCCAGGCGGTCGGCCAGCTCGTGCCGGTCGCCCTCGCCCGGCAGCTCGGCAAAGGGCGGCCAGCGGTAGGTAGCCCCCACTCTGAACTGCCCCGCCGTGGGCGCCGGCACCACGTAGGCCCCCCGATTGAGAACCTGCGCCGCGCTGAGGCCGGGCACCGCCACGTCGAGCACCGCGCCCTGGTTGGGCGTGAGCGGCAGCCAGCCAAAGTGGGGGCTAGCCAGCGCGGCTGCGCCCGTGCAGCACACCACGTGGCGCGCCCGCAGCCGGCCCGGCGCGTAGGCGGCGCCCGTGCCGTCGGCAACGAGTGCCTGCCAAGTAAAAGTTTCTTCGCGCAGCCAGCCCTCGGCGCGGCCCCGGCGGGCCAGGGCCGCCAGCAGCGCCTCCACGCGCAGGTGGCCGCCGCCCCGCAGCCAGGCGCCGCCGTGCGGGGCTAGCAGGCCGGGCTGAATTATGGGTTCGGTTTCGATTTTTTCCACGAAGCCCTGCCAGGGATTTTCGGCGGCGCGGGCCAGCATCTGGGCTTGCTCCTGGGCCGAGCCAAATACTTTGAGGATGGGGCTAGCCTGAAAAAACTCTTCGCCCAGCTCGGTAGTAAGCGCTTGGTAGTAAGCCACTGCCGCGGGCAGCGTTTCGTGGGCGCGCCAAGTGAGGGCAAAGCGCTTGCCGGCCACGGGGTTCATGAGGCCGGCGGCCACGCGGGAGGCCGCATCGGGCCGCGGCTCGTCGTAGACGAGCACGCGCTGGCCCCGGGCGCGCAGCTCGCGGGCCAGCACCGCGCCCGCAATGCCGTGGCCGATGAGCAGGTAGTCGAAGTCGGTAAAATCAGTCATTCTTAGCAGCAAAGTACGCCGCTAGCCCTGGCTGGCGGGTGAAGGCGGGCTTCTCATGGGCCAAGGCTGATACCTTTGCCGCCATGCTCCGGATTGTCTCCTTCACCTTCAACGCGTTCAGCGAAAACACCTACCTGCTTATTGATGAGGCCAGCCGCGCCACGGCCATCGTGGACCCCGGCGCCTACTCGCCGGCCGAGCAGCAAACCCTGCGCACTTACATCGAGCAGGAAAAACTTGACGTGCAGTACTTGCTCAACACCCACGCCCACATCGACCACGTGCTCGGCAACGCCTTTGTGCTGAAGCAGTACCCTAGTATTCCCTTCTTGTTGCACACCCTCGACCTGCCCACGCTGCGGGCCGTAGGCACCTACGCCGGCCCCTACGGCTTCCCGGCCTACGAGGGCACCGAGCCCACCGGCGAGCTGGCGGCGGGCCAGGTTATCGAGCTGGGCGAAAGCGAGTTGCAGGTGCGCTTTGCGCCGGGCCACGCCCCGGGCCACGTGGTGCTCTACGACGCGGCGGGCGGCCAGCTAGTGGGCGGCGACGTGCTGTTTAAGAGCAGCATTGGCCGCACCGACTTGCCGGGCGGCGACCACGCCACGCTCATCCAAAGCATTAAAAGCCAGCTACTCACGCTACCCGATGCGACGGTGGTGTACCCCGGCCACGGCCTTAGCACTACCATTGGCGTCGAGCGCCGCAGCAATCCGTTTTTGACCTAGCGTAGTACCTCACCCCTAGGCCCTGTCCAAAAAGGAGAGGGGAACTAGCTTTAGTTTTAGCTTTCTAGGTCTAGAACTAGTCCCCCCTCTCCTTTTCGGAGAGGGGGCTAGGGGGTGAGGTGCCACGCCAGGGCCTCAGCCTCCTCACCTCACAGCTTAGCCGCGACTCCTTTGAAACGATATATTCCCAACGCCGTCACCTGCCTCAACCTGCTGTGCGGGTGCCTGGCGCTCACGTTCATCTTCCGGGGCGAGCTGGTGATGGGAGCCTACCTAGTGGGCATCGCCGCCGTAGCCGACTTCTTCGACGGGCTGCTGGCGCGGGCGCTGCGCGTGTCGTCGCCCATCGGCAAAGACCTTGACTCGCTGGCCGATATGGTATCGTTTGGGGTAGTGCCAGGGGCGATTTTATATAAATTGCTTGCTAGCCCCCTGGGTATGATGCCTAGACCTACCAGCGCCTTTATTACTAGTATAAAGTATGGTTCTTCCCAATTTACACTCCCAAATCCGGAAACGCTCATTGCCTGCCTGGGCTTCACCGTCAGCATCTTCTCGGCTCTACGGCTAGCCAAATTCAACAACGACACCCGGCAGACGACCTCGTTCATCGGCTTGCCCACGCCGGCCTGCACGCTGGTCGTGGCCTCGTTGCCGCTCATTCTGGCTAACGACCAGTTTGGGGTGAAGGAGATTATTCTCAACCCGTGGCTACTACTAGGCCTCACGGTGCTACTCTCGGGCCTGCTCGTGGCCGAGCTGCCGCTTTTTGCTTTGAAATTCAAGAATTTGAAGTGGCTGGGCAACCGGCGGCGCTTCATTTTTGTGGCGCTGGCATTGGTGCTGGTTAGCACGCTGCGGGCGGCGGGTATTCCGCTGGCAGTGCTGCTGTATGTGCTGCTGTCGGTGCCGGGCCGGGTGCGCAGCCGCGACGGCCTGGAGGCTAGCCCCGGCAACCCGCAATAAGTTGGGCCTGGCGGTAGTTAGCCAGCGCGGGAATGCCGAAGCGGGGGCGTATTTTTGAGGAGTGCCCACGGGCCTAAGCTGGTTTATTTATGCGAAACCTTTTCTCGATGTTGCTGCTGGGGGTGCTGGCTAGCTTCGTGCAGCCCGCCTTGGCCCAAGGCAGCAGCGCGCAAACGGTGCCCGTAACCCTGAGCTGGACCACCTACGCCAGCCTGCGCAACCCCGGCGCCGACCCCGATGCGGAACCGCGCCGCGTGCCCAGCTTCCGGGGCGCCTACCACGGCGCCGGCCAGGTCATCGGCACCTACACCCTGCGCCTGCCCGGCACCCTAGCCAGCGGCGAGCTGCGCGAGGCCGTGTACGAAGCCTTCCCGGCGGCCGATGTTAAGCTCTTGGGCAATACTACGTTACCGGCCGCACCCACGGTGCAGCTGCGCACCGGCCTCGAAGCCCGCCGGCCCTACTCCTACGTGCTGCTGCAGCCCGTGCGCCGCAACCCCCAGACTGGCCAGGCCGAGCGCCTGCTGTCCTTCACCTACGCCTACCAAACGGCGACGAGCGGCGCCGCCACCCGCCTCACCGCCCGCACGCACGTCGAAACCTCGGTGCTGAGCACCGGCGACTGGTATAAAATCGGAGTGCCGCGCAGCGGCGTCTACAAGCTCGACCAAACGGCCCTCAAAAACCTGGGCCTGCCCGTGGCTAGCCTCGACCCGCGGCGCCTGCAGCTCTACGGCAACGCGGTGGGCCTGCTGCCCCAGGCCAACGCCGCGCCCCGGACCGACGACCTAGCCGAGAATAATATCCTCTTCGTGGGCAACAACGACGCCACGTTTGATGCCAACGAGTACTTCCTGTTCTACGCCAGGGGGCCGCATACGTGGCAGGCTAGCCAGCCAGCGCAGGCGGCCTCGCTAGGGCAGCCGGGCCTGTATGGGCTGCTGGGCGAAGGCGGGCGCTTCAAGCACGTTAACAATTTTTACTCGGATACTGCCTACTACTTTGTGCGGGTGGGCACCAGCGCCGGGCGGCGCATTGCCACGGCCACGGCCCCTAGCCGGCCAGCCACTGGCGCGGCCATTACCACGTTTCTCGACCGGCGCTTCTACGAGCACGACCTCGTGAACGTGCTGCACTCGGGCCGGCGCTGGCTGGGCGAGGCGTTTGGCAACAGCACTAACACCTCGCGCGACTTCGTATTCGGCAACGACGTCAACCAGCCGCTGGCCGATGTGGTGGCCGGCGATACGCTGCGCCTGACCGTGGCCACCGCCAGCACAGCGCTGCAAAGCAGCACTTTTACGGTGGCGCTGGGCGGGGCTACGCTGGGCACGCAGTCGCTGCCGGGCATCCCCACCGGCTCGTTCAACGCGGTGGCGGTGAATGACTTTCGCACGTTTACCATTGCCACGCCAGCCGGTCTCACCGACCCTAAAGTGACGCTGAGCTTCGCCTCCTTCGACCCCACCGGCACCGGCTACCTCGACTACCTAGAGTTGGTGGTGAAGCGCCAGCTGCGCCTCAGCGGCGCGTATCTGGAGTTTAACTCTTTGAATAACAAGCGCGGGGCTAATACCGTGGGCACCTTCACCCTGGCCAACGCCAGCGGCGCGCAGGTGTGGGACGTGACGAACCCACGCCGCCCACTCGGCCAGGCGCTCGACGCCAGCGGCAACTTCCTGGCCTACACCGACTCGCTGCGCGAGTTTGTGGCCGTGCAGCCGGCCGGTACCTTCGACGCGCCCCGACTTTTTGGCCGGGTGGCTAGCCAGAACCTGCACGCGCTCAACAAGGATGGTAAGCTTGACTTGGTGATTGTGACCTACCCGCCCTTCCGGGCGCAGGCCGAGCGGCTGGCCCAGCACCGCCGCGACTACAATGGCCTGCAAGTAGCCGTGGTGACGACCAAGGAGGTCTACAACGAGTACAGCTCGGGTGGGCAGGATGCCACGGCCATCCGCGACCTGATGAAGCAGGTCTACGACCGCAACCCCGACCCTAGTGCCCGGCGCAACTACCTGCTGCTCTTCGGCGATGCGTCGTATGACTACAAGTCGTCGCCCTACAACGACGCCGCGCAGGAGCCCGCGTGGTGGGCCACCCGCCGGCCCTTTGCCACCAGCAGCAACCCCGACGCGGCCAACCAGAACTTCGTGCCGACCTACGAGTCGCGCGAGTCGTTCTTGCCGGTGCAGCAGTACAGCGGGCGCAACAACATCGAGGGCGAAAGTAGCTATTCTTCAGAGGATTACTACGGCTTGCTCGACGACAGTGAGGGCGAGTGGCTGGAAACGTACAGCGCCACGTTTGAGACGAACGATATTGGCATTGGGCGTCTGCCGGTGCGCACTAGTATCGGGCAGCGGGCCGATGCTAGCCAGGCCCAGCAGGTGGTCGACAAGCTGATTGCCTACGACTCGCCGGCCAGCTTTGGCAAGTGGCGCAACCGCATCACGCTCACCGCCGACGACACCGATATTGAGAAAACCAACGAGTTTGCCACCGAGTCGGAGACGATTTTTGCCGCTAATATCAAGCAGGCCGAGCCGGCCTACAACCTACGCAAAGCCTACTTAGACCTGTTTCCGCAGGTGAGCCTGGCGGCGGGGCAGCGCTCGCCGGCCGCCGTGGCCGCCATCGACGAGGCCATCGAGCAGGGCTCGCTGATGGTGGGCTACACCGGCCACGGCAGCCCCAACTATCTAGCTGATGAGCAGCTTATTACCCGCGCCTCGCTGCTGGCCCTGCACAACCAGAACCGGCTCACGTTCTTCGTGACCGGCACCTGCGACATGAGCACCTACGATAACCCCGACCTGACGTCGGCCGGCGAATTGGTGGTGACCGATAACGCCACTGGCGGCGCAGTGGGCTTGTTTACGACGACACGGGTGGTGTACTCGAACTTCAACACGCAGGTGGTGAACAACTTCTACACCCAGGTATTGGCTCGTAATGCAGCGGGCGCGCTGCCCTACCTGGGCTTCGCGGCCAGCGTGGCCAAGAACCTATCGCCGGGTGGCGACCTCAACAACCGCAACTACACGCTGCTCGCCGACCCCACCACGCGGCTCGCCTACCCTAGCCAGCGCGTGGTGCTTGACTCCATCAAGATTGGCACCAGCCGGGCCCGCACCTTCACGGGCACCCCCGACAGCCTGCAGACGTTGCAGGCGCTAGGGCAGGTGCAGTTGAGCGGCCACATCGAAAACGCCGGGGTGCTGAACACGAGCTTCGGTGGCACGGCCGACATCACTATTTTTGATAAGCCGGTGACCATGACGACCCTCGGCGACCAGGGCTCGGCCAAGGTGCCGGTGGAGACGCAGGAAAACGTTATCTACGGCGGGCAGGCCACGGTGCGCGGCGGGCGCTTCTCGGTTAAGTTTGTGGTGCCCAAGGACATTGCCTACAACGTGGGCCGGGGCAAAATCAGCCTCTACGCCCAGGATATGGTGAACAAGGTCGACGCCCAGGGCTACCAGTCGGCCCTGGTGGGCGGGGCCTCGCGCTCAGCCCCTGGCGACACGGCCCCGCCGGTGGTGCAGCTCTTCATGACCGACGAGACGTTTGTATCGGGCGGCATCACGGGGCTGAGTCCGCTCTTCATTGCCCGCCTCACCGACAAGTCGGGTATCAACACCTCGAGCGCCGGAATTGGACACGATATTACGGCCACGCTCGACAATGACCCCACTAAACTGGTGACGGTGAATGACTCGTACACGGCTGACGTTGACAACTTTATGGCCGGCCGGGTGCGCTATTTGTACAAAGACCTGGCGCCGGGCCCGCATACTATTCGGTTAAAAGCGTGGGATACCTACAATAATTCGGCGGAAGGAACGATTGACTTCATTGCGGAGCAATCGGCTCAGCTAGCCCTCGACCACGTGCTGAACTACCCCAACCCGTTCAGCAACATCACCACCTTCCACTTCGACCAGTCGCGGCCGGGCGCGGAGCTCGACGTGCAGGTGCAGATTTTCACGGTGGCGGGCCGCCTGGTAAAAACCTTGCGCACTACAATCCCGGCCAGCACCAGCCACGTACCTAGCACCATCCAGGACGCCTCGCTGAGCTGGAATGGCCGCGACGACTACAACGACCAGCTGGCGCGCGGCGTGTATGTGTACCGGGTGAGCGTGCGCACCCCCGACGGCCAGGCCGCCACCAAGTTTGAGAAGCTAGTTTTGCTGAATTAGGCCTGGGTAGCCTTCCCTTTCCCTATACTTGTTCAGTGGTTCAGCTGTTTTTCTTCATTTTGCAACCCTTTGCAGGGCATCAATTCTCTTATAAATAGTTCTTTACCAAGCCATATGACCTTTTTTCGTACGCTAGGCCTAGCGCCGGTGCTACTGCTGCTGGCCGCGCCGGCCGCGCTAGCCCAGGTAGCCACCGCCGACTTGCACACCATCACCACGGCGGTGCCCATTCTCACGCTCAGCCCCGATGCCCGGGGTGCGGCGCTCGGCGATGCGGGCGTGGCGACCTCGCCCGACGCCAACGGCGCTTTCTACAACCCCGGCAAGCTGGGTTTTGTAGACTATAAATACGCTATCTCGCCCTCGTACTCGCCCTGGCTGCGCCAGATTACCGATGACATGAGCCTGAGCTACCTCTCGGGCTATGGCAAGGTGGGCGAGCGGGGCGCCATCGCGGCGTCGCTCATGTACTTCAGCCTGGGCCAGATTGACTACCGCAACGGGCAGAACCTGCCCAACGGTGAGTTCAACCCCAAGGAATATGCCTTCACGGTATCGTACGGCCAGAAGCTGGGCGAAAACTTCGGCCTCGGCATCTCGGCCCGCTACGTGCGCTCGAACCTGGTGGGCAACTACACCGGCAACGACGCGCAGGCCGGCAACTCCTTCGCCGCCGACCTGGGCCTGTACTACAGCAAGGATGCCACCATCGGCACGGGCGTATACAACCTAGCGTTCGGCGCGGCCATCACCAACATTGGCAACAAGATGGTGTACGGCGACCCTACCAACGCCAGCTTCCTGCCCACGCAGCTGCGCATCGGCACGGCCCTGACCCGCGAAATCGACACTTACAATAAGATTACGCTGGTATTCGACGCGACCAAGCTGCTCGTGCCCTCGCCCTACTACGAGGACCCCTACAACCCCGCCAACGCGGCTAGGGTGCAGCAAACGAACACGGAGCGCCAGCAGCAGGGCATTGTATCGGGCATTTTTAACTCGTTCAGCGATGCGCCGGCCGGCTTCAAGGGTGAGCTGCAGGAAATTAACCTGCACGGCGGCCTCGAGTATTGGTACAATAACACCATTGCGGCCCGTGTGGGCTATTTCTACGAGAATCCTCACACCGGCGACCGCCAGTACCTGAGCTTTGGCCTGGGCGCGCGCCTGTCGGTGTTCGGCGTCGATGGCACCTACCTGGTGCCCAACTCGCAGGCCAACCCCCTAGCCCAGACCATCCGGGTGTCGCTGCACTTCAACGTGAACAAGCTAGCCGATGCCTTCGACGAAAAGGGCGCCGGCGGTACCCAGGGCACGCTGCCTAATTAGTCATGAATTAGGAATTATAAACCAGAAATTGGGGTGAAAGAACAGAACGGCGCTGGCCTCTGTTCTTTCACCCCAATTTCTGGTTTATAACCTACTGGTCTTCCGCAAGCGCTAATTCATAATTTCTAATTCATAATTTCCTAAAGTGCTCAACCGCCTTCAGCCCCCGCCCACTTTTCCGCTTACCCAGGTCGTTTTGCCCACCCCCACGGTGCAGCACCTGCCCAACGGCGCCCGCCTGCACCTGCTCGCCAACGATGCCCAGCCCGTGCTGCGCCTGCAAGTGGTGCTGCCTGCCGGCAAGTGCCACGAGCCGCTACCGGGCCTGGCGCAGCTAGCTGCCCGCATGCTCACCGAGGGCACCGCCACACGCTCGGCCCGCGAAATTGCCGATATGGTGGCTTTCTACGGCGCCTCGCTCGACTGCGAGGCCGGCCCTGACCGCGCTACGCTCACACTTTATTGCCTGGCGCGCCACCTGCCCACGCTGCTGCCGCTGGTGCAGGAAGTACTAGCCACCCCCAGCTTTCCGGAAGCCGAGCTGCTGCAGACGCAGCAACGCATTGGCCAGAACATGCGCGTGGAGCGCCAAAAAACCAGTTTCCGCGCCAGCGAGGAGATGAGCCGCCAGCTGTTTGGCGAAGACTCGGCCTACGGCCGGCCCTTCAACGAGACGTCATTCAATGCGCTCACGGCCGCTGAGCTGCGGGCTTTCCACGCCACGGCCTACGCGCCGGCCGGCGCCGAAATTTTCCTGAGTGGCGACGTGGCAACCTACGCCGATAAGGTAGCAGCCAGCCTGGGCCAGTGGCAGCCCGCCGCTAGCCCCCAGCCCGCACCCGAAGCCCCCGTGGCGGCCCAGAATGCCGCACCCGCCAGCCTGGTAGCCGTGCCGGTTGAGGGCAGCATTCAGGCGTCGCTGCGGGTGGGCCGGCGCTGGCCGGCGCTCACCGAGGTGCAGACACCGGAGCTTTTGCTGCTCACGAAGATATTGGGTGGCTATTTTGGCTCGCGCCTGATGCGTAATATTCGGGAGGACAAGGGCTTCACCTACGGCATCCACGCCAGCGTGGTGGCCCGCGAGCGGGCCGTATCGCTCGTTATTGGCACCGATGTTAATGGCGAGAGCGCCGACGCTACCCGCCGCGAAATCGCCTACGAGCTCACCCGCCTGCAAGAAGAGCCGCTCGGCGACGACGAGCTCGAAACCGTGAAAAACTACACGCTGGGCAAGCTGCTGGGCGAAACCACCACCGTGTTTGAGCAAGCCGACCGCTACCGCTACGTGGTGCTGCAAGGCCTGCGCCCCGACTACTACGCCGAGCTGGTGCGCCGCACTCAGGCCGCCACCGCCGCCGAGCTGCAAGAGCTAGCCCGCACCTACCTCAGCCCCGCCGATATGCTGACGATAGTGGCCGGCGGCGCGGTAGCCGAGCCGGCCTAGCGGCCGGCCGTCGAGCCGCCGCCGGGCGTTGGTCGATTGTCGTCTTTTTTGTTTTGCCTAGCGCGCTAGGTTTGCTGCCCATCAGCAAGCCGGCGCGTTATGCTTTTTACTACTCTTCTTGGTTTGCGAATGCGGCTTGTCAGCTGGCGGCTGGGTCTGGTGCTGAGCCTGCTAGGGCTGGCGGCTAGCCCCCAGCTGGCGGCCCACCCCATGCCCAACTCGCTGGTGCAGCTCGACATAGCGGCCACCGGCGTGAGCGCCGGGCTGCGGCTGCCGCTGGGCGAATTGCAGCTGGCTTTCGGGCACGAGGTGGCCCGGCAGCCGGCCACGCTGGTAGCCCGCCTGGGGCCCGAGCTGCGCGCCTACCTGCTAACCCACGTGCACGCCACGGGCCCCGACGGCCGCCCCTGGGCCGTGATGGTGCGCCGGCTGGGCACCAGCGCCGTAGCCGCTAGCCCCGTGGGCCCCTACGCCGAGCTCACGGCCCAGCTGTGGCTGCAGCCGCCGCCCGGCGCAAGCAGCCGCGCCTTCACCCTGGCCTATGATGTTATTGTGCACCAGCTGGTAACGCATAAGATACTGGTGGCCGTGCGGCAAGACTGGGATGCGGGTGTGGTGGCCGCCGCGCCGGTTGAGGTGGGCGTCATTCAGCTCGACGTACCCAGCAACCGCGTGCTGCCGCTACGCATCGACCAGGGCGCGGGCAGCCTCTGGCGGGGCTTTGGCAGCCTGGTGCGCCTGGGCATGGCCCACATTGCCGAGGGCACCGACCACCTGCTGTTTTTGCTGGTGCTGCTGCTGCCCGCGCCGCTGCGGGCGCAGGGTGGGCGCTGGGGCCAGTTTGGCGGGGTGCGCTACAGCTTGGGGCGCCTGCTGCGCATCGTCACAGCTTTCACGCTGGGGCACTCGCTCACGCTGCTGGCCGGGGCGCTGGGCTGGGTGCGGCTGCCGGGCCAGCCGGTGGAGGTGCTCATTGCGCTGTCCATTCTGGTATCGGCGGCCCACGCTTGGCGGCCCCTTTTCAACGGGCGCGAAGCCTGGCTAGCGGCCGGCTTTGGGCTGGTACACGGGCTGGCCTTCGCCAGCACTCTAGCCACACTTGACCTCGATGCCAGCCGGCTGGGCCTTAGCATTCTGGGCTTTAACCTGGGCATCGAGCTAATGCAGCTGATTGTGATTGGCCTGACCCTGCCGTGGCTGCTGCTACTGAGCCGTACGCCCACCTATGCGCTGCTGCGGCCCGTGGGCGCGGGGCTAGCAGCGGCCGCGGCCCTGGCCTGGCTAGCCGAGCGCCTGCTAGGCCAGCCCAACTGGGCCACGCAGTGGCTAGCCCAGGCACTGCCCCACGCGGCCTGGCTGCTGGCCGCGCTGGCTTTGTTGGCGCTAGCCAGTTGGTGGCGCGAGCGCCGCCGCTGGCAGCCGAGCGTCGGCAGCAGCAGCTAGGCAATTGGTCGATTTAAATAAGCTGGCTAGCGATTAGCAGACGGAATACGGCTAAGTAAAATTTTAACTTTCAGCTGTTTATTTAAAAATACCAGCCTGCTTTCTTGGTTACTCAGTCGCATTTTTTCTATAACCAACCTGCAATTTGCCACCCCTTTTTACGCGCATTTTCTCATGAGAAAACCCTCTTACCTCACCGGCCTGCTCTTGGCGGCGTCGGTATGCCAGGCCGGCGGCGACCGGCTGCTGGCGGCGCCCACGGCCCGGCCGGCTACCAGCATGGCCGCCAGGGCCACAAAATCTACCAAAGCTACCAGCACCGTGGCCGACGTAGTGACGGCGGCCAACGCCTTCATGGCCACGCTGAGCACCGCGCAGCAAGCCACGCTGCTGCAAAGCTTTAACTCGACCAACGTGGCCAAGTGGTCGAACCTGCCCTGCGGCGCCAACTGCCGGATAGGCTTGCAGCTCAGCAGCCTGAGCACGGCCCAGCAAACCGCAGCGCTAGCGGTAGTGCAGGCCGCCACCGGCACTACGGCCAACGAGGGCTACAACGAGATTCAGCAGATTCGGGCCGCCGATGATTATCTCAATGCCAATGGCGGTGGCTCGGGCTACGGCAGCGGCATCTATTTCATCGCCTTTCTGGGCACGCCCAGCAACACCGGCACCTGGATGCTACAGTTTGGCGGCCACCACCTAGCTACCAATATCACGTTTGGCAACGGCGTCGTGACCGGCGCCACCCCCAAGTTTGAGGGCGTGGAGCCGCTGAGCTTTACTACTGCCAACGCCACCATCTTCCCTACCGGTACCGTTGTGACGCCGCTCGGCAGCGAGGCGGCCACCATGTTGGCGATGATTAGCGGCCTATCCACCACCCAAAAAACCACCGCCAAGCTTAGCCAAACGTTTAGCGACGTGCTACTGGGACCCAACACGACGGAGGGCGGCAGCACCGGCTTTCCGACTACCAAGGTTGGCTTGTCGTGCAGCACGCTCAGCAGCGCCCAGCAAGACTTGGTGGTGGCCGCCATGGCGCCCTGGGTCAACGATGCCGACGACGCCACCGCCGCCAGCCTGCTGGCTTACTATAAAACGCAGCTAGCCAACACGTACATTGCCTACTCGGGCACCGGCAATTTCACAACCAATGCCGACTACGCCCGCATCGACGGCCCCAACGTCTGGATTGAGTTTGTGTGCCAGAGCGGGGTGGTATTCCGTAGCCAGATTCACTACCACAGCATTTGGCGCGACCGGGCCCGCGACTACGGCGGCAACTTTTACACCACCGTGCTCGGCACCCGCGACGTGACGGCGGCCTCGGTCTTTGGGGTGTACCCTAGCCCCATCACGGCCGGCAGCAGCTTGCAGCTGCAGCTTATGGCGCCGGCCACCGCGGCCACCTATACGCTACGCAACTTGCTGGGCCAGACGCTGGCTAGCCACGATTTTCAGGGTAGCGCGGTGGCCGTGCCCACCGCCGGCCTGGCGCCCGGCACCTACCTGATGAGCGTAAAAATCCCTAGCAAGGGGGAAGTTACCAGCCGCGTGCAGGTGTACTAGGGCGGTAGGTGCATGAAAAAAAGTCGGCTGTCACGGCAAGTAAACTCGCAGTAACAGCCGACTTTTTTAGTGGCTATGCAGCCTCCTGGGCCAAGGCTTTTATTACCGCGACAAGTTGGGAATGCGAAACTGCACCCCTAGCGACGGAATAAACGTGACGCCACTCAGCGAAGCGGTGCTGCCATCGACCAGGGTGTAGTCGCCGTAGTTCTGGTAATAGAGGCTGACGGCGGGCACGAAATACACGTATTTGTAGCCCAGCTTGAGGTTGAGAAACAAGCCGTAGGACGAGAAATTGCGGCTCTGGTTTTCGAGCGTGGGCAGCACATTAGTGCCCGCCCGGTTGTAGAGGTTGCTGGGCCGGAAACCATAATTGACCCACGAGTGCGCGTACACGGCGCCGTAGCTGATGGCTCCAATACTCTCCTCGGGCCCAAACGACTGGCTGACGGTGAGCGGAATCAGGATATCGTGCCGCGTGGCCGACAGGCCCAGCAGGTTATTGACATCGGCCAGGAAAGGCAGGTTAGGTATCGAGGCGCGCTGAATGGCGTATTGCAGCCCGATGCTGGCGTAGGTGGTGCCGCCGGCCGCGCCGCGCGCGGGGTTCTCGACCGAGCCGGTGGGCCCTAGCAGCTGGTACTGCGTGTCGAAGACGTGCGAGCCGAAGGCAAACTTGTAGCCCACGTCGAGACGCGGCACTACGCCGTAGCGGATGCTGAAATCGGCGGTAGTTTGCACGGGGTCGAGCACGTAGGCCAGGGCGGCCGTTTGTACATCGGTTACCGCGTCGGAGTAGTTGACCTTCTCGCCGTTAGATGCCTGCGTGCCGAGCTGGCTAGCCGCGTTTTTCACGGCTGTGCCCGCCTTACTCAGCGGCGCCGAGGCCACGTTGAAGCCCTGGTTGTAGGCTAGCCGAAATTCGCCCTGGGGCGTGACCTTACCCGAGGTGGTGATGCCGCGCGGGGCGGTGCAGGCCGTGGCCGCTAGCAGCAACAAAGCAGCCGCTCGGCCCGCCAACGGGCGAAAGCGCGGAAGTAGAGTCTCCAGATTCATCATAGCAAGTAATCGAAAAAAGCCGATAAGCGGCCGTAAAACTAAAACCGGGCCAGGCTGGCTTCATCGGCGGCGCAAGAAACGCGGGCCAAGCCGGCTAGCCCGCTTGCATCGCCCAACGGGCCGCTTTGCTCGACCTGGCTCGCCCGCAGCGGCCGCTTTACCTTTACCCGCCACTTCGATTCCCATTCTGGCTAGTTCCTCCATGACCATCCTCTACGGCGTGCCCGGCGAAGGCCTCGGCCACGCCACCCGCAGCAAAGTACTCATCGCCTGGCTACTCGAGCAAGGGCACGACGTGCGTGTGGTCAGCAGCTCGCGCGCCTTTGCGCTGCTCGACAAGACGTTTCCCGGCCGCGTGCTCGAGATAAAAGGGTTTCACATCGCCTACAAAGAGCTGGCCGTGTCGAAGTCGCGCACCATCAGCCTCACGCTACGCAGCGCGCCCGAGGCGCTGCAAGTCAACTTCCGGCAGTACCGGCAGCTGCTGCACGGCTTCCGGCCCGAGGTTGTGATTTCGGATTTCGAGTCGTTCAGCTACTTCTTTGCCAAGCTGTTGCGGGTGCCGGTTATCAGCCTCGATAACATGCAGATTATCAGCCGTGCCCACCTCGATGTGACGGTGCCCGCCGACGAGCGCGAGCATTATGACGTGGCCCGCTACCTGGTGCGGGCCAAGCTGCCCCGCGCCCGGCATTACCTTATCACTACCTTTTTTGAGCTGCCGTTGCGCCTGCGCTATGCCGAGCGCACCACGTTGGTGCCCAGCATTATCCGGCCTGAAATCCAGGCCGCTAGCCCCACCCAAGGCGACTACGTGCTGGTGTACCAAACGGCCACCAACCAAACCGACCTAGCCGAGATTTTACAGCAGATGCCGGAGCAGGAATTCCGCGTGTACGGCTTTAACAAAGACGAGGCGCACGGCAACGTGCTGCTGCGGCCCTTCTCCGAGGCCGGCTTCATTGCCGAGCTGGCCGGCTGCCGCGCCGTGCTGACCAACGGCGGCTTTTCGCTGATTTCGGAGGCCGTGTACCTGCACAAGCCGGTGTGCGCGGTGCCCATTCCGGCCCAGTTTGAGCAGTGGCTGAACGCCGCCGAGATTGAAAAGCTCGGCTACGGCCGCCACTTCGAGGCCATCACGGCGGCCAACGTGCAGGCTTTTCTGGCTGGCTTGCCGCAGTTTGAGGCCGCGCTGGCCAGCTACCAGCAGGCCGGCAACGAGGTACTGTTTGCGAGGCTAGCCGAGCTGCTGGCCGAGGTGTAGCCGGCGCCCAGCCGCCGGCAACGTTTGCGAAGCCCCACGAAATTGTACGCCGTTCTTTACCCTAGCGGCCTACATTTGCACTTCCTATCTTTCTTTAAAAAGACATGAGCTACATCGCAGCCATCCATGCCCGCCAGATTCTGGATTCGCGTGGCAATCCGACCATTGAAGTTGACGTAACTACCGACTCGGGCACTGTGGGCCGGGCCGCCGTACCCAGCGGCGCCAGCACCGGCGTGCACGAAGCCGTGGAGCTGCGCGACGGCGACAAGGCCGTGTACCAGGGCAAAGGCGTGCTGAAAGCCGTTGAGAACGTGAACTCTAAGATTGCCGAAGAGCTGATTGGCTTCTCGGTCTATGAGCAGTCGCTGATTGACAAAATCATGCGCGAGCTCGACGGCACCGCCAACAAGGGCAACCTCGGCGCCAACGCCATTCTGGGCGTGAGCCTGGCCGCCGCCCGCGCTGCTGCGCA
Organism: Janthinobacterium lividum; assembly: GCA_050954765.1. Lineage (GTDB taxonomy): Bacteria > Bacteroidota > Bacteroidia > Cytophagales > Hymenobacteraceae > Hymenobacter. The sequence goes on along the minus strand of JBPBQJ010000007.1, from coordinate 188 downwards.
GGAGCTGGGCCAGCCGCTGTACCGCTACGTGGGCGGCGTGGGTGCTACTACGCTGCCCGTACCGATGATGAACATCCTGAACGGCGGCTCGCACGCCGACAACAAGATTGACTTCCAGGAATTCATGGTAATGCCGGTGGGCGCCAGCTCGTTCAGCGAGGCGCTGCGCTGGGGCACCGACATCTTCC
>JBPBQJ010000006.1:0-21194 GCA_050954765.1 Janthinobacterium lividum | reverse complement strand
TTTCATGGGTAACCCAGACTCGGACGGCGCGCCAAGGGCTTTAATAGCCTTTGACGCGCTTATTTTTGGCTATGGCTTACACTGATTTTACGCTATACGATTTACGGCAGCAGTTTGGCGCGCACTTTCGGGCGGAGACGCTCTTTCCGGATGCACTACCTATTCAGCCCAGCGACTGGCTTACGCAGGCGCTCAAAATGGGGCAGGGCGTAGGTTTCAACAGCGAAAAGTCGCGCTCCGAGCGGCTGGTGACGCCAGTGCTACTAGAATTGTGCGAGCGTAATAATCGCTCCTTTTCTATTTATTCGGGTATGAACCTCGACGTAGACCCCGACCAGGGCTTGCGCGGTGAATGCGATTTTATTTTCTCCTTTAGCCGCATTCAAGACTTTATTACGGCTCCCATTTTCTGCATTGCGGAAGCCAAAAAACAAGATTTAGAACTTGGCACCCTGCAATGTGCCGCCCAGCTTATCGCCGCCCGCCGCCTCAATGAGTTTGAAGGCAACCCAACCCAGCCCCTCTACGGCTGCTCCACGACCGGCGTAGAATGGCGCTTCCTGAAATACGAAGGCAACGAGTTTATCCTGGATGAGCAACGCTATTATTTAGCAGAGCTCCCAGCGCTGCTCGGCGCCTTACAGACTATTGTGGACACTAGCCGCATTTATCCAGCTACTACTTAATCCTGCATGCCTGCTCCCGAATTGGCCAAACTGGCGCGAGTTTAGGCGCAGCCGTAACTCGTGCCTGATTATGAAGTGAAGGTTGCACCTCCACTGTCGCGCTAGCGACACGCGGCGGTAGGCGAGGCTAGCAGAACAGGCTGCGCAAACGTTGTTTGCCGCGTTGCGGCAGTGGAGGCACAGCCTCCACATCATGGCCAGGCACGAGTTACGCTGCGCTAAACTCGCGCCAGTACTGCCAATACTTTCTAGGGTAGCCGGGGGAGTTAAGCTGGTGGCTTAGTCAATTAGGAGGACTTCTAGTAGGCCGGGGCGGCCGGCATAATTGCGGGCGCTGCTGTAGAGAAAGTCTTCGGGCGTATCGACAAAGCCGGCTGCTACGGGATTGCGGTGGAGGTAGGCTAGCCGCTGCTGGCGCAGGTCATTGGAAGGCAGTTCGATGGGGTGGTTGTTTTGCTGCCAGAACTGATAGGTGGTATTGTGCGCGTTGCGCTGGCCGGCGCGCTCAAATAGCCAGAGCATCCACTCGCGGCGGCTTTCCTGCGCATTCTCTTCAATGGCACGGAGCACCTCTTTGGCCGTGTGCCGCTTCAAGTCGCGCAGGATGCCGGATAGGTTCTCGGCCTCGCTGCTAATGATGAGGTGCGCGTGGTTGGTCATGAGGCACCAGGCATATAGCTCCAACCCTTTGTGCTGCTGGCAGTAGCGCAGGCTAGCCACGAAGATGTCGTTGTAGAGCCGGCGCGTGAATACGTCTATCCAATTGACGGTAGCAAAGCTGACGAAATACAGCTGCTGCGAATCACGGACTTTGTATTTTTCACTCATAGTCGTAAAGTACTACTATGAGTAGCATTAGCAAGCACTGGCGCGAGTTTAGGCGCAGCCGTAACTCGTGCCTGGCCATGACGTGGAGGCTGCGCCTCCACTGCCGCAACGCGGCAAGCTTGCGTAAGGGCTTCGGTTACAAATGAACAGTTCAGACGTTGTTTGCCGCGTTGCGGCAGTGGAGGCGCAGCCACCGCATCATGACCAGGCACGAGTTACGGCTGCGCCTAAACTCGCGCCAGTGCTTGCAGGAATGAGTTTGGTATAGGTCATTGAATAAACTGGCCAACGCCCATTTAAAACCCAGTGCCTACCTAATTTGTCTGCTTCAGCTACGTTGTTGCCGGACTGGATATTTTTTGCTTGATTCCGGCTTCTGTTTCCTGCTGCTGCCTTATGATATCCCACTTCACCGAATTAGATAGACACAAGCTTTTTCTGCTGTATCATCTCAACCCGGTGCACCCGAAAGCACCGCCCGTGCCGAAAGGTCCGTTGCTCCAGATTGTCATTATCCGGCACGGGGAAAAGCCCACCGAGGGTGACAATCTTTCGACCCAGGGCTTCGAGCGGGCGCTGGCCTTGCCAGCAGTGCTCAATAAGTTGCTGCCCCGGCCTCCCCACTACACCTACGTGCCGTGCATCGGCACCGATAAAGACGCGACCACCCGGGTGCGCATGATGCAAACCGTGCTGCCCTACGCTGTGCAGCACAACCTGACCATCAACAGCGACTATGCCCCCGACGAAATAAAGGGCCTCGTGAAGGAGCTTCGGCGCCGCCGCGGCATTGTGCTGCTGGTGTGGGAGCACCACAATATTGTGAAAATCGCCGCGGCCCTGGGCATCGAAGAACCCCAGGAATGGCCCGACGATGACTACGACAGCATCTGGACCATCACCTTTAAGGAAGGCAGGCCCAAGGGCAAAGCCCGGCAGCCGGTGCTGACCAAGGACAAAGAAGGCATTCGGCCGGCGGCGGGCTCCTCCTCTGGTACGAGCTTAACATAGTTTGCGCCAGAGGCGGGGAGTAGCTAGCCGGTAATATCTGGTGCCACGGGCGGCGGCAGGCAGTACAGCAATGCCGCGCCGGCGCTCCACAGCAGCACGTCCTCCCCTAGCCCCACCGCGTTGGGTGGCAGGGCGGATTTCTCGGTGATGCTTTTGCGTAGCTGATACCAGCCAAACGTGGCGGCGGCCGCGCCCAGCCCGCCCAGTAACGCTCCCTGCAGGGCACTTTGGCCATTAGCCCTATACCAAGTAGCACCGACCAGCGCGCTGCCCAGGGTGCGCAAACTCAGGCCGCGGGCGGCGATGCGGGGGGCCGCCGCCGGGTTTTTATCGTGCTGAAATTCTTTGGCAGCAGCAAACTCAAAGGCGAGCGCTACGATAGGCTGTTGCAGCAGGCGCAACGGCGAGGCGGCCAGCGCGGGCGCCGGGTGGCGCACCAAGTAGTGGCTGAGCAGGGTGGGCGCGCCCGCGCTCCGCATCCCGGCTAGGGTAGCAAAGCCGAGCACGGGCCAGTAGCACGCGGGCTGGCAAGAGAAGACTGGAGTGAGGACGGCAGACATGGGCACTGAATGGTGAAATCCGCTTCAACGGCACGGGCGACTTTGGGGTAATGGTGGACTACCGAAAAATGCCCACTTCCCCGCTGGCCTTTGCTGATGTACCTAGCGCTATACGGGGCCACGTAGCTGCTACCATGCTCGGTAGCCCAGCGGGCATTGAGGCCGCTAGGGCACCTTAGCCAGGCACAAAACACGGTACCGGTCTTCCGCTACCGAGCATCCGCCAACCTGCTCAAAAGGTGCTGACCCTCCTGCTGGCCAAAGCACTTTTGCCCGAGCCAGGAAAGCCTGCCAATTTCAAGTCTTTATCGGCTATCACAAACGTTTGCAGAGCTAAATTAACACATATTACTAAAATACAGTAACTTATACTTGCAGCAGCCTTCTATCTTTAGTGCAGGCTACCGGCCAAACTGCCGCTAGCATTCCTTTTCCCACCCCACAACTTCTTGTTATGAACCAACCTCAACGCTTGGCGCTGTTGCTGGCCACCGCGCTCGGCACTAGCCTCCCCCTGGCCGCTCAGGTCAACCCGGCTTACGAAGTGGCTACCTGGCGGCAGTTTAAGACGGCCGCCGTTTCCTACACCCTGGACGACAACACGAGCAATCAGCTGCCAGTGGCGATTCCGCTGTTCGACCAGTATAATTTCAAAACCACCCTTTTCACGGTAACGAACTGGGGGCCCAACTGGGCCGGGCTGCGCGCCGCCTCGGCCAACGGCCATGAGGTAGCCAGCCACACCGTGTCGCACCCTAGCCTGGGCACCCTCACCGTGGCCCAGCAGCTAGCGGAACTACAACAATCGCAGACTATTATCAAGACCAACGTGCCAACGGCCAAGTGCGAAACGGTGGCCTACCCCAACTGCGTGCTGGGCGACCTGCCCACCATCCAGACCTACTACCTGGCCGGCCGGGTGTGCAGCGGCGCCATCATTCCGAGCTCGCCCCCCGACTTCTACAACCTGAGCGCCATCATCACCGGCAATACGGGCTCGGTGCAAACGGCCGCCGCCTTCAATGGCCGGGTAGAAGCCGCCAAAACGGCCAAGGGCTGGTGCGTTTTTCTCACGCACGGCATCGACGCGGATGGCGGCTACTCGCCCACGCAATCGACGGAGCTAGCCGGGCACCTGGCCTACATGAACACCAACCGGGCCGACTACTGGGTGGCTACTTTTTCGGACGTGGTGAAGTACATCAAGGAGCGCAACGCGGCGGTGCTAACCGAAACGGCGATTTCGGCTGACTTGCTGAGCCTAGCCGTGACGGATAACTTGGCGAATGACGTGTATAACGTGCCGATTACGGTGCGCCGACAGCTGCCCACCACCTGGGCCAATGCGACCGTGCTGGCGGGCAGCACACCGGTAGCGTCCACCATCAGCACGGTGAACGGCAGTAAGTATATCGTGTTTGAGGCGACGCCCGACCAGGGCGAAATTCGCCTGGCCAAGGCGGTGGCCCTAGCGGCCAACGCGCCCGCCGCGTCGGCGCTGCCCGTCGAGACCTGGCCCAATCCGTTCGCCACCAAGAGCACGGTCGCGGTGAAAGGCGCCTTTTCCTTTTCCGTGTATGCCCTCGATGGCAAGCTCGTGGAAACGGGCCAGGCCGTAGACTCGGCCAAGTTTGGCGCCAGCCTGGCTGCCGGAGTTTACGTACTCAAAGTCAAGCAGAACGGTAAAATAATTAGCTCGACGGTGGTTAAGCGATAACCGCCCTGCTACCATTCGCTAGCCCTGCCAAGCCTGCTAAGAGTTGCTCTTAGCAGGCTTGCGTTTGCCCGGCGGCGCCAGTGAGTTGCTTGCTTACCGCGAAGGCTAGCGGCACCGGGGCGGCGCCCAGCATGCAGTGCTGCTGCACCTATGTTGGTGGCGCTACGCAACGCCTGTTCCGTAGGCGAAACCTACGTTAAGTTTACCCCATGTCTCCCTCCTTTCGGCTATTCGCAGCTTTTGCCCTGGCGCTGGCTGGCTACGCAGCCCAGGCCCAAACCACCACCCCTGGCAACGCCTGGAATAACAAGCAATGCGCCGTGGTGCTGACCTACGACGACGCCATCGATGCCGACCTCGACCGGGTGGTGCCGGCCCTCGACTCGGTCGGGCTGCGGGGCACGTTTTATATTATTGGCTCGTCGCCGGTGGTGGCTAAGCGGCTGCCTGAGTGGCGGCGAGCCGCCCAGCGCGGGCACGAGCTCGGCAACCACGCCCTGATGCACCCCTGCGACGGCAGCCTGCCGGGCCGCGGCTTCGTAACGCCCGACAACGACCTGAGCAAGTACACGGTGAGCCGCGCCGTAGCCGAAATCAGGGCCAACAACACGCTGCTGCAAGCCATCGATGGCAAAACAGCCCGCACCTTCGCCTACCCCTGCGGCGACCGACAGATTGGGGGCGTGAATTTTTATGACCAACTAAAGAACGACTTCGTGGCCGCCAGGGGCGTCACGGGCGGCCTGCAAACAGCGGCGCAAGTGCAGCTCGACAATGTGGATTGCTACTCGATAAACGGCCAGGATGCCAAGTACATGCTAGCCCTGGTGAAGCAGGCGCAGCAGGCACACACGCTGCTGGTGTTCCTGTTTCACGGCGTGGGCGGCGGGCACGCACTGAATGTGGACCTGGCCGCGCACCGCCAGCTGCTGCACTACCTGAAGGCGCACGAGCGCGACATTTACGTGGCGCCGATGGTGGAGGTAGCGGAGAAAGTAAAGTCTGCTCAATTAGCCACTAAGGGGCACTAGTAGCACTAAACCAGCGTATTAGAGGGGCTAGCCAACCCTGAGCCATATGGCCGTTTTTGCTGAGTGTTATGCACGCCTACGCGGCTAACCAGCAAGGCTCATAACTACGATGAAATGATAAAGGGATAAAATTGCACCGCCTTAGCATGAAGTTATAATGAACGCATAGCTACTGTCTCTTAGCAGGATTAAGTCTTATTATTGGCCAATTTCTAATGATGAAATTATTTCTGTAGCATATTGGTAATTAGGGCATAAATGCTAAAACTTGCACCTGGCAGCAAGTTTGTAAGTACGACATAGTCCTACTTACACTACTTATGACCCTTTCTACTTTCTGCAAACGTTTGACCTTACTGCTTGTGTTTATCGGCCTCGGGGCTTCTGCTAGCACAGCGCAAACAATTCGTCACTACTCCAACCGGGTCGTGGCGTTTTTTAATACCAGTGACCCCACCAACGCTACGGGCTATGTACCTGGCAATCAAGCTACCCTAGCGCCACCCGCCTTATTTGGGTCGGCGGCACTGCGGCTAGGGTTTGCCGGCCGCGTTCCGGTGGGCAGCAAAGCTGGCCTGATGGTAAACTCGGGGGGCCTGCTGACGCTAGCGGCGCTCGCAGGCTTGGAAATCAACACCTATTTATCGACCAGCACAACGCCGCAACAGTCGATTAGTCTGAGCCAGCTACTTACGCTGCAGGTTTTGAATAAAGGCGCGGCGGCCGCCGAGTTTACGGTCAGCAAGCCCTTCGACCACATCGAGCTGGCAGCGGGGGGCTTAGTCAATGCGTACAGCCTGGGTTTGGAGTACGTGTATGCCGATGTTGCGGGCCCGCTCCCCGTCGAGCTGGTCGCCTTTACCGGCCGGGCCACCCCAGCGGGCGTGCTGCTGAACTGGCAAACGGCGTCTGAGACCAACAACAGCTACTTTGCCATAGAGCGCGCCGCCGATGGCCAGGCCACCAGCTTTGCCGAGCTCGGGCAGGTAGCCGGCGCCGGCAACAGCGTGGGGGGCCGCCACTACCAGTTCACCGATGCGGCGCCGGGGGCCATGAGCTACTATCGCCTGCGACAAGTCGATGCCGATGGGCAGGTGCACTACAGCTCCGCCGTGGCCGTGCGGGCGCTGGCGGTGGGGTCCCGGCTCAGTGCCTACCCTAGCCTAGCCACCGCCACCCTAGTGGTGGCCAGTGCCACCGAGGCACACCTGAGCCTTTTCGGCGCGCGGGGCGAGCTGGTGCGCCAGTACACAGTAGCCGCGGGGCAGCAGCCGCTGGACATAAGTACCTTGCCCGCTGGCATTTACTACCTGCGTGATGCTGCTACCAAGCAAAGCACCCGGTTTGTGAAGACCACCGACTAATCGGCAGAATGGGCAGCGGGCAGCTCATCCAGGCTAGCCGGCATAACCACCGCTCGGTTTAACGGTTTCAGGAAGAGTTCTTCCTTTTCCATTACCGGCTAGCCCCATGACCATCACCATTGCTCCCAATTCGGCCCAGCCGCTCACCGTCAATCGCCTCGGCTACGGCACCATGCGCCTCACGGGGCCCCAGATTTGGGGCGAGCCCGCTGACCGCCCGCAGGCCCTCGAAATCCTGAAAACGGCCGTGGCCCACGGCGTTAATTTTCTTGACACGGCCGATTATTACGGCGATGACGTGACGAACCGCCTGATTTTCGAGGCGTTGCATCCGTACACGAAAGACCTGGTTATCTGCACCAAGGTGGGCGCTACCCGCCGGCCCGATGCCAGCTGGGTGCCCTTCAACACGCCCGCCAACCTGCGTACCAGCATCGAAAACAACCTGCGTACCCTGCGCCAGGAGCAAGTGCAGCTCGTGCACCTGCGGCTGATGGGCCACAGCACCGTGCCGCTCGACGAGCAGCTCGGGGCCATGTTTGAGCTGCAAAAGGAAGGCAAAATCCAGCATGTGGGCCTCAGCAACGCGAGCCCCGCCGACCTGGAAACCGGCCTGAAGCTGGGTGAAATTGCCACCGTCGAAAACATGTACGGCTACGCCCAGCGCACCACCCTGCGCGACGCCCACGGCGAAACCCAGGGCGGCGAAGAAGTGCTGGCCTTGTGCGAGCAGCACGGCATTCCGCTGGTGCCCTTCTTCTCGCTCATCCACGGCCTGCCCAAGGCCGGCGATAAAATGGCCGAGCTAGCCCGCCAGCGCGGCGTGTCGGAGGCCCAGCTCAACATTGCCTGGCTGCTGCACAAGTCGCCCGTGCTGCTGCCGATACCAGGCACGTCGTCGCTGGCGCACCTGCGCGAGAACCTGGCGGCCGCCGACATCAAGCTCATCGCCGAAGACATGGCGTACCTGGGCTAGGGTCGGCGCAACTGACAAAAAGCTACTGCAACCACCTGTCCTTGCGAGGAGGCCCGGTGAAGCAATCACACCAAGGTGAGCTGTTTGGGTGTAATTGCTTCGTCGGGCTTACTCGCAAGGACAGGTGGTTTAGTTTTTAATTGATTACCTAGGCAGATTGGAAAACACAGCTCGCCCTACTTGCTTGGCCGCTGGTTAGGGCCTCGCAACGCAACAAGGCGCGCTACCTTGGGGCTCTAATGCCCGAACCCGCCGCCCTGCTTCCGAAACTCATCGCCCGCATTGCCGCGCTGCAAGCCACTGGCGATGCGCACTACCTGCCGGGACTTTTCCCGAGCCAGCGCCGCAGCCACGCGCTGGGTTTGTGCCGCGAAGATTCCAATGGCTTCTTTACGGCGCTCACCGTCTTCACTTTGCAGGACATCAGCGCCCGACTGCCGCCTGCTACTCAGGCGCTGGTAGCCACGATGGCCGAGCGTGCCCGCACCACCTACCCGCACTACCGCAGCCGCGACGAGCAGCCCACCTACAACTACTACCAGACCCGCCCGCGCAACCACTTCCCCAACGGCCGGCTGCTGCGCCGCTTCCGGCAGTTTGCCCCGCCCGACGATGTGGACTGCACCGTACTCATCTACCTTACCGACCCTAGCCCGGCCCACAACCCCGCCTGGCTGCACCGCAAGCTACAAGCCCACGCCAACACGGTGGCCGGTTGGGCCCGCACCGGGCCGGCGGCCTTTCGGCAGCGCAAAGTCTACTCTACCTGGTTTGGCAAGTACATGCCCATCGATTTCGACGTCAGCACGTTGGCCAACGCGCTGCTGTGGGCTATGCGCAGCCAGCTGCCGCTCAATGAGTTTGACACCGATAGCCTAGCGCTTATCGACTGGGCCATTACCTCGGGAGCTTACCGGCGCGACCCGCTCGGGGTGTCGCCTTACTACGCCACGGCGCCGCTCGTGGCCTACCACATCGGGCGGCTGGCGGCCGAGGCCCCGCCGCTAGGGGCGGCCCGTGCGGCCTTACTGCGCGAAGTGCCCGCACTGCTAGCCACTAGCCCACACTTTATGGATAAACTATTGCTGGCCAGCACGCTGCTGCGCCTGGGGGCTAGCCCTGCGCCGCTATTCGGAGCCAATTGCACGCTGGAAGAAATAGAACAGCGTAGCCGGGGGCTGGACTTTTGCCTTGTGCCGCTGTTCAACCACCCTCATACGCGCTGGCTAGCCGGCTGGCGCCCCAGCCACCTGGCCTGGGAGTGCCCGGCCCACTCGCTAGCCCTGGTGGCCGAGTACCTGGCCTTGGGCGGGCAATAGACGAGGCTTTTTCGCGTTCTAAAACGTGTTATTTTAGCGGTATGAAACGTGTTTTTTGGGTGTATCTGCTGCCGGCTTTGCTGCTGGCGGGGCGCGCCGGTGCCCAATCGCTGACGGGCGTGTGGCAGGGCGTGGAAGACGAGTTTGACAAGCAGCGCTACTGCCCCTCGGTGCTGCGCGTGCAGCAGCGGGCGGGCACCGATTTGTTCGGCATTTTATTTCAGCAGGCGGGCAGCCAGGCTGGTATCACCGTCACGTTTCAGATGGAAGGCTCGCCCACGCCCGCTGGCATGCGGCTGCAGCACGCGGGCAAGCTCACCGAAACCGGGCAGTCGCGCTCGCGCTACTGGTGCGGCGATGGCACCATCGCCTTCACCTACGATGCCGCCCAGGAAAAACTAACCGGCCACGCCGAGTACGAGCCCTACGGCAACTGCGATACGGGCGAATTCACGTTCTACCGCGTCAAGCTAAAATCGGCCGCCACGGTGCCGACGGGCGCCTTGAGCACGCTGCGCGTGACGGGCCGCGAGGTGCGCTGGTACGCCGATGCCGACCGCACGCAGCTTGTGGCCACCGGCAACACCTACCCCACCCGCCTGCGCAAAACCACGACTTTTTACCTCACCCAAAATTTTTACGCTACCGCCGAAAGCCCGGTCGTCCCCATCACCGTGCGGGTGAGCGGCGTGGCGCCGCCCATCATCCCGACGCCCGCGCCCGCGCGCCTCGACACGCTGCGCCCGGTGCGGATTCCGTTGCAGCTACCGTCCGCGGCCGTCATTCCCCCCCTGGCGGCTAGCCCGGTGGTGCTGCCCACGGTGCTCTTCAAGCTGGCCACGGCCGAGTTGCTGCCCGCCGCCCGCCCAGCCCTCAACGCGCTCGCCAATGAGCTCAACGCCCGCCCCGACCTGCGCCTGCGCGTGGCCGGCCACACCGACCGCGTGGGCGAAACCACCAAAAACCAGCTACTGTCGGAGCAGCGCGCCGAGGCCGTGAAGGCCTACCTGGTGCAGGCCGGCGTGGCCGCCGAGCGCCTGAGCACGGTGGGCTACGGCGATACGCGGCCGCTGTACCCGGCCCCCGACGCCCGCAACCGCCGCGTGGAGGTACAGCAGACACCCTAGCCGCGGGGCTATTCGGTGGCTAGGGTGGCCCGGCCTATCTTTGCCGGCCATTCCAGCTGCATGACGCTTCCTTATCTTTTTACCCTTCCCAGCCACGGCGCGGCCGACAGCGGCTGGCTCACGGTGGCCGAGGCCGACGGCCTGCCCTTTGCCGTGCGGCGGGCGTACTGGATAACGGAAGTGCCGGCCGGCCGGGTGCGCGGCCGCCACGCCCACCACACCCTCGAGCAGGTGCTGGTGGCCGTGCACGGGCGCATTACACTCACCATCAAGGCCGAAGGCCAGTCGCCGGTGGAGTTTTGCCTGGCGCAGCCTACCGAGGCGCTGTACCTACCGCCCCACTGCTGGCCCGACATTCACTTTGGGCCGGGCGCGGTGCTACTGTGCCTGGCCTCGCAGCCCTACGACCCGGCCGACTACATCCATGAGTAGCTGCCAAGCCACGCGGGCGGCGGCCCACTGGCGGCGGCGCAGCGCGTGGCGCAGCTCGTAGCGCAGGCGGCGGGCCAGCGTGCGGGCCTCGGCCGGCGTGCGGCACAGGGCCAGCGCCTTGCGGCACACGGCTAGGGTCGAGTCGAGGTAGGGGTCCTGGCGGGTAGTTACCTGGGCACTCATGCTGCGCGGGTGCTTGCGCTTGTGGGTCGTCACCACGTCCTGGTACTGAAAGCGCCAGTCGCGGCTGGCCCGCACCCAAAAGTCGAAGTCCTCGTAGCTCAGCGTTTCGTCGTAGCCGCCCAGCGCCAGCAGCGTGGCCCGGCGCAGCAGCATGGTGGGCGAGCTGATGAAATAGCGCCCCAGCACCTCGCCAAACACCCAGCCGCTGGCCGGGCGCGGGTGCAGCCGGCCGCGCCCATCGGCGCGGTGGTGCAGGCCCAGCGGCTGGCCGGCCGCCGTCATGAGCGCACAGTTGGAGTACACCACGCCGTAGTCGGGCGGCAGGCTTTGAAACAGCGCTACCTGCTGGCGCAGGCGGTCGGGCAGCAGCACGTCGTCGGTGGCAAAATCGACGATGAACTCGCCCTGGCTTTGGAAAAAAGCCTGGTTGAAGGCGCGGCAATTGCCCACGTTTTCGGGTAGCAGCAGCAGGTGCCAGCTCGGGTGCGCGGCGGCGTATTCCTGCAAAATGGCCGCGCTGCCATCGGTGCTGGCATTGTCTACGAGCCAGACTTCGAGCGGCGCGTAGGCCTGGGCCAGCACCGAGTCGAGGGCCTCGCGCAGGTAGGGCGCGTGGTTATGGCACAAGGCCACGATGCTGACGAGCGGCGCCGGGGCCACCAGTGGTGCGATGGGTAGACTAGCGTTTTGCATCGGTTCCGAAATAAAACCAAACGGCACTAATGAGCAGCACTAGGCTGTGGTGCACGGCGTGGGCGACGACCATGCCGGGCAACCCTAGCCGTGGCAATATATTGACCAGCAACGACGTATATAGCAAAACGCAGCCCGCCTGCATGGCCAGATAGGGCAGCACACGCCCCCGCACCAGCAGCGTATACTGAAAAACCCAGCTCAGAAATTTGCCCCAGTCGCCGAGCAGCTGCGGCGCCATAAAGGGCGCTGCCGCCGCCAGGCGCGGCGCAAACAGCAGCGTGAGCAGCGGCTGCCGCAGCGCATACAGCAGCCCTAGCCCAATGGCCAGCACCAGGGCCAGCAGCCCGGCCACGGTGCCCACGTAGCGGCGCTGCTCGGCGGGTGCGGCAGCCAGCGCCGCCAGGCGGGGGTAGAAAACGGTATTCAGCACCGCGATAACCACCAGGGTGTAGTTGTCGGAAAGCTTGACCACCGCTTGCCACAAATCGGTAGCCGAGGGGGCAAAGTGGTTGATAAGGTAGGCCCGCACCACGTAGTCCACTGCCCGGCCCACGAGCAAATTGCCCAAGGCAATGAGCACGAACCGGGACAGCCCGCGCAACGCTACCCGCCGCGGCCAGCCCCACCCTGCCCAGTTTTGCAGCAGCCCCGCCTTGCTGGCTAGCCGCAGCGCCAGCCCACAGGTGAGTGCCTGCCCCACCACGTAGCCCAACAGCACCCGCCCCAGGGGCTGCTCCAGCGCCAGCAGCCCCGCTACGGCAGCGGCCCCTAGCGCGCTCAATACTGTAGTGAGCACTACGTAGGCCCCGCGCTGGCCGGCCGCCAGCAGCGCCACGCTCAGCAGCGCCTGCTCCGTCACCAGCAGCATGGCCCCCGTAAATACCAATGCCCGGCCGGCGGGCCACGCGGGCCCACCAAACACTAATAGCAGCAGCCCAGCCACGCCTATTAGCAGCGCCACCAGCCACGTGGCGGTGCCCAGCCACAGGCGGTGGCGCGGCTCACCCGGGCGCAGCGGCGCCAGGTAGGTAGTGGCACCCAGCTGCACCCCATCGGTGGGCATGGCTCCAAAAAGCGCCATTAAGTTCTGAAACTGGGCTAGCTGCGTGAGGCCGCCCGGGCCGCCGTACAGGGCCATGAGCTTGCTCAGCAGCAGTGCCCCGGCCGTGCGCGCGCCCACGGCCACGCCCGTGCCCAGCGAGCCCCGCACGAAAGTGCGCAAGTGCGCCACGAGGCTGGTGGGCGGGGCAGGTGGTGGCGCGTCAGGCAAGCGAGAGGAGTTGGAGCGAAAAGTCTGGGTCGAGCGGAAAACTACGCACTTGCCGACCTACAAGCGCTTTTGCCAGGTCAGGCGCAGGCCAGCCACCCCACCCAGGCGGCGCTTGAAGTCGAGCAGCGGCACGTTGGGCTGCTGGGTGCCGGGTAGCGTCGAAGTACCCAGGTCGAGCAGGTCGGCGCCGGTAGCCTGGGCAAAATCGTGCAGACCCTCGTAGAGCAGCAGCGCCGGGCTCAGCTGGCGCAGCCGCAGCACGCTGGCCACGTAAAACGTGTACAGCACCCGGCTACTGACCTGGATGGCCACGGCCAGCGCCGCCCAGTCGCCGCCCGGCTCGCGCACCGACAGCAGCAGGTGCTGCCGCGGAAACGCCCGCACCAGCGCCTGCAACCGCTCTAGCGAGAGCGAAAGCGGCGCCTGCTGCCGCTCGTGGCGGCAGGCCTGCATAAACTCGTAGGCCCAGGGCAGCGTCAGGGGCGGTTCCTGCTCGAGTATCAGGCCAGCTTGGTGGCACTTGCGCAGGGCGCGGCGCTCGTTGGGGCGCAGGTGGGCGGCATAGTCGCGGGCGGTGGGCAGGTGATAGTTCTGCTCGGCCAGCACCACTTCGTAGCCGCGCTGGCGCAGGGCCTCGGCCTCGGTAGCGGCCCCGGCGGGGTCGTAGCAAAAAGCGTAGCTGCGCACCTCCAATAGCGCCTGGCCGCGCTGGCGCAGCGCGGCCTCGGCAGCCTCGAGCAGCGGGTGCAGGGCGGCCACGGGCAGGCCGGGGGCTAGCTGCACCCCGCCAAAACTGGCTTGCCCCGGCGAGCGCGCCAGCCCCGGCTGGGTAGGGTTCAGAGCGGGCACCACAAAAAATTGCGCTACGGTGCGGCCGGCGGCGAGGTCTTCGAGGTAAAAAGCCAGCACCGGCTGGCCATGCGCCTGCAAGGCCTGGTGGGCCGGTAGCAGCAACAGAAAGGCCTCGAAGGCTAGCGGTAGGCGCGGCGCGGCCGGGGGCTGGCCGGGCGGGCTTTCGGCCACGTACACGGCCCAGGTGGGCGGCGATGAAAAAGCAACAGGCACGTTTTTAGAAGGCAGCTAGGGGGTACGCCGGGCGCGCAGTGGCCACGGATGGGCGGGGCCGGCCAGCGGGGCGCCAGGCCAAAGTACGGCACGGCCCCGCCAGCTTCCCGGCTCGTTCATCTTTCCGGCCCCATCTTTCGCAGTAGTTCAGCTTTTGTTCATGGATTTTTTCGACTCGCCGCCGGTCGCCGCAACCCGGCCCGGCGCCTCCCGCCTGGCGGAGGGTGAGGGCTCGCCCCTGCCCACCGACCCCGACCGCGAGGCCCGCCGCCAAGCCTTGTTTCAAAACGTGGGCCAGCGCCCCGGCACGCTGCACGTGCAGCCCGATGCGCTCAAGCCGCGCTTGTTCTTGCTATCGTACGACGAAAACAAGTGCGACGAAGCCGAGTACACCAACCGCTTCGACGACCTGGTGGCCTACCTGCGCGCCCACCCCGAGCTTAAGCACTGGATAGATGTGCGCGGCTACGGCGACCTGCCGCTGATGGAGCGCATTATGGAAGAATTTGGCCTGCACCCCCTGCAAATGGAAGACGTGCTCGGCGACTACCAGCGGGCCAAGGTGGAGGTGTTCGACGACAACCGCCTTTTTCTGGTGTCGCGCATGACCGAGTTTACGCCCCAGCTCACGGTGCACGACGACCAGCTGTCGCTGTTCACCGGTCCCAACTACGTGCTCTCGTTTCAGGACGACTACGACGACTGCCTGGAGGTACTGCGCAACCGTATTCGGGCCAATTTCAGCCAGTTGCGGCGCAAATCGGTGGGCTACCTGGCCTACGCCCTCACCGATGTGGTGCTCGACCACTACTACCCCACCATGGCCGCCATCGGCGACTACATCGAAGAGCTGGAAACCTGCATCTTCGCCACCCCGCGCGAGCGCCGGCTGCTGAGCCGCATCCTGCGCGTTAAGAAAGACGTGGTGCGCTTCCGGCGCCTCGTGTACCCCGAGCGCGATAAGATGTCGGAGATTCTGCGCCTGCCCGAAGAGGTAGTGCCCGAAGATGTCAAGGTCTACTACCGCGATGCCTACGACCACGCCATTCAGGCCCTGGACCTGGCCGAAAGCTACCGCGACAACATTTCCTCGCTCACCGACCTCTTCCTCTCCGACCAGAGCAACCGCATGAACGAGGTGATGAAGGTGCTCACCATCATCAGCTCCATTTTCATTCCGCTGAGCTTCGTGGTGGGCCTCTACGGCATGAATTTTCAGCCCGAGGACCAGCACGGGCACAAGCTGCCACTCAACATGCCCGAGCTGTACTCCCCAATGGGCTACCCCATTCTGCTAGTCGTGCTCACGCTCATTGTGTGTCTACAGCTTTATTATTTCTGGCGTAAAGGCTGGCTGAGCCGCGACTAGCAACGGTTCACAGGGGCTTCACCGTGAGCGTACTACCTTGAAAGAGAATCTGTACGCTCTATGAAACCGCTCCTGCTTGTACTAAGCCTATTGCTGCTGGCGCTGCTGGTGCCGCCGGCCGGGCACGGCGCGCACCACCGACACTGCGCCACCAGGCACTGCCCGCCCGCGGCCGCGCTGCGGCTAGCCCCACCCCGTGTGGTGCGCAGCCCGGCGGTAGCCCGCCAGCACCGCCTGGTGCGGGCAGTGCAGTAAGTTAAAAGTGAAGAGTTAAAAGTCGAGAGCGAGAAATCCCCCTTCGATTTTTAACTCTTCACTTTTAACTCCTAATTCTGCCTACTGCGCCGCTGGGCCGTAGTCTTCGCTAGGCATGGGCTGGGGGGGCGTGGCGGCAGGGCCGGCGGGCGGCAGGGCGAGTTGCCAGGCCTCGGCCATGCTGGCTAGGCCCTGGTAATTGGTGAGGTCGTACTGACAGGGCACTACCGACACGTAGCCGGCGGCCAGGGCGGCCTCGTCGGTATCCTGGCCGGTATCCTGGTTCACAAACTCGCCCAGCAGCCAGTAGTAGGGACGCTGGTAGGGGTCGTGGCGCTGCTCGAAGCGCTCTTGCCACTTGGCGCGGGCCTGGCGGGCTAGCCGGATGCCCTGGATGGGGCCGGCCTCGTTCTTCGGAATATTCACGTTGAGAGCCGTGCCGGCCGGGATGCCGTGCGCCAGCACCTGGCGGCAGATTTCCAGCACCCAGGCGTCGACGTGCGAAAAATCGGCGTCGTGGCCGTAGTCGCACAGCGAAAAGCCGATGGCCGGCAGCCCCTCGATGGCCGCTTCGATGGCCGCCGACATGGTGCCCGAGTACAGCACGTTCACGGCCGAGTTGGAGCCGTGGTTGATGCCCGACACCACGAGGTCGGGCCGGCGGCCTTCGAGCACGTAGTGCTTGGCGATTTTGACGCAGTCGGCCGGCGTGCCGGTGCAGGCGTAGGCCGTCACATCGGGCCCAAAAATATCGGATTTATCGAGCCGTAGCGGGTGGCCGATGGTGATGGCGTGGCCCATGCCCGATTGCGGGCTAGCGGGCGCCACCACCACTATTTCGGCGTCGAGCGCGTGCATGAGGCGCACCAAATGCGCAATACCGGGAGCCGTGAGGCTGTCGTCGTTGGAAACCAGAATGAGCGGACGCAAAATAAAACAAGCAATAGCGCGGGCGGGGCCGCCCGCGGGTGGAGGATAGCCGAGCTTACGCAAAGCGGCCAACAAAGTCAGCGCGCCGGGCGAAAGGTTGGCGGCGGCCGCCCGACCTTCGCCCCCATGTTCCTCGCTTCGCTCCTGCTCGCCGCCACGCTATTCGGCGCCCCCCGCCCACCGCTCACCACGCCCTTCGAGCGCGACCCGCAGCACAACACCACCGCCACCTACGCCGAGTGCGTGGCCTTTTACCAGGAGCTGGCCGCTGCTTACCCGGCCACCATGCAGCTGCACGAGGCTGGCCCCACCGACAGCGGCCGGCCCCTGCACGAGGTAGTGCTCTCGGCCGATGGCATCTTTGAGCCGGGGGCTAGCCGGGCCCAGGGCCGACCGGTTTTGTTTATCCAAAACGGCATTCACCCCGGCGAGCCCGAGGGCATCGATGCCAGCATGCTACTGGCCCGCGACTTGCTGCGCGACCAGAACTACCGGGCATTGCTGGCCAGGGTCACCGTCGTCATCATTCCGGCCTATAACATCGACGGGATGCTGAACCGCAACAGCACCACCCGCGTGAACCAGAACGGCCCCGCCGAATACGGCTTTCGGGGCAATGCGCGCAACCTCGATTTGAACCGCGATTTCATCAAGCAGGACTCGCGCAATGCACGTTCCTTCGCGGAGCTGTTTCAGAAGTGGCGACCCGAGATTTTTGTGGATACGCACACGTCTAATGGCGCTGATTATCAGTATACCATCACGCTCATTCCGACCCAGTACAACAAGCTAGGCCCGGTGCTGGGGCCGTATTTGAAAGACCAGCTGCTACCCGCCCTCTACAAAGGCATGGACCAGAAGCACTGGCCCATGACGCCCTACGTGGACTTCGAGGGCGAAACGCCCGAGAGCGGCCTGCGGGCTTTTCTGGAAAGTCCGCGCTACTCGACCGGCTACGCGGCGCTCTTCAACAGCATCGGCTTCATGCCCGAAACGCACATGCTCAAGGCCTTTGGGCCCCGCGTGCGCGCCACCTACGACCTGCTGCTCACCTACGTGCAAACCGTGGCTAGCCAGGCGCCCGCGCTGCTAGCCGCCCGTGCCGCCGCCGATGCCGCGCTGGCCGCCCAAACGCGGTTTCCGCTGGCCTGGGCGCTCGATGAGCAGGCCAGCGGCACGGTGCAGTTTCGGGGCTACGAGGCCGGGCACCGGGCTAGCGCCGTGAGCGGGCAGCCGCGCCTCTACTACGACCGTAGCCGGCCCTACGTGCGGCCGGTGCCCTTCTACAACGCCGCCCACGCCACGGTGGAAGTAACGGCGCCGGACGCCTACGTGATTCCGGCCGAGTGGACGGAGGTGCTCGATAAGCTGCGCCGCAACGGCGTGGTGCTGTGCCAGACTACACATAGCACGGGCAGTGGCAGCTCGTCCAGCTACGAAATTGAGGATTACAAAAGCACCCCACAACCCTACGAAGGCCATTATCTACACAGCAAAGTGAGCGTGCAGGAGTCCGGCAGCCATCACCCTAGTATCGCCGCTGGCACCTACCTAGCCGTGCTAGCCGAGCAGGGCCCCGCCAAGCGCTACCTGGTCGAAACGCTGGAACCGCAGGCCACCGACTCCTTCTTCGCCTGGGGCTTTTTCGACAGCATATTGCAGCAAAAAGAGCACTATTCTGACTATGTGTTTGAGGACCTGGCGGCCGAGTTTCTGGCCAAAAACCCCGCCGTGCGCCAGCAATTGGAAGCCAAGAAACAGGCCGACCCGGCCTTTGCCGCCAGCGGCCCGGCCCAGCTCGACTGGGTGTACCAGCACTCGCCCTACGCCGAGGCCGGCTACCGCCGCTACCCGGTGTTGCGCTGGCTAGGGCCAGTGCCCCGCTAGCCCCGCACCAGCCTTGTGGCGAGCGCGATAGCAGCAAAACGGCCGCTCCGCGCGGGGTGGCCGTTTTGCTGAAGGGCAAGCTATATGGGCTAATCCTGCACCGCTGGCAGCAGCTGGGTAAAGCTGCTGAGAAAGCGCCGCAGCTCCTCGGGCACGTGCACCACCAGCCGAAACGGGTTGAGGCGGCCGGGCTCCAGGGCTAGCGGCAGGTAGCCAGTAGTGGTGCACAGGTCCTGAGTGGCGCCAGGCAGGAAACCCATGCGCCAGTCGGGAAACATGCGGCCCGCCGCCGGCCCCTCGTGCAGCACAAAGGCGTGCTTGTGGCGCGGGTCGCGGGCAATGCGGGCGTAGAGCGTGTCAATCTCATCGCGCGGCCCCTCAATCACTTGCACAAACTCCTGGGTATCGGCCGCGTAGAGCAGCAGGCCCGTGAGGCGGTGGTCCTGGTTGTAGGCGCGGGCCTGGCGCAGCAGGTCGGCCAGGGCATCGGGCGGCATTCCCTCGCCAGCGGCTAGGCTGTGGTAGATGATTTGGAAGAGCGGCTGAGGAGCGAGCATGTGAGCAGGGCAGCGAAATAAAACCGTTAGCTAGACGTGGCTAGCCCGGCAAACAGTTCACTGGCGAGTCAGGCTTGCCCACCTGGCCCAAAGCCCCGGTGCTGGCGGCGGCCAGGTGCCCCGCTGGCCTGGCCCGGCCCTTTGCCCGGCGGCGTAGCAGGCCGAGGGCACTACTCGTCTTTGGCTAGCGGCCGGGCAAAATCGGCCAGAAAGCGGCGGAGCTGCTCGGGCGCGTGCACGGCCAAGCCGGGCGGGCGCTGGTAGGCCGGCTCGTGCACCAAGGGCAGGTAGCCGGTGGTGGTGCGCACATCCTGGGCGGCAGCTGGGGCAAAGCCCATGCGCCAGTCGGGAAACATGCGGGCCTCCTCGCGGCCCTCGTGCAGCACGAAGGCGTGCTTGTGGCGCGGGTCGCGGGCAATGGTGGCGTAGAGGTGCTGCACTTCGGCCTGCGGGCCCTCCAGCACCTGCACAAACTCCTGGGTATCGGCGGCGTAGAGCAACAAGCCCGTAATGCGATGGGCGTGGTTGTAGGCGCGGGCCTGGCGCAGCAGGCTAGCCAGGGCGTCGGGGCCCATGCCGCCGCCCGCGGCGATGCTGTGGTAGATAACGTGGTAGAGGGGCAGCGGCGTGGACATGCAAGGGCACTTCGTGGTGCGTAAGCCTACGGCTTTCAAGCGCTAGGGGTTGGCAGTTTCGTGCGCTTAGCCCTGCGCACGCGGCGGGGCCGGGCACCCCCACCCTGGCCGGCCCGGCCTACCGCACTTGGGCAAAGTGCGTGCCCTTCCACTTAAACAGGGCATTTTCGACATCCGGCTCGGCGGCAGACTTGAAAGTTGACATACGCAGCGCCTGCCGGCGCGCATTAAATTCCATGTTTACGTTGCAGAGGACGAGCGAGGCACTGTTGCTGCTATTCTCATTGAGCCATGTGCTGTTGGCAAAGGCGGCCTCACTGACCAGTAGGTAGTTACCTTTAAGCTCGATTACGTAGGCCTGGCTTAGAAAGCACTGCCCACTCCCCCGGTCATTGCCCAGCAGCAGGTACTGCCGGCGGCCGGGGCTAGCCAGCTGATAGATTTCGGTAAATTCGCACTCCTCGAAAGGCGCGTAGGCAAAGCGCTGGCCCGCCGCATTTTGCCACTGCAACACAGGCCGGTGCACGGTGCCGCGCGTGCCGCCCGAGTCGTAGTAGTACGTGAACACCTTGAGGTGCGCGGCGTCTTTGCACTCGGCCGACAACACGAGGTTGATTTTTCGGGCGCCCGCCGCCGTCAGCTCGTGGGTTTTGAGGTAGCTTACCAGCCGGCGAGGCGTGGTATTCATCAAGTAAGTGAATGCCTCGCTTTCGCCTTCGGTACCCACCGCGAGGCGCGCAAACTTCTTCTTCAGCTCGGCGGCCGTGGGCGCCGGCAAACTCGGCGGCCGCGCCGCCCCCACGGCCGCCGGACCCGCCGCCAGCAGGCTCAGACATAACAGTACGTTTTTCATACACCTGGCTAGCGGGCGGGTGCTGGCAACTACGCGGCCGAGTCGGGCGTCATTTTTTGCAAAATGTCGTGGCCCATCTTGTCGCGCTTGGTGGTGAGGTAGCTCTGATTGTGTTTATTGGGCGCGATTTCGATAGCCACGGTGTCCACGATTTCGATGCCGTAGGCGCTGAGGCCGGTGCGCTTCTTGGGGTTGTTGGTGAGCAGGCGCAGCTCGCGCAAACCCAGGTCGCGCAGGATGGCCGCGCCCACGCCGTAGTCGCGCTCATCGCCCCGGAAGCCCAGGTCCTCGTTGGCCTGCACCGTGTCGCGGCCGGCTTCCTGCAGCTTGTAGGCTTTCAGCTTGTTGAGCAGGCCAATGCCGCGGCCCTCCTGGTTCATGTAGATGATGGCGCCGCGGCCTTCGCGGTCAATCTGCTCCATGGCCTGGTGCAGCTGGGGGCC
>JBPBQJ010000005.1:0-30452 GCA_050954765.1 Janthinobacterium lividum | reverse complement strand
CTGGGGCGAGAGGTCGGGGTCGAGGCCCGAGCCGCTGGCGGTGAGCAGCTCGGCCGGCACATCGGCGCGGCGCACGCCGGGGTTTTGCACCAAAAAGGTGTCGAGGCGGGCTTGTACTTCCTGCAAATAATCGGGGTTGCTAGGCCCCTTGTTGGAGCCGGCTGAGGCGTCGGCCTTGTAGCCCGCCGCCGAGGGCCGCGAGTTGAAATACTGGGGCTTGTCGAACTTTTGGCCCACGTTGGCGAAGCCCACTAAGCGGCCGTTTTGGACGAGCTGCACGCCTTCGCCGTGGCCGGGGGCCAGCTGGGCAGCCGCCCACACGATGGCGGGGTAAATGACGCAGCACAGCACCAGCAGGGCTAAAGTGAGGCGCACGGCGGGGAATAGTTGGGATTTCATGCTATTTAAAAATTTATTTCAGGTTGTCATGCTGAGCTTACCGAAGCATCTTGCTCGCGCCGATAGGATGGTAATTCAACGGTGCGGTAGAGATGCTTCGACAAGCTCAGCATGACGGCCTACTTATGTTTTTTATAGAAAGACCCCGACTACCAGGTCAATAATCTTGATGCCGATGAAGGGCACAATCACCCCACCCAGGCCATAAATGAGTAGGTTGCGCCGCAGCAGTGCCGAGGCGCCCACCGGCGTGTAGGCCACGCCTTTGAGGGCTAGCGGCACCAGCGCCGGAATGATGAGGGCGTTGAAAATGACGGCCGACAGGATGGCCGACTGCGGCGACTTCAGGCCCATGACGTTGAGGGCGCCCAGGGCCGGGATGGCGACCATGAACAGGGCCGGCACGATGGCGAAGTACTTGGCCACATCGTTGGCGATGCTGAACGTGGTGAGCGTGCCGCGGGTCATGAGCAACTGCTTGCCGATTTCGACCACCTCGATGAGCTTGGTGGGGTCGTTGTCGAGGTCGACCATGTTGCCGGCTTCCTTGGCGGCCTGAGTGCCCGAGTTCATGGCCACGCCCACATCGGCCTGGGCCAGGGCGGGCGCGTCGTTGGTGCCGTCGCCCATCATGGCCACCAGCTTGCCGGACTGTTGCTCGGCGCGGATGTAGCGCATCTTGTCCTCTGGCTTGGCTTCGGCAATGAAGTCATCAACGCCGGCTTTTTCGGCGATAAACTTGGCGGTGAGCGGGTTGTCGCCGGTCACCATCACGGTTTTGATGCCCATCTTGCGCAGCCGCTCAAAGCGTTCCTGAATGCCGGGCTTGATGATATCCTGCAGCTCGACCACGCCCAAGATGCGGTCGTTCTGACTCACTACCAGCGGCGTGCCGCCGTTGCTGGCCACCTTGGCTACCTGCTGGGTGGTTTCGTCGGGGAAGGGCTGGCTGGCCGCGTTGGCCAGGATGCGGATGGCATCGGAGGCGCCCTTGCGGATGCGCACGCCGTCGGCCAGGGTCACGCCCGAGCTGCGGGTTTCGGCCGTGAACTTGATGGCCTCGCTGCCCTGGGCGCGCTTTTGCAGGTCGGCCGCGTCGGTGCGGCGCACTTGCTGAGCCAGCTCCACGATGCTCTTGCCCTCGGGTGTTTCATCGTGTAGGGAGCTGAGCGTGGCGGCATCGACCAGCTCGCGCTCCGAGATGCCGGGGGCGGGCCAGAAGTGGGTAGCCTTGCGGTTGCCGATGGTGATGGTGCCGGTTTTGTCGAGCAGCAACACATCGATGTCGCCGGCCGTTTCCACGGCTTTGCCGCTCTTGGTGATGACGTTGGCGCGCAGGGCGCGGTCCATGCCCGCAATACCGATGGCCGAGAGCAAGCCGCCGATAGTAGTGGGTATCAGGCAGACAAACAGCGCAATAAAGGCCGAAATGGCAATCGGCGTTTTCGAGTACGCCGCGAAGGGCTGCAAGGTCACGCACACAATCACGAACACCAGCGTGAAGCCGGCCAGCAGGATGGTGAGGGCAATTTCATTGGGCGTTTTCTGGCGCGAGGCGCCTTCCACCAGCGCAATCATCTTGTCCAAGAACGACTCGCCGGGCGCGGTGGTCACCAGCACCACAATGCGGTCGGAGAGCACCTTGGTGCCACCCGTGACCGACGACTTATCGCCGCCCGCCTCGCGGATTACCGGGGCCGACTCGCCCGTGATGGCCGACTCGTCGATGGTGGCTAGGCCCTCGACAATCTCACCATCGGTGGGGATGATTTCGCCGGCTTCGACCACGAACACCTGGCCTTTCTGGAGCTGAGCCGAGCTCACGGTTTCAAACTTGCCGTTTTCCATCCGCACCTTGGCGGGCGTGTCCTGGCGGGTTTTGCGGAGCGAATCGGCCTGGGCCTTGCCCCGCGCCTCAGCGATGGCCTCGGCAAAATTTGCAAAAAGAAGCGTGAGAAAAAGGACCAGGAAAACGGTAAAATTGTAGCCGAAACTGCCCTGGCTGGCATCGGGGCGCACGAGCTGGGCGATGGTCACGAAGCCCATCACCACCGTGCCCAGCTCCACAGTGAACATCACCGGGTTGCGGAACATGCTGCGTGGGTCGAGCTTGACGAACGCTTGCTTGGTGGCCTCGGCCACCAGCGCGGGTTGAAAAAGAGCGGGAGATTGGGTTGCCATTGTTGGGTTGGGCGTGCTAACGCGGCACCTCACCCCTAGCCCCTCTCCGAAAAGGAGAGGGGAACTAACATCTAGTTTTAGAGGCTAGCCGGGTGAAGCTCTGAAAGACGTGAGACTAAAGACTAGAACTAGTCCCCCTCTCCTTTTCGGAGAGGGGCTAGGGGTGAGGCGCCGCGCTAGATGAGACTAGTACAGCGAGAAATGCTCGGCCAGCGGCCCCAGCGCCAGGGCCGGGAAGAAGGCCAGCGCGGCGATAATGACGACGACGGCCAGCACCATCACGCCGAAGGTGGCGGTGTCGGCGGGCAGGGTACCGGCGCTGGCGGGCACCACTTTTTTGCGGGCCAGCAGGCCGGCGATAGCCACCGGCCCGATGATGGGCAGGAAGCGCGAGAGTATCATGACGATACCCGTCGAGATGTTCCACCAGGGCGTGTTGTCGCCGAGGCCCTCGAAGCCCGAGCCGTTGTTGGCCAACGAGGAGGTAAACTCGTAGAGCATTTCGGAGAAGCCGTGGTAGCCGGGGTTGGCGAGCCAGCCGGCGTATTCGGTGGGGTTGCCGGCGTAGAGGTGGGCCGTCATGGCGGTGCCAGCCAGGATGAGCAGCGGGTGCAGCAAGGTCACGATAACGGCGATTTTCATTTCGCGGGCCTCGATTTTCTTACCTAAAAATTCGGGCGTGCGCCCCACCATCAAGCCCGCAATGAACACGGCGATAATGAGATAGGCAAAGAAATTGAGGATTCCCACGCCGCAGCCGCCGTAGAAGGCGTTGGTCATCATGCCCAGCATTTGGCAGAGGCCAGAAAGCGGCATAAACGAGTCGTGCATCGAGTTGATGGACCCGCAGCTGATGACCGTGTTCGTGATGCTCCAGTAGGCCGAGGCGGCCGCGCCGAAGCGGATTTCCTTGCCTTCCATCGCTCCTAGGCTCTGGTTTACGCCTAGGTGGGCGATGGCCGGGTTGCCATGCATTTCATAATAAACGGTGGGCGCCAGCAGGGCCAGAAAGCCCACGGTCATCACGCCGAATATCATGTAGGCCAGCTTGTTGCGCTTGAGGTAGAAGCCCAGCGCGAACACCATCGCCAGCGGAATGAGCACCAGCGCCACGTTCTCCGTCACGTTGGTGACGAAGTTGGGGTTTTCGAGCGGGTGGGCCGAATTAGCCCCGAAAAAGCCGCCGCCGTTGGTGCCCAGCTCCTTGATGGCCACCATGGCAGCCACCGGGCCGCGGGCCACGGCCGTGGTGTCGCCCTGCACCGTCACGAGCGGCTGCTTGCCGTGCAGGGTCATCGGCGCGCCGTTGAAGGCCAGGATGATGGCGATAACCAGCGAAATGGGCAGCAGCAGGCGCGTGATGCTCTTGACGAAGTAGTTGTAGAAGTTGCCGAGTTTGTCGGTGGTGCGGCTTTGCAGGGCGTTGAGGACGACCACGGCGGCGGCGATGCCGGTGGCGGCGGTCACGAACTGCAAGAACGTAATTACCACAATTTGCGAGAGATAGCTCAGGCCCGACTCGCCGGAGTAGTGCTGCAAGTTGCAGTTGACCAAGAAGGAAATATTGGTGTTGAAGGCCAGGTCGGGCGACATGCTCGGGTTACCGTCGGGGTTGAGCGGCAGGCTGCCCTGGGTGCAGAGGACAACCATCGCGAACACGAACCACACCAGGTTGATGGTGAGCAGCGCCAGCATGTGCTGCTGCCAGGTCATTTCGCGCTTCTCGTCGAGGCCCGCCACCCGGAAAATGCCGCGCTCCAGCGGGGCCAGGAAGTCGAGCGCGTTTTTGTTGCCCTGGAACACGTTGGCCAGAAACCGACCCAGCGGCAGGGCCAGCAGCAGCGTGAGCCCGTAGGTGACGAAAATGCCCGGTAAACCAGTAGTCATAACAGAAAATCGAAAGAGAAAAACGACTTAGAAGCGCTCGGGCTTCAAGAGCACGTACACGAGGTAGCCAAACACGGCCAGCGAAAGAGCAAGCAGGGTAATCATCATGGCGCAAGGCAGTTAGATGGTATCAAAGAAGTCAACCGACTTGTAGAAGAGCCAGAAGGCCGCCAAACCTGCGGCGGTGAGAAGGGGCGTGAGCAGCAAAGGATTCATGGTAGCGGAGGAGGAGGAGCGCGGCACCAGATGCGGCGCCCCGGCGATGGCTTTTGCTGAGCAAAGGCTGGCCCCGGTTGGGGCTAGCGGGCATTGTTTTTCAGTAAGCGACTGCTAGCCAGCGACAAATAATTCAGCAGCACCTGGGGCCAGGCTAGCGGCGGCCGGGCCAACCGTAGCGTTTTGCTAGGGTGCCGGTGCAGAACGCTAGCGGGGCTAGCCTTTTAGGGCAGCGTGTTGTGGTGGGGGTGGCAGTAGGCCTGGTACAAGCCCTGCGGCATGAGCTGGTGCGCGAGGTGCAGGTGAGCGGTGCTGCCATCGAGGTGCAGGCCGTGGAGGTACACGTTTTCGATGGCGTGGGCGAGGTAGCGGTCGGCGTGGCGCAAGAGGTTGTCGGCCACGGCGAAGCAGTGACGCAGCACGGCCAGGTGGTCGGCGCGCAGGGCGCGGCGGGTGAAGGCGGCAAAGCAATCGAGCTGGCGGTACACGCTGTGCAGCATGTGGGGGGCGTGCAGCTCGGCCGATAGCTCCGGAAATTCCAGGGTGAGCAAGTCGGCCGTTTCGTGGGGTGTCATGGGCGCAGGAAAAAGTAGCCACGCCCAATACCGGGCGCGCCCTTCCTTTAAGGCAAGACCGGGGCCAGCGCCGGGCCAGCCACCAAGCACTGTGCTAATGCACTGATTGAGTGAAAACTACCTAAAAACTCTTCCTAAAGCGAGTCAGTAGCAAAACGCACCAGGGTCTAGCGAAATGCTAGTGGCCGGTGCGTTCCGCTAGGTTCTGGCTAGGGCAAAAAGTGGCCTCGTGGCCTCGCTAGGGGCATGGGCGCCCATTGGCCTCACTTTGGCAAGGCCCAGCAATGGGGTCAGCCGCTCAAGGCGGGACCTCCTCCAACATGTCCGATTTGCTTGCTGAAATAACCACGGCCGCCAAGGCGTACTACGCCCAGACCATCGACTTCCCGCTCACCGCCACCGACTTCTACGATTGGCTAGGGTCGCTGCCCGCCGCCCGCCGGGCCGACGTGCTGGCCCGCGGCTTCACAACCAGCCAGTCGGAGCCCGATTTCTTACGCTGGTGCCTCGAATTACGCGGCTACTCCATGCGCGCGTTTATGGCCGAGCAGCTCTCGGTGGCGGCCTACCACCTGTGGTTTACGCACTGCCAATTCAACGGCGACTTGCCGGTGCACTCGCTGGCCCGCTAGCCTTGCGCCTGGGCTAAAGGCCATACTCCTCGATTTTGCGGTACAGCGTGGTGTGGGCAATACCCAGTACCCTAGCCGTGGCCGCCTTGTTGCCGCCGCACTCGGCCAGCATGCGCTGGATGTGCAGCTTCTCGGCGTTGCGCAGCAGGCGCGGGTCGTCGGCGGCGGGGTCGGCGAGGGCGGGCGTGGGCTCGGCGGTGGGCGGCAGGCCGAGCGGCGTGTCGTGGGCAGCCAGCTGAATTTCGAGGGGCAGGTCGGCCAGCGCCAGGGCCCGCGTGGTGGGCGTGAGAATGGACGCCCGCTCGAGCACGTTGCGCAGCTCGCGCACGTTGCCGGGCCAGGCGTAGGCATCGAGGGCCTGCAAAGCATCGGGGCCGATGCGTAGCGCCGGCTGACGGAGCTGATTGCCAAAGTATTGGGCAAAATACTGCGCCAGAATAGACACATCGCCCTGCCGCGCCTGCAGCGGCGGAATCGCCAGCACCACCACCGAGAGCCGGTAGTACAAGTCGAGCCGGAAGTGGCCGGCGTCGGCCTCCTGCTTGAGGTTGCGGTTGGTGGCGGCCACCACGCGCACGTTCACGCGGGTGGGCTTCGAATCGCCGAGCTTGGTGAATTCGCGGCTTTCGAGGGCGCGCAGCAGCTTGGCCTGGGCCTCGGGGGCCAGCTCGCCGATTTCATCCAGGAACAGAGTGCCGCCGTTGGCCTCTTCGAATAAGCCTTTCTTGTCGACATTGGCCCCCGTGAAGGCGCCCTTGCGGTAGCCAAACAGCTCACTTTCGAGCAGGTCTTTGGGGAAGGCGCTGCAATTGACGGCCACAAACGGCTTGGCCTGGCGCGGGCTGGCGTAGTGAATGGCCTGGGCAAACAGCTCCTTGCCGGCCCCGGTGGGGCCTTCGAGCAGCACGGTGGCCTCGGTGAGGGCCACTTGCTGGGCCGTGTGCTTGGCGTGCTCCAGGGCGGGCGAGCGGCCTATCATTTCGGCAAAGCTGTACTGCTGGCCCACCTTCTTTTCGAGGTCGGCCACGCGGCGGCGCAGGCGGGCTTTTTCGGCGGCGCGGTCTACTACCACCACTAGGCGCTCGTCGGCGTCGCCCTTGGCGAGGTAGTCGAAGGCGCCTTCCTTCATGGCCCGCACGCCGTCGGCGATGGTGCCGTAGGCGGTCATCAAGATGACCTCGGCTAGCGGGGCCAGGGCGCGGTAGCGGGGCAGCAGGTCGAGGCCGCGGCCATCGGGCAGCTTCACGTCGCTCAGCACCACGCTGATGTCGGCGGCGTGCTCGGCCAGCAGGGCTAGCCCGGCGTAGGCATTGGTGGCTTGCAGCACGCGGTAGCCCTCCAGCTCGAGGGTGCGCGCCACGGCCAGGCGCAGCATTTCCTCGTCGTCAATCAGCAGAATCGTACTCTCGGGCGTCAGCATAACAGTAGCAGGCGCACGGCTGCCAGTAGCCGCGCAAAAGGCGAAAGCTAGCCCACGACGCTCGTTGAGTTATTAGGCAGAAATTGTGAGTTATGAGTTAGCTCGTCAATTATAAGCTTGCAAATGTCTAACAATTCAGGTCTTACTTCATAACTTTCAACTCATGACTCAGCAAGCGGCAGGTACACCGAAAAGGTTGTGCCCACGTCGAGCTGACTATCGACCTCGATGCGGCCGCCCACGTTTTCGACAATGCGCTTGACCATGTAGAGGCCAATGCCCGAGCCTTCGACGTGGTTGTGCAGGCGCCGAAACATGGCAAAAAGCTCGGGGTAGCGGCTGGCTTTGATGCCCAGCCCATTGTCTTGCACGCACAGCACCAAATACTGGCCAGCGGGGTCGGGGTGGCAAGAAATACGCACCCGCGGTGGGCGCTCGGCGTGGTGGTACTTCACGGCGTTGCTGAGCAGGTTGTAGACCACCGAGCGCAGGTTTTTGGGCGAGAACAACACGCTGGGGCAAGCGGCCACCTCGACCTCGACCTGCGCGCCGGTCGCCGCAATAAGCGGCTGCAAATCTTGCCGCACATCGTCGATGATGGGTTGCAGCGGCACCTGCGCCATGAGCTGGTCGTACTCTTTTTGCAGCTTGGTAATGTCGCTCAGGTGCCTGATTGTGCGCTGAAAGCGGGCTACCGAGTCTTGCATCATCGCCAGCAGCGGCGCCACCTCGTACTGCTGCTGCACCGGCTCGGGCAGTTGGGTTTGCAGCTCATACAGCAAGCCTTCGATGTTGGTGATGGGCGATTTTAAATCGTGCGACGCCGTATAAATGAAGTTGTCGAGGTCGATGTTGGTGCGCGTGAGCTGCTCGTTGGCCTGCTGCAGCTGGTGCTGCGAGTGCCGTAACGCCTCTTCGGCCCGCTTGGCTTCGGTGATGTCGAGCACAAACTTGACGCACTCGGTCGCGCTCAGGCGCTTGCCGGCCGACAGGCCCCACCAGCGCGTGCCATCGGGGCGCAGGTACTGCTTCTCAAACGGGATGCTTTCGCCGGTGGTGCGCAGCTGCGCGATGGCTTGGTGGGTGGCCGCCACAAAATCGGGCGCCGTAAGGGCGTCGAGGTAGGCGTGGCCGTTGGCTAGGGTAGCGCGCGAGTGGCCACTCATACGCTCAAAAGCGGCGTTGCTGTCGTGGATACCGCCTTCGAGGTCAAAGAAAAGCACGCCCACGGTGTCGATGGACAGGGCCATTTGCAGCCGCTCCTCGCTGCGGCGCACGGCTTCTTCGGCCAGCTTGCGGTCGTGGATGTCCACGGAAGAGCCAAACCACTGGAGTATCTGCCCGCTGGCCGGGTCGCGAAACGGCTCGGCGCGCACCAAAAACCAGCGGTACGTGCCATCGGCAGCCCGAATGCGGTGCTCGACCTGAAAAATAGTGCCGCCGCGTTGTGCCCTTTCGAAGGCCCGCGCCGTGCGCGCGGCATCTTCGGGGTGCACAAAATCGTTGGTTACCGCGGTGGCCGTACCCGGCTCGAAGGGCACCCCGGTGTACTGGCTCCACTGCCGGTTGAAAAACTCGGGGTGGCCGTCGGCGGTGGTTATCCACACAATCTGGGGCACGGCGTCGGCCATCACCCGAAACCGCTTTTCCGACGCGCGCAGGGCGACCTCGGTGCGGGCGCGCAGCACGGCGCCCCAGGTGCGTTCGGCCGTTTCGGTGAGCAAAGCCAGCTCCTCCTCCGCCCAGGCGTGGGCCTCGGGGTAGTGCACAAAGAGCACGGCCGCCAGCTGCCCGTTTTTGAGCAGCGGCACGTTCACGGTGGCCCCTAGCTGCAGGGCGGCGTGGGCCGCCTTCTCCTCGGGCGTGAGCGTGGGGTCGTGGGCAATGTCGGGGCGCACCACCGTGCGGCCTTCCTTAAAAGCGCGCAGCAGCTCGGGGCCATAGGCCTGGTAGTGGTAGCGGCCCTCGATGCTGGGCACGCCGTTGGTGTAGTTGCGCGTGACCACAATGTGCTCGTCGTCGGCCTGGTCTTCGGCGTAGCCCACGCGGCTAGCTCCCAGGTACTGCCCCAGGGCACAGGCCGCCTGGTACTGAATGTCGGCCGCATCGGCCAGGGAGCGCAGTTGGTCGCTGAGCTGCAGCAGAAACGCGTTTTGCTGCTCGCTGCGGCGCAGGGCTTCTTCGGCCTGGCGGCGCAGCGAAATGTCATTAAACAGCACGGCCACGCGGTGCTGGCCCGGCTCGCCCACCCGAAAGGCATACACGTTGAACCAGCGCTGCAACGCCTCGGCGCGCTGCTCGAAGCGCACGGGCTGGCCCGTGCGCGCCACGCCGCCGTAGATGTCAAACCAGTGCTGCTCGAGCTGGGGCGCCATCTCCAGGATGGTGCGGCCGGTGGCGTTCACCAGCCCCGTCTGCTGCTCGAAGGCCGGGTTGACCTCCACAAAACGGTAGTTACAGGGCCGCTGCGCATCGAAGAGCACGTCAATCAGGCAGAAGCCCTCGTCCATGGTTTCGAAGAGCGCGCGGTACTTGGCTTCGCTGGTGCGCAGGGCGGCATCGGCCCGGCGGCGCTCGGTCACGGGCTGGGTGCGGCCAGCCACGGCCTCCACTGCGCCGTCGGCGGCGAGCAAGGGCACGAAGGTGTACTCGTATTCGCCCGTTTCGCCGCTGGGGCTGGTGTAGGCCGTTTCGCCGGTCACGGGCTGGCCGGTGGTGGCCGCCTGCGCTATTTGGGCCTGTAACTGCGCGGCCAGCGGCGCCGGGTAGTCCAGCTCAAAGAAGTTCTTGCCAACGGCCTGCGCTAGGGTCAGTCCCCACAGGTCCAGCAGGGGCTGGTTCACGTAGCGGAAGCGCCCGTCGAGGTCGAAGAGGTACACAAACTCTTGCAGGCTGCCCAGTATCGCGTTGAAGCGCTCTAGCTGCTGGCCACGCTCGGCCAAGTGGCTAGCCGGCTCGGCAGCCGGGGCCACGGCGGCCTCTGTGAGGCTGAGCAGCAGCCCATCGCCCACCCGCCGGCTCACGGCCTGCACGCGCGCCGCCGCGCCGCCACCGGCCGGGGCCAGCAGCAAGCTAGCCGACTCGGAAGCCAGAAAGGCGTCGCGCAGCGCCACCCAGCGCCCATCGGTGCGGCTGCCGGCAACCTGCTGCGTGAAGGTGGCGGCGGGCTGGGCCGGCAACCCCAGCAGGCGCTGGGCGGCGGGGTTGAGGTGGGCCAGCGCCATATCGGCTAGGGTGCCGGCCTCGTCGTAGAGGGGCGTGCAGAGTACCACGCCGCCCGGCGACAGGTCGAGCACCGTGGCCAGCAACGATTCGGTGGGAAACAGGTCGAAGGCTTGCAAGGGGAGGGCGGGGAGTAACAGCTCAAATCGGGGCGTGAAAATACACGGCCGTTTTGGCGCGCAACACCGGTTTTGGCACTAAAGTGAAAAAAAAATTGCCGCCGTATTTGGAGGACTTGCCCGCTAGCCCAGGCACTTAGCCAGAGTTTCAGCCGGTAGCTGCCGCGATAAGGCGGAGCTATCCGCCGGGGCCCGCCTGTCTTCAAAAAAGCCAAAACCAACGCAGTGCGCTAGCCTCCGACTTGGCCGGGCCGGCCGTGCTAGGGCACTAACCGGGAGACACTTCCGGAAAGTGCGCCTGCCAGAGCTCCTGGACTTTCTCCCTGGTGAGGGGCTTGCTAATGAAGTCGGCCACCACGCTCAGCTGCGCCACGCGCTGCACATCATGCGGATGCAACGAGCTGGTTAGCATCACGATAACAACGGCGTTTTGCGTGGCCAGCGGCAGCTGCCGGTACTCTTCCAAAAACTCGATGCCGTTCATGCCGGGCATGTTCACATCGAGCAAGACGAGCGCCGGGCAGCTAGAGGTGCGTGGCGAGCAGTACTGGCCCAGCTCGCGCAGGGCCTGCTCGCCGTCTTCGGCCACCAGAATGCGCTCGGCCACGCCCAGGCGGGTGAGCAGCGAACGGTTAAGAAAATTGGTCGTTGCGTCATCATCGACCAGCAATACACACGGCAGGGGCATCATCGGCAGAGGCGCAGGGAGCATGTGGCTAGCCCCCTAATAGTATCTGTACGAATCCTGAAGTAAAAGGGCGATGCCGCCCGCGGCGCTCGCTCTGGGTGCTGCCCGCTAAAGTGGGCCGTGCATACGGCCTTAACCCACTTTAGTGCAACTCCACAAAGAAACACGTACCCGCGCCTTCCGCACTTTCTACCCACAGCTTGCCGCGGTGCTGCTGCACAATGTGCCGGGTGATGAACAGCCCGAGCCCCGTGCTGGCCTCGCCCCCTACCCCGGCGCGGGCCGAGGCGCTAAACTTCTCGAACAAGCCCTCCTGCAGCGCCTGCGGAATGCCGATGCCCGTGTCGCGCACCGTCAGCAGCACGCGGTCGACGGGGTGGTGCAGCGCCACCGTTACGCAGCCGTTGGCGGGGGTGAATTTCAAGGCGTTGCTCACCAGGTTGTCTATCACCCGCCCAAAAATATCGGCGTTCAGGTTAGCCAGCACGGGCTCGGGTGGCACGTCCAGTATCAGGGTCAGGCCCTTGTCGTGGGCCACCAGGCGGTGGGGCTCCAGGCGCTGGTGCAGCAGGGCGCCCAGGTCGGTGGGCTGCAGCTTGAGCTGGTTGGCGTCGAGTGAGCCGAGCAGCAAAATATCTTGCAGCAGCTTGTTGGCATCGGCGCAGGCCCGGCGAATGAGGTCCAGGTAGCGCGCCGTATCCGCGGCCTGGCTGGGCATCGGCTGGGCGTCGTCGAGCTGGTGCTGCAGCAGCTCGGCCGCCAACTGAATGTGGCCGATGGGCGCCTTCAAATCGTGCGTAATCAGGTGCAGCACTGTTTCTTGCGCGTCATACAGGCGCCGCAGCGACAGCTCGAGCGTCTTGCGGTCGCTGATGTCTTCGAGCTGCGTGTAGCCCAGCTCCTCGCCCCCATCGGGAATGCGCGTGGACGTGACCTGGCACCAGAAGTGCGAGCCGTCGGTGCGCACCAGGCAGGTTTCGAGGGTGAAGCTCGGCAGCTTGTGCTTCCAGAGTCGTTCCTGCAAAAACCGCCAGTCGTCGTGGTAGTCGGGGTGGGCAAACTCCATTATTTTGTGGCCCACTACCTGCTCGGGGCTGGTGCAGTCGAGCATTTCCAGCACGGCCCGGTTGGCCTGCCGAATAACGAGGTCGGGAGTAATGATTTTCTGGCCAAACGGCGAGTTCTCAAATAACGTCCGAAACCGAGCCTGCTCCTCTTCCCGGTCAGCGGAGTGGGCCTGCTCTACCGCCACCACCTGCTGGCCCGCCCGCAGCTGCCGGATTTCTTCCCGCAGGGCCTCGTTTTGTGCTTCCAGCGACGGGTTTTCTTCGAGTGGCAACGACATAACGAGGTAGAAGAAAAGAGAAAGTGCTAGTGCGCCCGAAAGCAACAGACCAAGATACGCCTGCTACGTACCTCCCTCCTAGCCCGCCCGCCGCGACCCTAGCCCGGGCCAGCCGCTAGCCCCGGCGTGGCAGCCCGCGGGCAAGCTCCCCTGTTTGGCAAGCGTGCATGCCACCAGCTGAAGCTGGTAAACCCTGGGGGTGCCCGCATTGCCGCCCCCCACGCGCCCTACCTTTTCGGCTGCCAGCAGCCGAAAAAAATATTAGTAGCGTCGTGATTATCTTTTCACTTGCTCAGGTCGCCCGCCCCCGGGGGCGTAGCGCTGCGGCCCGGTACCGTGCGCCGGCCCAGCTGGCCGAAGGCGCTGGACCCTAGCGGCGCCGGCCCTGGCGGCTCGCGCGGGCGGCCAGGGCCGGGCAGCGGGCTTGGGGCGGGGCGTTACCTATCGGTAGCGTTGCGCTGGGGCGGGCACTGTAAGTTTAGCGCGGCCCCGGCTTGCACCCAGCTTAGTGCAAGCCGGGGCTGGTACCCGACCTCCGGCGACAATTGGCGGTTGCCTGGGCTGTTATTCCCGCTAGCATCCACAAAATGAACCTGAAAACCTTGCTCCTAACGGCCGCGGCCGGCTGGCTGACGCACTCGGCCGTATCTGCACAATCGATTGACTTGGTCAATCCCATCCTGACGGGCTTCTACCCCGACCCCAGCATTGTGAAGGTGGGGCCCGATTATTACCTGGTCAATTCCACGTTTTCGTACTTCCCGGGCATCCTGGTGATGCACAGCCGCGACCTCAAAAACTGGCAGCAGGTGGGCAACGTCATCAGCCGGCCCTCGCAGATGAACTTCCTGGGCGACCGTATGACCCGTGGGTTGTTTGCGCCGGCCATCGAGTATCACAAGGGCACCTACTACGTTACCTGCACGCTCATCGACCACAAGGGCAACTTTGTGGTGACGGCCAAGAACCCGGCCGGCCCGTGGAGCGACCCCACGTTTTTGCCCGAGGTGCGGGGCATCGACCCCTCGCTGTACTTTGAGGGCGACAAGGCCTACGTTATCTACAACAGCGACCCGCCCGACAATAAGCCGCTCTACGACGGCCACCGCTCCATCAAGATTATCGAGCTGAACCCGCAAACGCTGCAAACCGTGGGTGAGGCCAAAATTGTGGTCAACGGCGGCGTGGACCTCAGCAAAAAGCCCGTCTGGATAGAAGGGCCGCACCTGATGAAGCGGGGCGACTGGTACTACCTCTACGCGGCCGAGGGCGGCACGTCGGTGAACCACACGGAGGTCGTTTTCCGCAGCAAAGCGCCGCTAGGGCCGTTTGTGCCCTACGAGAAGAACCCCATTCTCTCGCAGCGCGAGCTGCCCCGCGACCGCCCCAACCCCATCACGTCGGCCGGGCACGCGCAGTTTGTGGAGGGGCCGGATGGCCAGACCTACGCCATTTTCCTGGCCGTGCGGCCCTACGAGGGCAACTACTACAACACTGGCCGCGAGACGTTTATCGTGCCCGTAGAGTGGAAGGACGAGTGGCCCATGATGAACCCCGGCCCCGGCGGTGTGCAGTACCGCTACCAAGCCAACTTCGCGGAGGTGAAGCAGCCCGGCGCCCGGCCCCAGAACGGCAACTTTGCCTACACGCTCACCTTTGAGAAGGAGCTTGACCCGGCGCTGCTGTTTTTGCGCACCCTGGACAGCAACAGCTTCTCGCTAGGCCAGGCCAAAGGGCTCACCCTGAAGCTAAAGCCCGAAACGGTGGCCGAAACCGGCAACCCGGCCTTCATTGGCAAGCGGCAGCAGCACATGTACTGCACCACCGAAACGGAGCTGACTTTTGCGCCCAAGGCGGCCGGCGAAAAAGCCGGCCTGGTGGTGTTTCAGGACGAGAAGCACTTCTACTACCTCTGCAAGTCGGTGGACAATGGCAAGCCGCTGCTGCAACTGTTCAAGAGCACCACCGATGCCAAGCAGCCGGAGCTGCTGGCGCAGGCGCCGCTCAAGTCGGCCACGGGCAGCGTGCAGCTGCGCATCAAGGCGCAGGGCGATACCTACGGCTTCGACTTTGCGGAGGGTAAGACGTGGACGACGCTAAAGGACAAGGTCGATGCCCGGTTTTTGAGCACCCAAACGGCGGGCGGCTTTATCGGCTGTCTGCTGGGCATGTACGCCACCTCGTCGGGCCAGCCCACGACCAATACAGCCTCCTTCAAGTACCTGAAATACGCGGGCAACGACCCGGTGTATAAGCCGGCCCGGTAAGGGTGGCTAGCCTTATTTCATTACCCTAACCAGTAGGAGTTGGGGCGCGGCCGACACCATAGCCGCGCCCCAATCGCCTGCCTGGCAAGCCCTTCCCACCCGCATGAAATCTTCCCTGTTTGCCGCCCTATTTATGCTGCTGGCCTGCGCCGGCCTGCGGGCGCAAAACCCCATCATTCGGGACGTGTTTACGGCCGACCCGGCGCCACTGGTATACCGCGATACGCTGTTTCTCTACACCGGCCACGACACGGCTTCGGTGCAGGAAACGAACTACAAGATGCCCGACTGGCGCCTCTACTCCACTACCGACATGGTACACTGGAAAACCTACGGCACGCGCCTTTCGCCCCGCACGTTTGCCTGGGCCACCGGCGATGCCTACGCGGCGCAGTGCGTCGAGCACAAGGGTAAGTTTTACTGGTTCGTGGCCACCTTTCACAAGAAGGACGCGCACAGCCAGGGCGGCGCGGCCATCGGCGTGGCCGTGGCCGACCGGCCCACCGGGCCGTTCCGAGATGCCATTGGTCAGGCGCTCATCGTCAATGGAATGACCAAGGACCTGCCGCACGCCTGGGACGATATTGACCCCACCGTTTTTGTGGACGATGACCAGCAGGTGTACCTGTACTGGGGCAACGGCAGCTGCAAGTGGGTGAAGCTCAAGGATAACCTGACGGAGCTGGCTAGCCCCATCACCACGTTCATGCCCAAAAACTACATCGAAGGCCCTTGGGTGTACAAGCGCAAAAAGATATACTACCTCGTGTACGCCAGCAGCGGCACCAAGCCCGAAATGATAGAATACTGCACCGCCCCCAGCGCCGCCGGGCCGTGGGCGTACCGGGGCATCATTCAGGGCAATGTGCCCAACAGCTTCACCACGCACGCCGGCATCGTGGACTACAAGGGCAAGAGCTACTTCTTCTACCACAACGGCGCGCTGCCCACCGGCGGCAGCTACCGCCGCTCCATCTGCGTGGATGAGCTGCATTACAACGCGGACGGCAGCATTCAGCCCATCGTGCAGACTACCAAGGGCGTAGGGCTGGTGAAATAAAAAAACGTCCGTCACTTACCGCCAACCTTTTCCATGACCTATTCATCCTTAGCCAGTCGGGGCCGGCGGGCGTGCCTGCTGGCGCTTTGCCTAGGCGGCCTGGGCGCCGGCCGCGCAGCGGGCCAAACCCCGGCCAAAGCGCGCCCTGCGGCCCCGAAAGGCGCCTTTTACACGAATAAATACCCAAACCTGCTCCGCGAAGCGGGCTACCGCCAGGCTGATATTGACAAGAAGGTAGCCCAGGCCTACCACGACGTGTTTGAGGGGCCTAGCAAGGTGTATTTTGAGGTGGGCGATTCGCTAGCCTACGTGTCGGACGTCAAGAACGAGGATGCGCGCACCGAAGGGCTGTCCTACGGCCTGATGGTGGCCGTGCAGCTCAACAAAAAGGAAGTGTTTGACCGCCTCTGGCGCTGGTCGAAGAAGTATTTGCAGCACCAGAGCGGCCCGCTAGCCGGCTATTTTGCCTGGAGCATCAACACGACCACGATGAAGCGCAACTCGGAAGGGCCGGCCTCGGATGGCGAGCTGTATTTCGTGACCAGCCTGCTCTTCGCGGCCAACCGCTGGGGCAACGCCACGGGCATCAACTACTACCAGGAAGCCCGCCGCATCCTGGACGCCTCGTGGCAGAAGGACGGCACCGGCGACGTGCACAACCTCTTCAACACCACCCACAAGCAGATAAGCTTTGTGCCCGTGGGCGACATGTACGGCTGGACCGACCCGTCGTACCACGTGCCGGCTTTTTTGGAGGTGTGGGCCGAGTATGCCAAGGATGGGCACGCGCAGTTTTACCGCGACTGTGCCGATACGGCGCGCGTGTTTCTGCACCGCGCCTGCGCGGCGCCCACGGGCCTCAACTACGACTACACCGAGTTTAGCGGGCAGCCGCACCCTACGCGCTGGGCGCCGGCCGCGTTTCGCTACGACTCGTGGCGCGTGCCCATGAACGTGGCCATGGACTACGTGTGGTTTGGCAAGGACCCGCGCTGGCAGCAGCGGTATGCGCAGCGCTTGCAGGGCTTTCTGCGGGCGAAGGGCCTGAATACCTTCGAGGACCAGTTCAACGTGGATGGCTCGCGGCCCGATTTTATTCTGCCGGCCGGCAAGGTCAAGAAGCTGCGCCACTCGCTGGGCCTGGTGGCTACCTCGGCCGCCGCCTCACTGATGAGCCCCGACGCCAACCGCCTCGATTTTGTGCACGCCCTCTGGCAGGCCAAGCTGGCGCCCTATGCGGACGGCTATTTTGACCCGTACTACGACGGCCTGCTGTACCTGTTCAGCCTCATGCACCTGAGCGGCAAGTATCAGATTATTAAGCCACAATCCGCCCGCTTGCCTTCCTCAAAATGAAAAAACTCCTTCTGCTACTGGTGGCACTCGGCAGCCTTGGGCGCCTGCCTACGGCAGCGGCGCAGGCCCCGCTAGCCCCGTTAGCTCATAATCCCGTGGTGTATGCCGACGTGCCCGACCTGTCGATGATTCGGGTGGGCAAGACCTACTACATGAGCAGCACTACCATGCACCTGAGCCCGGGGGTGCCCATCATGAAATCGACCGACCTGGTGAACTGGAAGCTGGTGAGCTACGCCTACGACACCCTAGCCAGCACCGATGCCATGACCCTGGCCCACGGCCAAAGCACCTACGGGCGCGGCTCGTGGGCCAGCAGCCTGCGCTACCACGCGGGCACGTACTACGTCAGCACGTTTGCCCAAACCACGGGCAAAACCCACGTATACTCGACCAAAAACATCGAAAAAGGACCCTGGAAGGCGATTTCCTTCCGGCCCAGCCTGCACGACCACTCGCTGTTTCTCGACGACGATGGCCGCGTGTACATGGTGTACGGCTCGGGCAAGCTGCAACTGGCCGAGCTCACGGCCGACGTATCGGGCCTGAAGCCGGGCACCACGCCGCAGGTCATTATTGAGAATGCTGGTACCCCGGCCGGCGCCACCGGCTTGCCGGCCGAGGGCTCGCAGCTGTTCAAAATCAAGGGTAAATACTACCTGTTCAATATATCCTGGCCGCGCGGCGGGATGCGGACGGTCATCATCCACCGGGCCGACAAAATAACCGGCCCCTACGAGGGCCGCGTGGCTCTGCAAGACCTGGGCGTGGCCCAGGGCGGCCTCATCGATACCCCTGGCGGGGAGTGGTTTGCGTACTTGTTCCGCGACTTTGGGGCGGTGGGCCGCATCCCCTACCTGGTGCCCGTGCAGTGGGTCGATGGCTGGCCGGTGCTAGGCAGCCCCGCCGGCAAGGTACCCGCAACGCTAGCCCTGCCCGCCAACCAACCCCTGCTGCCGGGCCTGGTCGCCGCCGACGAGTTTGCGCGCCGGGCGGGCGAGCCGGCCCTGCCCCTTGTCTGGCAGTGGAACCACAACCCCGCCAATGCGCTGTGGTCCGTGACCGAGCGCCCCGGCTACCTGCGCCTCAAGGCCGGGCGCGTGGACTCGTCGTTTTTGCTAACGCGCAATACCTTGACCCAACGCACCATTGGGCCGGTGTGCGCCGGCTCGGTGGCTCTGGAGGTGGCGCACCTGAAGCCCGGCGACTTTGCCGGCCTAGCGGTGCTGCAGAAGCGCTACGGCTTGGTGGGCGTGCAGGCTAGCCCGGGCGCCAAGGCCATCGTGATGGTCAGCGCCGAGTCGGAAAAGCCAGTCGAAATCCAGCGCCTGCCGCTGACGCAGAACAAGGTGTATTTCAAAATCGAGTGCGATTTCCGGGACCGCAAAGACGTGGCCACCTTCTTCTACAGCCTCGATGGCAAAGCCTGGCAGCCCGTGGGCGGGCCGCTCAAAATGGCCTACACGCTGCCCCACTTCATGGGCTACCGGTTTGGCCTCTTCAACTACGCCACCCAGGCGGCGGGCGGATACGCCGATTTCGACTATTTCCACATTGAGGACCACTTGGCGAAGTAGCAAACTCACTCCGCGCTTACCAACAACACGATGCATACCCTGCGATTTTATTTGCTCCTGGCGGCCCTGGCGTGGGTAGGTTATCAGCCCGCCCGCGCCCAAAACCCCTTTATTAC
The DNA here is from genome assembly GCA_050954765.1 of Janthinobacterium lividum. Classification (GTDB taxonomy): domain Bacteria; phylum Bacteroidota; class Bacteroidia; order Cytophagales; family Hymenobacteraceae; genus Hymenobacter. The sequence goes on along the minus strand of JBPBQJ010000005.1, from coordinate 11,392 downwards.
CAATCAGTTCACGGCCGACCCCACGGCTAGGGTGTTCGGCGGGCGGGTCTACGTGTACCCCTCGCACGACATTCGGGCCACCCCGGGGCACGGGCGAGCCGGCTGGTTCGTCATGGAGGATTACCACGTCTTTTCGTCGGCCAACCTCACCGACTGGACCGACCACGGCGTTATCGTGACCCAAAACAAGGTGCCCTGGGTGCAGCCCGACAGCTACAGCATGTGGGCGCCCGACTGCGTTTTGCGCAACGGCAAGTACTATTTCTACTTCCCCAGCACGCCCAAAGACACCACCCAGGGCAAAGGCTTCCGGATTGGGGTGGCCGTGGCCGACCAGCCCACCGGCCCGTTTGTGACCCAGCCCGCACCCCTAGCCGGCGTGCACGGCATCGACCCCAACGTGTTTATCGACCACGATGGCCAGGCCTACCTCTACTGGTCGCAGGGCAATATCTACGGGGCCAAGCTCAAGGACAACATGCTGGAGCTGGCAACCGAGCCCAAAACCCTGGGCGAGTTGCCCACCCAAGGCCTGAAGGAAGGTCCTTATCTATTTGAGCGCAAGGGCATTTACTACCTCACGTACCCGCACGTGGCCAACAAGACCGAGCGCCTCGAATACGCCACCAGCACCAGCCCGCTAGGGCCGTTCACGGTGCGCGGGGTGCTCATGGACGAGTCACCGACCGGATGCTGGACCAACCACCACTCCATCACGGAGTTTAAGAACCAGTGGTACCTGTTTTATCACCACAACGACCTGTCGCCGAAGTTTGATAAAAACCGGTCGGTGAGAATCGACAGCCTGTTTTTTGCCGCCGATGGCTCGATTCGGAAAGTGCAGCCCACCCTGCGCGGCGTGGGGCTGACGAGTGCGCGGCAAAAAATTCAGCTCGACCGCTACAGTCGCCTCAGCGCCCGCGGGGCCACCATTGCCTTTCTGGACTCGGCTAGCCCGTTTCGGGGCTGGAAAACCGTGCTGACCCCTGGCGGCTGGGTGCAATACAACGCGGTAGATTTTGGCCAGCAGAAGCTGCGCATGGCCACGCTACGGAGCACCTCGGCCGCGGGTGCCACCATCGAGCTGCGCCTCGACCATGCCCAGGGTCCCTTGCTCGCGCAGCTAACCGTGCCGAAGGGCGGGGCCTGGCAAGACGTGAAAGCCCCGCTGGCGGCCGTGGGGCCCGGCCGCCACACGCTTTTCGTGGCGCTCAAGCGCGGGGCCGGGGCTGAAATCGACTGGGTCAGCTTTGAGTGAGCCGCCGCCTGCCCCGTCCCGCGTTTGAGCACTACGAAAAGCGCAGACCAGGCCCGGCGTGGGGCAGGCAGCCAAGTTTTTACGCTGGGCGTATACCTGTGCTTAGCTAGCGCCGCCAAACCGGCTAGCCCCCTACCTTCGCGCAGTATTTGCGCGGGCTAGCCCCTCCCAACGCTATCGTGGACTGGATTTACGCGCTACCCAACTGGGTATTCTTCCTTTTTTGCTGCGGCGCCACGCTGGTATTTTCGCTGGTGGGCCTAGTGGTGCTGCGGCCCTGGGTGCGGGCCCACGTTAGCGACGCGGCGGCGCACAACGACCTGGTGAGCTATTTTCTGGGCGTTTCGGGCGTGATTTACGGCATCTTGCTAGGGCTGGTAGCCGCCGGCGTGTGGAGTAATTTTCAGACCCTGTCGGGCCAGGTCGACAACGAGGCGACCATCACGGCGGCCCTGTACCAGGACATGGCCACCTACCCACCCGCCGCGCGCCAGCTCTACGAGCAGGAGCTGCAGGGCTACGTGCAGTCGGTTATTCACCAAGACTGGCCGGCGCACCACCGGGGCCAGGTACCGCAGGAAAGCAGCAAGCGGCTGCGCTCGTTCAAGAACGACTTTTTCGCGTTTGTGCCGCCCAATCCGCGGTTGCAGTTAGTGCATCAGCAGGCTATTAATCAGCTCAATGACTTGCTGCTAGCCCACCGCCTGCGGCTGCGGGGCGACCAGGCCAATTTGCCTACCCTGCTGTGGTGGGTGCTCATCCTGGGTGCCGCTATCAACGTGGCCATCTCCTGGTTTTTTGTGGCCGCCGACACGACCCACCAAGTGGCCCTCACCTGCCTGACGGCCCTGCTGCTAGGGTCGCTGCTGTTCCTGACGGCGGCCATGGACAACCCTTTTCGGGGTGAGTTTAGCGTAGATGCCAGCGCGTTTGAGTCCGTGCTCTACGAGATGGTGAATTACTGACGGCTCCCCGGCACCACTTAGTACGCCTAGCCGACCGCCGCCGCCACCACCCAGGGCCTTACTGCCTGATAAAGAGACTACCCACTGATTATTTTGCCCGCCTTGGCCACGCGCCCGCTAGCTGGCGACCGGCCTTCCGCGGGGCCGGCTGACTAATTTTTACCCCTACTTTGGTGATAAAGTAGCCCATGCCGCTTTACTGGCGATGGTACTTTTGACTCCTATTCCCACCTCCAAGCGCGTGACCCACAGTGGCTCCTGCGTGGGGCCCGGTAGCGGTGCCGGCCGAAGCGGTGCTAGCTACCGGGTGCACTACTACTCTCTTTATGCACAATCGATTGTTTTCCCTTGCCCGGCGCTTGCAGCGCGGCTGCCGGGCGGGCTTGCTGGCCCTCTTGCTCGCCGGGCTAGCCCTACCCGCCGCCGTGGCTACCCCACCCAAGCCCACGAAGCCCAGCGCCTACCTGTTTGTGTATTTCACCGGCAACGACAAGCAGGAGGAGGCTATCCGCTTCGCCCTCAGCCCCGATGGCTACCACTACACGGCCCTCAATGGCAACCGGCCGGTCGTTAGCTCGGCGGCCATCAGCCAGACGGGGGGGGTGCGCGACCCGCACATTTTGCGCGGCCAGGATGGCAAAACGTTCTTTATGGTGGCCACCGATATGGTGTCGGCCAAGGGTTGGGACTCGAACCGCGGCCTGGTATTGCTGCGCTCCACCGACCTCATCAACTGGAAGTCGAGCGCCGTGCATTTCCCCACACGCTACCCTAGCCAGGAACGCCTGAAGCGCGTGTGGGCCCCGCAAACCATCTACGATGCCAAGGCGGGCAAGTATCTGGTTTACTTCTCGTTGCAGTACGGCTCAGAGCCGGACAAAATCTACTACGCCTACGCTAACAAGGACTTTACTGACCTGGAAGGCGAGCCCAAACAGCTGTTTTTTAGCCCCACCAACGGCTCGTGCATCGACGGCGACATTGTGGCCAAGGACGGCAAGTACTACCTCTTCTTCAAGACCGAAGGCCAGGGCAACGGCATCAAAATCGCGGTGTCGGACCAGCTCACCAGCGGCTACGTGCTGCGCGATACCTACGTGCAGCAAACCACCAGCCCGGTGGAGGGCGCGGGCACCTTCAAACTGAATAATTCGGACGACTACATCCTGATGTACGACATGTACACCAGCGGCAAGTACCAGTTTACGCGTACCAAAGACCTGGCGCATTTCGCGGTGGTGGATGGCGAGGTGCGCATGAACTTTCACCCGCGCCACGGCACCGTGCTGCCCATCACGGCCGCCGAGGCCACGCGCCTGGCCAGCCACTGGATGGCCCCCACCGATGTGCTAGCCACGGCCCAGAACCCCGCCATCCGGCAACATAATACCCTGGTGGACAGCGCAATGGGCAAGGTTACTTTTCTGGCGCTGCCAGGCACTAATCTGAACGCCTTTGATTTAAAAATAACGAGCCCGGCGCTGCCGGTAGCGCCGAGCGGCCCGCAAAACTTTGCCCAAGGGCCCGTGACCTACACCGTGGGCCAGGGCGCAGCCCAGCGCCCCTACCAGGTGAGCGTGACCGAAACCCACAACCCGGCCCTGAGCGGCTACTACGCCGACCCCGACATCCTGTATTCGCAGAAAACGGGCAAGTTTTACCTCTACCCCACCAGCGACGGCTTTACCGGCTGGTCGGGCACTTATTTCAAGGCGTTTTCATCGCCCGATTTGGTAAATTGGAAAGACGAGGGCGTGATTTTGGATTTGCCCAAAGATGTGAGTTGGTCAAAGAAAAGCGCTTGGGCCCCGACGATTATCGAGCAAAAAACGGCCACTGGCTACCGCTACGCCTACTATTTCTGCGCGGGCGCCAAGATTGGCGTGGCGTTGTCCGACAGCCCCACCGGGCCGTTCAAAGACTCGGGCCAGCCGTTGCTTGATAAGCTGCCCGCGGGTGTGCCGGGCGGCCAGCAGATTGACCCGGCTGCCTTCCGCGACCCCAAAACCGGCAAGTACTACCTCTACTGGGGCAATGGTTACCTGGCTGGCGCTGAGCTGAATGACGACCTGACGAGCCTCAAGCCCGGCACCACGCAGGTACTGACGCCCGACCAGACGTTCCGCGAGGGAGCCTACGCTTTTTTTCGCAACGGCAAATACTACTTTATGTGGAGCGAGGACGACACGCGCAGCCCTAATTACCAGGTGCGCTACGGCACCGCCGATGCGACGCTGGGCAAGATTACGGTACCGGCCAATAACTTGGTTATCAGCAAAAACCCATCGGCCGGCATCTATGGCACCGGCCACAACTCGGTTATTCAGGTGCCGGGCCGCGACGAGTGGTACCTAGTGTACCACCGCTTCACCTACCCCGAAGGCATCAAAATGGGGGGCGATGCCGGCTTCCACCGCGAGGTGTGCCTTGATAAACTGACGTTTAACCCCGACGGCAGCATCCGGCCCGTGGTGCCTACCCACGCCGGCATCCAGCCGGTGCGAGTGAAGTAGCTGACTACCAAACCAAAGTCGCGGGTACTGGCTAGCCTACCCGCGGCTGGCTAGCCCCGCAGGCCGTCTCTTTCCCACCCTTTTTTCTTGACGATGAACAGACGAAAGCTGCTCAAAAACCTCGCGCTGGCTGCCCCCGCCGCGTGGCTGCCCAGCGTGGTGGCGGGCCTCAACTGGAGCCCGCTAGCCCCCGCCGCTTTTCAACCCACCTGGGATTCGTTGGCCCACTACCAAACGCCCGCGTGGTTTCGCGACGCGAAGTTTGGCCTGTGGGCGCACTGGGGGCCGCAGTGCCAGCCCGAGCGCGGCGACTGGTACGCCCGCGGCATGTACCAGGAGGGCAGCGACCAGTACAAGTTTCACGTCGAAAAGTATGGCCACCCGTCCAAGTTCGGCTTCAAAGACGTGATAAACGAGTGGAAAGCCGAGGCGTGGAATCCCGACGAGCTGCTGGCCTTATACAAAAAAGCCGGCGCCAAGTATTTCGTGTGTTTGGCCAACCACCACGACAACTTCGACCTGTATAACAGCAGCCACCAGCCGTGGAATTCGACCCGGCTAGGCCCCAAAAAAGACCTGGTGGGCGGCTGGGCCAAGGCCGCCAAAAAGCAGGGCCTGCGCTTTGGGGTGAGCGTGCACGCCGCCCACACCTGGAGCTGGCTGGAGCCTAGCCAGCGCGCCGACCAAGCCGGCCCCCTAGCCGGCGTGCCCTACGACGGCCACGCAACCGCCGCCGATGGCCAGGGCACCTGGTGGCAGGGCTACGACCCGCAGGCCCTCTACGCCCAAAACCACCCGCTGAGCCAGAATAGCCTCGACAATGGTGCCATTCACCGGCAGTGGGACTGGGGCAACGGCGTAACGCCGCCCAGCCAAGCGTACTGCGAGAAATTTTATAACCGCACCATCGAGCTGCTGGACAAGTACGAGCCCGACCTGGTGTACTTCGACGACACGGCCCTGCCGCTGTGGCCCGCCAGTGATGCCGGCCTGCGCATTGCGGCGCACATGTACAACACCAGCGCCCAGCGCCACGGCGGGCGCAACGAGGCCGTGATTACTGGCAAGATTTTGACGCCGCCGCAGCGCCAGTGCCTGGTTTGGGACATCGAGCGCGGCCAGAGCAACGAGATTGAGCCCCTACCCTGGCAAACCGATACCTGCCTGGGCCAGTGGCACTACGACCGCCGCATCTACGACCAGCACGGCTACAAAAGCGCCCAAACCATTATCCACACGCTCATCGACGTGGTGAGCAAAAACGGCAACCTGCTGCTGAGCGTGCCCGTGCGCGGCAACGGCAGCATCGACGACCAGGAGCGGGCCATCGTGGAGGGCATCGCCGCCTGGATGCAGACCAACGGCGAGAGCATCTACGGTACCCGGCCCTGGAAAATATTTGGCGAGGGCCCGGCCCAGGCTGCTACTGCCGCCCTCAGCGCCCAGGGCTTTAATGAGGGCAAGGGCAGGCCCTTTGGGGCCGAGGATATTCGCTACGTCACTAAAGGCAACATACTGTTTGCCAGCGCCCTAGGCTGGCCTGCCAGCGGGCGCCTCCTGCTCAAATCGCTGGCCGCCGGCGGACCCCATTACCCTGGTAAAGTCAAGCGCGTAGAGCTGCTAGGCGTACCTGGCAGCCTCGAGGTTGCGCACACGCCGGAGGGGCTAGCCGTGGTGCTACCGGCGCAAAAACCCAATGCCATTGCCTACGCCCTCAAAATTACACCGGCCTAATTATAAAGCACACTTGCATATCAAATTGAATTACAGATGCTTATTGATAAAATAACATCTGCGCCAGACTAGCTCTTCAAGGCTTTTTTCAATAACGCCTCAGGCTCCCGACCCCGTCGCTGGCCCTAGTCGATGCGCAAAGTGTCAAATTAGCGCCGCGCCTGCGCCAGCAACGCGGCCTCGATGCGCACAAACGCGTCAACGGCCGCAAGCGCCAAGTCCTCTGCGACACGGGTGGCCGCATCTGGCCGGCGGCCGTGCACGCGGCCAACGGCCATGATAGCCGGGCGGCCCACCTCCTGCTGCCTACGCGTACAGCGCTACGACCGGCTTGGGCAAGTCGGCTGCGTACCGTGCTGACAGACAAAGCCTATCAAGGGCAATTTGCGCAGCAGGTCCACGCCCTAGGCTGGCAGCATCCAGTGGCTAGTCGACCGCCCTCCGCCACCCGTGGCTTCGTACCAGTCGCCAAGCGCTGGGTGGTCTAGCGCACCTTTGCTTGGCTCAGCGCCTTTCGGCGGCTGGCCGTAGACTACGAACGCACCCCGGCTAGCCACGTGGCGGGGCGCTTACTCGTCAATTTTGACAATGACCCTGAATCGACGACATTCCTAAACACGCTCTCAGTTGAAGCCATTTAGTCGAGCTTATACTATTTAGTGAAGCAGGCTTGACAAACAGTATAAGCTCGGCTATAGCCGAGCTTATACGAGAAATTGACCACTAGTACAGGAACAAGCATTTTAGGTGGCAATAGCAAGAGCCTTGATAACTAGCACTTTGAAGATTGCGGATTTTTTTGACCCGCTGTAACGAGCTCTCCTTTATCAATTGCTTTACATAAGCGGCGGTACTGGTGCTGTTTGGCTAGGGGTGCACCAGCGGGAAAGACGTGATGCGCAGCTTCGCCGCGCCATAGGGAATTAAGGTGAGGGTTTCCACTTGCGCCCCAGCCGGCTTCGCAACGGGGCTAAGCGGCGGCGGACCTGCCGAGTTTTCGGCGAGCTGCCAGCTGGGAAGCCGCACGCCGGGCACCTGCAACTCGACGGGCGCCCCATCTGGTGAAAACAGAATGCCAGTCATCGGCAATTCTCGGACGTGGAAGGCTGTGGGCAAGGCGCCGCCGGCCGGTAGCAGCAGCCCATAGTTCCAGGGCGTAGTGGCGGAAACTTCGTAGTCGTCGGCTTGGGTGGGCCGCTCGCGCAGCTTGCGCCACTGCTCCCCAAGTTTGAGGCTGTATACTAGGGGCCCGCGCTCGACAGATACTGACTGGTTGAAGCCGGGTAGCACGCGCACGGCCATCGGCAAGCGTAGTTCCACGACATCCCCCACTTGCCAGCGCTGGTTAAGCACGTAGAACGTGCCGGCTTGAGGCGCGTTAGCGCGGACTTTGCCGTTCACTGTTACCACACTCTGCGTGGCCCAGGCCGGAATGCGCAAGCGCAGGGAAAAAGCCTGCTTCGCCGCTTTTTCCACCACGAACCGCACCGTTTCGCGGAAAGGATAGTCGGTTTCTTCCCGAATTATGACCGCCTCCTTGCCGCGCACGGTGGTAAGACGGTTGGGCGCATAGGTGGCCGCTACCAGGCCGCCGTCGGGTGCCGCCAACCAGAGGCTGGCCGCAAACTTGGGCCAGCCCTGGTGCATATTGGCCGTGCAGCAGCCGAAATGAGGTTCCAACCCAAACACATTGGACTCGTCGCCGTTCGTCGACCACTGGCGCTTGGCTTTGCTCACTAACACCTGATTGGCCTGCTGGTCGTACTGGTGGGCCCACATGGTGGGGTCGAAGGTGGCGGGCAGCGCGTTGAAAGTGATTTTTTCGAGCCGGTCGCCAAACAGCGGGTCGCCCAGCAGCGCCAGCAGTTGTTCGTAGGAGAACTGTGCCTCGACCACCGTGCACAGCTCCGTGCCTTGCGACGGATTGCGGCCCGCTAGGTGCTCGTCGCTGCTGAACATGCCGTTTGGTAAGCCGTGGTACTTGTCTAGTTGTGCGAGTTGAGGATAAATCGCCTGGCGGTCGGCCTGAGTGCCGCCGCTCAGGCCCCAGAGCACCGGCATTTTCAGAGCCATGGCATTGTTGACCCCGTGGGCTTGCAGGGCCAAGGGGCTGTTGTAGTGCGTGGCATCGAGGCCCAGGCTAGCGGCCGTGGTGGGCTGGGCAAACGGGAAATGGGCAAACGCCTGTTCCCAGTTGAAACCCTGCCGCGCCAGCTGGCCAGCCAGCGTTAAGAGGAGCGGATTCTTGGTTTTCTGGTAGAGCCAGCGCAGGGGCAACAGCTCCTCGGCCCAGCGATAAACAGCCCACTCCTGCAGGGGCCGCTGGTCGAGCTGGCTACTCTGGTAGGCGAAGTATTTGGTCATGAAGGGCACGACGCGTGGGTCGTTCGTGGCTTCTTGGTACTGCATCAGGGCCTTTAGTACCAGCATATTGGGCCACCAGTCCTGATTTTTCACCGGCCCGATGTCACCGTCAAGGCGTTGGCTTTGCAACGCCCACTCCACCCATTTTTGTGCCTTGGCTTTCAGGGCCGCGTCGTCGAGTTCGTAAGCTAGGGGCAGCAGGCCGTCGAGGTAGTACGGGCCGCGCTCCCAGCCTTCCCCCGTGCCTCCCCGCCAGGCGCTGGTAGGCCCCAGGTCCGGCCAAAAGTCTTCCAGGTGCCCGCTCAGCCCAGAAGCCTGAATAAGGAGTTGGCGCCGCAGCCAGCCCGTGGGCTGAATGGTGCCCAAGGGCAGCGGCTGAAAAGCGCCGGCCTGAAACGCCGCCAGCGGGGCGGGCGGCACGGGGGGGTGGCAGTTGCCCCGCCAAGCAACCAAAACCGCGACCAGCGGCAACACGTAGCGACTAATAGTAGGCATGAGAAGAGGGTGGGTAGACGTGAGGAAGGACGAGCTGGCGCCAACAAGTCTCCAAAGAACGCTGGTGAGTTGTCCTTGCGACGAAACCAGCCATAATTCGGATTGGGCAGCTTAGACCTGCCCCGAAAGGTGCGCCTTTCGGGGCCTAGTTATACTAACCATTCGTCTATCGGACAGGAAGCGTACAGAGCCACAACGGTCTGCGGAGTTCCGCTAGAGGCGAGCGTGAGCCTAGCACCGGTACCAGACAGCTAGCAGACGCTGGCGCCTACCTCCGCATCCCCGACCACAAAGGACTTCTGATAGCGCACGCACTACCTGGCAGTGAAGCGCACGGTTTCGCGAGCTAGTGACAAGTATAGCCCACAGTTTACTTACAAGAACTGCTACCGCTCCAGTACGCCAGTCACCTGGCTAATAAGGTAGAGATGCTCCCGTAGCTTCACTTTTTCCAAATGGTCTACCGTCTCAGGCCCGCCTAGGGCCAAGAGCGGCACGTAGCCGAAACATTCGTCAAAAGCGGGTTCCCCTAAATGAGCGCGGGCAGCTGGGTAGGGCTCCCAGCGTAGCCGCTGCTGAGGATTAAAATCATCCGCATGGTTTTTAAAAAACAGCGTTAAGTTTTGAGCAACAATCTCTGTTTCTCCGTGCCGGTAGTCGACCCGCGTTAAAAACCCATCTTCCCAGATTAGCAAATCACCCATTGCGGTCGCGAAAAGCACAATGGGCGGTGTAGCAGTCGATGTGCTGACGAGTTGATACGTTTCGGCTACCAAATCCGTGAAGTCATCCGGGTTGACAACTTTCAAATACCCGTTGCGAAAAGTTCCAAAACCATATTCCTGCCATACTGCAAGCATTTCGGGCGGTACGAGCGCCCCATAGCGCGCCAGCAACTCGGCAGTAGGCTTGCTGTCAATGGTGTAGTCGGGAAAGCGAGCGAGCAGTTTCGTAAACATGTGCAAAATAAATAGAAGGCCGATGAACTAGCTTAGGCTATGTAAGTGGCAAAGCGATGGTAAGCAACGTGTCTTCTTGTTCCCGCTGACTCATAGTAGCTGCCTGCTTTCTGACTTGGGCGTCGATACCTTTTATGCGCTTCGGCCACTGAGCCCCTAGCGAAGAGTTAACCCGTGCATCTCCCAAGCCAGTAACGGTTTGGGAATTGCCGCCGGCTACCTGGTCGGGGTCATGCAAAGCTGCCTGCGTCGCCAACCACTGCGTAGCTACCGTCATTGCTTCGCTTTCAGTTAGGTCATCATCAGCAAGTTGAAGCTCTTCCACTTTCAGAACAAGCGCTTTTTCTCGGGCTATTTTTTGCGCAGCATCCCCCTTGGGGTCGCGACCAGTCCCTTTCGTTTTGCGCAGCTTATTGTACTGGTCGCGATTAGCCAAAAATTGCGCCACCGTTAAGCGATTCATTCCCTCTTGCTGGTTAGTAAGTTGGCGTGAAAACTCTATCCGGTCCAAGGCAGGTTTGCCTTTGCTAGCCCCTTTTACTGTGAACGGCGGGTGGCCTGTAATAAGCGGTAGCCGCCGCACAAGGGCAGTAGCGCTAGTTGCACTTGCAGCAATTGCTGTTACTGGCGTGGCGTAAGCACGCGCCGCCGGGGCTACAAACGCCTGCGGCGCTCCGCCCGGCGCCAACGTGAGTCCGGCGCTTGTAATGAGCAACTGGCAGACATAAGCGCCCGCCTCCCCGTCGCCCGCCACAAAGGACTCCTGGTAGCTCACGCACTGGCCGGCGGCGAAGCTGACGGTTTCGCGGGCCGTGCGGCGGTCGTCCTCGAAGAAGGTGACGTGGCCGGAGAGGGGCTTGTGCACGGTGTTGGCCCAGTCGAGCAGCTGGTCGTCGGTGGGCACGTCCAGGGTCAGCTGCAGCAGGCCGTGGCGCACCTTGGCCGCGGCCCGGCCCCGCTGGTCGGTGGCCTGCGTAAACTCGAACTGACACTGGCGCAGCGGGTAGGGCGGTTGGCCGTCCACCGTCAGCTCGGCATAAAACGACGACATAGGGCAGGGAATTACGGAAGGAAATAACCCGGGCGACCGGGCAAAGCTACGCG
>JBPBQJ010000004.1:0-59213 GCA_050954765.1 Janthinobacterium lividum | reverse complement strand
CGGCCTGGCCGGGGCTGGGTTTCAGCGTTTTGTCGTAGACGCCGGCCACGGTAGCGAGGCTATCGGGGCCGGTGTTGAGCAGCACATACACAGCTTGGCGCCGCTGCGGGGGGCTAGCGCCGCGCCAGGCTGTGAGCGGTGCTTCGGCGGCGGTATAGCGCAGGCGCACAAAGCTTTCGTATTGCAGGCTATGCAGCTCGACGGGCGCGGTGGCTAGCCAAATGTGCTGGCCGTAGGCCGTGGTGGCGTAGCCCGCGCCGGCCACGCCCAGCACGTAGAGCACCTGCGCCGCTACCAGCAGCCGCACCAGCAGGCGGTGAGAAGGAGTGTGGCGGGTTGGCATCAGACGAGGGGTTCGTGGGGCGGATTGGGCACGGCGGACGAAATGGCAGGGACGCTACCACCTGCCGCCGAGGCCACGCCAGCAGCCAGGCGGCTCGCATTGCGGCGGCGCAAATACCAGCTCAAGCTCAGCAGCAACACGCCGCCAATCAGGAAGAACAGCGACTTATCGAGGAAGGCCCAGGTGAGTTTGAAATAAGCCACCATCGTGGCGATGATGAACAGCACCGTGCCCAGCGTGAGCTGCTCGGCCTCGCCCGAGCGGTGGGCGCGGGCCAGCATCGAGCCGGCGTGCACGTACAGCACTACCAGCGTGGCAATGGCCAGCGGCAGCCCGCCCGGCAAATAAAAGCCGGGCAGCAACAGCAGCCAATCGGGCAGCGAGGCTAGCCGGCCTTGTTGCCGCTTGCCGGCTACCGATAGCGCAAAAACCGCCCCCAGCGCCCCCAGGTAAGCCAACACGGGCGGACGCAGCAGCCCGGCATACTGGTCGGTTTCGCCAAAAAGCGCCAGGCCCAGCGCGAATAAATAGGCCGCCACCAGCGGCGGACCTTGCAGGGCGCGGCCGGCGGCGCGGGCGCGGTGCCAGTCGCCGGCTGCGTACACGAGCATGGCCGGGATGAAAAACCAGGTGATTTTGCTGTGCGAAAGCGCTACCCACAGCGCCGCCTGCCACAGTAGCCCCACGGCCAGCACGGAGGCCATCAGCGTATCGGGGCGGCGCCACCAGCGGTAGCCACTACCCAGCGCCACCAGCCCCATCGTGGCGTAGCTGAAGAGGCCCAGCGCCTGGGTACAGTAGGTTTGCACGGCCGCGCTGATGACTATCGGCAGCAGAATCAGCGTCTGACTTTCATATAAATAACTCAGCAGCACGCCCACCACTACCCAGGCCAGCAAGCCGCTGACATCATAGCCCACCAACTGGTAGAGCTGACTAGTGAGGATGATGCCCGCCCCAAACAGCACCAGCCCGAGCCCGATGAGCCCGTGCCCCACGCGCCGGTTGCCGCGCCGCAGGAAGTATTCGCCGCCCGCATAGGCGGCCACCAGGCTACCCAGCAGCAACCCTAGCCGCAGCTGGGTGGGTAGGCTCTGCCAATTGGCAGCCACCACGCTCAGGGCGCTCAGGCCCACCAAGATGCTGCCCAGCAGCGGCAGCAAGCCCACGGCCTGCACAGCATCGGAGGGGTAGCGGGCCAGCAGGCGCTCGCGTTGGGCCTCGCTGATGAGGCCCTCGGCGACCCAGGCGGGGCTTTCGGTTTCGAGAAATTTACGACTCATGCGGGGCGCAACCTACGGCGGCCGGCACGGGCAGGGCCTCCTCCACCAGTTCTTCAATGAGTGCCTCCAGGCCGTGGTACCAGTCGATGTGGGGCGAGGTGACGCCGCAGCCACCCGGCGTGGGCGGGCAGGTGGTCACGGCCCAGCGGTAGTGGCACTGCGGACAGGTGCCGGCCGTTTCAAACGTATCCCAGACGTGGCCGCAGCGGCACTGCCAGTGCGCGCCGCCGTCGGGCTCCCAGTGGCAGTTGGGGCAGTAAATTTCGATAGAAGCGTCGGTAGCCATAGCGGGTAGGGAAAAGGTTTCTAGGAGATTAAGCCGGCTTGCGGGCGCGGGTCATTTCGCGCTTGCCGGGTGGGCCGGGCAGCTTTTCGGTGAGCCAGCCGGCGGCCCGCAGGTTGCGCCGAAACTGGCCCTGGGCGCAGTAGCTCACCAGCACCGCGCCGGGCGCGGCGGCCACGTAAAGCTTCGCAAATACGTCTTCGGTCCACAGCTCGGGCTGCTTTTCGGGGGCGAAGGCGTCGAAATAAATGAGGTCGTAGTAGTTGGTTGGCAGGTTAGCCGACTGGATGGGGGCCTGAATTTTGCGAAGCCAAAAGCCACTGCCAAAACCGTAGCTGTCGTTATCGTGCCAGGGGAAGGCGTGCAGCTTAGTGAAGGCTCGGCGAAGCGCAGGTTCAGCTTCCCACTGCGGCGTCAGCGCCGCGATGGCTTCGGGCGGCAACGGATAGGTTTCGTAGCCATCGTACCAGATACCCCTATCAGCGGCCCGGACGACTTCCAGCGTCAGCAACGCGTTGAGGCCGGTACCCAGCCCTACTTCAAGCAGGTGCAATGGCCCCACGTCCGGCTGCCCCAGCCTAGCCGCCAGCATTGGCCGCAAGCCAGCCTCAATAAATACGTGTGCCGACTCCTGCCGGGCGCCGTGGTGCGAGTGGTAGTGCTCATCCAGGGCGGGCACGTAGAGCGTGGGCGAACCGTCGGCGGTGGTGCGCACCTCTATTTTTGACTCCGTTCCCAACTGTTCGTTGCTCATTCGTTTAACTGCTCACTGCATTCATGCCCCGCGTAAAAGTAAGTTTGCCCGAAAGCTTTGGCTTCGCGGTGGAGATTCCCGTCCGCATCACCGACCTCAATTACGGCGCTCATCTCGGCAACGATGCCTTGCTGAGTATTCTGCACGAGGCGCGGGTGCAGTTTCTGGCTAGCCTCGGAGCAACTGAGTTTGACCCGGCTAGCCAGTTGGGTTTCATCATGGTCGATGTGGCCATCGAGTACAAAGGTGAGGCTTTTCACGGCGACGTGCTGCACATCGGGCTAGCTGCCAACGACCAGAATAAATACGGTTTCGACATCGTGTACCACGTTAAAAACCAAGCCGGCAAGGAAATCGCCCGCGCCAAAACCGGCCTGCTGTGCTTCGACTACCACACCCGCAAGCTGCGCGCCCTACCCCCCGAGTTGGCGGCCAAAATCAGCTAGCCCCACCGTGCGCCTCATCGTCATCACCGCGCCCACGGCCCTGCCCGAGGAGGCGCGCCTGCTCACCGAGCTGCTGGCGGCCGGCCTGGAGCGCTTGCACCTGCGCAAGCCCGGCTGGCCGGCCGAGCAAGTCGAAACGCTTATTCAGGCGCTGCCAGCGCAGTTTTATACGCGCCTGGTGCTGCACGGCCACCCCGAGCTCGTGCGGCGCTACGGGCTCGGCGGCCTGCACCTCACGGCTAGCCAGCGGGCGGCTACTACGCGCCGCCCGGCGCTGCGGCCCGGCCAAACGCTTTCGACTTCCTTTCACTCGTTGGCCGAAATCGCCCGGTCGCGCCGCCGCTACGACTACGTATTTTTGAGTCCGATTTTCGACAGCATCAGCAAGGCAGGCTACACTAGCAATTTTGATTTAGTAGAGGTGCAGGCCTTTTTACAAAGGCTAGCCAGTCGGCCCGGCTACCGGCCGCCGGTGCTGGCCCTAGGTGGCATTGATAGTCAAACGATTACCCTAGTACGACAAGCCGGCTTTGCGGGGGCAGCGGTACTCGGCGCAATTTGGCAAAGCGCTGACCCAGTGGCTGCGTTTCGGGCGCTACACGCCGAATAAGGCCAGCTGCGTGGGAAAGGCGCCCGGCCCCCGGCGCCAGCTTCCCTACTCCCTGCTGCGCCCCAAGAAATCGGTTGCTTCGCCGTTGCCGTACTAGGGGTGCTAAGTACCCTAGCGCCGGCGCGGCCGCTTGCGGTCAAGTCAGCAATCCTTCTCTACCAATCCCTTACCCACCCCGATGCAATACGGTATGTGCTTTGATGGCAGCGTAGTGCGCGGCCGCGGCGACGACGGCCGCCCCCTGCACTTCTCCAATACCCGCGCCACGGGCCACGTCGAGCACGCGGAGTTTCACTACCGCCGGGCGCGCCAAATGGGCCTCACGCGCTTCCGCGATACCATCCTCTGGGACGAGGCCCGCCGCGGCCCCGACTACGCCTGGCTCGACCGCCTGCAAGCCCTCAGCCAGGGGCAGATTGAGCTGGTGCTGAACCACTACGCCCTGCCCGAGTGGCTGGATGAGGCCAGCTTTTGGGGTGAGGGCGCGGCCGCCGCCATGTACGAGCTGAGCTACCAGGTGGCACGGCGCTACGCGGGCGCATTTCGCAGCTACAACGTGGGCGCCGAGCTAGGCATCTGGACCGACTGGATTGCGGCCCCCAACAACCGGCAGTGGCCCTTCGGCAACCGCTCGTGGTGGGAAGTGTACCGCCAAACCAGCGCCATTACCATCGCCATCGCGCGGGGCCTCAAGGCCGGCGACCCCACCTGCCGCACCGCCATGAGCGAGCCCTGGGGCTGGGACCCCGCCGTGGCCTGGGCTGACCAGGCGCGGCCTTTCGCCACCATCCTGGGCCATCCCGATGAGGTGGCGGTGCAAAACAATTGCTTCACCTGGCAGCAGGGCCACGCCGGCCTGCTCGACAGTGTGGGCCTCAATATCTACTTCGAAAACGACATAGCCGGCATGCTGGCGGCGGCCCGCCAGCTCTTCCCTGCCCAGCGCGTGGTCGTGGCCGAAACCGGCAACCTGCTCCGCCCCGACTGCCACCCGCCCGCCCGGTGGTGGGCCAAATTTGAGGCCTTGGGCGAGCCCGACCTGGAAGTAAACTGGAGCCCTGGCCTCACCATGCTCACCCACGAGCTGGGCGAGCCAATGGCCGGCAACCTGCTCGGCGAAGACGGCACCACGCACTGGCTCCGGCCCGATTTGGTGCCGGGTGCCCGGCAGCCGGCGCAGGTGCCGGGCTAGCCCCCTGCCCCCCGCTAGGCCAGCGCCGCGTCCCAATCTTTCCATACGGGCTCGTAGCCCTGGCGGCGCAGCATGGCCGCGATTTCGGCCGGGCTGCGCTCGTCGCTGATTTCGAACTGCTCCAGCGACTCGGGCGCCACGGCGTAGCCGCCGGGATTCGTCTTCGAGCCCGCGCTAATACTGGTGATACCTAGCTTGATAACCTGGTCGCGGAAGGCCGGGTTTTCGCGGGTCGAAAGCGATAACTCGACCTCTTCATTCAGCAGGCGGTAAGCGCAGATGAGCTGCACCAGCTCGCGGTCGCTCATTTCCACCTTGGGTTGCAGCAGGCCCTCGGCCGGCCGCAGGCGCGGAAACGAGAGGCTATACTTGGTTTGCCAATACGTGCGCTCCAGATAGTCGAGGTGCAGCGCGGTGTAAAAGCAGTCGGTGCGCCAGTCCTCCAGCCCGATGAGCACCCCTAGCCCCATCTTGTGGATGCCGGCCCGGCCCAGCCGGTCGGGCGTGTCGAGGCGATACTGAAAGTTCGACTTTTTGCCCTTGGGGTGGTGCTTTTTGTAATCCTCCTGGTGGTAGGTTTCCTGGTACACGAGCACCGTGTTGAGTCCCTCCGGGATGAGGCGCTCGTAGTCGGCCTGGTCGAGCGGCTGCACTTCCATCGACAAATGGGCGAAGTGCGGGCGCAGCGTTCGCAACGCTTTTTCCAGGTACTCGACGCCCACGGTCTGGTTGGCCTCGCCGGTCACGAGCAGCACGTGGTCATAGCCCCAACCTTTGAGCACGGCGGCCTCGGCCAGCATCTCCACGCTGCTGAGGGTGCGGCGCTTGAGCTTATTATCGAGGCTAAAGCCGCAGTAGGTGCAGATATTCTGGCACTCATTGCTCAGGTACAGGGGCACATACAGCTGCATCGTGTTGCCAAACCGGTTGCGCGTGAGCCGGTGACTAAGCTGCGCCATCTGCTCGAGATAAGGCGCCGCGGCGGGCGAAATGAGCGCTTTAAAATCGTCGAGCGTGCGGCGCGGTGCGGCGAGCGCCCGCTCCACATCGGCCGCCGTTTTGGCGTAGATGCTAGCTTTGACATCGTCCCACGCGTGGGCTTCGAAAATGGGGCGAAAACTCATAGTTCGTAGTAGTTTTTCTGACAATGGTCGTCATGCCGAGTTAGCGCAGCATGACGACCATTGTCGAGCGCTTTACATATCCAAAAACGCCGTGAGTGGTGAGCTGGCCACGGCCGCGGCGGGCACCACCGGGCTAGCCAGCCGCGCCTCGTAGGCCAGCCGGCCGGCTTCTACCGCCATCTTAAAGGCCGTGGCCATCGCCACCGGCTGCCCGGCCACAGCAATAGCCGTGTTTACGAGCACGGCGGCGGCGCCCATTTCCAGGGCGGCGGCGGCGTGCGAGGGCGCGCCCAGGCCCGCGTCAACTACCACAGGCACCGTACTTTGGCCGATTATTATTTCCAGAAATTCCTTGGTTAGCAAGCCTTTATTAGAGCCGATGGGCGAGCCCAGCGGCATCACGGCGGCCACGCCCACTTCTTCCAAGCGCTTACACAGCACCGGGTCGGCGTGCACATAGGGCAGCACCACGAAGCCCAATTTCACCAGCTCCTCGGCGGCGCGCAGCGTCTCAATGGGGTCGGGCAGCAGGTACTTGGGGTCGGGGTGGATTTCGAGCTTCAGCCAGTTGGTTTCGAGTGCCTCGCGGGCCAGCTGGGCAGCAAAAACCGCCTCCTTGGCCGTGCGCACGCCCGAGGTGTTGGGCAGCAGGCTGAACTGCGGATGGCCGAGGTGACGCAAAATATCGTCGTTGGCATCGGCCACATCTACGCGCTTGAGAGCCACCGTCACCAGCTCCGAGCCGGAGGCTAGCAGCGCTTCCTCCATGAGGGCCGATGAGCCGAATTTACCCGTGCCGGTAAACAGGCGCGAGGTAAACGTGCGGCCGGCAATAACTAAAGGTTGAGTTATCATAGGCTTGCTACTGATTCAGAATTAGCTAGTTCGGCCACAAAAAGCCGGGCCGCCGCCGCGGGGCTAGCCGCGCCGCCAATGGCCCCTGCCACCGCCACGCCGTGCAAGCCAACGGCGAGCAGCGCCGCCACATCGGCCAGTTCTACCCCCCCGATACCAACGACCGGCGTTGTAAAACCAGCGGCTCGGTACTGCGCCAGCACCTCGGCATAGCCCGCTAGACCCAGTGTCGGGCTCAGCTTTTCCTTGGTCGTCGTGAAGCGAAACGGCCCTAGCCCGATGTAATCGACGTCAGCCGCCACTAGCCCCTCTATGTCGGCAAAGGTGTTGGCGGTGCCACCCATGATGAAGCCCGGCCCCAGCAGCGCCCGCGCTTCGGCGGGTGGCATGTCCTGCTGGCCCAGGTGTACGCCATCGGCCCCAATTTCGAGGGCTAGCGCAGGGTTATCATTGATAATCAGCGCAGCGCCGTGGTGCCAGCACACAGCCTGCACGTCGAGGGCGCGCTGCCGCCACTCGGCGGCGGGCAGGTTCTTGACCCGCAGCTGCACCCAGCGCACGCCGCCCTGGCAAGCCAGCTCGGCCGTCGGGGCGCCGGTGGTGAGGTAATGCAGCTTACTGATTTTCATGGATTTTTGGCTTGTAATGGTAACCTAGTAAGGTGTCGTTGCTGCCCAAAAAAACCGTCGTGTACTCTTTCCCGGCCCGGCAGGCAGCGGCTAGGTCGTCGCCTAGCGCCAGCCGGGCCAGGATGGCGGCCGACAGCACGCAGCCGCTGCCGTGCTTCTCGCCGTGCGGCAGGCGCGGGCTGGCTAGGGTATGGCGCGCATCGGACAGCAGCAGCACGTCGGTGGCGAGGTCGCCAGCGGCGTGGCCGCCTTTCAGCAGCACCGGGCACCAGGCGGCCAGCGCTTCGGCGGCGGCTTCGGGGCTAACGACGGGCAGCAGGCGCAGCGCCTCGGGGCGGTTGGGCGTGAGCAGCGCCAGCTCGCGACAGATGGCTTGCAGCAGCCCAGCGTCGGGCCGGGCGTGAAATTCGTAGCCCGCCGTGGCCCGCAGCACCGGGTCCCAGATGATGCTCACGGCTGGATTCCGGGCTTTCAGCCAATGAATTAGCTCTAGCAGTAGGGGTAGGCTTTCGATTAAGCCCACCTTTATAAACCCGACCGAGAACCGGGTTAACAGCAGTCGAATTTGGTCCTGCACATCGGCCAGCCCTACCCAGCTCACCCGCTCAAACGCCACATCGTTTTGTACCGTGAGGGCCGTGCAGGCCGCCAGGCCGTATACGCCGCTGGCTTCCAGCGTCTTGACATCAGCCAGCGCGCCGGCCCCGGCGCTGGGGTCGAAGCCGGCAATGGTGAGGGCGTAGGGGCGAGGAATGGGCATAAAAGAAAAGTTGTTGTCATGCTCATCTGGCGTCCGCTTGTCGAAGCATCTTTACCTCTTCTCTTCAGCCGTACAACGGTGCGGTAGAGATGCTTCGACAAGCGGACGCCAGATGAGCATGACAGGCACACTACAGATAAATCTCGCTGCCCTGGGCCGCAAACTCGCGTGACTTTTCACGTAGCCCTTCGGCTAACACCTGCGCCGCCGTCATTTCCTGGCTAGCCGCATAGTCGCGCACCTCCTGCGTGATTTTCATGGAGCAGAAGTGCGGGCCGCACATCGAGCAGAAGTGGGCCACCTTGGCGCCCTCGGCGGGCAGGGTTTCGTCGTGGTACTCGCGGGCCGTGTCGGGGTCGAGGCTGAGATTGAACTGGTCTTCCCAGCGGAACTCGAAGCGGGCCTTGCTCAGGGCGTTGTCGCGGTACTGGGCGCCGGGATGACCTTTAGCAAGGTCGGCGGCGTGGGCGGCTATTTTGTAGGCAATTACGCCGTCTTTTACGTCTTGTTTGTTGGGCAGGCCCAGGTGCTCCTTGGGCGTCACGTAGCAGAGCATGGCCGTGCCAAACCAGCCAATCATGGCCGCCCCGATGGCCGACGTGATGTGGTCGTAGCCGGGCGCGATGTCCGTGGTCAGCGGCCCCAGCGTGTAGAAGGGCGCCTCGTGGCACTCGCGCAACTGCTTGTCCATGTTCTCTTTAATGAGGTGCATGGGCACGTGGCCGGGGCCTTCTATCATCACCTGCACGTCGTGGGCCCAGGCGATTTTGGTGAGCTCGCCCAGGGTTTCGAGCTCGGCAAACTGCGCTTCGTCGTTGGCGTCGGCGATGGAGCCGGGGCGCAGGCCATCGCCCAGCGAGAAGGCCACGTCGTAGGCCTTCATGATTTGGCAAATCTCCTCAAAGTGCGTGTAGAGGAAGCTCTCCTGGTGGTGCGCCAGGCACCACTTGGCCATAATGGAGCCGCCGCGCGACACGATGCCCGTCACGCGCTTGGCCGTCAGGGGCACGTAGCGCAGCAGCACGCCCGCGTGGATGGTGAAGTAGTCCACGCCCTGCTCGGCCTGCTCAATCAGCGTGTCCCTAAATAGCTCCCAGGTCAGGTCCTCGGCCTTGCCGTTTACCTTCTCCAAGGCCTGGTAAATGGGGACGGTACCTACTGGAACGGGGCAGTTGCGGATAATCCACTCGCGGGTTTCGTGGATGTTCTTGCCAGTGCTGAGGTCCATGAGCGTGTCGCCACCCCAGCGGCAGCTCCACACGGCCTTATCCACCTCTTCCTCAATGGATGAGGTCACGGCCGAGTTGCCGATGTTGGTGTTGATTTTCACCAGAAAATTGCGCCCAATTATCATCGGCTCGCTCTCCGGGTGGTTGATGTTGCTGGGGATAACGGCCCGCCCGGCGGCCACTTCCTGGCGCACAAACTCGGCCGTGATGTGGCCCTCCGGCGTGTTGGCCCCGAAGCTGTGGCCGCGGTGCTGCGTGCGCAGCGGGTCACCCAGGGGCAGCTGGTCGAAGCGCTGGTTTTCGCGAATGGCGATGTATTCCATCTCGGGCGTGATGAGGCCCTGCTTGGCGTAGTGCATCTGGCTCACGTTGGCGCCCGCTTTGGCCCGCAGCGGCGCCGCAATGTGCTCGAAGCGCAAGTGGTCCAGGCTGTTATCGGCGGCGCGCTGCTGGCCATAATCCGAGGTGGTGCCGGCTAGCTGCTCCACGTCGCCGCGCTCCAGTATCCAGCTTTCGCGCAGGCGCGGCAGCCCTTTTTTAAGGTCGATTGCCACGTTCGGGTCCGTGTAGGGGCCGCTGGTGTCGTACACCGTCACGGGCGGGTTTTGCTCCGACGGAAACCCGAAATCGAACTTACGCTCGGTGGCGGCCAGCGCGATTTCGCGCATCGCCACCCGAATATTGGGGTAGAGCTTACCCGGCACGTAAATCTTGCGCGAGCCGGTCAGGGGCTGGCGCTCCACCAGCGTCTGCTGGGGGACTTGGTCTTTTTTCTTCATCTTCGAGGGGATGGGGTAGAAAAGAGGCTGGCCTGCGCCTAGCCCCCCTGGGTAGCGCGGATAAGCAGGATGCGGTCGTGGGGCTGCACGGCGTGGCTAGCCCACTCGGTGCGCGGCACCACCGTGTCGTTGACGGCCACGGCGAGACCGCGCGTCTGGGTTTGGCCCAGGCTAGCCAGCAGGTCGGCGAGCGGCTGGTTTTCAGTGGCTTCGTGGGCCGAATTGTTTACGTAGCAAACCATGCAACCAGGAATAGTTGAGACAAGGGCAGGCCATAAACACTAGGCGGCGCCGGCCACGGCGTGCCCCAAAAGGCAGCCGCGTGCGGACCAGTACTTTTCCCTTCGCCAGCATTATCTGGTTCAGGTTCGGAGGGTATCGTCTCAGCCTTGCCGTAGCAAAGCACCCCTAAAGTTTATGGGGCGAAGGTAGGCGGCGAAAAATGAGTATTAGCTGAGTGAAGCCGATTTTGCCGGAATTTTATTCGAAGCCAGCCACGTGCTAGTGGCTCCAATTGCCACGCTCCTAACCTATATGCCTTCTTCCTTACTATCAATTGCCCGGCTAGCCCTCCTGAGTAGCCTGGGCCTAGGGGTCGGTCTGCCAGGGGCGGCCCAACAAGTAAATGCTACATTACAAGAGGGGCACCCGCCAGCCGGCTGGCCGCGCCTGCTTAGCAATGGCAAGCAAGTGACCCTTACGGAAGCCATTCAATAGCGCATTGTGCGGCCGTGGCCGGTCATCCGCGACCAGCATATCGACGGCTGGGTGTTTGTGCGGTTCACGGTCACGCCTGAAGGCTCCGTTAAGAACGCTCGTATTGGCCAAAGTCTGCAATATGACTGCGACGTGGCCGCGTTGCTAGCGGTGCGGCAATTACCCCAATTTGAGCCGCTTATAGAAGCAGGTAAACCTATTGCTAGTGAGATGACTGTTCCAGTAAGATTTAACTGGCGGGCCAAACAACAACCGGCAAAGTAGCTCGCGCTGCTACCAAACGGGAACCCAACGCTTTGGCTGTTTGTATCTTTGCCCTATGTTACTGGAACTCGAACTCGCCCCCGCTAAACGCGACATCCGCAAAACCTCGCCCGACGACCTCAAGGCGTTTATGGTGGCGCACGGCGAAAAGCCCTTCCGCGCCAAGCAGGTGACGGAGTGGCTGTGGAAAAACACGGCCGGCTCGTTTGAGGAAATGAACAATATCTCGCTGGCTACCCGCGAGTTGCTGGCCGCGCACTTCGTGATAAACGGCGTGGCGGTGCAAAACCAGCAGCTCAGCAACGATGGCACCATCAAGTCGGCCTTCCGGCTGCACGACGGCAACATTGTGGAGGGCGTGCTCATCCCGCACGATACGCGCATGACGGCCTGCATCTCGTCGCAGGTGGGCTGCTCGCTCACCTGTAAGTTTTGCGCCACCGGCTACATGGACCGCAAGCGCAACCTCGACGCGGCTGAGATATACGACCAGGTGGTGCGCATCCGGGAGCAGTGCGAGGCGCAGTACGGCACGCCGCTCACCAACATTGTGTACATGGGCATGGGCGAGCCGCTGCTCAACTACGCCAACGTGGTGGAAAGCGTGCGCCGCATCACGGCGCCCGACGGCCTGAACATGGCCCCGCGCCGCATCACCATCAGCACGGCCGGCATCGCCAAGATGATAAAGAAGCTGGCCGACGATGACATCAAGGCCAACCTCGCCCTGAGCCTGCACGCCCCCAACGACGTGAAGCGCAACGAGATTATGCCCATCAACGAGGCCAACTCGCTCGCCGCTCTCAAGGAAGCCTTGCAGTATTACCACGAGAAAACGGGCCGCAAAGTAACCTACGAATACATTGTGTTCGATGGCTTCAACGACACGTTGCAGGACGCTGCTGAGCTGCACCTCATCAGCAAGTGGCTGCCCTGCAAGATTAACCTCATCGAGTACAATCCCATCGAGAACGCGGCTTACCAGAATGCGGAAGCCGACAAAATCACGGCCTTCCACAAGTACCTGGCCGACCGTGGCGTGCAAACCAACATTCGCCGCAGCCGCGGCAAGGACATCGACGCGGCCTGCGGGCAGCTAGCCAACAAGGAGAAGGCCGAGGCAGCCTAGCCACGCGCTTATTACCGGGCCGGCGCAGCTGTTTTCAGCAGCAGTATGTATTGCGCACACTTGCCCTGAGAAGGCGCGAGCATTCCAATTTTGGTATCTAACTCGCCGCTGCGCAGCTTTTTATCTAGCTGGTCATTGCCGTAGTATTTGAGCAGCTGAGGTGTGTTCTGCTTAAATGCCTTTTGCAAGGCGGCCATCACAGCTTGCTGGCGCTGGCTGGGCGACAAGCTGGCAAACGGCACTTTGGCGTCGCCAAGGGCTAGCTGCGTGCACAATGCTGCCGCCAGGGGCTGAAGCACCTTCTTCTCGGCTACGCTCATGGCGGCGGCCTGCTGGGTAGCTAGGGTTTGCTGGCCCTGCTCGGTTTGCACGAGCCGGGTAATGAGTGGCAGGGCAGCGGGGCAGCTTTGGCCAAGCGAGATAACGACATCCTTGCCAATTAGTTGGCCAACTTGCTGCGGCAGCAAATTTTGCTGCGCGCCTTTTTCCATCATGGCTAGCACGGCCACGCTGTCGTGCTGCATAGCGTCGGTAAAAAGCTGCTGCGTCAGTTGCATGGCCTGTGCCGAGGTCAGCGCCGCAAACTTGGTAGTGTGGTCGTTGGTGAGCTTGGTACACAGCGCTTGGCTGAGTTGGCGCACTAGCTGCGCATGGCCCACCACCGTATCGGCGGGCGCGGTGCTAGCCTTGGCCGGGTTAGCAAAGGTCAGCAAGCCAATCCCACAATAAAGGAAGAAGTGTTTCATACGGCCAAGGTACGGGTGCTGAGCACGCCTGCGCACAGGCCCCGCAGCCGTGCCCGGCGCCCAGCCTACCGCAGCTTGATTTTGCCAAAGCGGAAGGCCACGTCGAGGTACGCCGGGTAGATGCCGCTGTCGTAGCGCGAGGTGTAGTAGAGCGCGCCCAGGCTGCCGCTGAAGCGCGGCGAAGCGTAGCGCAGGCCGGCTAGCCCCCCAAAGCCGCCGTTGTTGTCGAAGTTGGCCAGGTAGGTTTCATTCACCAGCGTGAACAGGCGCGACAGCCGCACGTTGGCCCCCACCACCCCCACCGGCGAGCTGCCGGTGCTGCCGCCGGCAAAGCCGTAGCCCAGCCCGAGCGTGACGTTGGTATCGGCGGTGCCATAGGTGGCTAGTCCGTAGCCCACGCCGCCGCTGGCCCCGGTGCCGCCGCCCAGGCCGATGCCCGTGGTGAAGCCGAAGAGCACGCCCGCCCCCACGCGCAGCTTGTCGCCCACGGGCAGGCTCACTTTGGGCGTCACGGCTATCACGGGGATGCCCACAAACGGAATAACCGGGGCCAGCAAGCCCACCGAGATATTATCGGTGAGGCCGTAGTTGATGCTAGCCAGGAAGATGTCGATAACCTGCGCCTCGCCCTCGCCCTGGTGCAGGTTGCGGGCCGTGGGCGCGAAGAACATGTGCGTGCTGTTGCCCACGTAGTCGAAGCCGCGTCGCGCCTGTTCGGGCGTCTGGTTGGTAAGCTGCCGCAGGCTGAGGCGCGACACCGTCACGACGCCCAGCTCACGGGTTTCAAACGTGAGCGCCTCCTCAGAAGCGGCCCGCAGGATGCCATTGAACTGGGTACCGCCCACGGTTTCGATGCTGTACGTTTGGCCGATAACCTCGCCGGGGTGACCGATGACGTTGGCCGTTGGCAGCTCGGCCGTGCGCATAGGTGCCACGGGGGTAGCCGGCGCTGCCGGCGGCTGCGGCGCGCCGGGTAGCACCGGTTGCTGCGCCCGGGCCGCCTGGGCTAGTAAAAGGCTGCCAATAAGTAGCGGAAAGCGCATGAAAGTGAGGCGGCCATGAAGTAACTGGCAGCCGCAGCAAAGATGCCCTACTGGCTAGGGGTAGTTGCAAATTTAGTTTGGTTCTTATCAGACGTCAACTTTCCAGAATCTAACTCGCCTTACCACGCATTACTTGCTAATAGGCAGTACTTTAGCCATCCTTATACAGAATAAGCGCCAGACTTTAGCTCGCTAAAGTCTGGCGCTTATTCTGTAATTGGCAACAATTCGTTTTGACGCCAGGGCAGCCCTGGCGGCCGCTAGGCTAGCCACGCCAGCTGCCGGTGCTCGGGGGGCGGCCGGTGGCTTTCTCATTTTCCGATTCGCCGGCCGGAATTTCCCGCAGCTCGACGCGCACGGCGTAGGAGCGGGGCTGCACTTTCTGGCCGTAGGCATCGGCAAATTCCTGGGTGAACTCGGCCCCGAAAAAGATGATGAGCGAGGAGTAATAAATCCAGACCAGCAGCACAATGGCCGAGCCCGCCGCCCCAAACGCCGAGCCCGGGTCGGCTTTCGATATGTAAAAGGAAATCAGGTACTTGCCTAAAATAAACAGGATGGCCGTGATAAAGGCCCCAATGCCCACATCGCGCCACCTGATGATGGCGTCGGGCAGGAAGCGGTAAATCATGCCAAACAGCAGCGTCGTGACAATCAGCGAGAGCGTAATATCGACCAGCCGGATGGCAATGAGGCCGATATCGGGCAGCAAGCGCTGCAAATAGCCCGTGAACACACTCAGTGTAGCACTGACTACAAAGGAGATAAGCAGCAGCAGCGCCACGCTCAGGATGAGCCCAAACGACAGGAAGCGCTGCCGCAGGTATTGCCCAATGCCGATGCCTTTGGTTTTGACCTTCAGGTTCCAGATGTCGTTGATGCTTTCTTGCAGTGTCACGAAAAAAGTGGTGGCCGCAAAAACGAGCGTGCCCAGGCCGATAACCGTGGCTAGCCCGGTTTTTTGCTGCAAGGTGAATTTGGCAATGCTTTCTTGCAGAAAAGCGGCGGCGTCGGCACCCACTAGGCCCTTTATCTGGCCATAAATCTGGCCCGTGAGCGCCTCGCCACCATAAATAGCGCTGGCCGTGGTGATGACGATGAGCAGCAGCGGCGGCAACGAAAAAATGGTGTAGTACGACAGCGCCGCCGCGTGCCGGAAGGCGTTGTTGTTGCTGAACTCGGTGGCCGTGGCCTTAATCAGCGCCAGGATGTCGGAGAATTGGTAGCGCGCCATGCGGGTCATTATTAGGCTGCTCCGCCCGGCGTGAGGGCCGGCGAGGCAGCAAGTACTAGCCCCAAGTACGGGCGGCCCGGCATTTTGCCCGACTATTTTCGGAATAATTCTGCTAGCCCTCGCGCAGGGTCCAGCTCAGCACCTGAGTAGGGCCGTAGTGGAGGGCAATGGCCAGCTCGGCATCGTCGCGAAACTGAAGCTGGTGCAATTGCTTGGCTTCTACCGTCACGGTCAACTCCTTAGCGGTGAAGGGCCAGGGACTTACGACCACCGGCGTGCCCGGCCCCTCGGGCTGGCGCACCAGGTGTGTGGTGCGGCGGCCGTGCCCGAGCGGGTCCGGATAAATTTCGACGGCGCGGCCCATCTCGGGCAGCTCGTTGCGGCACAAGATGAGCGAGAGGCGGTCGCACCAGTGCAGCAGGTCGTAGGCCTGGTGCACCTGCGCCTTGGTCAGGCGCAGCTCTTTCTGCCAGCGCTCCTGGCGGCTGCGCAGCTCGTCGAGAAAGGTCGTGGTTTCGGGCTGGCTGCCCCGCAGCGGCTCATACAGCGTACTCAGGTGCAGGCTAGTAAGCAGGCTGCGCCAGCGCCCCTGAAAGCGGGCGGCGTGCAGCACGCCCGTAGCCTGCTCGATAGAAAACGCCTGCTGCGTGAAATTGGCCGGGGCGCCGGCGGGCGTGAGGCCGTGGTGGCCGCCGCGCCCGTGCCAGGCCGGCTGCTCATCGTCGTGCTGGGCGGTGGCCGCCAGCAGGCCCACCCAGCGGTCGGGCGGCAAAAAAGGGGGCCAGTGCCAGGCTAGCTGGGCGGCCAGCAGGGCGTGGGCTTGTTGGTAGATTATTTGCCAGCCAGTGGGGGTGGGGTTCACTATCATGCGCGGATACCGGGATTTTGTCGCAGTTTTGGGGCCATCTACGCTAAAAGCCGCCGGCTGGACCACGAAGGGAATAGGCGTTATGCCCTAGTATTTCTTTCCTTCCTCCAAATTTTACCTTCTTCTTGATGTACGCCCAGCTGCAGGATATCCTCGACCACCCGCTGCCGTCGCTGGCGGTGGTGGGCAATTTGCTCATCATCGAAAGCCTGCTGTCGGTGGACAATGCCGCCGTGCTAGCCACGCTGGTGAGCGACCTGCCCGCCGCCGAGCGCAAGCAAGCGCTGCGCTACGGCATCATCGGGGCGTACGTGTTTCGGGGGCTGTGCCTGCTGTTTGCCTCGTACCTGGTGGGCTTCTGGTACCTGAAGCCGCTGGGTGGCCTGTACCTGCTGTACTTGTGCTTCAACTACTTTCGCACCACCAAGCACGCGGAGGAGGGCGCGCCCGACAAGCAGAAGAGCTGGCTCTACCGCCGCACCATCGGGCTGCTAGGCCCCTTCTGGGCCACCGTGGCCCTGATTGAGCTCATGGACGTGGCGTTCTCCATCGACAACGTGTTTGCGGTGGTGGCTTTCAGCAACAACCTCATTCTGGTGTGCGCGGGCGTGTTCATCGGCATTCTGGCCATGCGCCTGGTGGCCCAGGCCTTCGTGGGGCTGATGGGCAAGTATCCGTTTCTCGAAACCTCGGCCTTCGTGGTTATCGGCGTGCTCGGGCTCAAGCTGCTGCTCTCGCTGGCCGAGCACTTTGCACCGGGCCACCCAGTGAGCGCGTTTTTGGCGAGCGAGGCGGCCGACGTGGGGCTGACGGTGCTCACCATTGCCACGTTTGGGGGGCCGCTGCTCACCTCGTGGCTGCTGGGGTGGCCGCGCCGGCTAGGCGGCGAGCGCTAGGCTAGCGGGCGCGGGCCTGGTGCGGGGTTGCGGCTGAGCGGTCGGCACGGGTGGGGCAAGCGGTGCTGCCACTGGCCACCGGGGCATCCATGCCCCACACGATGGTGCGCTCAAATCCCAGCCCAACGATAAGCTGCTGGTCGTGCGGCTGGGGTAATGAGTAGCGAATGCCCAAGCAAGCCGTACCCAGCACGGCTTAGTAGCTAGACACCATGTAAAACGTATGGGTATTACCGGCTACAAGCCAACGCTAAAGCCTCCTGATTTCTTGCGCTAGCCTGCGCTAGCCAAGCCGCTGCGGCCGTTGGCGCCAAAACGGACAATTCCTACGCCAGCCGCGTCCAGTAAATGATGAAGGTGGTGCCCTCGCCCACCACGCTGGCCACCTCCACGTGGCCGCCGTGGCTGTGCACGATGCGCTGCACCAGGTACAGCCCCACACCAGTACCCTCGATGTGGGCGTGCTGGCGTACAAAGAGCTGGAAGATAGGCGCCTGCGCATCGGTTAGCTCCATGCCCAGGCCATTGTCGCGCACTTCCAGCACGGGTTCGCCGGCCGGGGTATGGTAGCTGCGCAGCACAATATGGGGCGGCCGGTCGGGGTGGGCAAATTTGAGCGCGTTGCTCACCAGGTTGTGTACTACCGAGCGCAGGTTGGCGCGGCCGTAGACCAGGCCCGGCGCTTCGGCCACGTCTACCTCGAGCCGGGCCTCGCGGGCCAGGGCCTGGGGGCGCAGGCCCAGCAGCACTTCTTCCAGTATCAGGCCCAGGTCGAGGACCTCCAGGGGGTCTTGCTGGGCGCGCTGGGTTTGCACGGTCACGGCCAGGTCGTGCAGGGTGGTGTCGAACTGCGTGAGCGCGCCATCGACCATGCCCAGCAGCAGGGCCTGCTCAGGGTCGGCGAAGGTGGCGGTGCGCCGCAGCTCATCGAAGAGGCCGCGCAGGTTGAGGGCCGGCTGGCGCAGGTCGTGGCTGGCCGCGTACACAAAGGTGTCGAGGTCGTGGTGGGCGCGGGCCAGCTCGTCGTACTGGGTTTGCAGCACCTGGCGCAGCAGGTTCTGGTCGTGCACATCGGTGCAGGTGCCAAACCAGCGCAGGGCTGGCCCATCGGCCAGCTGCCGGGCCCGGATGATGTGCCAGCGGTAGGCGCCATCGTGGCGGCGCATCCGGTACTCGCCCTCGTAGGCCTCGCCGCTGGCCACGCACTGCACCCAGCGGCGGGCCGCCTCGGCCTGCTCGCTAGGGTGCAGCAGGCTCACCCAGCCGGTGGGGCCCAGCGCGTCCTTGGTCAGGCCCGAGTACTCGGTGGTGTAGCGGTTGTAGTAGTCGATAAACCCCTCGGCGGTGGCCGTCCAGATGAGCTCCGGAATGCTGTCGGCCAAAAAGCGTAGCTCGGCCTCGCCCCGGCGCCGCACCTCCGACAGCTCGCGCTGGTCGTGCACCTCGGTAAGGGCGCCGTGCCAGTACACGGGCGCATCGGGCGGGTGAATTTCGGGCAGGGCGCGGCTCAGCAGCCAGCGGTACTGCCCGTCGAAGCGGCGCAGGCGGTACTCGTAGTTCCAGCCGGTGCCGGCGCGGCGGGCGGCCTCGGCCTCGTAGAGCACCCGCAGGCGGTCGTCGGGGTGAATGAGCAGCGGCCAGATGGCCGTGAGGTCGGCCGTGGGCGGCTGGCCCGTGAAGCGGTACCACTGCGGGCTGGCGTAGGTGCAGCGCCCCTGTGCATCGAGGGTGTAGGTGATGAGCGGGGCCGTTTCGGTGAGCACGCGCAGGCGGGCATCGAGGCGGCGCGTTACCAGCGCCAGCTCGTGGGCCTGCTGGCGGGTAGCTTCCTGCTCGCTCACATCGATGGCCAGCAGCAGCAGGCCGGCTAGCCCACCCTGCTCGTCGCGGTAGGGCTCCAGGGCCAGGTCGAAGTAGCGGCAGTCGGCCCCGCCGGCGGGCTGCGGGGTGCACAGGCAGGCCTTGGCCACGTAGGGCTCGCCGGTGGCGTATACCTGGGGCAACACCTCGAGCAGGGCGGTGGGCAAGCTGCCCGGGTACTCGCCAATAAGCTGGCCCGCTGCACCTTCGCCTACCAATGCGCGCATGGCTTCGTTCACGAAACCGTAGCGGAGCTCAGGACCTTCTAGCGTGGCAACTCCGGCGGGGAGCTGGCGCAAAAGCTGTGAAAAAGGAATATTGGGCATGCGTGGGCTGCGCAGCACCAAAGCACGCAAGCACGTAAAGAGTACTAATTAGTAGAAAGGTACGGTCCGGAGCGCACTTCGGCTAATGCCCCTAGCGGCGGCCAACCGTTGAGCTACGCCGGCCCGGGCGCTGGTGCCGGCGCGGCGGGGCTAGCCCCAAACACGGCCAGCCGCACCAGCTCCACCAGCAGGGCATCGGCAATGCTGAGCGACTCGGGCAGCGTGGGCAGGTGGTGGGGCGACAGAAACCCTTCGAGGGCGGTGAAGCCCGCCGGCTCGAGGGGGTGAAAAGCCATCGACCAGCCGGCAAAGCTGCGGGCGGCAATGGGCCGGTCGATGAGCTTTTGCACGTGCGAATGGCGGCCATCGCGGGCAATGCGCTCGAAGAGGGGGTCGGCAATGGCCGGCTCGCCCTCAAACAGCTGGGCAATATTGCCGTGGCTATAAAACAGGATACCCGTGATGCCGTGCCGCTCGTTGTCGCGGCGCGACTGCCGCAGCAGGTGCGCCAATTCCTGGTCGGAAAGGGGGTGCACCGCCCGGCTCATGTAGATGATATGCTTCATTCTCAAGGGAACAGACACCCTCGTTACGCAGCCGCTAGCCGTTGCGTTCACTCCAGCTTTCGGGCCATCGATAGGCAGGGCCCAAGGTTCAGGTAAACGCCCTGAGAAACAGCGCGGTGTACCTGGCCGGCCCGGCGCGCCCGCTTCCGCAGTTGCGCCGCGGCTAGGGTCACGTGCGGGTTTGCAGTGCCGGCGGCCGGGCTAGCCCGGCAGGTCGGCGGCTTGGGCACCGCCGTCGCTGCCATTCAGCAAGAATTCGCGTAGGCGGTCAATGTGCTGCTTCATGTCGAGGGCGCGCTCGGTTTGCTGCTGGGTGCGGTGGCCGTCGCCGTGGCCAGCCATGCTGCTGAGCAGGTTTTTGCGCTCTTCCAGCATGCGCAGGGCCACCCACAGGGTTTCTTCGAGGGCCTGCTGCGAGCTTTCGGCCAGGGCCTCGGCCGTGAAGGCGTGGCCCGTGTGGCAGCGAAAGCGCAGTACGTTGCCGGTGCTCACTTTCCAGAGCGAGCCGCCGCAATCGGGGCAGGTAAGGGGCGCCAGGTGCCCTAGCTGGGTGGCTTCTTCGGTGGTGCCCAGCGTGCCCGTGGCCACGCGGGCGGCAATAGCCGCTTCCAGTTTCAGGTCGGCGGGCACGGCCGCCGCTTCGGCCGGGCTAGCGGCGGGGGTGGGGTGCACCAGCTGTATCAGCAGGCCGCCCAGCTCGTCGAGCGGCACGGCGTAGTCGATGGCCACGTGGCGCAGGGCGCTCTCGGGCATGCTCGGAAACTCGGCGTCGGACTGCACCACGGCCACGCCACCGCAGCGCTTGATGAAGTCGAGGCCGGCCGTGCCATCGTGCAGCATACCCGTGAGCACCACCCCCACCACGGCAGCGTTGTACTCGACGGCAGCCGAGCGAAACAGGGCATCGACGGCCGGGCGGTAGTTGTTTTCGCGCGGGCCCTTGGTCACGAGCAGGTGCTGGTCTTTCACCAGCAGGTGGCGGTCGGGCGGGGCCAGGTAGAGGTAGCCGGCTTCCAGGGGCATGCCGTGGGTGGCTAGCCGACACTGCAGGTCGGTGTGGGCGGCCAGGCGGCCCACCAGGGGCATGCCCGTCGACTCGGGGGCCAGGTGCTGCACCACCAGCACGGCGGCGGGCAGCGTGGCGGGCAGCTGCGCCACGAGGCGGGTGAGGGCGGGCATGCCACCGGCCGAAGTACCAATAACAATGAGGTGGCTAGGGCTGGGCACGGGCAGAAAAGGTAAGGAAAAAGAATGCATGCGGCAGGCCACTACGGCGCCGAACAGAAACTATAACGGCTCTAGCCCGAAAACAGACATCGCGCCGGCCGTGCTACCTTCGGAAAGGCATTTGGCTAGCTGGGTGCGCAAGCAGGGGGCGCGGCCCCACGTATTTTTCACCACCGTTTAGCTTATCCCCTATGCCTTTACCCCCTGCGTCAGACGGCGGCTTAAGCCTGGCAAACGTAGTTACCCCCATTGAGTCCGAATCGGTAACGCCCGAGCCACTGCGCAGCTCCAAAACGCGCTACGGCCGCGATGGCCGCCCGGTGGGGGCCGACAAGTTTCCGGTGGTGGCGCTGTGCGGCTCGGCGGGGGCGCTCGAAGCACTGGAAAAATTTTTTGCGCACCTGCCTGGTGCCAGCGGCCTCGCCTTTGTGGTGGTGCTGCACCGCCCGCACGTGCCCGAGCAGCGCGAGCAGCTCACGCAGGTGGTGCAGGGCTTTACCACGCTACCCGTGCTGGAGGCCCGCGATGGCCTGAGCGTGCGCCCCAACCACGTCTACGTTATTCCGGCCGGCCACGACCTGAGCCTGCTGCACGGCAGCCTGCTGCTGCTAAAGCCTACCCAGGCGGCGGGCCGCCGCCTGCCCATCGATTTTTTTCTGCAGACCCTGGCCAAGGATGTGGGCGACCGCGCGGTGTGCATCATCTGCTCGGGGCTGGGCTCCGACGGCATTATCGGGCTGAAGATGGTAATGGAAAACTTCGGGATGGTGATGGTGCAGGACCCCGACTCGGCCCTGTTTGCGGCCATGCCGCGCGCCGCGCTCGCCACCGAATTTGTCGATTTTGTGCTGCCCCCCGAACTCATGCCCACCCAACTGCTCGACTACGTGGCGCGCCCCCTGGAGGTGCGCCCCGCCCGCGCGCCCGACACCGACAGCCCCAGCCGGCCGGCCCACGCGCTCCAGAAAATCTTTCTGCTCATTCGCACCCGCACCGGGCACGACTTCAGCTTTTACAAGCGCAACACGGTGTTTCGGCGCATCGAGCGGCGCATGAACGCGCACCAAATAAAGGGCTTTACCAACTACGTGCGCTACCTGCAGGAGAACCCTAGCGAGGTCGAGCAGTTGTTTCACGAGCTGCTGATTGGCGTCACCAAGTTCTTTCGCGATGCCGATGCCTTCGCTAGCCTCAAGGAGTACCTGCAACCCATACTGGCGGACAAGGAAACCGATAGCACCATTCGGGTGTGGGCGCCGGGCTGCTCCACGGGCGAGGAGGCCTACTCGCTGGCCATGCTGCTCTTCGAGTGCCTCGACGAGGTGGAGCCCAGCCGCCACCTCAAGATTCAGATTTTTGCCACCGACATCTCGGACGCGGGCATCGCCTTTGCCCGCGTGGGGCAGTACAGCGAAAACATCATGGCCGACGTGAGCCCGCAACGGCTCGAGCGGTTTTTTCAAAAAATGGATGGCCACTACCAGATTCGCAAGGAGGTGCGCGACGTGGTGGTGTTTGCCCTGCACAACATCAACAAGGACGCGCCCTTCATCAAGCTCGACCTGCTGGTGTGCCGCAACCTGCTCATCTACCTCAATGGCGAGCTGCAGAAAAGCCTGCTGCCCGTGTTTCACTACGCCCTCAACCCGCTGGGTTTGCTTTTTTTGGGGCCTAGCGAAAACATGAGCGGCGCGCAGGAATTATTTCAACCCCTGGATGTGAAGTGGAAAATATCGCGGCGCACCAGCCTGCCGGCTTCACTGCCTCATCTCATCAAGTTTCCCTTTTCTTTGGTGCGCCACACCGCCGCGCCCCCGACTACGGCCCACATGTCAGCTTCAGCTTCCAACCACCGCCAAAGCACCACGTTTGCCGCACTCATCCACAAAAGACTGCTGCAAGCCTATGCCCCGCCCGCCGTTGTGATTGATGGCAAGGGTGAAATTCTGTACGTGAACGGCCGCACCGGCCGCTACCTCGAGCCCGCCCCCGGCCTCAGCGGTATGAACATCTTCGAGATGGCCCGTGAGGAGCTGAACTTCGAAATCAGCGGGGCCGTGCACCGCGCCACCCAAACCCACGAAGACGTGGTGGTAGACAATGTGCGCGTGCGCACCGACACCGGCCAGCAGGTGCTGCGCCTGTCGGTGCAGCACCTGGGCAGCGGCGATACCCTAGCCGGCCTGCTGCTGGTGGTGTTTGAGGACCAGCCCACCCCGCGCCGCGTGCGGCTAGCCAAGCGCAGTCCCCAGGAAGAAACCGAGCACCGCGACGCCGTGGTGGCCGCCCTCGACAAAGAATTGCAGTACACCAAGCACCGCCTCCAAACCACCGTGGAGGAGATGGAAAGCAGCCTCGAAGAGCTCAAAAGCACCAACGAGGAGCTGCAAAGCGCCAACGAGGAGCTGCAAAGCACCAACGAGGAGGCCATGACCAACAAGGAGGAAATGCAGAGCCTCAACGAGGAGCTCATGACCCTCAACATGCAGTACCTGGCCAAAACCGAGGAGCTGAGCCAGGCCGCCAACGACATGAAGAACCTGCTCGATGCCACCGAAATCGCCATCGTCTTCCTCGATAATGACTTGCAGATAAAGCGCTTTACCCCGCCCGTGGGCCGCATCATCAGCCTGCTGCCCACCGACCTGGGCCGGCCCATTGCGCACTTCACCTCTAGCCTGCGCTACGAGCACCTGCTGCGCGATGCGCAGCAGGTGCTCGACCGCCTCACCAGCTTCGAAACCAACATTCAGACCACCCGGGGCGAGTGGTTCACGATGCGCATCCTGCCCTACCGCTCGCTCGACAACTACATCAACGGGGCCGTTATCACCTTCACCGACATCACGGCCCTCAAAAACCTGGAAATCCGCTCGCTCGAAACCGCCCACCTCAGCGCCAGCATCATGGCCGCCGTGCGCGAGCCCCAGCTGGCCCTCACCACCGAGCTCACCGTGCTGAGCGCCAACCAGGCCTTCACCGACACGTTTGGCGAGCCGCTGGCCCGGCTAGTTGGCCAGCCGCTGGCCCGGCTGGGTGGGGCCTGGCAGCAGCCCGTGCTGCAGCTGCAGCTGCAGCGGCTGCTCGACCCGGCCGTGCCCACGTTCGAATTCAGCAACCTTACTTTGGAGGCCGACTTTACGGGCCTGGGCTGGCGGCGCATCGTGCTGTATGGCAGCCGGCTGCTGCACCAGGGCCAGCCCACCGGCCAGCTCATGCTGGGGGTGCGCAGCCTCGAAGAGGTGCGCTAGCCGCGCCCGCGCCCGGCCAGCCCTCAAAGGCCCCGTCGCCCGGCTGTGCCGCCGCCTCATCGAAGGTAGAGGCCAGGCACAGGTCGGCGCCGGCCTGGCGCCGCGTGCCGGCCAGCGCCCCCGGCCCGGGGCACGCCTGCCGCAGCCGCACGGCGGTTTTGCCGCTGCGCTCGGCACGGCGCAGCTACCAGGCCAGCCCCAGCACGTAGGCCTGGGGCAGCAGCTCGTGCTATACTATCACCTTTATTTTAAGCGTGATAAGGCCGGGTGACTACCCACTGCAAAGTTCCGGCTCCCGTGCTCCAGCTCCTGGGGGGTAAGCACGTAAATTGTGCCAGCGCCTTACGTAAAAATACAATCGGGCGGGCGAGCACATTTTGCTGTCGCCGTGGGCCAAGTAGGTGGGCTAGCCCAGCGCCGGTGAGATGGCCCGAAGTAGCTGGCTACTTGCGTATGAACTAGGAAACAGTCAGGCTTTCAACTCGAAAATACAGAGAGTAATAATCTGTTATCAACTAAATTACTGACAAAAAGAATGTTTGCCTCGCTGCGCTAGGCATTGCCCTGGCCGGGCCGGCAGTGCAGGATGTACGGAGGGCCGCCGCCGGGCCGGGGTAAACCCGTAGGGGTAGTTGCGGAAACAACGGAGGGTCTTCCGTGGAAAGCAGTAATTAACCAGCTCAATGGGAAAAGTACAATCGAAAGGATGGTCGGTTGGCCCGGCGGCGCCGTTGAAGAAGTACGGCTTGCCCGGCGCACAGCCAGCAATGGCCCTGCGCCAGCGGCCACCTACT
Source organism: Janthinobacterium lividum (assembly GCA_050954765.1). Taxonomy (GTDB): domain Bacteria; phylum Bacteroidota; class Bacteroidia; order Cytophagales; family Hymenobacteraceae; genus Hymenobacter. The sequence continues at coordinate 34,005 of JBPBQJ010000004.1, read as the reverse complement.
GTCCTTCCTCTGCTTAGAAAACAAACTTAGCCAGCTCGCTAGCCGGGCGTTTATCCAATTTCCTTCTCGATGCTACGGCTATTCAAGTATAAAAAAATTTATTACAACTTACACCTATGCGCGGCCGCGACCCAGGCGCCTCGCTGACGAAGGCACGCAAATGTTGGCGCTGCGGGTCGGCGCCCCGAGGCTGGGCTAGCCCGGTGAAGTGGGCAGCGGGGCCGGGGCGTTCTTTTTTGGGCACCCACCGCCAGGTTTGGCTGCGGGTGTTTTTAGTTGAGAGGCGTTAGGGTCCGGGGGCGCGTGCCGTAGCAAGAGACATCCAAGTGCCCACTATTAACGTTAAGCCGGACAGCTACCGGCTGTGGCCGGGCGGGTGAGCGCCAAGAGGTTGTCTTTTTTAGTGATGAATACCGCTATGCCGTCGTCCTCTACTTCACCCACCAACCCGCAGGCTGCCCTGCTAGACCTGCGCAAGCGGGCCGAGCGCCGCCGGCTAGTATCGGAAAGCCTGCCCCCCGATGCCTCGCCCCAGGTGCAGCGCCTGGTGCAAGAGCTGCAGGTGCACCAGATAGAGCTCGAAATGCAGTACGAAGAGCTGCTGCTGGCGCAGGCCGAAGCCGAAAACAGCCGCACGCAGTACCTTGACCTCTACGACTTTGCGCCCGTGGGCTACTGCACGGTGGCCGCCAATGGCACCCTGCTGCAGCTCAACCTGCGCACCAGCCAGCTGCTGGGCCAGCCGCGCCAGCAGCTGCTGGGTCGGCGGCTGGCTTTGTTTGTGGGGCTAGCCGAGCGCCAGCGGTTTGCCGATTTTTTGGCCCGCATGTGGGCCACGCCCGGCCAGCGCCACAGCTGCGAGCTTGCCATGCGCGGCCCCCACGACGAGGTTTTTTATGCCCAGCTCGAGGGCCTGACTACCCCTGAGGACGACGATAGCCAGCCGCCCAGCAGCTGCCGCCTGGTGCTGCTCGATGTGACGGCCCGCCGCCAGGCCCTCGACACGCTAGCCGCCAGCGAGGCGCGCTTTCGGGCCACCTTTGAGCAGGCCCGCGATGGCATGCTGCTGCTGGAAGACCACCACGTGGCAGACCTCAACCAGGCTGCCCTCAACCTACTGGGCATTAGCACTAAAGAAGTAGTGATGGGCCAGCACCTGGCGGCTTTCTGGCCCGAGTTTCAGCCCGATGGCCGCCGCTCGCTGGTGGTGCTCGCCGAGTGCGTGCAGCAGGCCCAGGCGCGCGGCTGGTGCCGCCTCGAGTGGCAGCGCTACAGCGGGGCCGGCGAGGAAATCTGGGATGAGATGTCGTTCAACCCGGTGCTCATTCAGGGCCAGGCGCTGCTGCACGTGGCCTGGCGCGACGTCACGGCCCGCCGCCTCAGCGAGCAGCAGCTGAGCGAAAGCGAAAGCCGCCTGCAAATGGCGCTGGCCGCCGCCGGCACCGGCGTGTGGGGCTGGGAACCCGCCGCGGGCCTGCTCTACCAAGATGCCCGCGCCCAGGAAATAATGGGCCTCACGCCCGAGGCCGCCGATGCGCCCATTGTGCCGTTTCGGCTGCTGCACGCGGCCCTGCACCCCTCCGATGCCCAGCGCGTGGAGCAGGCCCTAGCCCGGGCCGAGAAAGAGCATTCACTCTTCGACCTCGAGCACCGCCTGCTGCGCCCCAACGGCGAGGTGCGCCACGTGGCCGCTATGGGCCGCTTCAGCTACGACGAGCATACCGGGCAGGCCGACCGCTTTACCGGCCTGGTGCGCGACGTGACGGCCCGCCGCACCGTGGAAGAGGAGCTGAGCTATAAAAACCGCCTGCTCGGCAACATCCTCCAAAACCTGCCTGTGCTGCTAGCCCGCCTGGGCCCCGATGGCCGCTACCGCGAGCACACCGGGTGCACGGTGCGCCGCATGGGCCTGCGCGAAGGGGAGCTGGTGGGCCAGGTGGCCGCCGAAATATGGCCCGAAAGCGCGGGGCACTTCGAGCGCCTGCTGCAGGGCGAGCGCCACAACTACATAACCACCGTGGAGCGCGACGGGCAACTGGTGTCGCTGCAGTGCTTCGGTTTCTTCGACGAGGAGCAGCAGGAAGTCGTTATTTTCGCCATCGACATCACCGAGTCGGAGCGCCTCAAGGAAGAAACCACCCGCCTCAAGCTGCGCCAGCAGCAGGCGCTGCTTTCGGCCATCCTCAGCACCCAGGAAGAGGAGCGCCGTCGCATTGCCGAGGCCCTGCACAACGGCGTGGGCCAGCTGCTCTACGCCACCCGCCTGCACCTCGATGCGCTAGCCCCCTCCGAGCCGGTGCGCGCCGGCCAGCAGCTGCTCAAAGAGGCCATCGAGGCCACGCGCACCATCTCGTTCGAGCTCACGCCCAGCATCCTCGAAGACTTTGGCCTGCCCATTGCCCTGCAAGAGCTGGTGAGCCGCATTCCGGGCCGCCTGCCCGTTGACCTGAACCTGCACGAGCTGGCCGAGCCGCTGCCCGCCCTGCTGGCCACGGCCGTGTATCGCATTGTGCAGGAGCTGCTTAATAACGTGATGAAGCACGCCCAGGCCCAGGAGGTATTCGTGCAGGTATCGCGTGAAGACGACCAGCTGCACATCAGCGTGGAGGACGACGGCGTGGGCTTCGACGCCAGTAACCCCGCCCGCCACGGCATTGGCTTGGCCGGCATTCGCACCCGGGTGGGGCTGCTGGGTGGCACCTTCACCATCAACTCGCGGCCCGGCCGGGGCACGGGTTTTTTTCTGCAACTACCCATACCGTTGAGCTAGCCCGGCAGCTAGGGCAAACTACGCAGCAGATAATCAGCGTTTTTACGTAGGAAAATTCAGGCTTTTTCACGACGTTTTGTAGAAGCTTCCCCGTAGCTTTGTCTAAGATAATCGTGCTTTAGACCTATTTTTCCTGAGCTATGGGAAGTGCCACACCGTTTATTGTGCGCATGAGCAGCCAGCACAATAAGGCTGGCCTAAGCCTGCGCGGCTACTGCAGCAGCGCGGCCACCGCCCAGCAGCTCGAGCAGGCCATTACCGAGCTGGTAGCCACGGGCCTACCGTTTATTTGGGTCGATTGCCGGTACCTGGCTTTTCTGAGCTGGCAGGCGCAGCGCGTCATCTTCAACGCCCACCAGCAAGCCAAGCAGGCGGGGTGCACACTGTACTGGTGCGGCTTTTCGCCGACCGTGCTCGCCCAGCTCGCCGAAACCGGCCTGCACCTGCTGCTGCACGTGCTGCCCGCCAGCAGCTACCAGGGCCCCGCCGCGCTGCTGCAAGAAGTGGCGCCCGGCCCCCGGCCCCCGCACTCCCTGCGGGGCAACAGCTAGGGTGAGGTTTTAAGTAAAAACTGAGAGTTATGAGTTGAAGATGATGGGTTAACAGGCTGTCGCAGCTTGTTTTAACTCTTCCCTTTTAACTCCTTAGCAAGGGCCTACAGGCGGCGCAGGCCGGCCAGGGCATTGGCATCGTTGGGCCTGATGAGCAGCACCTTGTTGTAGAGGGCGCGGGCCTCGGCTTTCTTGCCCAGGTTGAGGTACGTCCAGGCCAGCGAGATATTGGTGTCGTAGTCGAATGGGTACAGGCTCACTACCCGCTCGAAGTAGCGCGCCGCCTTGTCAAACTGCTTGCGGTTGAGGTAGATAACGCCCGTCCAGTAGTTGGCCTGCGTATTCTGAGGGTCTACCTGCAAAATGGCCGTGTACAACCCCAGCATTTTTTCGACCTGCCCCAGGGCGTTGAGTGGCTTTATCAGCCCCAGCTTGGGCTCGATGGCGTAGGGTCGCTGGTCTACCGCCTTCTGGTAGTAAGTAACGGACACCGTGTAGTTTTTGGCCAGAAAATAGAGCCAGCCCAGGCGCAGGTTCTGCTCGTACATGCCCACGTAGGCCGGCTTGAGGGCCGCGATGGCCTCGGCATAGTCGGCCTTGGCCTCGGCGGCGTAGCTCGCGGCAAAGGCGGCGGGCAAGTCGGGTGCCTGGGCCCGGGCGCGGGCCGGGGCCAGCAGCGCCAGGGCCAGGGCAGCAGTGGCGAGGGCGGGCTTTACCAGGTCCATGCGAGGCGGGCGGTGAGGGAGTACAGCGTGTAGGCAACGGGGTAATAATCAGCCAACAAGCGCCGCTCGGCAATGCCGCTGAGGCGCAGGCTAAGCCGCTGCGGCCCCAAGATAAGGAGGCTAGCCCCGGTGCGCCGCCCCAGCGTGTCGAAGAGGTTGTAGACGTAGGTGCCGTCGGCTTCGGCCAGCACGGGCACCCGGCCGGCGCTGCCCCAGGCCTCGGCCCACAGCCAGCGCCGCAGCCGCCCCCCGGCGCCCACCAAAAAATTGGGGTAGGCCTGCCCCGCCGAGCCCACCACGCTGCCCCGCCCAAAGCCATACAGGCCTGGCCGCCCCAGCGGGTACACCGTCAGGCGCAGGTCGGCCTGCACCCTAGCCGTGTCGGTGAGGGTGCCCGCATACAGGCCCGCCTGCACCACCAGCGCGGGCCGGGCGTAGGCCAGCGCCAGGTAGCCCAGGTGGTTGACACTCTGGCTGATGTAGTGGTAGCCGGCCTTCAGCTGCCAGCCAGGGGCTAGCTGCGCCAGCAGCAGCGCCTGGTACTGGCCCTGGCTGATGCGGCGGGCATCGGCCTGCCCGGGGTAACCGTGGCGGGCCAGCTCAATGTCCTGGTGGTAGTAGCTCACGCTCTGGCTCACGCTCAGGCGCGGGCTGAGGCGGCTGCCCACCCCTAGCCGCCCAAAGCCCGCCGCCCCACGCCGCCGCTCATCGGTCCGGATGGTGCTGCTCTCCAGCTCGATATACGTGATGACCTGGCGCGGCGCCAGCCGCAGGGCGCGCCGCAGCGAGTCGGGCAGGCCGGCGGCCAGCAGCGCAGCCGGCCCCACCTGCCCAAAAGCTAAGTAGCTAGCCACTAGCCCCACCTGGGCGGCGGTATCGAGCGGGTTGGCGCGCCGCGCTACGCCGTAGTGGCGCTGGCTAGCTGCCGCCCGGCCGCTGGCCAGCGCGCCCGCGCCCAGCCGGCGGCGCAAGGCCGGGTAGTCGGTGCCCAGGGCCAGGGCTAGCCGCCCCACCGAGTCGAGGGCCGCCCAGCGGCCCTGCGCGGCCAGCGTTTGGGTGAGGCTATCGGCGTAGGCAAAGTCGAGCAGGCGCTGGGCGCGGGCCATCGAAGGCACAACCAAGGCGAGCAGCACCGCGAGGAGGCTAGCCCATGCGCCGGCCTCGCCCCCGGCCCCTCGCCGCTTGAGGCGCGGAATCCTGCGGGAGAAAGGACTCACGGTGGGGCTGGCGTATGCAATCGTCTGGCTCCCCTCTTCCGAAGGACCGGGACCAGGACCTGCGCATGAGATTAGGCTGAGAGTATACTTCATACCGCCGCTGTAATCATGAAGCTCACCGCTAGCCCGCCGCGCCGCCCGCTGAGGCTAGCCAGCCGGCCATCCACCACCACCAACTCGGCCTGTTGCACCACCCGCGTTTGGCCAAAATACGCCACGGCTACCTCGCTGCGCAGCCGCAGCTGGCGGGCCGTGGGGCCGGGGTCGCCATCGGCCCAGCTCAGCAAAAAGCTGGGCTGCACAAACTGCCCGAAGGGGGCCAGCGCATCCTGCACCCAGCTCAGGCCCCAGCGGCGGCCCACGCTCAGGGGCAGGGCCACGGCCTCGGGCTGCGGCAGGTGCAGCAGCGGCACCCGGTAGGCCGCCAGGTAGAGCCAGTAGAGCGCCGCCCGCCGCGGCCCGTAGTAGGCCGTGAATTGGAGCACCGCCCCGTCCTGCTCAAAGTAGGCCACCGCGCCCGTGGTTTGGCAGTGCAGGTAGCGGGCATTGTAGGCATCGGTGAGGACCTCCCAACGCTGGCTGGCCATGCCGACCGGCGCTTCGGTGGGGCGCACCTCCAGCACTTGGCCGGGCGGCAGGTGCAGCGCCCGCGCCAGTTGGGGCTGCACCACGGGCGGGCGCACCACCTCGCCGGTGCGGGGCACGGCGTGGGTTTTTAAATACTGATTAATGGTTGATGAGGAATGGTTAATGGCTTTTTTGAGAGCCAGCAGGCGGCCAGCGGGCTTTTGCACCAGAAAATCGGCCAGCGGATACGCCAGCGTGGGCGAGCCGATGGCCGCCGCCGCCTGCACCTGAAAGTGCAGGTGCGGCTCGGGCGAGCGCCCCGAGCTGCCGCAGGCGGCCAGCACCTCGCCGCGCCGCACGGCCTGGCCGGGCCGCACCCGCACCGAGTGCGCCCGCAGGTGCGAGAGCTGGGTGTAGAGGCCCGCGCGGTGGCGCAGCACCACGGTATTGCCCCAGTTTTGGCGGGTATCGACCTGGCCAATGGGGTTGTCGGGCAGGTGCTCGATTACTTCCTCCACCACGCCGTCGGCGGGGGCTAGCACGGGCTTGTTGTAGCAGTAGTAGTCGCTGAGCAGCAGCCCCTCGTTGGCGTAGGTCTGGCCCTCGGGGTCGGCCACCACAAAGTCGAGGGCCTGGCCCCAAGGCCCCTGGTGGGTGGGGCCGCCGTCGGCGTAGCCCTGGGTGCAGCGCCACTCGCCCAAAAAGGGCAGCGCCAGCGGCACGTAGCCGGGGTCGGCGGGGCGGCGGTCTTGGCCGGCGAGGTGGGCGTAGAGGTTGGCCTCGGGCGAGTAGCGCTGCACGGGCGTGAGCACCAGCCCCCGGCCGGGCTTTTCGCGCAACAGCCACACGTACAGAAACAGCAGCGAAGTGAGGCAGTAGGGCAGCGACAGCGCCGGCAGGGCTGCTCCTACCCCGCCCGCCGGCCGCAGCCAGGCCGTGAGGCTAGCCACGAACAGCGCCGTAATGGGCAGGCTCAAGGCGGCCCAGCCGTAGCTGCCGGCCGAGGGCAGCGCAAACACCGCCCCCACCGCCACGGCCGCCATTATATAGTTGGCGCCCAGGTCATACGCATCGGGTGTGCCCGTGAGGCGCGCTAGCCCCCACGCCCCCCCAAAGGCCAGCAGCGACAGCGAAAACGCGATGCGCGAGTGCCACAGCAGCCCCGCCGCCACCAGCAGCCCCGCCCCGGCGCTGTCTTGCAGCAGCACGGCGCTCAGGGCACGCAGGTAGGTGGCTAGCGCGGGCGGCCAGCTCAGCTCGTGCAGCCAGCTGGCTCCGCCCACCAGGCGCGGCCCCCCAGCGGCGTACAGCGTATTGAGCCACAGCGTGCTGGGCTCGGCGGGCAGCAACGGTAGCTGACGCCCGGCGGCCAGCAAGAGCCACATCGTCAGCACGAAGGGTAGCGACAAAAACGGCAGTCCGCGCCCGCCCAGCCAGCCGCCCAGCACCACGCTCAGCAGCAGGGCCAGCCCCGCGCCCACCACCACGAGCCCCGCCAGCGCCGGCCCCGGCGCGAAGTACAGCGGCAGCGCCAGCCCCACCAGTAGGGCATTGAAGCTGTAGGCGCCCAGGTCGGTGTAGTCGCGCCGGAAGCCGCCCAGCCGCGCCCCGGCCACCGCCAGGCTCGCCGCCGCCAGCCCCGCCGCGCCCGCCCAGGGGCTAGCCAGCGTGGCTAGCCCCAGCAGCGCCGCCAGCCCCCGGTGCTGGGAAAAAAACAGCATGCTGTAGCTGTGCAGAACGGCGCGGAGGTAAGAATTCACGACAATGAAAGCCGTTTAGCGGCTATAGAAATGGGAATCAGAGTTCTTCAAATGCCCCGCTTATACCGGCTTGTTGAAGGCAGTCAGTTAAGCGTGTAATAACAATGACTTGTTATTGGCTGGTGGCGCTGTGAAAAAGCAGGTACACGCCGGGTGGCTGCATGGCTACTACAAAATCCTCCGGCCAGGTTTGTCTACGGACAGCTTCAAAGGCGTAAGCAACGGTTGGGGGCGCGCCCGCTGCTCGGTCTATTACTTCAAATTGCCCCTTTCCCTCAAAGCAGTTCAGCGCTTTCTGCCACTGAGCCAGGGTAAGTTGGGGTGCGGATAGTACAGATTCAAACCCCATAATTCAGGCCATTAAGTGCGCGGGCACGCGCTCGTTCTGCTGCAAGTACTCCAGCGTTTCGGCCGCGCGGATGACGTGCGGCTGGCCCTGGGTATCGAGCAGTAATACATTGGGGCGCAGCGTGATAAACTGCTGCCACTGGCTCATATTATAAGCGCCCACGCGGTGCACTACCAGCTGGTCGCCGGCCGCGAGCGGGGGCAGCGCCACGCTCTCGCGCAGCACGTCGATGTTCATGCACAGCGGGCCGTAGAGCACGGTGGGCTCGGGCGGGCTAGCGGCGGCCCGCACCGGACTGATGTGGTGGTCGTACCAGTAAGCGGTGAACAGCAGATTCACCCCAAAATCGACCACGGTAGCGCGGCGGCCGTCGGCCAGACGCTTGGTAGCCAGCACGGTGCCTAGCAGGTAGCCCGCCTCATCCACGAGGGCGCGGCCGGCTTCGAGCACTAACAGCGGCAGGGCGTCGGGCCGGAAGCCCGCGCCCAACAGCGCCTCGGCCACGGCGGCGGCGTAGTCGTCGAGGGGCGGCACGGCATCGGGGCCGGGCAGGTAGCTGCCTTTCAAGGTATTCTGCGACGGAAAGCCGCCGCCCAGGTCGAGGTAGCCGATGAGCGGCAGGCGCAGCTCGTGTTGGGCGCGCAGGGCTAGCGCGGCCAGCTTGGTGGCGGCCGCCCCGTAGGCGGCGGGCTGCAAAATGTAGGTACCCAGGTGGCAGTGCAGGCCCACCAGCTCGAGCCGGTCGCTCGCCTCGGCTAGCTGCTGCAAGGCCTGCCACGCCTGGCCATTTTCGAGGTTGAAGCCAAAGCGGTCCCACTGCGGAAAGATGCCCGCGTCGAGGTTCACGCGCAGGGCCACGCGGGGGCGGTGTGGGCAGCCGGCGGCCACGGCCAGCAGGCGGTGCAGCTCGTCGAAGTTGTCGAGGTGAATGAGGGCGTCGACCTCGGCGGCGCGGGCGAGGTCGGCGGTGATTTTGCCAGGCCCGTTGAAGATAATCTGGGGGCCGGGCACGCCGTTGCCGAGCGCTTTTTCCAGCTCCAGGCCGCTCACTACCTCAGCCCAGGCGCCTTCCTGGTGAAAGACGCGGCACACGGCGTTGAGGTAGTTCGTTTTGTACGACCACGCCAGCTGCACCCGCGGGTAGCGCGTGCCAAACGCCCGCACGGCGGCCTGGTAGCTGCGCCGCAGCTGCCGCTCGCTCAGTACAAACAGCGGCGAGCCAAACTGCGCCAGCAGCTCGGGCACGGGCGCGCCCTCGAGCTCGGCCACCGGGCGCGGCCCGGCCTGCGGCCCAAACTTGGCGAGCGGCGCCGCCGTGAGGCGGCGTAGCGTGGGGGGGGCGTAGGGAAGTTTAGGCATGGATAGTTTGGCTTAAAACACAATTCGGCATGCTGCGCTGCGCTCAGCATGCCGAACGTTTTCGCATACTGTTTCATAGCTCCCCTAGTCCCGCTATCTGCTGAAAATCAGTGTAGTCAGTTATCAAATCCCAGGCGTAGCGCACGAAGAGCTTGCCCGCCGCCACGGGCCCGAACTCCGCTACCACCTCGCCCAGGGCCAGGCGCAGCAGGGCGGCCGGCTGGTTGTGGCCGGCGGCCACCGCCAGGTATATCCAGGCCGGGAAGCGGGGGTTGATTTCCAGGATAAACACCTCGCCGCTAGGTGTGCGCAGCAGCTCCAGCTCGAAGCCGCCGCGCCACTGGCTAGCCGCCGCAAAGCGCTGGGCCAGCTCGGTAAGCGACTCATCCTCAATGGTGATGCCGGCCCAGGCCTTGCCCTTGTCGGTGATGGTGAGCTTGCGCATGGCCACCGCGCTGAGCAGGTGGCCGCGGCCATCGGCCAGGCCCGCCACGTTCAGCTCCTGGCCCTGCACGTACTGCTGGGCCAGCAGCGGCAGGCCCCAGCGCGCGGCCAGGCCCGCGAAGGCGGCCTCGGCCTGGGCGAGCGTGGGCACTACTTGCGCCTCGTACCAGCGGCCCTTCAGCACCAGCGGCCAGCCTAGCGCCTGGCCGGCGGCGGCTAGCTCGGCGGCGTGGTGCAGGGGTTGGGTGGTGGGCACGGTCAGGCGGTGGGCGGCGCAGAAGACATTGAGGTTCAGCTTATCGCGTGCTTCGAGCTGCGCGGCGGTGGGTAAAAACAGGGCGATGCCCAGCGCCCGTAGCGGCGCTTCGAGGCGGATGAAATGCGGCAGCTCGGCGTCGAAATTGGGGATGATGACCTGAATTTTTTCCTGCTCCTGGACGTAGGCTAGCCGCTCGAGCAGGGCGGCCGAGCCGGCGGCGGGGTAAGGCAGCAGGTAGGTTTTGGCAAACAGCTCACGCAGGAAAATGCCCGGCTCGAGGGCCTCGTAGCTCAGGCCGATGAGGCGCACCGCGTAGTCGGGGCTCGCCAGCAGGGCGCGCGCCACGGCCACGCCCGCGCCGGGGCTGTCGGTGGCATTGAGGCCGGTGAGGGCCACGGTGAGCGGCGGGCGGGCGGGGGCAGGCACGGGTAAAACTGGGGCGCTAGGCGGCCGGGTCAAGCAGTTGAAAAGTACGGAGCTGGCCCAGAAAATCGTCGAGGTCGCGCCGCAGCTGCGCCTCGGGCACCTCGTAGCGGGCCAGCAGGCTCGCCACGATGGCCGCTTCCGGCTCGCCGGCTCGCAGCAGCGCCAGGATTTCGGCCGCCAGCGGGCTGGCGGCGAAGGAGTCGCCGGTGGCGGGGTTGAAGACGAAGCCGGCCTCGCTGGTGGCAATGTTGGGCTTGAGTTTCAAAGAATGAAGAGGTGAGTAGGCGAAAAGGTCGTCATGCTGAACGTAGTGAAGCATCTTGGCAGGTTCGTTGAGCGGGCCGGATGAAGTGAGAGAGATGCTTCACTGCGTTCAGCATGACGACCTTTTCGCCTTCTTTCTGCTCTTTTCAATTCTGGGGCAGCACCTCCAGCCAGCCTTTAAGCTTGCGGCCATCGGTGTAGGTGAGGAGGTAAAAATACGTGCCGGCCGCCGCCGCGCCGCCCCAGCTAAAGCTGCGCGCGGGCGACTGGTACACGAGCCGGCCCCAGCGCGAGAAGATTTGCACGCCCGCAAACTGCGCGTCGCAAAAGTCGGGCGGCAGGTTGGGCAGGGTAAACACGTCGTTGCGCCCGTCGCCGTTGGGCGTGATGATATTGGGCGGGTGAAAGGCCAGCGTGTCGGCGGGGCGCGCCACCACGAAGCGGATGGACCGCGCCAGCGTGTGCGGCGCGCAGGCAGTACTCTGGGCCAGGGCAAAGTGTACGAGCAGGCCATCGGGGCTGGTGGCGGCTGCGCCGCAGGCGGGCAGCCAGGTAAAGGTGGCGGTGGCCCGGCCCGCGCCGTTTTGGGCTACGAAGGTCATGCCCACGCTGGCCAGGTCGAAGCCCTCGCCGGTGGCCGTGAGGGCTAGCGGGTTGGGGGCCGCGTCGGTGCCAAGCAGCGTGGCGGTGTAGGGCTGGCCCAGCGGCACGCGCACCACCGTGACGGCGCCCGCCACCTCGGCCGGAAAGCTGGTGGTGAGCACCGGCGTGGTGCCAGGGGGCGGCGCGGCCACAAAGGCCACCTGCACGGTATCGCGCTTGGGCAGCGAGCAGCCATTATCAGCCACCAATACATTGAGCAGGTACACTTTACCCTTGGTATCGGCGCACTCCGGAAAGCAGAGCGTGGCGGTGAGCGTATCGGGCTGGCCGCTGGCGCGCACCGTGCCGCTAGCCGTGGTGGTGAAGCTGGGGGCCGTGGCCGCATCAGCGAAGTTGACGGGCCGGGCCGTGAGCGTGAGCGTCGAGTTGGGGTCGGGGTCGGTGTAGCGCAGGGTGAGGCAGCGCGGGCCGCCGGGCACCAGGCGCACCGTGTCGCGGCCGGGGCGGTAGGCGCGGCCGTTGGCCTGCACCGTCACCACGGGCGGGTTGTTGCTGGGGCAATTGAGCACGTAGAGTTGAAAATCGCGCCGCGTTTCGCCGATTTTCACGCCCCGCCGGTACTCCGCGCAGCGCACCCCAAACACGAACAAACCCAGCCGGCTGGGCCGCACCGTGAGGCGCCCGGTGCGGCCGTCGATGCCCAGGGCGGGCGCGCCGGGTATCTGGTTGGCGGTGCCGAGGCCGGCGGTCCAGGTTACGAGGCTGTAGGGCGCGGCGGCGGGCAGCGGGGCGGGCGTAGTGGCGGTGGCGTGGCCGTTGAGGGGCGTCACCATATCATAGGCCAGCGAATCGCCGTCGGGGTCCTGGCCGCCGAAGTCGTAGTAAAACAGGTTGTTGAGGCAGGCATAATCGCCCAGCGCCGGAAAGATGCGCGGCGTCGAGTCGATAAAAGCCGCCCCGCCGCGCACCACGGCCGGAAACTCCAGGTAGAAGGTTTGGGCCGCCGCGCCGGGGGCAATAATGTTGCTGATGGCCAGGTTGCGGCAGCAGCGCTCCACGGCCACGTAATAGCCGCTAGCGCCGGTGTAGGTCGCCGCATCGAGGGCAATAGCCTTGGTATACACCAGCTTGCGCGTGCTGAGCGAGCCCACCGCGCAGGCCGGGTTGGTGTAGCTCACGAAGGTGTTGCTGGTGAGGGGCAGCACCACGCTTTGCAGCTGCCGGTTGGTGGCCTTGTCAAAAATGCCGGCCGTGAGGGCCTGGTCGAGCGCCGCCGCGTTGCCATTGATGGCGTCGAAATACAGCGTAAGCGTGAGGGTGTAGGTGCTGCCCGCCTGGTGCTGCAAGTCGAGCTCGCCGCCCACAATGTGCGTGGCCCAGGCCAGTTGCGTGGTCAGGAGCAGGCTAGCCAGCAGCAGCCAGCGGCGCCAAATGCTGAGGTAGCCAAGGGGCATGAGGGAGTGGTAGATATGGCGGTTGGGAAGGGGCTAGCCGGGCGGCGTTTTGAGTTAAAAGTGAAGAGCTAAAAAGCAGGCATTGAATTTTAACGCTTCACTTTTAACTCAAAGCCTAGTTGGCGCCGGTGCCGGTAGTAGTGGTTTTCGTCTTGGTCGTGTCCGTTTTGGTGCAGGTGCCCGACTTACTGGCCGTGGGTTTGGCGCAGTCTTGCTTGCTGCACGCGGTGAAGCCGCTGCCGCTGCTGGCAATCAGCAGGCCGAAGCACAGGTAAATAAAAGGAGTCCGCATAAGAAGAGGGGGGGTAAAAGGGTGAAAACGAGGCACTCAAAATTGCCAACTAAAGCTGGCGGCGCGCCAGGGCAATCGGCGGTTGGCGGACTAGCGTCGGCGGTTGGCGGGCTAGCATCGGCCGGATGAGCGGGCGCGGCGCCGGGCGATGCATTGGCCGGGCCCGCCGATTGGGGCGGGCGGGTGGCGCGCCGGAGGGCGTAGTTTGCAAGCGTTTTCAACGCCCTGCTCGCCCGTGCCCCTTCGCCTCCTTCGCCCCGCCTCTACGCTGCTGCTGCACGCCCTGGTGTGGGGCCTGGTGGTGGTGCTATTGTGGGCCCAGCAGCCCGACTACCCCGGCCCCAAGCCCGCTGAGTTTTGGCTGACCCAGGCGCTGGTGTTTGGCTTGCTGGTGGGCTTGTTTTACCTGAACTTGGGCTGGGCCGCGCCGCGCCTGCTCTACCGCCGCCGCTGGCCCGCCTACCTGGCCGTGAACGCCGTGGCCGGGCTAGCCATCCTGTTTTTGCATCAGCAAGCCGAAACCCGCCTGCACGTGCCCGAGCTGGTGGCGAGGGGCCGCGAGGCCGTGCTCGACCCGCCCAACCCGTGGTCGGCGCCGCGCCCGCACTTTGCGCCCGGCCCCGCCGAGGCCGAGGGTAGCGCCCTTTTCGACACCGGCGTGCTGCTGCTCACGCTCATGGTGCTGGGCCTGTCGGCTAGCCTGGCGGCCCTGCAAAAAGCCCAGCGCGACGCCGAGCTGCGCCTCGAGCTGGAGCGCCGCCAGGTGGCCACCGAGCTGTCGCTTTTGAAGGCCCAAATCAACCCGCACTTCTTCTTCAATACCCTCAACAACATCTACGCCCTCACGCTCATCGACGGCGAGCGGGCCCGCGCCGCCCTGCACCGCCTCTCGCGCATGATGCGCTACGTGCTCTACGAAACGCCCGCCGGCCACACCCGCCTGAGCCAGGAAATCAGCTTCCTGCGCGACTACATCGAGCTGATGCACTTGCGCCTTACCGACCAGGTCGAAGTCATTTTTGAGCCACCCGCCGACCCTGGCGGGCCCGACCCGTTTATCGCGCCCATGCTGTTTCAGCCCTACGTCGAGAACGCCTTCAAGCACGGCATCAGCGCCAGCGCCCCTAGCCGCATCACCATTGTGCTGCGCCAGCCGGGGCCGCAGCAGGTCGAGATGTGCGTGCGCAACACGCTCTTTTTCAACCACCAGGCCGAGGCCGACGAACCCGGCGGCATTGGCCTGGCCAACACCCGGCGGCGCCTCGACTTGCTGTATCCCGGGCAGTACACCCTGCGCGTCATCGCTCCTACCACCTCCCACGAGTACGAAGTATGTCTCAGCCTGCACCTGCGCCCCTAGCCGCGCCCATTTCCTGCCTTGCCGTCGATGATGAGCCGCTGGCCCTGGGCCTGGTGTGCTCCTTTATCGAGCAAACGCCGTTTTTGAAGCTCGTGGGGCGCTACGCCAGCGCCGTGGCCGCCCTGCGCGCCCTGCACGAGCAGCCCGGCGTGCAGCTCCTGTTTTTGGATATCAAGATGCCCGACCTCAGCGGCCTCGAGCTGGCTAGGGTGCTGCAGGGCGGCGGGCAGCGCGTCATCTTCACCACGGCCTTCAACCAGTATGCGCTCGAAGGCTTCCGCGTCGATGCCCTCGATTATTTGCTGAAGCCCTTTAATTATGAAGAGTTTCTGCGGGCGGCCCTCAAGGCCCGGGCCTTCTTCGAGCCCAAGCTGCCGGCGGCCCCGGCGGTGGCCGCGCCGGCCAGCCCCCCGCCGCCGCCCGAGGACCACGTGTACCTCAAAGTCGAGTACCAACTGGTGCGCGTGATGCTGGCCGACATTCTCTACGTGGAGGGCCTCAAAGACTACGTCAAGGTGCACCTGGCCAGCCAGCCGCGCCCGCTGCTCTCGCTCACCAGCCTGCGCAGCATGGAGGAGAAGCTACCCGCCGGCCGCTTCATGCGCATCCACCGCTCCTACATTGTGGGCCTCGACCACGTGGCCGCCGTGGGCCGCGGCACGGTGCAGGTGCGCCAGGAAACCCTGCCCGTGAGCGACGGCTACCGCGAAACGGTCGACGCCTTTTTTGCCAGGTGGAAGTAGCGCGAAGTGCTGCGAACTGGTGCGCTGCGCCCCCGCTGCGTTAAGCGGTGGGGGCTTTTTTGTGGGGGCGCCCAGGGCGAAACCAGGAAGAAAACAGAAACGCGTAAAAACACCCGTTTTAGGGAAGTGCGCGGGCAATAATGATGCTGCTCACTTTCTGCGGGTAGGCGAGGGTGGTCCTTTGCGGCTAAGGAAAGACAAATTTTCCTGTCCTTAATCCAAAAATCAGCCCCGCTATGAGAACAAATTTTTACCCACGAGCTGGTTGGTTGCCTGCCTGGCTGCTGCTGGTGGCCAGCGGGCTGCTGGCTAGCCCGGCCCTGGCCCAGGCGCCGGCCACTTTCGCCCTGCAAGCCAGCCCGCCCGCCACGGGCGGCAGCGAACCCCGGTACCTGGCGGTGGCCGACTTGAACGGCGACGGCCGGCTCGATGTGGTGGTGACCAACAACCAGTCGGGCACGCTGCGCTGAGTGGCACGGCCCCCTACACCTTTGCTGTTACGAGCGGGGCGCTGCCGGCGGGCCTCACGCTGAGCGCGGGCGGGCTGCTAGCAGGCACGCCCACGGCGGGCGGCACGGCTACCTTCACGGTCACGGCCACCGACGCCTCCACGGGGGGCGGGCCCTACACGGGTTCGCGGACGTATTTGCTGGGTATCGCGCCGGCTAGGCTTTTGCTGAACCCTAGCTCCTTGCCCGGGGGCCCGGTGGGCGCGGCTTATAGCCAGACCGTGACGGCCTCCGGGGGCATCAGCCCCTACACGTATACCGTCACGAGCGGCACCCTACCCACGGGCCTGTCGCTGACTTCGGGCGGGGTGCTGGCGGGCACCCCCACAGCCGGCGGCTCGTTTGTGTTCACGATAACGGCCCGGGATGCCTCCACCGGCGTTGGCCCCTCCAGCACGTCGCAGACGTATCAGGTAATCATTGACGCCAACCCCGACCTGGTGGTGACCACGACCACGACCATCCCGGCGGGCACCTACAACAGCATCACCGTGAATAGCCCCGGCGTGGGCACCCTAGCCGGCAACGTGACCGTGAACAGCAGCGTGACCGTGAACAGCAGCGCCACCCTCAACGACGGCTGCGCCATCATTGGCGGGGCGGGTAGCTTCACGCTGGCGGCGGGCGGTACGCTGGGCATCTGCGCGGCGCAGGGCATCAGCAGCAGCGGGGCCACCGGTGCCGTGCAGACTACGGGCACCCGCTCGTTCTCGACTGATGCCAGCTACGTGTACAACGGTACGGCTGCCCAAAGCACCGGCACGGGCCTGCCCCCGCAGGTACGCAACCTGAGCACCACAAACGCCAACACCGTAACCCTAGCGGCTCCTACCAGCGTGGCCCAGGTGCTGACCGTGGGCGCGGCCGGTAACCTGGTGCTGAACGGCTACGCCCTGACCCTGCTCAGCAACAGCGCCGGCACGGCCCTGGTCGTAAACAGCAGCACGGGCATCGTGAGCGGCAACACCGCCGTGGTGCAGCGCTACATCGATGGCTCGCTCAACAGCGGCCGCGGCTACCGCCATTTCGGCGTGTCCGTTACCGGCACCACGCTGGCCGATTTTACCACCAGCGGCTTCACGCCCGTGCTCAACCCGGCCTACAACTCCTCGCCTACCCCGGGTGCCGTTACGCCTTTCCCTACCCTGTACACCTACAATCAGAGCGCCCTGTCTGTGCGCACCAACAACCTGTCGGCCTTCGACAAAGGCTGGCTCTCGCCCAGCAACCTCACCGACGGCGCCACGCCGGGCATTGGCTACTGCGTGAACATCAGCGCCGGGCAGGTCGTCGATTTTGTGGGCACGCTCTACGGCAACACCCTCACGGTGGGCATGAGCCGCACCACCGACGCCACAGCTGCCGATGGGGGCTGGTCCCTGCTGGGTAATCCCTACCCCGCCCCGCTCGACCTCTCGCTGGTGCAGGACGCCGACCGCCGTAACCTCGATGCCGCCAGCTACGTGGTGCAAAGCACCGGCCCCTACACTGGCGGCTACCGCGCCTATGTCAACGGCATAAGCACTAGCGCCAGCAACAACCCGCTGCTGGCCCTGGGCCAGGGGTTCTTTATGCGCGTGAGCGCCGGCCAGACCAGCGGCTCCTTCACGTTCCGCCGCACGCAGCGCGTGACGTCCTTCGCCAACCAGACGGCGTTTCAGCGCACCGCTGCCGACCCTCGCCCTGCCGTGCGCCTAGAGCTGGCGGGTGCTGGCCTGGCCGATGGCTGGGTGACCTATGTGGAAACCGACGCCACCCCCGCCTTCGATAGCCAGCTCGATGCCGGCAAGCTGCCCAACTCGACGGGGCTGAACCTGAGCAGCGTAGCCGGGGCCGATAACCTGGCCATCGACGGCCGCGCCGCCTTCACTGCCGTCACGGCGATTGCCCTCACCGTGGGCGTGCCCGCCGCCGGCACTTATACCCTGGCGGCGGCCGACATTGCCAACCTGCCCGCTGGCCTCGACGCCTACCTGCGTGATGCCCAAACGGGCCAAACCACCAAGCTGCGCGTGGGCAGCAGCTACGCCTTCAGCGTGAGCGCGGCTGAAGCGCAGACGCCTCTTACTGGCCGCTTCACGCTACAGTTCAGCGCCGCTGGCCCCCTGGCCACGGCCCCGGCCCTCACTGCTACCGCCGTGAGCGTGTATCCTAACCCCGCCCACGGCCGCTTCACGGTGGTGCTGCCCGGCCTGGCCAACGCAACGCAGGTGCAGGCCGAGCTGCTCAATGGCCTGGGCCAAGTGGTGCGCCGCCAGGCGGCCGCGCTGCCCCCCGGCGGCACCCAGCTCACCCTTGACGGCGCTGGGCTGGCGATGGGCGTGTACACGCTGCGCCTGCAAGCGGGCGGTACCACACTAGCCAAAAAATTAATAATCAATTAAGTAGCGTCGCTTTCGGGCTGACCTCCGTGGCGGGGCCAGCCCCAGCGTATGTTCCCCTTACTACTCCCGCCTTATGAAACAGATTTTCGTAACTGGTACGCTGCTGGCCGCACTGTGCGGGCTAGCCAGCGCCCCGGCCCGTGCCCAGGCGCCCGGCTCGGGCGGCCCCACGCCCACGACTCCTGTCAGCCCCGACCCTACGCCGGTGCCCATCGACGGCGGTGCCTCGCTACTGCTAGCCTCGGGCGTGGCATACGGCCTCAAGCGCCTGCGGACCCAGCGCCGTCGGGCCTAGCGGGCTAGCCAGGCGCTCCGCAACTGCTGCCTCGGTCACCTAGTGGCCGGGGCAGTTTTGCGCTGGGTAGGCAGTAGCGGCGGCACGCGCCAGCAAACCCGGCTCGCCAGCGCTGGCTGCCAGAAGGCCGTGTCTGCCGGTACTATAGCAAACAAATTCGCTTGCCTGTGCGCCACAACCACCTCGGTGGAGGATAACTTGCGGCTTTATTAAATTACTTATTCCTTGGTATGACGCAGTACACTACCTTTTTTACGCTGAGTGGGCTATTGGTGCTAGCCAGCCTTGCCCAGGCCCAAACCCCTAGCTTTGCCCCGGTGGCAACCTACAGCACGGGTGCCAGCAGCTACCCCGATGGGGTGGCCGTTGCCGATGTAAACGGAGATGGCAAACCCGATTTGCTCACGGCTAACGACGCCATTAGCGGTAAAATAGGGGTGCTGCTTGGCACCGGAACGGGTACTTTTGGCACCGCCACTACCTACCCGCTCAGCATGCCCAGCGATATTATGGCGGCCGATGTGAACGGTGATGGTCGCCCCGATATCTTGGCAACCAGCTACGATACGAATGTGGTGGGGGTGCTGCTGAGTACGGGCACAAGCACCTTTGGCACCATGCAAGCGTATGGCACGGGCACCAACAGCCATCCCGAAAGCCTGGCCATAGCCGACGTAAACAGTGACGGCAAGCCGGATATCATCACGGCCAACTATAACAGCAACACGGTGGGCGTGCTGCTGGGCACCGGCACGGGCAGTTTCGGCAGCGTCGTTACGTACCCCACGGGCACCTTCAGCCTGCCGATGGGCGTGGCCGTGGCCGACGTGAATGGCGATGGCCGGCCCGATATTGCCGTGGCTAGCAGCGGCAGTGGCACGGCCGGGGTGCTGCTAGGCACTGGTGGGGGTGCGTTTGGCGCCGTCACCGCCTATAACCTGGGCGCCAGCAGCAGCTTGTTTGGAGTGGCACTGGCCGATGTAAACGGCGATGGCAAACCTGACCTTATCGCCGCCAATGAAGGCACTAGCACGGTGGGCATCTTGCTGGGCACTGGCACGGGTACTTTTGGAGCCGTCACGGCCTTCAGCACCGGGCGCGACAGCCGCCCGCACAACGTGGTAGTAGCCGATGTAAATGGCGATGGCAAGCGCGACCTTGTGGTGGCCAACTACTACAACGGGACGGTAGGCGTGCTGCCGGGCATCGGCAACGGCACTTTTGGGGCAGTAGCCTCCTATCGCACCGGCCCAGCCGGCGGCCCTTGGAGCGCCACCGTAGCCGACGTAAACGGCGATGGCAAGCCCGACCTGATTTCGGCTAATTATGATACCCACACCGCGGGCGTATTCCTCAATACCACCGTTGTGCTGGCTACCCACGCGACCTTGCCCGGCACCACGGCTACGCTGCACCCTAATCCAGCCAGTACGTACGCTACGCTTAGCCTAGCTGGCTTGCCCGGTGCGGTGGCCCAGGTGCAAACCGCCTTGCTCGATGCCACCGGCCGCGCAGTGCGGCAGCAAGCCCTGGCTGCCCACCCAGGTACCACCCACCTCATGCTCCCTACCACCGGGCTAGCTACCGGTTTCTACGTGCTGCGGCTCACTGCCTATGATAGCCAGGGGCAGCTGGTAGGCAGCCTGCCCACGCAGCGCCTGAGTGTGCGCTAGGCCGCTAGCTTGCCAACAAAACGCCCGACTGCCAGGCTGGCAGTCGGGCGTTTTTGGTTTCTAAATCAAGCCAGAAAAACTACTTGGCTGCCGGCGCGGCGGCCTGCTTGTAGTGCACGGCCGGCAGCGCCCGCAGGCGCTCGGCGGCCTGCTCGGGCGTGATGTCGCGCTGGGCGTTGGCCAGCAGCTCGTAGCCCACCATAAATTTCTTGACGGTAGCCGAGCGCAGCAGGGGCGGCAAAAAGTGCATGTGCAGGTGCCACTCGGGATAGTCCTGCCCATCAGTCGGGCGCTGGTGAAAGCCGGCCGAGTACGGAAAGCTGATTTCGAACAGGTTGTCGTACCGGATGGTGAGCTGGCTGAGGATGTCGGCTAGCCCATCGCGCTCCTGGTCAGTGAGCTGCGTGAGGTCCTGCACGGCGCGGCGCGGCAGCACCAGCGTTTCGAAGGGCCACACCGCCCAGAAGGGCACCAGCACCACCCAGGTATCGTTTTCGACCACAAAGCGGGTCTTGGTCTTCTCCTCCAGGGCGAGGTAGTCGCTGAGCAGCGTGCGGCCGTTTTTGTCGAAGTGCGCTTTCTGGGCGCGGGCCTCCTTGGCGGGTAGGTCGGGCACGGTGCGCTCGCTCCAGATTTGGCCATGGGGGTGCGGGTTCGAGCAGCCCATTACGAAGCCTTTGTTCTCGAAAATCTGCACGTAGTTGATGTTCGGGTCGGCCCCGAGCGTGCGAAACTCGTCGGTCCACACATCCACCACCCGGCGGATTTCCGAGATGGGCATCTCGGGCAACGTCAGGTCGTGGCGCGGCGAAAAGCAGAGCACGCGGCAGTGGCCCGTTTCGGCCTCGGCGCGCAGCAGGCCGCCCTCCTCAAACGACCCCGTTTCGCCCTCGGGCAATAGGGCCGCAAAGTCGTTGTCGAACACAAACTGGTGCTCGTATTTGGGGTTCACGTCGCCGCTGGTGCGGGTGTTGCTGGGGCACAGGTAGCAGGTGGGGTCGTAGGCGGGGCGCGCCTCGGCCTCGTCTTTTTCCTGCTGGCCCTGCCAGGGCCGCTTGGCACGGTGCGGCGATACCAGGACCCACTCATCGAGCAGGGGGTTGAAGCGGCGGTGCGGTTGCTGGGTGAAATCGAACATGGCTAGAAGAATGGAAGAATGGCGGGAAGTTCCCACAGAGGTACGCAGTAGAAAAGCGCAGAGGTGCGCAGAGAGCTAGCCAGCACGGCTCCGCGCACCTCTGCAGCTTACCTCTGCGCACCTCTGCGGGAACTTCCTAAACAAGAAAATGCTACTCAAAAAGCTCGCCCACACCGTCGGCTAGGGTCGTCACGTAGGTGTCCAGCTTCAGCCCTAGCTGGTCCTGATAACCCTGTTTCATATGCTCCAAAAATGCCTTCACGTCGTTGGTAGCCACCAGGTTGAGGGTGCAGCCGCCGAAGCCGCCGCCCATCATGCGGGCGCCGTAGCAGCCGGGGGCCTGGCGGCTTAGCTCCACCAGCACGTCCAGCTCCTTGCAGCTCACCTCGTAGTCGTCGCGCAGGCCGGCGTGGCTGGCATACAGCAGCTCGCCCACCTCGGCCAGCGAGCGGCCGGCCCCTAGCGCGGCCGTGAAGTCGCGCACGCGCTGGTTTTCCTCCACCACGTAGCGGCAGCGGCGGGCCACTACCTCGCCCATCTCGCCCTGGGCGGCCTCGATTTCGGGCAGCGTGGCATCGCGCAGTGAGGTAATGGCAGGGTTGGTTTTTTGCAGAATCTCGACGCCCTTGGCGCACTCGTGGCGGCGGGTGTTGTACTCGCTGTCGCCGAGCGCGTGCTTCACGCCCGAGTTGCAGAGCACGATGCGGCAGTCGTCGGTATTGAAGGGAAAGTAGGCGTACTCGAGCGAGCGGCAGTCGAGCTCCACCACGTGCCCGCCGCGCCCAAAGAGGCTAGCGAATTGGTCCATGAGCCCGCACATCACCTTGGCGTACTCGTGCTCGGCCTTCTGCGCAATGTGGGCCAACGTCATACGGTCGATGTTGAGCCCTAGCAATTCGCTCAGGCCCCAGGCCAGGCCGCACTCCACGGCGGCCGACGACGAGAGGCCCGCCCCGTTGGGCACGTTGCCCCCGAAGGCGCAGTCGAAGCCCGGTACCTCGGCGCCGTGCCGCAGCAGGCCCGCCACCACCCCGAGCTGGTAGTTGGCCCAGTGCCCACCGGCTAGGGGGGCAATGTCGGCCACCGCCACCTCGTAGGTAGCATCGAGGTCGAGGGCCGCCAGCCGAATGCGGTCGGTGCCGTTGAGGCGCAGCGCAAAGCGGATTTCCTTGTCGATGGCGGCCGGCAGCACCAGGCCATCGTTGTAATCGGTGTGCTCGCCGATGAGGTTGATGCGGCCCGGCGCGCGCAGCAGCAGGGTGGGGGCGGCGCCATAGCGCTGCGCAAAAGCGGAGGTGAGGTCAGAGGCAGTCATAAGTAAGCGCAAAAGTGGCGGATTTTCTCCGGATGCAGGGGTAACGGAACCGGCAAAAAACGGGGGCGAAGCCGTCGGCCAACCTTTTTGACTCCAATGTAGTACAACTCAGCCACAAGCTAGCCAAGTGGCCCGAGCTTCATATACTCCTCATTATCTGTTGGTTCACATGACTACTTCGCGTCTTTCTCTCCTCGCAATCCTTTCCGTGCTGGCTTCTACGCTCACGGGCTGCGCCGCAATCGGCGATATTTTTAAAGGTGGCATCTGGGTGGGCGCCATTGCCGTGTTCCTGGTGGTAGCCGTCATCTGGTGGCTGGTTACCAAGATGGGCGGCGGCGGCAACAGCGGCAGCACGGGTGCCGGCGGCACGTCGGTATAAGACTGCTTTCCCCCGCCTAAGCGCACAAAAAAGGCGCGGCCCCCGAGCGGGGGCCGCGCCTTTTTTTGTAATTACTAGCCGCTAGGCCTGCTCGCTGCGCTTGGTGGGCATGGTGCCGATAATGTGGTCCCAGAGGGTGCTGCTCACGCCAAAGGCCACCTCATCCTGACGGTAGTGGTGCTGGGCGTGGTGCGTCCACCACACTTTAAGGAAGTTTTTGGGTGGCGCGTACATGTGGATGGCGTAGTGCACAAACAGGTACATGGCGTAGCCAAACGTGAAGCCGGCCAGAATGCCAAAGGCCCAGTTGCCGAACGCAAACCGGAAGATAAAGAACAGCAGCGACGCCACAAATACCGTCAGGATGGGCGGCATGGCGAGCCGGGTTTCGTCCTTCGGATACTCGTGGTGCACGCCGTGCATGGTGTACTGAAACTTGGCCCGCCCCGGCGAAGTGGCCGGAATGTGGTACACGTAGCGGTGCACTAGGTACTCGACAAACGTGAACAGCAGCAGCCCACCCAAAAACAGCCCCAGCCCCGAAAAGCCCGCTACGAAGCCCCGCGTGATGCCGTAGTACAGGCTCACCAGGGCGGTGGCGATAAAGATGCTGACCGGCAGCGCGATATGCGTGTGCGAGAGCCGCTCGAGCACCGGGTTTTTGAATAGTTGGGCCGAGCCCTTGTGCTTGGGCCGCACCGGGGCGGGCGCCACGGGAGTATCGGAGATAGTAGCCATAATGAGAGCCTGAATCTTAACGTAATAACCTAGAAAAACAGCTTATCTACAAAGTTACGCCCGAGTAGGTTTTACTGTTGCCGCCGGCTAGGGTTGAAAGCCAGCCGCTTCGAGAACGGCGGCCAGCTCGGCAGCCGGGGCGCCGGGATGGCGCAGCCGCGCCTGGCTATAGAACCCCGCGCGGGCCTCCAGGGTTCGGGCCAGCCAGTCGGCCAGCGCTTGCTGAGGCGTGGCCGCGGCGGCCGTGCCGGCCAGCAGCGGCCGGGTAGTGGCCTGGTTGCGGCGCGCCAGACGGCGCTGCAGTTCGCGCAGCGGCACATCGAGCCACAGCACAAAGCCCGAGGCGTGCAGCACGGCCAGGTTGTCGAAAAAGCAGGGCGTGCCGCCGCCGGTAGCCACTACCAGCGGCCGGCCGGGGTGGCTAGCCACGGCCGCCAGCGCCGCCGCCTCGCGCCGCCGAAACCCATCCTCGCCCTCGGCGGCAAAAATCTCGGGTATCGACTGGCCCGCGTCGGCCACAATGCGGTGGTCGAGGTCCAGAAAGCCCCGGCCGTAGTAGGCGGCCAGCTGGCGGCCCAGCGTGGTTTTGCCCGAGGCCGGCAGGCCGATGAGGTAGAGGTGGTTCATTCTGTTTGAATTATCAATGTACAAAAAGAACGTCATGCTCAGCTGGCGGCCACGCAGTGAAGCATCTCGCGTGCTGCACTAACTCACTCGTTCAACGAAGCGAGCGAGATGCTTCACTGCGTGGCCGCCAGCTGAGCATGACGTTCCTTTGTCCACTGTCTGTTGCTAACTAATCCGCACCCGCGGGTCGAGCAGCGCATACAGCATATCGACGGCAATATTGACCAGCACAAAAATGGCGGCTACGAAGAGCGTGGCACCCATCACGACCGGAAAATCGAGGTTCTCCACGGCGCGCAGCGTGGTGGTGCCCAGTCCTTTCCAGTTGAAAATGTATTCGATGAAAAACGCGCCGGCCATGAGCGAGGCTAGCCAGCCCGACACGGCCGTGACCACCGGGTTGAGGGCGTTGCGCAGGGCGTGGCGCCACACCGTGCGGCCGGGGCTCAGGCCCTTGGCCCGCGCCGTGCGGATGTAGTCCTGGCTCAAAACATCCAGCATAGAGGAACGTGTGAGCTGCATAATGACGGCCAGCGGGCGCACGCCCAGCGCCACGGCGGGCAGCAGCAGGTTGCGCAGCACCAGGTGGCGCTGGGCCGTGAAAGGGTCGGTTTCGTAGAGCTGGCCCGTCAGGCTCAGGCCCGTCCAGTGGCTCCAGTAAAAGCCAAAGCTGACCGCGATGAGGATGGCCGCCACAAACGACGGCACCGAAATACCCAGCACCGAGGTAGTTACCAGCACTCTATCGAGCCACGACTGCGGCTTCAAGGCCGCCGCTACCCCTAGCGCGATGCCGCCCACCGCCGCCAGCAGCATGGCCGCCAAGGCTAGCCACAGCGTGCCCGGAAAGCGGTCGAGCAGGATGCTGAGCACGTCCTGGTTGCTCTGAAACGAGCGCCGCAGGTAGGGCCACTTCAGCACCACGGCCCGCTGCGACCCCAGCGGCAGCAGCGCCACGCCGCCGTAGCGCGCCACCCCGGCCGAGTCGCGCGGGTGCACGCCCAGCGGCGAGGCGTCGTTGAGGTACCCTAGCAGGCGGGCGGGCAGCGGCTGGTCGAGGCCCAGGTCGGCATTGATGGCCGCCTTGGTGGCCAGGTCGGTGCGCTGGCCGGCCAGCAGGGCGGCCGGGTCGCCGGGCAGCACATTAAACAGGAAAAAGACGGTGCAGGCCACGCCCACCAGCACGAGCAGGCCCTGACCCAGGCGGCGCAGAAGAAAGGAGAACATAAGCCAAAGGTAAAACGTCCGTTATGCGGAGCTTGCCGAAGCATCTTGGCTGGTTTTGTAAGGAGTGGTAACCCCGTATACCCTGGCAAGATGCTTCGGCAAGCTCAGCATGACGGACGTTTATGGTATATTCTATAGTAATTACTGCAGCGCTTTCTCGACCTGGTACAGCGCCGGGATGTCGTGGTAGTGGTACTTGGCCACCACCGTGCCGTTGTGCAGCACCAGCAAGCCGGGGTTCGAGCGAATGACCGACTTGAGCACCGTGGCATCGGCAAAGTAGAAGGGCGTGGCCAGGTTCACATCGTGGCGAAACGAGTCGAACTTGCCCGCCGCCGTGCTCGTGAGGGTGAGCACGTCGATGTGCTTGCGCGACTTGCTGGCCTCGGCAAACAGCTTGTTGAAGTCTACGAAGCGCTCGCGGTCGGCCTTGTTCGTGTTCTGCACGATGAGAATCAGCTTGTTGCCGGTGAATATTTGCTTGGTCACGTCGTTGCCCTCGGCGTCCGAAATCACAAAATCCGTAACCACGGGCGTCGATTGCAGCGGGTTGAGCACCGTCATAGTCTTGTATTTCCAGGTCGAGTCGGTCGGAAACTGCTCGGCCTGCATCGTCTGGCCGTTGCGCTCGAAGGTGTACTGGTAGCGCGGCGCCTCGGCCGCCTTCATCAGCTTCGGAATATTGTTGCCCACTTTGTAGGGCAGGAAGTCGAAATAAGGCAAGTGGCCCAGCGCCCGCACCCCAATGCCGATGGCCAGGGCACTCACAAACGTCATCACCATGAGCCCCGGCGTGCCCCGCACAAAGGCGCGCCGCAGGTGCTTCTGGTTGAAGTACACCACCGCCCACAGGCCCAGCAAAAACAAGTCTTTCAGAAACGAAGTCCAGGGCTTGAGCTTGATGAAGTCGCCGAAGCAGCCGCAGTCCGTCACCTTATTAAAGGCGGCCGAATAGAAGGTGAGAAACGTGAAAAACACCAGCAGCACCACCAGCGCCTGCAGCGTTTTGCGCAGGAAAAAGCGCAGCAGCAGCGACGCGCCCAGGATAACTTCGAGCGCGCTCAGGGCCACACTCAAGAAGCGGCTGGCATTGTGCAGCGGGTCAAACAGCCAGCTCAGCGCCGGCACGTCGCTGCTGAATACCTCGAAGTATTCTTCGAGCTTGTAGGCCGTGCCCACCGGGTCGTTGAGCTTGATGAGGCCCGAAAAAATGAACAGAATGCCCAGCAGCGCCCAGCATAAGCGGGTGACCTGGCGCATGGGTTGGGGAAGGTTAATCTTCATAAAACAGGTAGGCAAAGGTCGTGGGCTCCGGCTAGCCCCTTACGGGCGCGGGGCGGCGGCGGGCGCTTCTTCCCGCAAAATGAGGGCAAACACGGCGTAGTTCAGCATGTCGCGGTAGCCGCCCTCCACGCTTTCGCTCACCAGGGCGGCGCCCCCAATGTTTTCGAGCTGCTTGATGCGGTGCAACTTCATGAGGATGAGGTCGGTGATGCTGCTCACGCGCATCTGGCGCCAGGCCTCGCCGTAGTCGTGGTTTTTGGCCAGCAGCAGCTCGCGGTTCTGGCCGTTTTCGCGGTCGTAGGCGGCGGCCACCTCGGCGGGGGGCAGGTCGAGGGGCGCGCTGGGGGCTAGCCGCAGCTGCATGAGGGCAATGAGGCAGTAGTTGATGATGGCCACGAACTCCTCGTCCACGCCATCGGCAATTTTCTGGGTGCCCGTTTCCTGAATGGTGCGGATGCGGTTGGCCTTGATAAAAATCTGGTCCGTAACCGAGGGCAGGCGCAGAATGCGCCACGCCGTGCCGTAGTCGTGGGTTTTGGCCAAAAACAGGGCGCGGCAGCGGCTCAGAATCAGGTCGTAGTGGTCGGGGGTAGTCAAGGACTGGTAGCGTTAGAACTAAATAAGACCGTCATGCTGCGCAAAGCGAAGCATCTCGCTCGCGTCGCGGCAAGGGTAAAGGGCAGTGCCCCACGCAAAATGCTTCGCGCTGCTCGGCATGGCGTTCCTTTCTACAGCGGCGCTAGGTCCGAAAACCCCGGCAAGTTCGCCCGTAGCGCCGGATATTTAACCCGTCGCCCTTCCCTCCCCGCCCACCTGCCCTATGCTCGCTAGCCCCCCCAAGCTTACCGAACCCGCACAAAATCAACCGTTCACCAACTCGCTGCGTAGCCCCCACGGCCGCCTGCTCGACCTGCGCCGGCCCCAGGTACTGGGCATTCTCAACGTCACGCCCGATTCTTTTTACCCCGGCTCGCGCCTCGGCCCCGCCGATACCAGCGCCCTGCTGCACCGCGCCGAGGCCATGCTAACGGCCGGCGCCTCCGCCCTCGACCTGGGCGGCTACAGCTCGCGCCCCGGCGCCGACGACATCAGCCCCGACGAAGAAAAGAGCCGCCTGCTGCCCGCCCTAGAAGCTCTGCGCCGCGAGTTTCCGGCGGCTTTTATCTCGGTCGATACCTTCCGGGCCGGCGTGGCGGCCGAGGCCGTGGCCGCCGGCGCCGACCTTATTAACGACATCGGCGGCGGCACTCTCGATACCGACATGCTGGCCACCGTGGCTAGCCTGCGCGTGCCCTACTGCCTCATGCATATGAAGGGCACGCCCCAAACCATGCGCTCGCTGGCCCACTACGACGAGGATATCGTGCTCACGCTGCTGCGCTTCTTCCGCGACCAGCTAGCGGCGCTACGGCTAGCTAATAATGGGCTAGCGATGCCCGACGTGCTGCTCGACCCCGGCTTCGGCTTCGCCAAAACGCCCACCCACAACCACGAGCTGTTGCGCCGCCTGCCCGAGCTGGCCTCGCTGGGCCACGGCCTGCTGGTGGGCCTCTCGCGCAAGGCCATGGTCTACAAACCCCTGGGGCTAGGCCCCGAAACGGCCCTCAACGGCACCACGGCGCTGCACGTGCTGGCCTTGCAGGGCGGGGCTAGCCTGCTGCGCGTGCACGACGTGGCCGAGGCCCGGCAGACTATCGACTTGCTAGGCAGCGCGTAGCACCTGCTTTACTTATCGGCAAGCTTGGAAATGCTCGTAACCTCAAAGAATGTATTGCCAGCACTCATGCTTTCGAGGCCGAAGTAGCTAGGGTACTTGCCGCTTAGGAGCCCTACTTTGGGTCTAAATCGAAATTCTTCCACGCCGAGCTCAGCCACCCCGCCATGAATAATAGTAGGCGGCATCGACCAGAAGGTATAGTCTTCGCCTGATGTTTTCCACAAAAGCAGCTTACCGGTAAGCTCCCACCGCAAAAAAAGCTCGGGCCGGTCTTTTAAATCAGAAGCGACTACGGCAGTCTGCTGCTCGGCATAATTGAGCGGCGTAAAGGGATGCGCCAGGCAATTGATGAGCGCATTATCGCCGCCGGTGGGGTACCAGGTCGGGTAGTTGCGCAGCACAAAATACTCGGTCAGCACCTGGTAACGCGGCGTGAAATATTGTTTGCCCCGCTTGACTACCGGGTAAAAGTCCATGCGCCGGTGGGCATATGGGTCAGGGACATTACGCGCGGCTTCGTAGTTGAATAAGCGCGTGTAGCAATCATCGGCCACGCGTGGCCAGGGCACCTGCCGGGTGGCCACACTGTCCAGGTCAATGGGTACCCACGTTACCAGGCCCGAGCGCGGGTCCGGCAGCACGGCTAGGGTCACCAGCA
Source organism: Janthinobacterium lividum (assembly GCA_050954765.1). Lineage (GTDB taxonomy): Bacteria > Bacteroidota > Bacteroidia > Cytophagales > Hymenobacteraceae > Hymenobacter. The sequence goes on along the minus strand of JBPBQJ010000004.1, from coordinate 4,915 downwards.
GCTCGTCGTGGGTATACAGGCCGGTGAGGAGCGTGATATCCTGCGTGTCAAGCAGCTTTTGCCGGACAAAAGCGTTGGGTAGTATGACGTTGAGTAGCTCCAGGTATTCGGTTCGGTTAGCGCGCAAGCGCTTGGTTTTCACGTGCGTTGTGAGCCCTGTAGCCGGAATGATAACGTAGTGGCGGCCGGCCGAAATCGGGAGAGACTGCGTGCTGGATTGCGCTTTGCACTGCGCAAAGCTCTGGGGGCTAGCCAGAACTACCCAAAGCAGCGCCGCAGCAAGAGAAGTGAGCAGAGTCATAGCTGCTGACTCATAACTGGGTGAAGTGGTTGCTTTGTGACAACCCAGCGGTAGTAGAGCCAGCCGCAGATGAAACCCGTGGTGGCGTATATACAAAATGTTTTAGCCACTAAAACGGGTGAAGGGTGCAGCCACCAGTTCAAGTGCACTACAGTTCCCAGCATCGTCACCTCAACCGGGTGAATGCGAGTGGTGCGGAGCGACTGAACTAGCAAACACAAGCCGCCGCCTACAGCAAAGCCCAGCAGTATGGCAGCTGGTTGATTCATACCTCCTCGGTACTTAGCCCAGGCCCAGGCCAAGCCCGCATACAGTAAGTTGGCAAATAAGTGCGCCCACCAACTAAAGAATAATTCAAAAAGAGGATTTCCAACTAAAGCGGCTAGCCAAAGCCTAATAGGTAAACCTATTAATGCACTCCAGGGACGCATCGATAAAGTGTAATCAAACATGCAGAGCCAGCCCGCAATGCTGACCCCGGCCAGAAACAAACCGAAGCGGATGAAGATAGCGCGCATATTAATTGGGGCAGGGTACACCAGCTAATGGGGTATTATTCTCCAGGGCAGCTTTCACTGCAACCCAATCAGGCCGATTAGTAATTGCTTGTTTCACAGTGGCAGAACCGCCATTTTGGTTTACGAAAAGAGCAATGTTCCTCTCTAAGCTGTTCCATAATTTATCCCCTTCATCAAACTGTAGCGCTTTTGATGAAGAGGTAGTACCTGCTAATACTTTTCCCACAATTTCAGCAGCTGTATAATTAATCCGGTCAGCCCCTCTAATATAGAAAGTAGCGCCTGAGCCGGAAGCAGAAGGGATACACCCGAAAGCGCGCGTACCACTTACGGGGTGCGAGCCATTCATTTTGAAAGGCTCATGAATGGTGCTGAAATCCCACTCGTTGGCCGTGTACTTGCTCAGTATTACCGAGCCTGCATCGGGGAAGATGCTGATATCCATTATGGTGCCTAACACGTGGTTTTGCCAATCAGGGCCACTGCCGGGAATATCAGCGCAAGGGCTAAACATGGGCTGACCGGGGTCAATAAAGCTATTAATATTGAGGCGGACGTACTCCATGAATTGCGCAGCGGTCAGCCGCTGGCCATTAATAACTGGTAGCGCTGGAATGTCGATAGGGAAATAATCCAGGTTTACGGCAGTACCAGCCGCATTTTGAATGGATTGTATTTGCCAAGTGTATGCGGTGCTAGCACCCGGCACACTGCCTTTACCCATGCCTATCGCTTCTTTTTGAGCGGTGGTCAGGTTGCTAAGCTTATCAGTTACTACGGCGGGCGGCACAAAAGCAATTAACGGCCGCTAGGCATCCGTCAGGCCGGGGCAGGGCTTCAGGATGGCGAGGGGATTGACATCCCATTGCGCAGCCAGGGTAGCAAAAGTGAGGTTATTGTTACTGCCGCTAGGGCTGTAGCCGCCGTAGCCATTGCCGCTGCCATCGTCATATTGCTCACCGGCAAGCGGGCCACCACTGCCACCGCTGCCGCCGCTGCCACTTGGGTAGCTGCCTCCGCTGCCATCCGGGTAGCTTCCGCCGGGGTAGCTACCCCCGGTAGGTGTGCTACCGCCGCCACCACTTACCGAGCAGGTCCAAATAACCACATCTTCCCGGGCTTCGAGGGCAAGGGACGTATGAACGATAGCGCTGACGCAGGTAATATCCACCAAGCTGGTGCGGCCCGTACCAGGCTTGCGGCCCGCGGGGCTTTCGGCCGGCGAAAAGCTTAGCCAGGCGGGGCTAGCCGAAGGCACGCCTGCGTGGTAGGCGCGGCCGGTGAGGTAATAGTTCTCCCGTGAGTAAAAGGCCGCAAAGCCCGTAAAGCCCGGTAGTTGTGCCACCTGGCCTTGCTGCCGGGCGGTGTAAAGCACCCCAAATACCTGGTTCAGCTGCGTAGGGCTGAGTGCGGCGCCTTTATGGAGAACCTCAATGATAACGCCAGCCAGGGAGCCGTCGGCCCGCCGGCCCATTACCACGCGCCGGTAGCCTTGGTAGCTGCTGCTGATGCCCGCCGAGCTGCCTTCAATGGGTAAAAAAGCCAGCGGCTAAGTACTAGTGGCGATAGTATCCAGCTTCTCCCACTTGATGGCCAGCCAGTTCAGCGAGTCGGGCGATGTGGCAGCGGCTGTGCGGGTTATTTTTGACCCGGCTGGCCGGGCATGGGCTGCGCTGGCCCGGCCGGCATACCAGGTTTTTAGCTCCGAGAGGGAGGGGGACGCACTGCGCATAGGGCTGGCGACGGGCTGCCAGGCAGTAATTTCTTTTTTGCAGGCAGCGAGCACAGCCCCAGTAAGAACTAATAACAAGCTAACGCGGGTAAAAATTTTAGGCATGCAAAACGAGAAAAAAAGGAGTAGAAGTATCTGTTGAAATAGACTGCAATCTACATCTAGTATAAGCTTAAGCAAGCCTTATAAAATAATAAAGAGATTTTGCGAAGTATTTAATGCTGAGCGAACAACCATGGGCTTACTCCTGAGTAATGAGCTACCCCGCTTTTGGCTGGCAGCGGGTGCCTGGCTAAGGTTGCCTAACCCTGTTTGGATGAGTAGCTGTTATTAGTGGGGCCCGCCCTGCTTGTAGGTTTGTAGCGGGTTGGCCACTATCTGCATCGCTCAATCCAGGCAAAGGCCTCGTGCCCTACTCGGCCGCTTCGTCATGTCCCTCCCCTTTCCCTTTTACTTTTTGCACGTAGGGCTGGCCGATGTGGCCGACGTGCTGCTCGTGACCTGGCTGCTGTACCAGCTCTACAAGCTGCTGCGCGGCTCGGTGGCCCTCAACGTGGCGCTCGGGCTCATCAGCCTCTACCTCGTGTATTTGGTGGTGAATGCGCTGGGGCTAGGGCTGCTCTCGGCCATTCTGGGCGAGTTTATGAGCGTGGGCGTGCTGGCTAGCATCATCCTGTTTCAGCAGGAAATCCGGCGGTTTCTGCTCAATGTGGGCAAGGCGGCCCTGGAGAGCGGCGGCCCGCTGGGCTGGTGGCGGCGGCCCAGCGGGCCCGCGGGCGGCGCGCCCAGCGTGGCGGCCTTTGTGGAGGCAGCCGCTAGCCTGGCCGGCAAGGAAACCGGGGCCCTCATCTGCTTCACGCTCACCTCCGACCTCAGCTCCTACGCCGAGTCGGGCGACCGGCTGGATGCCGAGCCCAGCAAGCGCCTGCTGCTGGCCATCTTCAACAAAACCTCGCCCCTGCACGACGGCGCCGTGATAGTGGCCCAGGGCCGGCTGGTGGCCGCCCGCTGCATCTTGCCCGTGAGCCAGAACCCCGAGGTGCCGGCCGCGCTGGGGCTGCGCCACCGCGCGGCGCTGGGCCTCACCGAGGCCACCGATGCCGTGGTGCTGGTGGTGAGCGAAGAAACCGGCCAGATGAGCCTCGTGCGCCACGGCGAAATCCACCGCGGGCTCACGGCTGCCGAGCTCAAGACCCGCCTGCAAGAGTGGCTCCTTACCGAGCCCCGGCCGGCCTAGCTAGGGGCCAGCGCGGCGCCCGGCCGCGCGGGCAGCAAAAAGCTAGGCCCCGCAAAGCCTGTGGCGGGCTGCAAATCAAGTTGTTGGTCGAGGCCGCTGAGGTGCAGCTGGTGCAGCACCGCCGGCGGCAGCCCGCACCAGTGCAGCTGCGTGCCGGCCTGCTGGCTGTGCGTGTGGGCGTGCAGCAGGGCCTGCTGGCCCTGCTGGCTCAGCGAGCCCAGGCGCTGGCTGTCTATCCAGGCGTGGGCGGGTTGACGCGCTAGTAGCTGCTCCACACTTTGCACGAGGTGGGCGGCGTCGGCATCGCTGCAACAGCTGCCGCGCAGGCTCAGGCCCACGCACTGGCGGTAGCTGCCCAGGTGAATGGTGAGCGTGCGCGTGGGCAAAATGAGGAGGAAAAAAGCGTCGTTCATAGCAGTAAGGAAGAATAGCGAGTGGTGCTGCAAATATACAGGGGTAAATGAGGTGATTACCAATGATTAGAAACATTCTTTTCGTGCGTATTGCTACCTGTTCGATGAGGCTGCTCCGGAAAAATAACTACCCGTATGGTCCAGCTAGGTATTTTTCCCGAAGGGTGGATTTTTCGCGCGATTTACCCCCGTGAAAACCCGCAGAGGTGCTCCGTATAAATTGGTAATTATACTGTAAATTAAGGTTTTAGTAAGCAAATGCTAGTTGCGGTTCGCTATTTCGCCGTTGTAAGGTCATAGCAGTTATAGCCCCTGCCTACCGGGTTAATCATCTTCCTACTTGCCCCTATTTTCTATGAAACCGACCCTGAATGCTCAGCCCACCGGCTCAATGCCCCCTACGCTGCTGAAGACTCGCCCCGCCGCCCGCATCGGCGATGGCAGCCGCACCAGCCGCCGGGGCTTTGCCAGCATGGACCCCACCGAGCAGCGCCGCATTGCCAGCGAAGGCGGCAAGGCCTCGCACGCCAGCGGCCAAGGCCACAAGTGGACGGCCGAAGAGGCCCGCGAGGCCGGCCGCAAGGGTGGCCTCACCAGCCGCCGCGGCCCTAGCCGCCCCACCGAGGCCAGCACCAAGGCCAAAGCGGCCAAGTAGGCCCTAGCCCTCGCCCCGCGCCAAAAGGCCCGGCTCCTTTCCGCAAGTAGCGGAAAGGA
>JBPBQJ010000003.1:0-78037 GCA_050954765.1 Janthinobacterium lividum | reverse complement strand
GGTTTCCATGTCGAGCGGGTTGCCGAGCTTGATGGCCTTCACGCGCGCAATCACGCGGGCGATAAACTCGTCGTAAATGTCTTCCTGAATGAGCATTCGCGAGGGGCAGGTGCAGATTTCGCCCTGGTTGAGGGCAAACATCACGGCGCCTTCGATGGCTTTGTCAAGGAAGTCGTCATCAGCATCCATCACGCTCTTGAAGAACACGTTGGGCGACTTACCACCCAGCTCCATCGTCACCGGAATCAAGTTTTCGGCGGCATACTGCATAATGAGGCGGCCGGTGGTTGTTTCGCCCGTGAAGCTGGCCTTGGCAATGCGCGGCGACGAGGCCAGCGGCTTGCCGGCTTCGAGGCCGAAGCCATTTACCACGTTTACCACGCCGGCCGGAATAAGGTCTTCGAGCAGCTCCATCAGCACCATGATGCTGGCCGGGGTTTGCTCGGCAGGCTTCATCACTACGGTGCAGCCGGCGGCCATGGCGGGGGCCAGCTTCCAGGTGGCCATGAGGAGCGGAAAATTCCAGGGGATAATCTGGCCGATGACCCCTAGCGGCTCGTCGATATTGAGCGACACGGTAGTGGCATTCAACTCGGTGGCGCTACCTTCTTCGGCCCGAATAACGCTGGCGAAGTACCGGAAGTGGTCGACCACCAGTGGCAGGTCGGCGTAGGTGGTTTCGCGAATGGCCTTGCCGTTTTCTACGCACTCCACGGCCGCTAGCATGGGCAGGTTTTCCTCAATGCGATTGGCAATTTTGTTGAGAATATTGCTGCGTTCGGTGGCCGAGGTCTTGCTCCAGGTCTTGAAGGCGGCGTGCGCCGCGTCGAGCGCCAGGTCGATATCCTCCTTGCTGGAGCGGGCTACTTTAGTAAAGTTCTTGCCGTCGATGGGCGACGGGTTGTCAAAATACTGGCCTTTAACCGGGGCCACCCATTTGCCACCGATGAAGTTGTCGTAGTGCGACTTAAAATGGGGGCGAGCCACTACGGTGGTGGTCGCTTCGAGCGTTTCTGCCATAAACGGAGAGGGAAATTTAGCTAGGTGGGAGAACGCGACAAAGGTGGCTCTTGCCTAAGCTGCCCGGGTTGTGGTATTGTCGCAAAAAATGTTGAAATTGCCTCATGTTATAGTGAGTACTCACTCACGTTAGCTGTGTTGGTCATGCAGCGCGCAGCGAAGCAGCTTGCATGGTATAATAATTAATACGCTAGACTTTAATGCGCCACGCGAGCTGCTTCGCTGCGCGCTGCATGGCAGAATAACGACGTCCCTTCGCTAGCCCATCCTATGCTCTCCCGCGTTCACTTGCCCGCCGCAATGCCCCCGCTAGCCCTGGGAAAGCTGCATTCGTTGGTCGAAAACCGGACGGTATTCGCACTGGAGGCCTTCGAGTTGAATATTTTTGAGACGCACAAGGCCGCCCACCGCGTGCCGCTGCGCCTGGAGGGGCTAGCCCTCACCACCATGCTGCGGGGCAAAAAAGTAATGCACTTGCCCGACCGCCCGGCCTTCGACTACCTGCCCGGCGAAACGGTGGTGGTGGGCGAGGACGAGCTCATGGAAATCGACTTCCCCGAGGCTTGTCTGGGCCAGCCCACGCAGTGCCTGGCCGTGGCCATCGCCCCCGATACCATTCGCCAAACCGTTGACCTGCTGAACGAACGCTACCCGCGCGCCGAAACCCACGTGCCCTGGGCGCTGGCCGGCCCCGAGTACGCTCACCTCACCAACACGCCCGAACTGACGGGCACCCTGGAGCGCCTGGTGGCCGTATCGCGCACTACCGACGCGGCCAAGGACGTGCTAGCTGGCTTCACGCTGCAAGAGCTGCTGGTACGTCTCATGCAAACCCAGGCCCGGGAGCTGATTTTCAACGACTACGCCCGGCACCTTACCACGCATCGCTTTGCGGCGGTAGTGCAGCATATCAAGGAGCACCTAGCCGAAAACCTATCGGTAGATAAGCTCAGCGCGCTGGCTTGCATGAGCAAGGCCACGTTTTTCAGAGTGTTTAAGCGCGAGTTTGGGTTGACGCCGGTCGAGTACATCGTGCGCGAGCGGCTGGCCGAGGCCAAGCGCCTACTGCGCCAGCCGCTGGCCAGCGTGGCCGAAGTCTGTCTACGGGCGGGCTTCAACAATCTCTCCTACTTTCAGGCTTTATTCAAAAAGCACGAGGGCCTGACACCCGGCGCATATAAGAAACTGACTCAATAAGTTATCGCGGTGATTTCCACCGTTTCGGGCTGACTCCCTAAGGGTAGTACCACCCGGCTGCCCACGCGCCCCCCGATGAGCACCCTAGCCAGCGGCGCCACAAAGCCCAGCTTGCCGGCCGCCACGTCGGCCTCATCGACCCCCACCAGCGTGAAGGTGCGCTCGGCGCCGGCTCGGCGGCCGCCCACGGTACGCAGCGCCACGGTGGCCCCGAAGCGCACTTCCTGCGGTGGCTGCGCGGCGGGGTCGATGACCCGGGCGCTGGCCAAACGCTCGGCCAGCAGGGCTAGCCGGCCGTTCAGCAGCGAAAGCCGGTGGCTGCGGTCGAGGTCGAGGCCCGCGTGGTCGGCTTCGGCCTGGCTGCGCTCGGCTTCGAGGGCGGCCAGCTCGGTGCGCAGCTGGGTGAGGCCGTTGGGGGTCACGTAGTTGGGCGTACCGAGCGGCAGGGCCGCGCGCGGGGGCACCAGGGGTGGCGTCTGGGCATCATCTTCCTTTACAAATCCACGGCTCATAGGGGGCAAACGCAGGTCGGGCCGGCGGGTTGTGCGTGGGTTCTGCAACCCTTCCGGGACTTTCACGGTTAACTCACGCTATTTCGCCGCTACCGTTATCCCGATTCGCTCGCACTATCCCCAATGCCTGAGTTACTGACTGCCCCTGCTGCCCCCACTCCGACTACCCACCGCCTCAATAATGCCCTGGTCTGGCTTATGGCCCTCACTTGCGGGCTGGTGGTGGCCAATATCTACTACAACCAGCCGCTGCTGGCCGCCATCGGCCGCACCTTTCACATCCGCGACAGCCAGGCTAGCCTCATTGCCACCGCCACCCAGGTCGGCTACACGCTGGGCATGGTGCTGATAGTGCCGCTCGGCGATATGCTGGAGCGCAAGCGCCTCATCCTCTGGATGCTACTGGGCGCGGCCGTGTGCCTGGGTGGGGCCGCGCTGGCGCCTACGTTTGCTTTGCTGGCGGTGGCTAGCGTACTCATTGGCATCTGCTCGGCGGTGCCGCAGTTGCTGCTGCCGATGGCGGCGCACCTCGCCCCCGAGGCCGACCGGGGCCGCATTGTGGGGCGCATTATGAGCGGGCTGCTCATTGGCATTCTGCTCTCGCGCACGGCGAGTGGCTACGTAGGCGCCCACCTGGGCTGGCGTGTGGTATTTGAGGGGGCCGCCGGGCTTATGCTGGCGCTGGCCGCGCTACTTGCCTGGCGCCTGCCCCAGGACCGGCCTACGTTCGCGGGTACCTATGCCTCGCTGATGCAATCGCTGGGTACGCTGGTGCGCGAGCTGCCGCCGCTACGCCGCTCGGCGCTGGTGGGAGCCAGCATTTTCGCGGCCTTCAGCGTGTTCTGGACCACCTTGGCGTTCTACCTCGAAAGCCCGGCTTACCACTACGGCAGCGATGTAGCGGGCTTTTTTGGGCTGGTTGGCGCCGTGGGTGCCCTAGCCGCGCCGATGGCCGGCAGCCTGGCCGACAAGCGCGGGCCCCGCTATGCCATCACGGCGGGCATTGTGCTGGCGCTGACTTCTTTCGTATTGCTGGGGCTAGCCGGCGGGCTGCTGATTGGGCTGGTAGTGGGCGTTATTCTGCTTGATGTGGGCGTGCAGTCGACCCATATTTCCAATCAAACGCTCGTGTTTTCGCTGCGCCCCGAGGCCCGCAGTCGCCTCAATACGGTGTATATGACGGGCTACTTCACCGGCGGCTCGCTAGGCTCGGTGGTGGGCGGGCTGGCCTGGACGCATTTTGGCTGGTCCGGCGTGTGCGCCGTAGGGGCCGCATTTGTGGCCCTAGCCTTCGCTATCCACAGTGGCTACAAGCGCGCTGTTTAGGTTAAAAATTGAGCGTTATTAAGTAGAATCCTTAGCCAGGCCTCAACTAATAACTCCCAATTTCTGAATTATTCCTAAGAGCGTATATCAGCCCGACGGCCGTTCTAATAGCCGCCCGAATGGCAAGTAAACCAACGTGTTATATTTTATTCCGCTCGCAAGCGCAACACCTACAATGGCCACCACCTCCCTACCAGACACCAAGCTGCTTACCTTCTTTTCGGAAGCTAAACAGCCCGTCACGCCCGCACCTTTCACTAAGGCTGAAATTCTTGCCTTTCCCGAAGTAAAAACCTGGCTAACAAAGGGCTATGACTTGGAAACGTTCGAAAACAAGCTGTCGCCCAAAGACGCGCACCAGATTATCCTGCTGGTTGTGCTAGCGCGGCGCCCCGAGTCAGCTGGGTAGAGCCGATGGCTAGGCCACCGGCTCTTCCAGCAGCGCGTGCGCTGGCGCGTGGGGCACGTAGTCGAAAATGCGGTCGAGCAGCGAGGTGGAGAGCTTGGGCAGCAGCGGCAGCAGAAAGTCGGGCGATGAGGTATCGACGTGGCCTAGCAGGGCCGCCATATCGGTGAGGTGGCGGGTAGCGCGGAAGCCCATGCGCCACTCGGCGAAGCGCCGCGAGGCCAGTGGCCCGGCCAGCAGCACCACGCAGGCCGTGTGGCGTGCATCCTGGCTAATGTGCTGATACAGTGCCTCTACTTCGGCCCGCCTACCTTCCAGCACCTGCAAAAACCGGCCCTCGGACGAATACAGCAGCATACCCGTGAGCCCGCGCTGCGCATTGTAGCCCCGCGAGTGGCGCAAAAGCGCTAGCAAGTCCAGGTCAGAGAAAGGCTGCGTGGCGCGGCTTTCGTAAATGAGGTGATAGAGCGGCATGGGCAGGGGGCGAAGTAGCGCGAAAAGACAGCGTAACGCCTAAAGATACACCTGCCGTTTGGGTGCCAAGAACTGCGCAACACCTGATTCACAAGGAATAGCAACCCCGAATAAGCTACCCGACGAGCTTAGCGCAACATCCGGAATCATTGCGGTTCAGTCAGGCGCACTCCACCTACGGGCATAACCTTATTAGTCAATAGCTTGGGCTACCCTAGCCGCCCCAGGCAGGTTTGCAGGCTAGTGCGCCAGTGCGGAATGGCTATGCCCAGCGTTTGCTTCACCTTGGTTTTGTCCATTACGGAGTAGGTGGGGCGGGTGGCTTTAGTGGGGTATTCGGCGGTGCGGATGGGCACAGTTTTCGTCGGCAGGCGGGCTAGCTCGAAGATGGCCGTGGCAAAGTCGTACCACGAGGTCACGCCCTCGTTGCTGTAGTGGTAGAGGCCGTGGGCCGAGCTCTTGCTTTCGATGAGGTGCAGGATGCAGCCGGCCAGGTCGATGGCGTAGGTAGGCGTGCCGAGCTGGTCCCAGATTACGCGCAGCTCGTCGCGCTCGCGGCCCAGCTTCAGCATGGTTTTCACGAAGTTACCTGCAAACTCGGAGTACAGCCAGCTCGTGCGCAGGATGAAATAGCGGCTGGTAAGGGCCGGAATCACCTGCTCGCCCTCCAGCTTGGTGAGGCCGTACACGCTGATGGGCGCGGCCTCGTCGGTTTCAACCAAAGGCTGATTGCCGGTACCGGCAAACACAAAATCGGTCGAAATCTGGACGAGCGCGCTGTCAAATTCGCCGCACAGCCGAGCCAGGTTTTCCACGCCGTCGCGGTTCACGCGGCGGGCCAGGTCGAGTTCGTCCTCAGCCTTGTCCACGGCCGTGTAGGCGGCACAGTTGATGACGTAGGCCGGGCGGTGCTGCTCGAAGAGCGCCCGCAGGCTATTGAGGTCCAGAATATTAGCCTGGGCTTCGGGCGGAAAAACCAATCCGCTCAGATTCTTTTCCTGCGCCACGTGCGCCAGGCATTGCCCTAGTTGGCCCGAGGACCCAAATACCAGCGTTGTCTGCATTTAGTGTGAGTAGCCCGCGTGGGCCGCGTTGTTCGGGCCGCAAGGTAAGGCTAGCCAGGTAGCGTGGGCGGCCCGGGCGGGCGCTTGTTCTTGATGGGCTCGAAGCGGCGCTCGCGGGGCTGCTTCTCGCTCAGGTACTTCCAGTAGCGCTTGGGCATCTGGCGCTGGTGCAGTTTCAGGTTTTTGCGCTCCGGAATATTGACGTGGTCGAAGTACGCCTGCCACAAAATTTTAAAGAGCGGCTCGCGCTCATCGAGCACCGTGGCCGACACCTCGCCGCGGCGCGGGCTAGCCCCACTGGTTTCAAACTCCACGATGGTGGTCTGGGCAAGGTCGTAGTACAAGCCGTAGCGGCGGCGGCGGTCAAAAATCAGCCAGCGCTGGTCGGCGTAACGCTTGGTGAAGTGGCTGGCAATGAGCGGCAGCGTATCAAAATCGGGCTCGATAGTAGTGTGAAACAACCCATCCTGCGCCTTTTCGAAACGCACAAACGCCTCCATGCGGTGCTTTTCGCGGAAGAGCTGCTGAGCCAGCCGCTGGCAGCGGCGCACGATAGCGTCGGCGTAGTTCTCAGAGATGTCGCGGCCCGCGCGCAGGGCCGTGTCGGCGTAGCGAAAGATGAGCAACTCGCGCTCCGTATCCTCACTCAAAAACACGTGGTAGAGACGCGCCCGCGCCGGCTCGGGCATGAAACGCAGCAGGCCATCCCAGGTGCGGGTGGCTAGGGTCTCGTCGGTGTCGATGGCCACTACTTGGGCAAAGAGCCCACCCTGCGCGGCGCCCACGGGCTGGATGCTGTTGGGGGCCGAGCGGCGGTCGTAGATGCGGAACAGTACCGTAAGCAAGCCCTCAAAACTACCGTCGTAGGTGTAGTCGGCGGGTGGGTTGTGCAGTTCGGGCGCAGGCGGTCGGGCAGCTACCGGGCCCACGGCCGTGCTGGCCGCCGGACGGCGAAGGGGAGTAAGTCGGCTCACGCGGATAGATTGGTAATCAGTGAATAGCCGGCAAAGGCTGCGCTAAAAATGCCAGGAGCAAGGCGTTCACGGCCGCCACTTCTTCGAGCTGTACCCAGTGGGTAGCGTGCGGGAAATAGTGCAGCTGCCCGTGCGCACACTCGCGCAAACTGAGCTGGGCTAGCCGGGCATCCAGAAAAGCATCTTGCGCGCCCCAGATAACCTGCACCGGCCCCGGAATACGTGGCCACGGCGCGCCGCGCGCCACCCGCAGCGCCCGGTACCAGTTGAGCATGGCTGTGAGCGCGCCGGGCTGCGCCCAGGCTACTTTGTAGCGCGCCACCTCGGCCGCGCTGAAGGTGCCGGGCCGGCTGGTGCCTTGCAGCGCCTGCGCCCCAAAGCGCCAGTTGCGCCGCCGAATAAGCTGCTCGGGCAACCCTGGCAACTGAAAAAAACCGATGTACCAGCTGCGCGCCACCTGGCCGGGCACCCGCCACAGGTTAGGCAGCACCACCGCCGGGTGCGGCACATTGATAATGGTAGTGCGCGCCACGCGGCTAGGGTAATAAGCCGCCAAGTACCACGCCACAATGCCGCCCCAATCGTGGCCAATAATACTGGCCTGCGCCGCGCCCGCCGCATCGAGCAGGCCAATGATGTCAGCCGCTAGGGTCGGCAAGGCGTAGGATGTGATACCCAGCGGCTTGTCGCTTAGGTTATAGCCACGCTGGTCGGGAGCCCACACGCGGTAGCCAGCGGCGGCCAGCGCCCCTAGCTGCGCCCGCCAGCTGGCCCAGTACTCCGGAAAGCCGTGTAGCAGCACAACGAGCGGCCCATCGACCGGGCCGGCCTGTACCACGTGCAGCCGCAAGCCGTTGGAGGGCACATAGTGGTGCGTGAGCGGGTAATGCATGGGGCTTATACCCTAGCCAAGGCCCCAAAGGTTGTGGCGCAACTAGCGCGTTATTGGCGCTAGTATATCGGCGCACCCTCGCGTCGCGTCGTTGTAGGCCAGCCTGCTGCCAAGCTGCGAGGATGCAGCCCTGCGTCTAGTACTACTCTAAGCGGCCACGCCGGGCTGCAGCTCGCTAGCCTGCCGGGCGGCGCGGGCCGCATCGTGCAGCTGCCGCACCAGCGGCAATAGCTCAGAGATACGGCAGCAGCACGAAAGGCGCGGCGCCTTGTCGGGGCTAGCAGTTGGGGCAAAAAGACCCGCCGGCTCGGCGGCAATACTGAGGGCGGCCGACGCGTCGGCTAATGCGCGATGGGTGATTTTCATGATTGAAAATGAACCTGTTAAAAACCCGGCTGCGACCGCCGCCGGTAACCTGACACTGGCAGCTACTGCACCACCAGCGTATCCACGATATAGGCGTTGTTGCCCACGAACTTGAGGTAATACGTCCCCGCCTGGCTAGGCCGAAACGTGTAAGTCGTTTGGGCCGGGTCGGCGGTCGCGGCGCAGGTACAGGCAGCATAGTTGACGTTGACAGTCACGGCCCGGACATTACCCACAACTTGCTCGGTCAGGTCACCCAGCGTGCCGCAGCCCCCGGCCGGCGTGTAGGAAAGAGTATATACCGCCGCCTGATTGACGGCCACCGTCTTGGGGCCAGTTGCGCTCGTTACGGGCGTGAATAGCGTCGTATTACAGGTATCGGGCCCCACGCCCAAACAACTGGTGGCACCGAGGGCAAGAGCGACAAGCAGGTAATACTTCATGAGGATAAGAGCCAGCGGATAGCAGAATGGTGGTACGAAGTACTAGCTAACTACTTGTTTTAATTTCATTTATTCGACGGAAGGCCGGTGCCACTGTGCCAATCGCCCTAACTGACCTGGGCAAACAAATCGAGTTGCTGCGTCACCAGGGCCGAGCGCGAGGCCTTGCCGCCAAACAAAATCTGGCGGCGCACCTGCTGCGCATCCAGCTCGCCGAGCTTGGCCGGCGCCATGCCCCTAGCGGTGAGAAAGTGCTTGGCCCGCTTCATCACCACCCCAAACTGAGTGAGGTGCTCGGCCGTGAGGCTGGTAAAACGCCGGGCCTGCACAATGCGCTCGGCCGAGCGCGCGCCCACGCCCGGAATGCGCAGTATCATGGCGCGGTCGGCCACGTTCACATCCACCGGAAACAGGTGGCGATTGCGCAGCGCCCAGGCCAGCTTGGGGTCAATTTCGAGGTCGAGGTACGGGTGCGCGGGGTCGAGTATTTCATCGGCCTCGAAACCGTAAAAGCGCATCAGCCAGTCGGTTTGATACAGGCGGTGCTCGCGCACTAGCGGCGGCTGGGTCACCTGCGGCAGGCGCGCATCGTCGGTGATGGGCACGTAGCCCGAGTAGTACACGCGCTTCAGGTTGTAGCCTTGGTAAAGGCTGTCGGAGAGCTTGATAATCTGCAAGTCGTTCTCGTCGCTAGCCCCCACAATGAGCTGGGTGCTCTGGCCGGCGGTGGCAAACTGCGGCACTTTCTTAAAAAGCGCCTTTTCTTCTTTGTTCTGAATAATGCCGTCCCGAATCTGGCCCATCGGAGTCAGAATTTCAGCGTAATTTTTCTCCGGCGCCAAATTTTGCAGTGCCAGTTCAGAGGGCAGTTCAATGTTCACGCTCAGGCGGTCAGCATACAGCCCAGCTTCCTGAATGAGCTCGGGCGAGGCACCCGGAATGGTTTTGACGTGGATGTAGCCGTTGAAATTGTGCTCGGTGCGCAGTGTCTTCACAATGCGCACCAGGCGCTCCATCGTGTAGTCGGGCGAGGAGAAAATGCCGCTGCTCAAAAACAGCCCCTCGATGTAGTTGCGGCGGTAAAAATTGATGGTCAAATCGACCACTTCCTCCACCGTGAAGGCGGCGCGCTTCACGTCGTTTGAGCGGCGCGACACGCAGTAAGCGCAGTCGAAGATGCAGTGGTTGGTGAGCAGGATTTTCAACAAGCTCACGCAGCGGCCATCCTCCGTAAAGCTGTGGCAAATACCCATGCCCTCGGCGTTGCCGAGGCCTTTCTGCTCGTTTTTGCGCTTGCCGCCGCTGCTGCTGCACGATACATCGTACTTGGCGGCGTCGGCTAAGATGCTTAGCTTTTCCTGAATGCGCTCGTTCATGCTAGCGAAGTAATTTAGCGAGGGTAAAAGTAGGGCTGGCTATTGAGATGAGCAAGCTTTTTATAAGCTAATTTTTTTAGAAAAAGTTTCTTTACTGCTGGCTAATAAAGGCTAGCCAGCCGGGTGGCCTGCTACCAAAACCCCGCCCCGGCTCCGTAACTTGCGCATAGTGCTGCTGCGCCCGATGCTTTTTCTTTCTGCCCGTCGTTTTTTGGTGTTGCTAGGCTGGCTGCTGCTCGGCGGGCTAGCCCATGCGCAGGCGCAGGTACCGGCCTTTACCCCACGCCTGGCCGTGCCGCCCGATTCGCTGCACGCCGCCGATGAGGTCGAGAGCCTGCCCGCCGACTCGCTGGGCCGCCGCTTCGACGAAGAGCGCGTGCGCCTGAGCCTGGAGCGCTACACCCGGCGTAAAACCATCATGGGCAAGGCGTTGCAGGCGTTTTTTCGGCTCACCAAATCGCGCGAGGAAGACCACGGCCTCGACGCGGTGCTGCTGAACCGGCAGTTCGACCAGCATAACTTCAAGATTGTGCGCCGCGTCACCATCACGCCCTTCGATGCCTTTGGGTATAGCCTGAATGACTCGCTGCGCCAACCGCGCACGTTTCTGGAAAAGTCGGGCAATGCGCTGCACATCCGCACGGCGCGCTCGCGCATTCGGCAGGTGCTGCTGTTTCGGCCGGGCCAGCCGCTGCTGCCCCAGGCCCTAGCCGAAAGCGAGCGCCTGCTGCGCCAGACCGACGAAATATTGGACGCCCGGGTGGTCGTGAACGAGGCTACCGCCACCCGCGACAGCGTCGATATTGCCGTTTATACTACCGACGTATTCAGCATCACGGCGGGCTATGAATTGCGCGGTGGCCCCGGCCAGGCCATCGTGACGCTCGGCGACCAGAACTTTCTGGGGCTAGGCCACCGGCTCGATAATCGCTACCAGTACGGCCGCGACCTGCCCCAAACCTGGGGCTACGAGGCCAACTACCGGGTGCCGTTTCGCAACTTCGTATATGCCGAGGGACATTATTTCAACGAGTTTGAGTCGCACTCGGGCGGCGTGTCGGCGCGGCGCGATTTTTACTCGCCCAGCGCCCGCTGGGCCGGCGCCTTCACGGCCGACGTCAACAACCTGCGGGTAGTACTGCCCCGCGACGCGCCGCCGGCCGAGGGCGAGCAGCCCTACTACCGCGTGCGTTCCTTCACCAGCCAGAGCCTGTGGGTGGGCCGCGCCCTGCGGCTGCGCTCCTACGACCTGGGCTACGAGAACCCCGGCCGGCTGATTATCGCGGCCAGCGTGGCCCACGAAAACCACACTACCAACCCCACCGCCACCCCCGAAAACCCCGCCGGCAGCCCCGACGACCGTACCCGCACCTTGGTGCTGGGCGCAGTGGGCTACTCGGTGCGTCGCTACTACAAAGACAAATATTTGTTCGGCTTTGGTCGCACCGAAGACGTACCGGCCGGCACGCTACTCAGCCTCACGGCGGGCCTCGAAAACAACACCTCGGGCCCGCGCCGCTACATCGACGCCCGCATTGCGGCGGCCGGCTACTCCGAGCGCCAGGGCTACCTCTACGGCAGCTTGGACTTCGGCACGTTTCAGCGCGTGAACGATGGCGGCTGGGAGCAGGGCCTGCTGAGCGGGCAGTTTTTGTACTTCACGCGGCGCTACCGGGTGGGCAACTACCAGAGCCGACACTTGCTGAGCACCCGCGTCACGGCGGGCTTCAACCGCTACCCGGCCGAGGTGCTGCTCTCGGGCATCAATAGCAACCCCGACGGCGTGCGCGGCTTCCAGCCCACCGGCCAGATACTGGCCACCAGCCGCCTGCTAGCCAACTACGAGGGCACCGTGTACACGCCGCTCTCGTTGCTGGGCTTCCGGGTGGCGGTGCTGGCCTTTGCCGATGTGGCAGTGGTGAACGAGCGCATCGGCGGCGGCTCGCCCTTCGGCGGCGACGCGCCCTACACGGGCTTCGGCCTGGGCCTGCGCTTCCGCAACGAGCTCACGGTATTGCGCACCTTCCAGATACTGCTAGGGTATTACCCCCGCGGCCAGCTCAATGCCAACGGCACGCGCCTGTTTGAGAGCAACCGCGACTCGTACCACTTCTCCGACTTCAGCTTCGGCCAGCCCAGCGTGGTGCAGTATGGGTTTCAGTAATTATATGCTGATTATTAGGTTGATAATTGTGAGCGTCAGGTCACAATTATCAACCAACGCCTATCAACTACTAATCACAGCTGAAACTCAATTGGCATGGTGCACACCACGCGCACGGCCTGCCCGCGCTGGTAGCCGGGCTTCCAGGGCGGCATCAGCCACACCAGGCGCAGGGCCTCTTCGTTGAGGCCGCTGCCGGGGCCGCGCACCAGCGAGGCGTCGGTAATGCGGCCAGCAGCGCTTAGGACAAAACGTATGTACACCTTACCCGTTACCTTCTTCATGCGCGCCATCTCAGGATAGTGCATATTCTTGGTCATATAAGCCAGCAGCGCTGGCTCACCTCCCGTAAACTGCGGCCGCACATCGGGGTTGATAAAGATAGAGTCGGGGCTGAACGCCTGCGCAGCCACCGGGGCAGCTTTGCTACTACCCCCTCCTGGCCCCACCGCAGGGGCCACTACCGTAGACAGGCTAGCCCGGCTAGCTCCCTGCGCCGCAGCAAGGCCCGGCAACCCCAAGGCTGCTACTACTATTACCCAAGTGTATCGTGCACTCATACAAAATATGGTATAATAAGGGGTAAGCAATAGAGTTCTAGTTGCTCAAAATTACGGCACTTAGATGAGCTCATAATATTATTTTTCCGTTAGAGTGACCGATTCTTTTGATTATACTAAAAAATCTTCTTTTCGGATTGTCTGCGCCCGGCAATCGACCCGGGCCCTACCTTCGTCTTCCCTAACCTAGCGCGCTTGCTGCGCCTCTCTCCTATGCGTCTCGGCGATTTTAATGACCTCGAAATAGCTCGCGAAGTCAGCATTGGCTTCTACCTGACCAGCGACGACGGCGACCTATTGCTACCCGAGAAGTACCGCCCGGTGGGCGCGCACGTCGGCGATGTCATTCGCGTGTTCGTGTACCGCGACTCGGAGGACCGCCTTATTGCCACCACCTTAGAGCCGCTGGCGGTGGTCGACAGCTTTGCCGCCCTCACCGTGCGCGACATTGGCGCGCCGGGCGCATTCCTCGACTGGGGCCTCGAAAAAGACCTGCTGCTACCCCACGCCAACCAACGCCACGCCGTGCAGGTGGGCGAGCGCGTGCTCGTTTATGTGTACCTCGACGAGGCTACCGACCGCCTCGTGGCCTCGGCTAAATGGCAGCAGTTTCTCAGCCCCGAGCCCTTCGCGGGCGCAGTGGGCGAGGCCGTGCAGGTGCTCGTGGCCGAAGAAACCCCGCTAGGCTACTCCGTCATTGTTAATGGCACGCACCCGGGCCTGCTGTATCAGAATGAGGTATTTCGGCCGCTACGCACCGGCGAGCTGCTACCGGGCCACCTGCGCCTTATCCGGCCCGATGGCAAGCTCGATGTCCGCCTTGGCCAAGCCGGCTACGATGAGGTCGAAACGGCCTCGCGCCTCGTACTAGCTGCCCTGCGCCAGCGCCCCGACGGCCGCCTGCCCCTCGGCGATAAGAGCCTGGCCGACGACGTGTACCGCCGACTCGGCATCAGCAAAAAAGTCTTCAAGAAGGCCCTCGGTTCGCTCTACAAACAAGGAGTGGTGGTGCTGCAACCAACCGAAACCCGCCTGGCTAGCCTCAATTAGCCTTCGCAAACCGCTGCGTCTCTTCTGCGCACGCTGCAGCAACTTCCCGTGGGGCTACCCAGATGATTTTCACCCAAAAATTTGCTTTTCCCAAAAAGCGTCGTTCCTTTGCCCTCGCAAACCGACCCCAAGTAATGTCTTTCTTCGCAACCGTTTCGCAAAGCTGGTGGCACTCAACCTTCCCAAGAGGCTGAGCATTAGGCATTATAGTTGGTTGAACCCCCTAGCGTTTCTCCAAGCCCGCTGCTCACCGCAGCGGGCTTTTTTGTTGTCCAGTTTTCCGTTTTCCTTGCCATGTCGGTCGCTACCGCCACTTCTTCCGCTACCATCGTTCATAGCCGCCACCGCCGCCTGCTGGCCGATACCCTCACGCCGGTGAGTTTGTACCTGCGGCTGCGCGACCAGTTTGTGGGCACGCTGCTGCTCGAAAGCTCCGACTACCACGGTAACAACAACAGCTTTTCGTACCTGTGCTTCAGCCCGGTAGCGCGCTTCGAGCTCGACAAAAACCAGCTCACCACCCAGCGCCCCGGCCAGCCTGCTAGCACCGAAACCCTGGCAGACCCGCGCCAGGCGCTGGCCTACCTGCGGGCCTTTCGGGCCAGCTTTCAGCCGGCTGCGCCGTCGGGGCTGCCGTTTATCACGAATGGCCTGTTTGGGCACATGGCCTACGAGGCGGTGCAGTATTTTGAGGATGTGACGCTGCGCGACAAGCCTACCGACAGCACCGTACCGGCCATTGTGTACCAGGCGTTTCGCTACGTTATCGCCATCAACCACTTCAAGGACGAGCTGTATTTATTTGAGCATCAGTACCTGGCTGAGGGCGAAGAGCCCGTGGCCGACTCGCTCGACGCCATCGAGACGCTCATTCAAAACCGCAACTTTGCGACCCACGCTTTCCATCTCACGGGCGAGGAAACGTCGAACGTGACTGACGAGCAGTACCTGGAATTAATCCGGCTGGGGCAGCACCACTGCCAGCGCGGCGACGTGTTTCAGATTGTGCTCTCGCGGCGCTTTCAGCAAGGGTTTCAGGGCGATGAGTTTAATGTGTACCGGGCGCTGCGCTCGCTCAACCCGTCGCCGTATTTGTTCTTTTTCGACTACGGCAGCTACAAGATTTTCGGCTCCTCGCCCGAGTCGCAGATTGTGGTGAACAAAGGCCAGGCGGTGCTCTACCCCATCGCGGGCACCTTCCGCCGCACCGGCGACGACGCGGCCGACGCCCGGCTAGCCCAGCAGCTGCTCGACGACCCCAAGGAAACCGCCGAACACGTGATGCTCGTGGACCTGGCCCGCAACGACCTCAGCCGCCGCTGCGATGTGGTGCAGGTCGAGCGCTTCAAGGAAATCCAGTATTACTCGCACGTTATTCACCTGGTTTCCAAGGTAGTGGGCCAGCTAGGGGCCGACACCGAGCCGCTCGATGTGGTGGGCGAAACCTTCCCGGCCGGCACGCTTTCGGGCGCGCCCAAGTACCGCGCCATCCAGCTCATCGACGAGTACGAGAGCACGCAGCGCGGCTTCTACGGCGGCTGCATTGGCGCGCTCGACTTCGGCGGCGACTTCAACCACGCCATCATGATTCGCACCTTCCTCAGCAAGGACAACACGCTGTATTACCAGGCCGGCGCGGGCGTGGTCGCCAAGTCGGTACCAGCCAGCGAGTTGCAGGAGGTACACAACAAGCTCGGCGCCTTGCGGGCGGCCATGCAGCAGGCCGAAAAAGTATAAGTGGAATCGTTCATACAATCGTCTGTCATGCTGACGAAGGAAGCATCTTGTTTGCTTCGGTGAGTTGCTAACAGTCAGATTCATTCTAACCTGACAAGATGCTTCCTTCGTCAGCATGACAGACGCTAAAAATAAAGCTTACTAAAATGGCTATCCTGGTTCTCGACAACTACGACTCTTTCACCTACAACCTCGTGTATATGCTGCGCGAGCTGGGGCAGGAAGTGGATGTGTTTCGCAACGATAAAATCAGCCTCGACGAGGTCGATAAATACTCGCACATTCTGCTGTCGCCCGGCCCCGGCATTCCGAGCGAGGCCGGCATTATGCCCGAATTGATAAAGCGCTATGCTCCTAGCAAGCACATATTAGGCGTGTGCCTGGGCCACCAGGCCATCGGCGAAGCCTTTGGCGGCCAGCTGGCTAACCTCGGCGAGGTGCACCACGGTGTGGCCCACACGCTGCACCAGACGCCCGAGGCGGCCCACAACCGCCTCTTCAACGACGTGCCCAACGATGTGCGCGTGGGCCGCTACCACTCCTGGACCATCGCGCCCGAGGGCGTGCCGGCCGAGCTGCGCATCACAGCCCTCGACGAGAACGGCCAAGTGCTGGCCCTCGCCCACCGCGACTACGACGTACTGGGCGTGCAGTTTCACCCCGAGTCGGTGCTGACGGAGCACGGCAAAACCATGCTGGCCAATTGGGTGAACGGGTAGGCTAGCCCCTAATTAAAGTCGTCATGCTGAACGTAGTGAAGCATCTTGGCCACTTCGTTGTATTACCACTCAAATGTCACCTAGCAAGATGCTTCACTGCGTTCAGCATGACGACCAAAATTTGAATTATTAACGTGAAAGACACGCTCAACCACCTTTTTGCCTACCGCACGCTGCCCCAGGACGAGGCGCACCGCGTGGTGCTCGGCATTGCCCAGGGCCAGTATAACCCGGCCCAGATTGCCGCCTTCCTCACGGTGTACCTTATGCGCAGCGTGACGGTGGAGGAGCTAGCCGGTTTCCGCAACGCGCTGCTGGAGCTATGCCGCCCCGTGGACCTCGGCGGCGTGGACGCCATGGACGTGTGCGGTACCGGCGGCGACGGGCGCAATACCTTCAATATCTCCACCTTATCGGCCTTTGTGGTGGCCGGTGCGGGGCAGCCGGTGGCCAAGCACGGCAACCACGGCGTGTCGAGCATCAGTGGCAGCAGCACGGTGCTGGAGCACATGGGCGTGAAATTCACGGCTGATAACGACCAGCTGAAGCGCCAGCTCGACGAGGCAAACATCTGCTTTTTGCACGCGCCGCTGTTTCACCCAGCCCTCAAAAACGTGGCGCCGCTGCGCAAAGAGCTGGGCGTGAAAACCTTCTTCAACATGCTGGGGCCGCTGGTGAATCCGGCTAGGCCGCGCTTGCAATTGGTGGGCGTATTCAGCCTGGAGCTGGCGCGCCTCTATGCCTACCTGCACCAGCAGGAGGTGGGCCGCGAGTTTCTCATCGTGCACAGCCTCGATGGCTACGATGAGGTGTCGCTGACCGGCCCGGTGAAACTCATCAGCCGCCAGGGCGAGGAATTGCTGAACCCGAGCGACCTGGGCCTGCCCGCCACCACGCCCGAGGCGCTGTTTGGCGGCGACACGGTGGCCGAGGCGGCGCACATTTTTCAGCGCGTGCTGCGCAATGAGGCGCCCGCCGCCCACCGCAACGCCGTATTGGCTAATGCGGGGCTAGCCCTGCGCACCGCCGGCCGCGCTGCCACCGCTGCCGAGGGGCTAGCCCAGGCGGCCGAGAGCCTGGACAGCGGCCGGGCGCGGGCGGCGTTTGAAAAGCTGCTGGCGCTGGGCTAGCTATCACTCAAAAACGGTTGTCATGCTGAGCTTGTCGAAGCATCTCACGTGGCGCAGTAATCAAAAACAGTTTAACGGTGCGGCCAAGATGCTTCGGCAAGCTCAGCATGACGACCGTAAAAGACGCTTGTTACCATGACCATCCTCGATAAAATCATTGCCGAAAAGCGCCAGGAAGTAGCCCAGCGCGAGGCCGCAACACCCCTAGCCGCGCTGCAACAGGCGCCGCTGTTCGCGCGGCCGGTGCTGTCGGCGCGAGCGGCGCTCACGGCGGCCGGCTCGTCGGGCATCATTGCCGAGTTCAAGCGCCAGTCGCCTTCCAAAGGCGTTATCAACGGCACGGCCGAGGCGGGCGCCACCACGGCGGGCTACGCGGCGGCGGGCGCAGCCGTGCTGTCGGTGCTCACGGATGAGCCGTTTTTCGGTGGCACGCCGGCCGACCTGGCGGCGGCGCGGGCAGCGTGCCCGGCCACGCCGATTTTGCGCAAAGATTTTATTATCAGCGAGTATCAGCTAGCGGAGGCGCGGGCAATGGGCGCCGATTTGATTCTGCTCATCGCCGCCTGCCTCACGCCGGCCGAGGTGGCGCAGCTCAGCCAGTTTGCCCACGCGCTAGGGCTGGAAGTGCTGCTGGAGGTGCACGATGAAACTGAGCTGCGCAGCCACCTCACGAGCAGCGTCGACTTAGTGGGCGTGAACAACCGCAACCTAGCCACGTTTGCCACGGACATCGACACCTCGGCGCGGCTGGCTAGCCTCATTCCTGCTTCGTTTGTGAAGGTGGCCGAGAGTGGCTTGCAGCACGCCAGTACCATAGCTGCGCTACGGCGGGCCGGCTACCAGGGCTTCCTGATTGGCGAAACGTTTATGAAAACCCCCGACCCGGCAGCCGCCCTGGCTAGCCTCGTGGCCGAACTATCCGCGCCCGTTACCGCTTCTTAGCCCGCTATGAAAGTCAAAATCTGCGGCATGCGCGAGGCGGGCAACATCCTGTCGGTGGCCGGTTTCAACCCTGATTTTCTGGGGTTCATCTTCTACGAAAAATCGGCGCGCTACGCGGGCGAAGTGCTTGATACGGAGCTGCTGCGCAGCCTGCCCGCGTCGATTGATAAGGTGGGCGTTTTTGTCGATGCGCCCCTACCCGAGCTCCTCGCCACTACCGCCCATTACAGCCTCGACTACGTGCAGCTGCACGGCCACGAAACGCCGGCATACTGCCAGGCGGTGCGCGCGCAGGGCCTGCGCATCATCAAGGCCTTTGCGGTGGATGCTGACTTTGATTTTAGTGCCCTAGTGGCGTATGTGCCGTTCTGCGAGCTATTCCTCTTTGATACGAAGGGCAAGCACCCCGGCGGCAATGGCCACAGCTTCGACTGGCAATTGCTGAACGGCTACCGCGGCCCCACCCCCTTCTTACTGAGTGGCGGCCTGGGGCCAGACAATGTGGCTGAGCTGCTGCACTTTCAGCACCCGCAGTTGGTGGGCTACGACTTTAACAGCCTGCTCGAAACCGCGCCTGGCCTCAAAAACACCGAGGCCACCGGCCAGCTGTTAGCCCGCCTACACGCTCAACCGGCCAATTCATAACTCATAATTCATACCTCATAATTAAGATGACTATCACCGCCACTTCTCCCTACCGCGTCGATGCGGCCGGCTACTACGGCACCTTTGGCGGGGCCTACGTGCCCGAAATGCTCTACCCCAATGTGGAAGAGCTGCGCGATAACTACCTGCGCATCATCGAGGACCCCGAGTTTCAGCGCCAGTTTACGCAGCTGCTCACCGACTACGTGGGGCGGCCCACGCCGCTGTTTCGGGCCGAGCGGCTGTCGCAGGAATTTAACACCACCATCTACCTCAAGCGCGAGGACTTGTGCCACACCGGCGCGCACAAAATCAACAACACCATCGGCCAGATTCTGGTGGCCCAGCGCTTGGGCAAAAAGCGCATCGTGGCCGAAACCGGCGCCGGCCAGCACGGCGTGGCCACCGCCACGGTGTGCGCCCTCATGGGCCTGGAGTGCATCGTGTACATGGGCGAAATCGACATGGAGCGCCAGAAGCCCAACGTGGACCGCATGCGCATGCTGGGGGCCAAAGTGGTGCCCGCTAAGAGCGGTAGCAAAACCCTGAAGGACGCCACCAACGAGGCCATGCGCCACTGGATTTCGAACCCTACCGACACGCACTACATCATCGGCTCGGTGGTG
The DNA here is from genome assembly GCA_050954765.1 of Janthinobacterium lividum. GTDB lineage: Bacteria > Bacteroidota > Bacteroidia > Cytophagales > Hymenobacteraceae > Hymenobacter. The sequence goes on along the minus strand of JBPBQJ010000003.1, from coordinate 58,414 downwards.
GGCCCGCACCCTTACCCCGACATGGTGGCCCGGTTCCAGGCCATCATTTCGGCCGAAACCATCAGCCAATTGTTGCAGCAGACGGGCCGCGCTACGCCCGATTTTATGCTGGCCTGCGTGGGCGGTGGCTCCAACGCGGCGGGTGCCTTCTACCACTACCTCGACGAGCCCAGCGTGCGTCTGATTGCCGCCGAGGCCGCCGGCCAGGGCGTGGACACGGGCCACTCGGCCGCCACCACGGCGCTGGGCAAGCCCGGCATTTTGCACGGGGCCAGCACCATTCTGATGCAGACCGAGGACGGCCAGGTAACGGAGCCCTACTCCATTTCGGCGGGCCTCGACTACCCCGGCATCGGGCCGCAGCACGCACAACTGTTTGCCACCGGCCGGGCCGAGTTTATCTCGATTACCGACCGGGCGGCGCTCGACGCGGCATTCCAGCTCAGCCGCCTGGAAGGCATTATTCCGGCCCTCGAAACGGCCCACGCGCTAGCCTGCTTGCCGCTCATTAAGGCCAAGCCGGAAGACGTGGTAGTAGTCTGCCTCTCGGGGCGCGGCGACAAGGATTTGGCTACCTACACCAAGCACTTGGACGAATATTCTGCCTAGCCCCCGACGTCTGTCATGCTGACGAAGGAAGCATGACAGACGCTTTTTACTACGCTACTCTTTCTATGAACCGCCTCACCACCCTATTCCAACGCAAAAAATCGGACGTGCTCAACGTCTATTTCACCGCCGGCTTTCCGCAGCTTGACGATACCGTGCCCATCCTCAAAGCCCTGCAGGAGGCCGGCACCGACCTCGTCGAAATCGGAATGCCCTACTCCGACCCCGTGGCCGATGGCGAGACCATCCAGCGCAGCAACCAGCAGGCGCTCGATAATGGCATGACCGTAGCCACGCTTTTTGAACAGTTGCAAGGTGCTCGTGAGCAAGGGATTACGGTGCCCATCCTGCTCATGGGCTACCTGAATCCGGTGGTGCAGTTTGGCATCGAGAAATTTTGCCAGCAGTGCCAGGCCGTGGGCGTCGATGGCGTGATTTTGCCCGACCTACCGCTTGAAGTATACGAGCGCGAGTACAAGGCCCTGTTTGCCCAGCACGGCCTGCAAGTGGTATTTCTCGTGACGCCCCAGACCAGCGCCGCCCGCGTGCGCCAGCTCGATGCCCTGGCCGATGGTTTCATCTACCTAGTGGCCGCCGCCGGCACCACCGGCGCCCAAACCGACATGAACGCCGACGTGGACGCTTACCTGAGCCGCACCAAGGCGCTGAACTTGCGCAATCCCACGCTCGTAGGCTTCGGCATCAGCGACGCGGCCAGCTTCGCGGCGGCTAGCCGGCACACCACGGGCGCCATTATCGGCAGCGCGTTTATCCGGCTTTTGCAACAGACGCCGGCCACGCAGCTAGCGGCGGCTATAAAAAACTTCGTAGCGGGCATTCGACCCTAACTTATCTACTTGAATTTGGGCCCCGAAGCTGTGGCTAGGTTCTTCGAACCTAGCCACAGCTTCGGGGCTTTTTCGCGTTTAAACACTGGCTAACGAACAAAAACAATCTGGATTAATTCTAAATAGATTTTGAGTGAGGTGGGTTTGAGTCGTTCCTTTGCGAACTCTTTAGATTTTGTCTAAATAAACCTATGTCTGCTTCTCGCTCCTTACTTCTACTATTCTTTCTACTAGGCTGCCTCACCTCAGCCTGGGCGCAGGCCACGGGCAGTGTCGCCGGCCGCGTAACCACCACCGACGGTGACCCCGCCGAAGCCGTGAGCGTGGGTCTGCAGGGCCAGGCGCTGGGTAGCAATACCAATGACCAAGGCAATTACCTCATCAAAAACGTGCCGGCTGGCACCTACACGCTGCGCGTATCGTCGGTGGGCCTCAAGCCCGAACAGCAGCAGGTGACGGTGGCGCCGGGTCAGCGCGTGACCATCGATTTTCGACTGGCCGAGAGCACCGCCGAGCTGCAAGAGGTATTGGTGCGGGGCGCCCGCGCCAACAAGTTCAACCGCCCCAGCAGCGTGGATGTGGCCAAGATGCCGCTCAAAAACCTCGAAAACCCGCAGGTGTACGCCACCGTGGGCAAGGAATTGCTGACCGAGCAGCTCGTGTTTTCGGTCGATGATGCGACGCGCAACGTGCCAGGCCTGCAAAAAATGTGGGAGGCCACCGGCCGCAGCGGCGACGGCGGTGCCTACTACGCCAGCCGGGGCTTCACCACCGCCAGCCAGCTGCGCAACGGCGTGGCGGGCAACGTGACCAGCGACATTGACGCCGTGAACCTGGAGAAGCTCGAAGTTATCAAAGGGCCGTCGGGCACGCTCTACGGCGGCGCGCTTACCTCGTACGGGGGCCTGCTAAACCGCGTGACCAAGAAGCCGCTCGATGCCTTCGGCGGCGAGCTGGCGGTAGCGGCGGGCAGCTACGGCTTTCACCGCGTGAGCGCCGACGTGAATATCGTGGACAGCAAGGTGCCGGCCGACCAGCCCAAGCAACTGGCCTTCCGCCTGAACACGGCCTACCAGTACGAAGACAGTTGGCAAAACCGGGGCTCCACGGGCTTTACCAAAAGCCTGGCCGTGGCCCCCAGCCTGCAATACCGCCCCAGCGACCGCCTGACCATCAACCTGGATGCTGAAATTTATCAGGGCACTAACGTGGGCAAGCAACTGATTTTCTTCTACTCCCCGTCGTCGGCGCTGGGCTATGACCGCGCCGACCAGCTGCCGCTCGATTACCGGCAGTCGTACCAGGGGCCGGGCCTGACGCAGGATTCGCGCAGCATCAACCTGTTTGGGCAGGTGCAATACCGCATTTCACCCAGCTTTACGTCGACCACTTACCTTACTAGCAGCCACAGCTACTCCGATGGCTTCGGGTCGTATTTCTACCTCACGCCGGCCGCCGCTAGCCCCTACAACGCACTGTCTATCAGCCGGGCCGACCAATCGACGCAAAACAGCCGCCGCGGGCTCTATGAAGTGCAGCAGCTCTTCAACGGTGATTTTCAACTCGGCAGCCTGCGCAACCGCGTGGTGCTAGGGCTGGACTTCCTGCGCCAGGATAACAACCAGAATTTCCTGGGTGGCAACATCGACATTGCCCCGCTCAACGTGCCCGGCGCGCCCTACGACTACAGCCTCTTCAACGCCGACCTGGTGAACGCGAGGTACGCCCAGTCGCCGCCGGCGCACTACTTGGTTACGACTAAGTCCAACACGTACAGCGCATTTGCCTCGGACGTGCTGAACCTGACCGAGCAGCTGAGCATCCTGGCAGCGCTGCGCGTGGACCACTACGATAACCGGGGCGGTATTTACTACTCGCCGGTCAATTCGTACACTCAAACGCTCGTTTCGCCCAAGTTCGGCGTGGTGTTTCAGCCAGTGAAAGACCGGGTGGCCGTGTTTGCCAACTACCAGAACAGCTTCAACAACCTGGGCTACTACCTCGACGCCACCGAGCAATCGCAGCTAGCCCGGCCCGAGCGCGCCAACCAGCTGGAGGCGGGCGTGAAGCTCGACGCCGCCGGTGGCCGCCTGAGCGCCACCTTCAGCTACTACGACATTCGGGTGAAGGACCGGCTGCGCACGCTCGGCTACAACACACTCTTCCAAACGCTTAGCAGCCAGGATGGCACGCAGTGGAGCCGGGGCGCCGAAGTAAATCTGGTGGCTAACCCCGTGCGTGGCCTCAACATTGTGGGCGGCTTCGCCTACAACTATTCGGTGTGGGTAAACTCGGGCGACGATGTAAATGGCCTGCGCCCCAACACCGCCTCCTCGCCCTACCTGGCCAATGCCTGGATTAGCTACCGCCAGCCCGAAGGCGCCCTGCAAGGCCTGGGCCTAGGCCTGGGCGGCAACTACGCCAGCGACAACAAAATTCAGAACACGACCACCAACGTGTTTACACTGCCCAATTACACAGTATTGAACGCCAGTATATTCTACGACCAGCCTAAGTACCGCATCTCGGCCAAAGTGGATAACCTCACCGACCAGCACTACTGGATTGGCTTCACCACGATGAACGCGCAGAAGCTGCGCAGCATCATCGGCTCGGTGGCGTATAAGTTTTAACTTCAACGGCTGTCAGTAGTACTTAAAACGTCATGCCGAGCTTGTTGAAGCATCTCTACCACGCCGCTAGGGTCAGTAACCCAACGAGACAGTAGAGATGCCTCGGCAAGCTCAGCATGACGTTCTTTATTCTTCCCTAGCTTCCTATTCTTCTCCCATGACCTTTCGCAAAGCTATCGGCAAACTGCACCTTTGGCTAGGGCTGGCCACGGGGCTGATTGTGCTCATCGTGAGCTTGTCGGGAGCGGTGTTTGTGTTTCAGGATGAGTTTCGGGACCTTACCCAGCCCTGGCGCAAGGTGGCGGTGCAGGCCCGGCCCATGCTGCCGCCCTCGGTGCTGCAAGCCACGGCCAAGCAGGCCAAGCCCGGCTTTGCGGCTTCCTGGACGACCTACAACGGCCCCGACCGCTCCACGGCCGTGTACTTGAGCAAGGGCGAAGAAGTGTACTACGCCTTTTTGAATCCCTACTCCGGCCAGCTGCTGAAGGTGCAAGACCTGCGGAGCGACTTCTTCACCATCGTGCAGTACCTGCACATGTATTTGCTGCTGCCGCCGGCCATCGGCAAGTGGGTGGTCGATATTGCCGTTATTACGTTCGTGGTGATGCTTATCAGTGGCATCGTGCTGTGGTGGCCGCGCAACAAGGCCGCCCGCAAGCAGCGCTTTTCGGTGAAGTGGGACGCCTCGCCTAAACGCCGTAACTACGACCTGCACAGCGTGCTGGGCTTCTACGCCAGCGGGCTAGCCCTGGTACTGGCCCTGTCGGGCCTGTGCATCAGCTACGAGTGGCTGATGGAAGGCGTGGGGACCCTAGCCAACGGCGGCCGCTCCATCGCCGCCGAAAACGCCGAGCCCAAGGTCGATACGCTGCGCACGGCCCGCCCCGCTACCCCGGTAGTCGATATTGCCTATGCCCGCCTGCGGCAGCAGTCGCCCCGGGCCGAGATGCTGCTCATCGGCCCCACTGCCGACGCCGCCACGCCCGTGTGGTGTACCGCCTACGCCAAGTCGCTGCACTACTACCACCGCGATGAGTACCGCTTTCACCCGCGCACCGGCCAGCTGCTGCTCGCCCAGCTGCACGACAGCAAGAGCCCCGGCAAGAAGCTAGCCGACATGAACTACGACCTGCACACCGGCCTGATTCTGGGGCTAGGGGGCAAGATTATCGCGTTCATCGTCAGCTTGCTCGCGGCTAGCCTGCCCGTTACGGGCGCGCTGCTGTGGTGGGGCCGCCGCCATAAAAAGCCTAAGCATCGGCCCGCGCTGGCAGTTGCTTAGCGAGTTTTTCAGGTAAACTCTCAATTGTCCGCGTTGAGATAGTTACTCTCGACCATTGGCCAAAAAAGAGAGGCCGCTTGCTGAGCAAGCGGCCTCTCTTTTTTGGTAGCAAGCGTAACCTAAGCGCCAGAGCCAGCCCTAATTCCAGCCGCCACCCAGGGCGCGGTAGATATTCACGGTGGCATTGAGCTGCCGCATCTTGGTTTCGGTCAGGTCAAACTTCGATTCCAGCGCGTCGCGCTGGGTTAGCAGTACCTCGGTATAGTCGGCCCGCACGGCCTTGAAGAGGCTGTTGGAGATGCGGATAGATTGGTTCAGGGCCTGCACTTCCTTCAGCTTGGCGTCGTAGCTGCCCTGTAGGTTGCTGATGCTGGCTAGCTGGTTCGATACTTCCAGGTAGGCGTTAAGCACAGTGCGCTCGTAGTTGTACACCGCCTGAATTTGCAGCGCGTTGGCCGTCGAGTACAGCGCCTTGATGGCAATGCGGTTGACGAGCGGGGCCGACAAGTCGCCGGCTAGGTTGTACAGTATTGACTCGGGCGTATTAAACAACAAGCCTGGCTTGAAGGCCTCGAAGCCCACCCCGCCCGAGATGCCGAGCGAAGGATAAAAATTGGCCCTGGCTACCTGCACGTCGAGCTTGGCGGCCACGAGCTGCTGCTCGGCCTGCCGGATATCGGGCCGGTTGCTCAGCAGCTGCGCCGGAATACCCGTCTGGATGGTCGGCGGCACTAGTCCGTTGAAGGAGGCATCGTCGCGGGCAATCGGCTGCGGGTAGCGGCCGAGCAGGAAGTTAATCCGGTTCTCGGTTTCGGTGATGCGCTGCTGCGTGTTGTATTGCAGGCTGATGGTGTTTTGCACCTGGGCCTCGAAGCGCTGCACGGCCAACTCGGTCACGCGGGCGTTTTCTTTCTCCTGGCGCACGATGCGCAGCGCGTTTTCCCGAATCTCAATATTCTGCTTGATGATAGCCAGCTGATTATCAAGCGCCAGCAGCTCGTAGTACGAGTTGGCAATCTCGGCAATCAGGTTGGTTATCGTGAAGTTCCGGCCCTCGACCGAGGCCAGGTAGCGCGTGGCGGCCGACTTGCGGGCGTTGCGCAGCTTGTGCCAGATATCGACCTCCCAGCTCGCAAAAGCGCCGAGCTGGTAATTGGCCAGCGGCGTGGGGTTGGCCCGGTCGTCGCGGATGTGCACTTGCTCCTCCGTGGCGCCCTGCAGCGTGTAGCGGCCGGGCTTGCCCATGTCCGACCGCACCCCTAGCGACACCGAGGGCAGGTAGTCGCCCTTGCGAACCTGCACCTCGTTGCGGGCAATCTGCAGCTCCTGGCGCGTGATATTGAGCTCTTGGTTACGCTGCAGGGCCGTGTCAATCAGCGCCTTTAGATTGGGGTCGCTGAAGAATTCCTGCCACCGCAGCTTGGCGGTGCTCAGCGTATCAGTAGCGCTGTTGTTGAAGGTGGCGGGCACGGCGCGATTCACGTTGTGCTGCACCAGCTCGGGCGTTTTACAAGCTGCCACCGCCAGCGCGAGGCCGGCGGCGGTCAGGCCTTGATAAAGGCGTCTTTTAAACATGACTTCCTACTTCTTCTTCCACTAAAACGCGCGGCTCAAAACCCTCGCTAACCGGATACTCGTTTTCGTCGTCAATCAGCTTGCGGCCCGCGGCCATCGTGCCGAAGATGTAGTACAGGCCGGGCACGATAATCACCCCGAACACCGTACCGAACAGCATGCCCCCTAGCGCGGCCGTGCCGATGGTGCGGTTGCCAATGGCACCGGCACCCGTAGCAATTACCAGCGGAATGAGGCCAGCGATGAAGGCAAACGAAGTCATCAAAATCGGGCGGAAACGGGCCTTGGCCCCGGCAATCGCCGCGTCGCGCACGCTCATGCCGTGCTCGTGCTCCTGCACCGCAAATTCTACGATAAGCACGGCGTTCTTACCCAGCAAACCCACCAGCATTACGAGGCCCACCTGGGCGTAGATGTTGTTGGCTAGCCCCATCATTTTGATGAACAGGAAGGCGCCGAAAATACCGGCCGGCAGCGAGAAGATTACCGCCAGCGGCAGCAGGAAGCTTTCGTACTGCGCCGCGAGTACCATGTACACGAACGCCAACACAATCAGGAAGATGTAGATGGCCTCGTTACCGCGCGACGATTCGTCTTTCGACAGGCCGCCCCAGTCGATGTCGTAGCCGCGGGGCAGCGTTTTGGCCGCCACTTCCTGCACCGCCTTGATAGCCTCGCCCGAGCTGTAGCCCTGGGCCGCATCGCCGCGGATGGAGGCCGTGGTGTACATGTTATAGCGGTTGATTTCGTTGGCGCCCTGCGTTTTCTCGATGTGCATGAAGGCCGAGAACGGCACCATGTCGCCCTTGTCGTTCTTCACCCACATGTTCAGGATGTCCTCGGGCAGGCGCCGATATTCGGGCGAAGCCTGCACGTAGACCTTGAAAAAGCGCTGGTACTTGATGAAGCCCAGCTCGTAGGTCGAGCCAATCATGATGCTCAGCGTGTTCATGGCGTTGCCGATGCTCACGCCTTTTTGCATGGCCAGGTCGTTGTCAATCTTCAACTCGTACTGCGGATAGTTGGCCGAGAAGAAGGTGAACAGACCGGCTAGTTCCTTGCGCTTTTTCAGGTTGCCCATAAACTCCTCGTTCACCTTTTCCAGCGCTTTGTAGTCGCCGGTGTTGGTTTTGTCGAGCAGCTGCAGCTGGAAACCACCCGCCGCGCCGTAGCCCGGCACTGCCGGCGGCTCGAAGAATTCGATGGTCGCGCCGGGAATTTCCTGGGCCTTTTTCTCCAGCGACGCTATCACGTCGTGGATGGATTCCTTGCGCTCGCTCCACGGCTTGAGGCTAATCAAGCAGGTGCCGGCGTTCGAGCCGCGGCCTTCGGTCAGCACTTCGTAGCCCGCTAGGGTCGAAATACTCTCAATGCCGGGAATATCCTTAGCCAGCTGCTGCAGGCGCTGCGAAATATCGTTGGTACGCTCCAGCGTCGAGCCGGGCGGCGTCTGAATAATGGCGTAGAGCATGCCCTGGTCTTCGGCCGGAATGAAGCCGGACGGCAGCTTGGACGAGATGCCGAAGATGCCGAGCGCAAACACAATCAGCACGCCGAAGGTGAACACGCGGCGGTCCACGACTTTCTCCAGCACGTTGGTATAGCTACCCGTCAGTTTCTCAAAGCCGCGGTTGAACCAGTCGATAAAGCGGTTGATGGGCGTCTTTTTGCGGGGCTGGCCGTGATTATTTTTCAGAATCATGGCGCACAGCACCGGCGTCAGCGTGAGGGCCACCACGCCCGAAATAATGATGGACGTCGCCATCGTTATCGAGAACTGACGGTAGAAAATGCCCACCGGGCCGCTCATAAAGGCTACCGGCACGAACACGGCCGTCATCAGAATGGTGATGGCGATAATGGCACCGCTGATTTCTCCAATCACTTCGCGCACCGCGCCGTAGGGCGAGAGGTGCTTTTCCTCCATCTTGGCGTGCACGGCCTCGACCACCACAATGGCATCGTCGACCACGATACCGATGGCGAGCACCAGCGCAAAGAGCGTAATCATGTTGATAGTCAGCCCAAACGCCTGCATGGCCGTGAACGCCCCAATGAGCGACACCGGCACGGCGATAATCGGGATGAGCGTCGAGCGCCAGTCGCCGAGGAACAGAAACACCACGATGGCCACCAGAATAAAGGCGTCGCGCAGGGTGTGAATCACGTTCTCAGTCGAGGCGTCGAGGAAGTTTGACACGTCGTAGCTGATTTTATAGTCCATGCCGGGGGGCATGGTTTTCTTCAGCTCCTCCAGCTTGGCTTTCACGCTGGCAATTACGTCGCTAGCATTGCTACCGTAGGTCTGCTTCAGCATGATAGCCGCCGAAGGGTAGCCATCGAGGTTGGAGTAGATGTCGTAGAATTCCGACCCTAGCGACACGTCGGCCACGTCTTTCAGGCGCAGCATCTCACCGTTAGCGTTCGCCTTCAGAATCACGTTCTTGTACTGGTCCACGTCGTTGAAGCGGCCCTGGTAGGTTAGCACGTATTCCAGCGCCTCGGCGCGGCCGCCGTCGGAGCGGCCAATACGGCCCGGTGAGCCAATCACGCTCTGGTCGCCCAGCGATTTCATCACGTCGTCGGCCGAGATATTATAGGCACGCATGCGGTCGGGCTTCAGCCAGATGCGCATGGCGTACTGCCGGCTACCCAGGATGCTAGCGCGGCCGATACCGTCGATGCGCTGAATCTCGGGTATCATGTTCACGCCAGCGTAGTTGAACAGGTATTTCATGTCCGTGTTCTTGTCCTTGCTATACAAGTTCACGTACATCAGCATGTTAGGCACCACCCGGTTCACGATGAGGCCCTCGCGCTGCACCAGCACCGGTAGGCGGTTTACCACCTGCGCAATGCGAGTGTTCACGTTCACGACCGCCTGCTCGGGGTCGGTGCCCAGGTTGAACACAATCTGGATGTTGGCCTCGCCGGCGCTCACGGCGTCGGAAGTCATGTACTTCATGCCCGGCACGCCGTTCACGGCCTGCTCCAGCGGAATGAGTACCGACTCGGTGAGCACCTTGGCGCTAGCCCCCGGATACGCGCAGCTCACCATGACCATGGGCGGCGAAATCTCGGGGAACTGCGAGGTGGGCAGGGTCTTGATGGCCAGCACGCCCATGAACACGATTACCACCGAAATCACGATGGCAAACACTGGCCTACGAATGAATTTACTGAACATATTTCACACTAATAAATTGACAATCAACTACTCAGAGTATACTTTCAGCTTAGGCAGCACTTTCTCCGGCGCCTCGTAGGTGTAGCTGATTTTGTCGCCGTCCTTCACCTTGCGGATGCCTTCCAGCAGAATTTTGTCAGTAGCGGCAATACCATCCTTAATCACGTACAGGTCAGGCATTTCCGAGGATACGTTGACCTCTTTCTGGTGCACCACGTTGTTCTTATCCACCACGTACACAAACTTCTTTTCGAGCACCTCGAAGGTGGCTTTCTGCGGCACGAGCAGGGCGTGCTTCAGGGGCACCGTCATCAGCACGCTGCCGGTTTCACCATTGCGCAGCAGCCCTTTAGGGTTGGGGAAGGTGGCGCGGAAAGCGATGTTACCCGTCTCGTTATTGAAATCAGCCTCAATGGCTTGCACCTTGCCGGGGTAAGGAAATACCTCGTTGTTGGCCATCAGCAGCTTCACGCTTACCTCGCTGTCGCCAGCTTTTGCGTGCTCTTTGTAGGCGATGTACTCGGCCTCGGGCACGTTGTAGTACACCCACATTTTGCTGTTGTCGGAGAGCGTCGTCAGCAGGTCGCCCTCGTTCACGAGGCTACCCAGCCGGCCCTGGAAGTGGTCCATAATGCCATCAAACGGTGCCTTGATGGACGTGAACTGCAGGTGGGTTTGGGCCAGCGATACGTCGGCCTTGGCCTTGTTGAATTTCGCTTTGGCCAGGGCCAACTCGTTCTTCGACACGATGTTGCTATCGGCCAGGTTCTTCGTGTTCTGGTATTCGATACCCACGTAGTTGGCCTCGGCCTGCGACTTCTGCAAATCGGCGTTATAAATCAAGGGCGTAATCTGGAACATGGCCTGCCCCTTCTTCACCTCCTGGCCTTCATCCACGAAAATCTTTTGCAGGTAGCCTTTTTCCAAGGCCCGCAGCTCGATGTGCTGGTAGGCGTGAATCTGGGCTACGTACTCTTTGGTGATTACCGTATCCTTCTGCAAAGGACTAGTCACCAATAGCTTAATCTGCTCTTCTTTTTCTTCTTGCTTGGGCGAGCAGCCTGTGAAAAATAAGCCGCCCAGACTCAACAACAAGAACATTCGTTTCATCAAAACCATAACTCTATGCTAGGTGATTGGTAATCCCGGTAGTGTGTTAGCGAAAAAAGCGCCTGACCCCATTGGCAGCGCACAAAGGCTGGCTAGCCCAATGACTAGCTCAGCTTACTAAAGCCCTCAAAATAAATAGTATAGCCAAATTCATGTCCATTTTTAAGCTGCGCCTTGGCTTCGCCTAAATGGTGGCAAGCCAATAAACGTCAGCGAAAGTGCCCCTGCTGCTAAAAATCCGGGCGGGCAAAATCGAGGGAAAAGACCGCGGGCGCTAGCTCGCGGCGGCTGAGTGATACAAAATACCCACCGACTACATTAAAAAAGCATGAATTATGGTCGGCTACCAGAAATTAAAAGGCATTCGGACATCTTTCACACCTGACGCTATGAGTTGATTGTCAGACTTAGTACAGCCGCTAGAGCTGAGCTTCATCTTTTTTTGCTTACCCGCCTTTATTGCATTTTTCTACCGCAGCGGGTAGCGCTGAAAGGTGACGTTGCCGAGCACTTCCTTCTCGTATTTGGCCAGGCAATACTGGTTGTATTCGGCGTCGAAATTGACGGCGCCCGGCTGCACGGTTTTGGGCACCGGCTGGCCCTGGCGGAAGAAGTATACCTTCGTGTTGCCGTACTTGGTGTGGGGCATGAAGTCGCCGTACTGGCGCATGGCGCGCCACAGCGTGTCGGCCACCGTCACGGCGTACACGCGCACGATGGGGCCGGTATTATTCTCGTTGCGGTAGGTGGCGACTTCCTCAAAACCACCCGGCAGGTCGCCCACCCCGGGCTGGCTCAGCGAATCGAACACAAACCAGCCTAGTAACAATGCTAGGGCACCGATAATGAGGTATTTAGGCTTCATACTGCTAGGACCTTCACTGGCGCGGCGCCTTCTTTTTGCAAGCAATGCCCGCTGATTTAGGGAGCTTACTCAAGCTGCGAAATACTGTTCTATCAACTCGTCAGTAAGCTCTCTTTTCGGGAGTTGACCATTGCGAGCTGCCGGGAAAGCAGTGCGACAAAAGCCCACCGCACGCTGAAAATCATACAGCGCGTGGCCGTAGCCATTAATAAGCAACAAGGCAGTAGTCCAGGTTTCATCCCACACAAGCTGAACTTTCACCGGAATGTGCCGGTCGGCAACGTTGGCTACGTCGTACACGTGCAGGGCATCCAATATTTCCAGCTCGGACCCGGGCACCACGGCGTAGAGATACCCCGTGGTGCCATCGTCTTCAAAAATTACGCTTCGCTCGCCACCCACCGCCGTGCTATCCACGACGGTATCGGGCGTGCCAACCGTGATTTTTTCTTCGGTGCCTAAGTGCATACGAATGGGTTGTAAAAGCTACCCCGCTACCTTCTCGGCCAGGAAGCGCGCTGTGTGGTTGGTATCCTTGAGCTTCACCAGTTGCTCGGGCGTGCCCTCGAAGAGCAGGTGCCCGCCGTTGATGCCGCCCTCGGGACCGAGGTCGATGAGCCAGTCGGCACACTTGATAATGTCCACGTTGTGCTCGATGATGAGCACCGAATTGCCCTGCTCCACCAGGGCGTTGAGGGCACCCAGCAGCTTGGCAATGTCGTGGAAGTGCAGGCCAGTGCTCGGCTCGTCGAAGATGAACAGAATTTTATCCTGTTGCAGCGTGGCGCCTTTGGTGAGGAAGCTGGCTAGCTTCACGCGCTGGGCCTCGCCGCCGCTGAGCGTGTTGGCCGACTGCCCGAGGCGGATGTACCCTAGCCCCACGTCGAGCAGCGGGCGCAGGCGCTCAGCCACTTTGGGCTGGCCCTTGAAGAACTCCACGGCGTCTTCCACCGTGAGGTCGAGCACTTCGAAGATATTCTTGTCCTGAAACTTAATTTCGAGAATATCCTGCTTGAATTTGTGGCCACCGCAGCTTTCGCAAGTCAGGTAGATGTCGGCCATGAACTGCATCTCGATTTTGACCTGGCCTTCGCCCTGGCATACCTCGCAGCGCCCGCCCTCTACGTTGAACGAGAAGTGCGAGGGCTTGAGGCCGCGCGCCTTGGCTAGCGGCTGCTCCGAAAACAGCGTGCGAATGGTGTCGTAGGCCTTTACATAGGTCACTGGATTCGAGCGCGACGACTTGCCGATGGGGTTCTGGTCCACAAACTCGACGTGCGTTATCAGTCCGTTTACCCCTAGCAGGCGGTCAAATTTGCCGGTTGTTTCACCCGCGCCGCCGCCCAGCATCTTCATGAGCGCCGGGGCTAGGATGCGCCGGATGAGCGTTGATTTGCCCGAGCCCGACACGCCCGTTACCACCGTCATCACCCCTAGCGGAATCTTGACGCTCACGTTCTTGAGGTTGTTTTCGCGGGCGCCGGTCAGTTCCAGCGCGTTGCGCCAGGGGCGGCGCACAGCGGGCACGGCCACTTCGAGCTTGCCGCTCAGGTACTGGCCGGTGTAGGTGGCCGTGTCGCGGGTCAGCTCGTCAAAAGTGCCCTGAAACATGAGGTTGCCGCCGCCGCTGCCGGCTTCGGGGCCAATGTCGATAACCTGGTCGGCGGCCTCCATCATCTTCTCTTCGTGCTCTACTACCACCACCGTGTTGCCCAGCGCTTGCAGCGAGCGCAGCACGCCAATGAGCTGCTCGGCATCTTTGGGGTGCAGGCCGATGCTGGGCTCGTCGAGCACATACATCGAGCCCACCAGCGCCGAGCCCAGCGAGGTGGCCAGCGAGATGCGCTGGCTTTCGCCGCCGCTCAGTGTGTTGCTCAAGCGGTTGAGGGTGAGGTACCCCAGCCCCACGCGGTTGAGATACCCTAGCCGGTTCGTGATTTCGGCCAGCAGGCGGTCGGCCACCGCCATATCGTGCTCGCTCAGGCTCAGGTTCTCGAAGAACGCCTGCGCATCGGCGATGGGCAGCAGCACCAAATCGGTGATGCTGCGGCCGTCGATTTTCACGTACTGCGCGTCTTTGCGCAGGCGGGTGCCGCGGCAGTCGGGGCAGGTGGTGCGGCCCCGGTAGCGGCTTTGCAGCACGCGGTACTGGATTTTGTGGCTCTGCTCGCTCACCCACTTAAAGTACGCGTCGAGGCCCTCAAAGTACTTATTACCCGTCCAGACCAGGCGCTGCTCAGCGGCGCTCAGGTCGTTGTAGGGGCGGTGAATGGGGAAGTCGAACCGGATGCCATTCTTAAGCAGCGGCTTGAGCCACTCGCCCTGCTTTTCGGTGCGCCACGGCGCTATTGCGCCCTCAAATATCGTCATGCTCTTGTCCGGTATCACCAGGTCCTCGTCAATACCTAGCACCGAGCCGAAGCCCTCGCAGGTGTGGCAGGCGCCGTACGAGTTATTGAAGGAGAAGAAGTTAACGCTCGGCTCCTCAAATACCTCGCCGTCCAGCTCAAACTTGTCGGAGAAGGTGCGCGTCTCATTATCGAGCTTTACCACGCAGGTACCGTGGCCCTCAAAAAAGGCCGTCTGCACTGAGTCGGACAGCCGAAATTGCAGGTCCTCATCATCGGGCTGCACCGCGGCCCGGTCGATGAGGATAGACACGTCGCCTTCTACCTCGGGCTTGCCCTCCCCTATCAGGTCTTCGATAAACGCGTTTTCGCCGCTAGCCAGCACCACGCGGCCGTAGCCTTTTTGCAGCAGCAAATCGAGCTCCTTGCTCATGGGGCGGCCGGGCTCGGTGCGCAGCAGCGGCGCCAGAATGGTGACGCGCGTATCGGCTGGCAGGCTGAACAGAAAATCGACTACGTCGGCCACCGAATCTTTGCGCACCTGGTTGCCGCTGATGGGCGAAAACGTGCGGCCCACCCGCGCAAACAGCAGCTTGAGGTAGTCGTAAATCTCGGTGCTGGTGCCGACCGTGGAGCGGTTGTTCTTGATGCTGACCTTCTGCTCGATGGCGATGGCCGGCGAAATACCCCGGATGTAGTCCACGTCGGGCTTGTCCATGCGGCCCAAAAACTGGCGGGCGTAGCTGCTTAGGCTCTCCACGTACATGCGCTGACCTTCAGCATACAACGTATCGAAGGCCAGGCTCGACTTGCCCGAGCCCGAGAGGCCGGTGACCACAATAAACTTGTTGCGGGGCAGCGCCACGCTCAGGTTTTTGAGGTTGTGGACGCGGGCGTTCTTAATAAGAATAAACTGGCGCGGGTCGAGGTGGTCGATTTCGTCGTGGGCCGGGGCGGCCACTTGCAGAGCGGAATTGTCGGACATGAATGGGATAACGCCGGGCAGGGGGCGGAAGGTTTCGGCAGCGCGGGCAAAGGTCGGGCAGAATTGGCCCCGTGCCCCCCCAACTAACCCGCGCCCCGCCCGTAGCAGGGCCATGCTGCTCGAAGAACTGCGCTCCCCTATTGGCAAACCCTATTTATTCATTCATCACCCCGACCGTGCTCCGTGGATTTATGCCGACTGGACGGGCTACCCCACGGCCAACAACGTGGCCACCGGTGCGTTAGCCTACCTCAACTGGATGCAGCAGGAACAGCTGCACGGCGTGCTCAACGACAACCGCCACCTGGTGGGCCGCTGGGATAATTCGCTCGACTGGCTGCAGCACACCTGGCTGCCCCACACCGCCAAGTGCGGCCTGCGCTACTGGGCCCACCTCGACAACCCCGGCGCCATGTCGGCCGAGTCGGCGGCGGCGCTGCGCCAGCTAGTGGGCGGGCAGTTTGAGTTCGAGATTTTTCAGGACCAAAGCGCTGCCGAGCAGTGGCTGCGCGCCGGGCTGGTCCGGCTGCACCACGCCTAGCCGTCGCTTCCGGGTCGCAAAGTTCAACTGCTGCTGGCTGCGCTGCGTAAGGCGGGTAATTACCTTGCTTTTCGTATGGCCGAACTTCGTATTCAACCCAAAAAAAAATCGCCGAGCCCCTGGCTGCTCGTGGCCCTGGCAGTGTTGGTGCTCGCCGCCGCCGCTTACTTTTTCCTGCGCTCCGACCCGGCCGATGAGCCCGTGCCAGCCACTACCCCGGTAGCCACCGCCCCGGCCGATACCCTAGCGGCAGCTGACACGGCCGCCGCGCGCACTACCCAGGCTCCGGCTTCAGACTCCAGCATTGCCCAGGCAACCGCGGCCATCGGCGGCGCCAAGGCTGGCTTGCTCCAGCTTAGCCCACAGCTTACGCAACTGGCCGACCGCGCCGACTTGCGCGATGATGCCGCCATCCGCGAGCAGCGCGACAATTTCACGAGTGCCACCGCCCGCCTCGCCGACGGTGACCTGCAGGCTAGCCTCCGCCCCGGCTTGGTAGCTGCCGCCAATTTGCTGCTGGCGGTGCAGCAAAAGGGCTACCCCAACCTGCAGAATGAGGCCAATGCGCTTACGCTGCAAGCCAGCCAGCTATCGGGCCGCGATACCACGCCCGCCGAGCAGGCCCAAAACCACGCTTACCTCAACCAAGTACACAACCTGCTCAGTACCATGAGCTACCCGGCCAAGGACGTACTGTAAATCTGCCCCTTCTATGACTTCTCCTGTTTTGCGGCGGCTGCGCGACCTCCCATCGTTTGAGCTGGTTGCCAGCGACCCCGACCCGCGTGGCTGGTCGGTACGCGGCCGCGACGGCCATGCTTTTGGTATCGTCGATGAGTTGCTCGTTGACCCCGTTTCGCAGCGGGTACTGTATCTCAACATCCTGCTCGAAAAGAGCCTGCCCGGTATGCTAGCCCCCGCGCCCCACACCGACCAGCGCATTCTGCTGCCCCTCGCCGCCGTAGACCTTGACGCCGAAGGCCGCAGCGTATTCGTGACGGCGCTGAGCCGTGACACTGTCCGCAATTATCCGCTTTTTGTAGATTTCATGCTGCCACCCGAGTTTGAAAGTGCCATGCGCACGGCCCTAGGCCCGGCTAGCTAGCATAATCTATAGACTGCGAAAAAGGCGGCTGCACAACATATGTGCAGCCGCCTTTTTTTGTCATAACTCCTTATTAATTAGCCCGTACCATATTCGCTACTGCCTCGACCCAGTGCGGCTCCGAGTTGAGCGAAGGCACCAATTGCCAGTGCTCGCCGCCTTTTTCCTCAAATAGCTCGCGAAACTCCATCCCTACTTCGATGGTGGTTTCGAGGCAGTCGGCCACGAAGGCGGGCGAGAAAGCCAGCACTTTCTTGATGCCTTTGGCTGGGTACTCGGCCAGCACCTCGTCGGTGTAGGGTTGCAGCCAGGGGTCGCGCAGGCGGCTTTGCAGCCGGCTTTGGAAAGACACCGTGTACTGGTCGTCGCGCAGGCCCAGGCCCTCGGCCAGCAGGCGCGAGGTGGCAAAGCACTGTGCCCGGTAGCAGTAGCGGTTGTTCTTGTTATAGGTGTTGCAGCACTTGCCCAGCTGGCAGTAGCCCTTGAAGCTGCCCTTGAGCACGTGGCGCTCGGGTATGCCGTGGTAGCTGAATACAAAGTGGTCATAATCAGCCTTGGCCATTTCGGCCTTGCCGCGCCGCACGAGGCTAGCAATAAAGCCCGGCTCATCGGCAAACGAGCTGATGAAGCTGATGCTCGGCACTATCCACCAGTCCTTTACGATGTCCATCACCTTCTCCTGCACCGAGCCGGTGCTAGCTGAGGCGTACTGCGGAAACAGTGGCAACACCACAATGCGGTCCACGGCCGCGTCGCGCAGCTCGGCCAGCGCCGTTTCGATGCTGGGCTTCTGGTAGCGCATCCCGAAGGCCACTACGTACTCGTCGCCCAGCGCCTGCTGCACGGCTGCCTTCAGGTCGAGGCCGTGGAAGAGCAGCGGCGAGCCGCGCTCCGCGTCCCACAGCTCCTGGTAGATTTTGGCCGACTTAGGCGCGCGCAATGGCACCACCAGCCCCCGAAAGAGTGGATAGCGCACAGCGGCTGGCATATCGACCACGCGGCCATCGGTAAGAAATTCGTTGAGGTAGCGGCGCACGTCGCTGGTCTGGGGCGAGTCGGGCGTGCCAAGGTTGACCAGAAGCAGGCCAATGCGGCGAGTGGGGGTAGGCATTTTTTATAGCTGTTAGCCGTTAGCTGATAGCTTTTTGCAAAGCCAACGGCTAGCGGCCGGGTCCGATTTGTAGTAACTCCCACTTTAACCAAAAACGCAAGGTTTCGGCTTGGAATCAACCACAAAAAAAGCTAATAGCTAACAGCTAGCGGCTAACAGCTAAAAGAAGCCGTACCTTTGCAGGCTGATTTTCAAAACTATCCTTTAAAATTATCTCCTGTGAACCCCGAACCTAAGCCCCACCGTGCCGGCTTCGTCAGCATCATCGGCAAGCCCAACGTCGGCAAGTCCACGCTGATGAACGCCCTAGTGGGCGAGCGCCTGAGCATCGTCACGAGCAAGGCCCAGACTACGCGCCACCGCATCCTGGGCATCCTCAACGGCGAAGATTTTCAGCTCGTCTATTCCGATACGCCCGGCATTATCCAGCCCAAATACGAGCTGCACAATGCCATGATGGCCTTCGTATACTCGTCGTTGGAAGATGCCGACGTGATATTATTCGTCACCGACATCTACGAAAAGCACGACGAAGAGCCCGTAGTCGAGCGCCTGCGCAAAACCGAAGGCACGCCCATCTACATCTTGGTCAATAAGATAGACCAGGCCGACCAGGCCGAAGTCGAAGCCAAGCTAGCCTACTGGAAAGAGCAGCTACCCAACGCCACCGACGTGCTGCCCATCTCGGCGCTCAACGCCTTTGGCACCGAGCGGGTGCTCCAGCTAGCCCTCGAAAGCCTGCCCATCCATCCGCCCTACTACCCCAAGGATGAGCTGACCGACAAGCCCGAGCGCTTTTTTGCCGCCGAAATGGTGCGCGAAAAAATCTTCAAGCTCTACAAAAAAGAGGTACCCTACAGCTCCGAAGTCGAGATTGAGGAGTTTAAGGAAGACGACGACATCATCCGCATCCGCGCCGTCATTTATGTCGAGCGCAACAGCCAAAAGGGCATCATCATCGGTGCCAAAGGCGAGGCGCTGAAGAAGGTCGGTACCTGGGCCCGCGAGGAAATGGAGAAGTTTTTCCAGAAAAAAGTATTCCTGGAATTGTTCGTGAAAGTGAACGAGAACTGGCGCACCGACAGCAAGGCACTCACCCGCTTCGGCTACCAGTAGCGCAGGCTTGTGGAATAAGTGCCCCGCTAGCATCAGGCTACTGACTTCACTTCTTGCTCGATGCGAAACTTACTTATTCTGTTTTTGGTCAGCTGCTTGCCCTTCGGAGCTAGTGCCCAAACTGCCCCAGCTACCAGCGACTTACGGCAGCTAGCCGAGGCCATTCAAGCGGTAGCGAAGCCTAGCGCCGGCCACAAGCTGCCGCCGTTGCCCCCGGCCGCCGACCCCAAGCAAATTCGGATGGTAAGCTTTAGTACATTACCTGAGTGGCCGTTGCCGGTGCTACTCGACAACCGCCCGATACCATTTGACAGCCTGAATAACTATTGCCTCAACCAAGTTTCCTCCGTGGCGCTCAACCGGGACACCCGGTTCACGGCCATCTACGGAGCGAGCGGCTCGTGGGGCGTGCTTGACGTGAAGCTGAAGAAACAACCGAAATAAGCCGCCCTAGCGGCTAGAGATACCGACCATTTCAACCTTAATTACTCCGGGTACTGCCGCGCCAAGGTCGGGCCGGTGGCTGGAGCCAACTACATGAATACCATTGCAATAGTGGGCCGCCCCAATGTGGGCAAGTCCACCCTGTTCAACCGCCTGGTGGGCCGCCGCCAAGCCATTATGGACAACCAAAGCGGGGTGACCCGCGACCGCCACTACGGCTACGGCGACTGGATTGGCCACAACTTCACCGTGATTGATACGGGTGGCTACGTACACAACTCGGACGACATCTTCGAGAGCGAAATCAACCGCCAGGTGAAGCTAGCCATCGACGAAGCCGACGTAGTTCTCTTCATGGTCGATGCCGACGCCGGCTTGCAGGGCCTCGACGAGGAATTTGCCGAAGTGCTGCGCCGCTACATTGGCAAAAAGCCCATCTATTTGGTTGCTAATAAGGCCGATACCAACCTGCGGGCGCAGGGCTCGGGCGAGTTTTACGCGCTCGGCCTCGGCGACACGGAAGTATTCGCCATCAGCTCGGCCAATGGTTCGGGCACCGGCGAGCTGCTGGATGCCGTGGTTAGCCACTTCGACGAAGTGGGCGAAGAAGAGCCCAATGCCGGCCTGCCGCGCATCGCCATCCTGGGCCGCCCCAACGTGGGCAAGTCGTCGTTTGTCAACCTGTTGCTGGGCGAAGAGCGCAGCATCGTGACCGATATTGCCGGCACCACCCGCGACGCTATCGAAGCCAAGTACAGCGCTTTCGGCCACGAGTTTATGCTCGTGGACACGGCCGGCCTGCGCCGCAAAGCCCGCGTAAACGAGGATGTAGAGTTTTACTCCAACATGCGCACGCTGCGCGCCATGGAGGCCGCCGACGTATGCGTGATTATTCTCGACGCCAGCCGCAGCATCGAAGCCCAGGACGTGAGCATCATCGGCCTAGCCGACCGTAATCGCAAGGGCATCGTTATTCTGGTGAATAAATGGGACTTAATCGAGGGCAAGGAGACGAACACCGCCCGCGATTTTGAAGCCAAAATCATGGAGAAAATTGCACCGATTGCTTACCCGCCGGTGCTCTTCATCTCGGTGCTGACCAAGCAGCGCGTGCACAAAGCCCTGGAGGTCATTATGGAAGTGTACTCGAACAAGCGGAAGAAAATTCCGACTTCACAGCTCAACGACGTGATGCTGAAGGAGATTGAGAAGTACCCGCCGCCCATCCAGAAGGGTAAAATGGTACGCATCAAGTACGCCACGCAGCTACCCACGCACAATCCGGTATTCGCATTCTTTTGCAACCTGCCGCAGTACATCCCCGAGTCGTATGCGCGCTACCTGGAGAACCGGATGCGCGAGCATTTTGACTTCAAAGGCGTGCCGATTGGCCTGGCTTTCCGGAAAAAATAAATTTTTGCTGAAGTAGCGGGTTACCTCATCCATAACTCAGCATTAAGAGGCGGAAACCAACAAAACCTCTTTCCAACCTGCACCATGAAAAAAGTACTCTTCCTCGCCGTAGCTGCCATGTCCCTCTCGCTCGCTTCGTGCGACAGCAAGAAAGAAGACCAAGCTGAGGCTACCGGCACTGCCGTAAAAGAAGCTGGCGAAGCTAAGGCTGATGCCCTCGAGAACAAGGCTGATGCCGTTCGTGACTCGGCTGACAAAAAAGGCGAAGCTATCGGCGACGCTGCTGACGCTAAAGACCCTAAGTAATTTCACGCGCCACCGCTGGCTAGCCTAGCGGTGACGCTGTTGACTGAAAAAACGCTACCCTCACCGGTAGCGTTTTTTTATTGGCTGCCTTTCTTGGTTATCTTCGGCTAAAAGCGGATTAATACCAAAAAATATGGCCTTGAGTAAACTTTTTGAGTCGCCACTCGTCTATTGGGCTGAATTTTGCACCTATCTTTCCGAACCCAATCTTAAACCCATGAAAAACATTCTTTTCGCCGCACTGCTAGGCAGTGCTTCGGCCCTCATCGCCGCTCCCGCAATCGCCGTAGCTGCGCCTTCGCAGACGACTCCGGCAGCCGGCCAGGCCCCGAGCCCCAAGGAAATGAAACAAATCCGGAAGGCCCGCAAGCAAAACGGCCCCGAAGTGTACAAAGGCACCGTGGCTGAGCAGCGCCGCATCGTAACCGATGCTCCTGGCGCCGAGAAAGAGGATGGCGAGGACACCCCTTCCAAAAAGGAGCAGCGCAAAATGAAGAAAAACAAGTAGGCTATCTATTTGATAAGCAAAAAAGGGCCGCTAGCGTACGCTAGCGGCCCTTTTTTGTGTTTACTCAGCCGAGGCGGCGCTGCAATAAACCGGTCACGGTTTCGAATAGGCGTCGGGGCTCGTAGGTGCGCCAGGGCAAATCGTCTAGCTCGCCGCCAAAATTGATGTAGTGGTCAAGGTTGTATTGGCTCATCTCGCGGCGCACGTGGTCCTGAAAATTAATACCCGCAATCCAGCCTTCCTCTACTTCCTCAAACCACTCCTCGTAATAGCTGTCGTCGGAGCCGTGGAAGTTGAACACATTCTCACCGATGAGGATAAAACGCCGGATGCCTTCGTGCAGTAGCACGTCGAGGATATTGCGCTTCAGGTTCATCACATCATTCTCGATGGCGTCGTTCCACTCGCCGATAAACTCCAGGATGGCCGCGCCATCGTCGTAGTCAACCCAGAGAATTTTCAGAAACAGTGTATCTGATTCCAGACTATCCCACTGAGGGTGAATATAGTAGCCATATATGGTATTGGAATACGTATCCAGGCTGTACTCGGCCCCGAAGAGTGGCGAGCGCGGGTCGTCGGCAGCCGAATACTGCTCAATCCAGTTGTAATGGGGCTCGATGGTGTGCATAGCAAAGGGGCTGGCTAGGGCCAACCTTTTGCAAAAACGCCGCCTCGCCCGAATCGTTCGGGTGGGCGGCGCTGTGTTGAGGTTGCGGCTTGATTGTCAGGCGTAAATTCTGCTGAGCTACCCTGGTTGCTGCGGCGGCCAGGCGGCCAGCGCGGCCCGCACCGAGCCATGCTGCTGCAGTAGCTCGGCCGCCTGGGGCTGAGCAATGCCCAGCTCGTCCATGAGCATATACTGGCCGCGCTCGACCAGCTTCTCGTTGCTGAGCTGCATATCGACCATCTTGTTCCCCTTCACCCGGCCAAGCCGGATAAAAGTGGCGGTAGTCAGCATGTTAAGCACCAGCTTTTGAGCCGTACCAGCCTTGAGGCGCGTACTGCCGGTCACGAATTCGGGGCCGGTAACAACTTCCACCGGAAACTCGCAGGCCGCTGCCACGGCCGAGTCCGCATTACACACTACGCAGCCGGTGGCTAGCCCGGCGGCGCGCGCCGCTTGCAGGCCACCTATCACGTAGGGCGTGCGGCCCGAGGCGGCGATGCCCACCAGCACGTCTTTGTCAGTTACGTTAAACTGCTGTAAATCAGCCCAAGCTTGGGTCGCGTTATCTTCCGCGCCTTCCACGGCCTGCCGGATGGCCCCGTCGCCGCCGGCCATAATGCCCACCACCAGCCCCGCCGGCACCCCAAAGGTGGGCGGGCACTCCGATGCATCCACCACCCCTAGCCGCCCACTCGTGCCCGCCCCGATGTAAAAGAGCCGCCCGCCCGCGCCCAGGCGCGCCACGGTAGCTTCGATTAGCTGCGCTAGCTGCGGCAAGGCTTTTTGCACGGCCAGCGGCACGGTCTGGTCGAGTTGGTTCATGCCGGCCAGCAGGGCAGCAGTGGGTAGGGTTTCGAGGTCTTGGAAAGTGGAGGCGGTTTCGGTCGTCACGGCGGTGTAGGGAGGGCTAGTAGAGGCAGTTACTTTTGTAAGGTGCCGATTATCTGAAATTTATCAAACACGGTGGCTAGGTGCGGCGCGTCTTCATCCAGTTCGCGCGTAAGGTCCTGGCCGGCCCAGTGCTCGTAGTGGTTGCCGCGTTGCCAGAGGCGCGAGCGGGTCACGTCGTAGATGTTACCCTGATAGGCCACCCAGATTTCGTCGCGGTCCTGGCCGTTGCGCAGGGCTAGCTGGCTTTTGGTGTAGGTTTTAAGCGCGTCACTCATGGGGCTAGCCTAAGAGCGCCTGCGTCCGAATCCAGCGCTGGGGCAGGTCGCCCTGAGCGGCGTGCAGGTAGTCTTGGTGGGTGCAGGGCACGATGCGCTTCACCGACTGGTCGGCCAGGCTCTCAACCTCCATCCACCACTTATCGGTGTCGGCGCGGCGCGATTTATAGAATACCAGCTCGCTGGGCGCGCTGCCGCCATTGCCGGGCAGCACCAGCGTGTAGGTGAGAAAGCGATAGGTGCCAAAGCCCGTTTCGGGCCGACGGTGGTAGTAACCCTCAATGAAGTACCAGAGCATGGTGGCCAGCGTGGCCGCGGCTAGCCCGTGCGGGTCGTAGTCGGGCCGGTAGCCGTACAACCCAATCGAGGTAAGCTGCTCATTATGACCGGCGTACCAGCATAGCTGGGCCGCATCCTCGTTGCTCAGGCCGAAGGGGCTCGCCGGGTAGTAGCCCGGGGCATCTTGCCAGCGAATGGCGGCAATATCGATGCTCAGCAGGTTGGCCTGGCGCAATACGGGCTCAGCTAGGCGGCGGTCGGTGCGCAGTTCGCCCACGCTCATTATCTCAAAATGCAGCTTTTCGAAGGCCGTTAGCACATCGGGCGGCGTGAGGTACTGCTGGTGCCCGAGGTGCGCGCAGCTGAACACAAAATTGGGCGTGTGCATCAGCAGGCGGCGCAGGTGGCTGTCTTCAGGCGCGGCAAAGTGGCCGGGCATGGCCATGTCGGGCCGCGAGTCGATGACGGCAAAATTGATGGCCGGCACCGCCTCGTGCTGGGGCTCGTAGGCCAGAAACTGGCCATAGTCGAGGTCGTGGCCGCCGCCCAGCAGCAGCGGTATCGTGTTGGCTTCCAGCAAGGCAGCCACTATTTCGCGCAGGCGCTGATAGGTATCCTCCAGGCTGAGGCCGGGGCGTAGGTTGCCCAGGTCCACGAGGCGCAGGGGGCCGTTGCCGCGCTGCAACTGGTAGAAGCGCTCGCGCACGCGGTTGGCGCCGTGCTGGCCGGCCGGCGGGGCGCCCGCCACGGTACCGCGCCAGTCGTCGAGGCCGATGAGGGCGAGGTCGGCCGTGCGCCAGTCCGGAAAGTCTTCGGCAAAGCGTGCCACGTAGGCCGCCACGGTGGTGGGCGCGGCGGTGGGGGCAGTGAGCTCGTCGGGCAGCGGGTCGAAAAAGAGGGCCAGGTTCATTAAAGCAAGCGCGGCGGGGCGCGGCCAAATTTACGCCCGGCTCGGTGCAGATTGGGCTTTTGGTAGCGCCTGGGGCCGCCGCTCGCATAATTTCGCTAAAAATCCTGTTTCTTTAGTCCCTTATTCCCACGCCGACCGCACCCCGCCTCGCTTTATGGACGTCCGCCGCTCCTTCGATATCCTAGCCCACCAACTCGAAAAGTATCCGCAAACCGATTCGCTGGCGGCTAAAATCAACGGCCAATACCAGCCGCTCAGCAGCCAGCAGGTGCAAGACCAGGCCAACCTGGTGAGCTTGGGCTTGCTCAAGCTAGGGCTCAAAAAAGATGATAAGGTCGCCATTATCAGCATGAACCGGCCTGAGTGGCTGCTGGCCGATTTTGGCATTGCCCAAATCGGGGCTACCAGTGTGCCCATGTACCCGAGCATCACGGTGGAGGACTATAAGTACATCTTCACCGATGCCGGCGTGCGGGCCGTGTTTGTGGCCGACAAGCACTTGTTTGACAAGGTGAAGGAGGCTACGGCGAGCCTGGATATTCCGGCCGCCAACGTGTTTACGTTCGACAAAGTAGAGGGCGCCCACCACTTTGGTGAATTGCTGGAGCTGGGCCGCCAAGGCAACCCGGCCGACCTAGAGCCGCTCAAGGCCGCCGTGCAGCCCGACGACCTGCTGACGCTCATCTACACCAGTGGCACTACCGGCGCGCCTAAGGGCGTGATGCTCAGCCACGAAAACCTGCTGAGCAACTGCCACAACTCATCCCGTTACGTGCCGGTGGGCAAAGATGATAAGGCACTGAGCTTCCTGCCGTTGTGCCACATTTTTGAGCGCATGGTGACGTATCTCTACATGATTCACGGCGTGAGCATCTACTACGCCGAGAGCATGGAAACCATCGCTGACAACCTGCGCGAGGTGCACCCCAGCATCTTCACCACCGTGCCGCGCCTGCTCGAAAAAGTATATGATAAAATCGTAGCCAAAGGCCACGAGCAAACCGGCATCAAGCACAAGCTCTTCTTCTGGGCCCTGGACCTCGGCTTGAAATATGACACGCAGAAAGACCAGGGCTTTCTCTACAACACCGAGCTGGCCCTAGCCAACAAGCTCATCTTCAATAAGTGGCGCGAGGCACTGGGCGGCAACCTGCGCTGCATCGTGAGCGGCGGCGGCGCCTTGCAGCCCCGGCTAGCCCGCGTATTTTGGGCGGCCGGCATTCGGGTGATGGAGGGCTACGGCCTCACCGAAACCTCGCCCGTGATTGCGGTGAATGGCTACGAGCGCGAAAACAACATGATTGGCGCCGTGGGTCCGCTCATCGACAACATGGAAGTGAAAATCGCCGCCGATGGCGAGATTCTGACCAAATCGGCTTCCGTGATGCTGGGTTACTACAACAAGCCCGAGCTTACGGCCGAAGCCATCGACCAGGATGGCTGGTTTCACACCGGCGACATTGGCGAGTTTGTGAACGGCCGCTTCCTTAAGATTACTGACCGCAAGAAGGAGATGTTTAAGACGAGCGGCGGCAAGTACATTGCGCCGCAAGTTATTGAGAACAAGATGAAAGAAGACCCACTCATTGAGCAAATGATGGTGGTGGGCGCCGACCAGAAGTTTCCGGCCGCGCTCATCGTGCCCGCTTTTGACGAGCTAAAGCAGTGGGCCGGCAAGAACGGCGTAGCCGCCAAGTCCAACGCCGACTTAGTGAAAGACGAGAAAGTGGTGAAGCTTTACCACGACCTAGTGGCAAAGTATAATCAGGGCTTTGCGCAATGGGAGCAGATTAAGAAATGGGTGCTGCTGCCCGAACACTGGACCGTAGAAACCGGCGAAATGACACCTACTATGAAGGTGAAACGCAAGGTAATAACCGAGAATAATAAGGCAGTGATTGAGGACCTGTACGCCCGGGCCGAGAAGGAGCCGCGTGCGCGTACTGCGCACTAGTAACTTATGCTGCTACTTATTTACGTCAGTCATGCTTATCTGACGTTCGCCTGCCGAAGCATCCTGGCCGCTTCCTCCAACGGTGAGGTTGAGATGCTTCGACAAGCGGACGGTAGATACGCACGACTGACGTTTTTCTTTGCCCAACTAGTATGCAAGCCTAACAAATTTCTTCGTATGTTTACCGCACTTTCACCGCGCTATGAAACCCGAAGAAACCGTCGATTACAATATAAAAGTGGCCTGGCACGCGATTTCGCGCATGTACAACACGCAGGCTGCCCGCTACGACATTACTACGAGCATCGGCTTCGTGCTGCTCAATATTGACCAAGAGCTAGGTACGCCGGCCACCAAAATAGCGCCGCTGCTGGGCCTCGAAACCCGCTCGCTCACGCGCATTTTGCGCAGCATGGAGGAAAAGGGCCTGATTTATAAACAGGCCGACACTCAGGACAAGCGCTCGGTACGCATTTTCCTGACCGAGCTAGGACTGGAAAAGAAGGAGATTTCGCGCCAAACGGTGCGGCACTTCAACCTGAAGGTGCGTGATAAAATACCGCAAAGCCAGCTAGACGTTTTCTTCAAGGTAGCTGGCCAGATTACGGGCATGATTGAAGGCAAAACGCTCTTCGATGACTTTGAGCTAAAGCCGCTACGCAAGGAAGCCTCGGCCTAATAAAACGTTTGTCATGCTGACGAAGGAAGCACCTTATCACGGCGGCCTTCGCTAGCTATTAATTCCCACCCAACCCGGCCGAGCGAGCGTGATAAGGTCCTTCGCCAGGCTCAGGATGACAAAGTAATTTATGAAACGCATAATCAAGAAAGTTGCCGTGCTGGGCTCCGGCGTGATGGGTTCGCGCATTGCCTGCCACTTTGCCAACATCGGCGTGCCGGTGCTGCTGCTCGACATTGCGCCCAAGGAACTGACGGCCGATGAGGAGAAAAAAGGCCTGAAGCTGGACGCGCCCGCCGTGCGCAACCGCATCGTGAACAGCGCCTTGCAGGCCGCCGTGGTGGCCAACCCTTCGCCGCTGTACCGCAAGAGCGAGGCCAGCCGCATCAAGACCGGCAACTTCGATGATAACCTGAAAGAAATCGCGACCTGCGACTGGGTAATTGAGGTCGTGGTAGAGCGGCTCGACATCAAAAAGAGCCTCTACGAGCGCGTAGAGCAGTTTCGCAAGAAGGGCACGCTCATTACGAGCAACACCAGCGGCATCCCGATTCATTTGCTGGCTGAGGGTCGCTCGCCGGATTTCAGGGAGAACTTTGCGGGCACGCACTTCTTCAACCCGCCGCGGTATCTGAAGCTGCTGGAGATTATTCCGACGCCGGAAACCAAGTCGGAGGTCGTTGATTTTCTGCTGCACTACGGCGACTTGTACCTGGGCAAAACGGTGGTTTTGGCCAAGGACACGCCCGGCTTTATTGCCAACCGCGTGGGCGTTTTTGCCCTGCTCGACGCCATGCAGACCATGCAGAAGCTTGGGCTGACGGTGGAGGAAACCGACAAGCTGACCGGCCCGGTTATCGGCCACGCGAAGTCGGCCACGCTGCGCACCTCGGACGTGGTGGGCCTCGACACGACCATCAACGTCGCCAACGGGCTAGCCCAGGGCCTGCCCGATGATGAGGCTAAGGACGTATTTGTGCTGCCTGATTTTGTCAAAAAAATGGGCGAGAGCAAGTGGCTGGGCGACAAAACCGGCCAGGGCTTTTATAAGAAAGTGAAGGGCGCGGATGGTAAGTCGGAAATTCACGCGCTGGACCTCAACACGCTGGAATACAAGCCTAGCCAGAAGGTGAAGTTTGCCACGCTGGAGCTGACCAAGAGCATCGACAAGCTGGCCGACCGCTTTAAGGTGCTGGTGGGCGGCAAGGACAAGGCGGGCGAGTTTTACCGCCTGAGCTTCGGCAGCCTGTTTGCCTACGTGAGCAACCGCATTCCCGAAATCGCCGACCAGCTCTATAAGATTGACGACGCGCTGCGCGCCGGTTTTGGCTGGGAGCTAGGGCCGTTTGAAACCTGGGATGCGCTGGGCGTGCAGGCCGGTATTGACCTGGCTACGGCAGCCGGGCGCACTGTGGCGCCGTGGGTAGAGGAGATGCTAGCCGCGGGTAACTCAACCTTTTACAAGGTTGAAGACGGCGTGCGCAAGTTTTACGACAAGGAAAGCCAGCAGTATCAGTCGGTTTCGGGCGTGGAGAATTTCATTATTCTCGACAACCTGCGGGCCAGCGGCAAGGTGCTGTGGAAGAACGCCGGCGCCTCGGTTATCGACCTCGGCGACGGCATTCTGAACGTGGAGTTTCACTCCAAGATGAACTCGCTAGGCACCGACGTTATCCAGGGCCTTTTGAAGGGAGTAGAGCTGGCCGAAGCCGGCTACCGTGGCCTCGTGGTGGGCAACGACGGGCCGAACTTCTCGGCTGGCGCCAACCTGGGCCTCGTGTACATGCAGGCACTGGAGCAGGAGTTTGACGAGCTGAACCTGATGATTCAGCAGTTTCAGCAGGCCATGATGCGGATGCGCTACAGCAGCATTCCAGTGGTGGGCACGCCGCACGGCCTCACGCTGGGCGGCGGCTGCGAGCTGAACCTGCACTGCGACCGCGTGGTGGCCTCGGCCGAGTCATACATCGGTCTCGTCGAATTCGGCGTGGGTCTCATCCCCGGCGGTGGCGGCACCAAGGAAATGACCTTGCGCACGGCGGCCAAGTATGAGGAAGGCGAACCCGAGTTTAACCTGCTGCGCAACACGTACATGACCATCAGCACGGCCAAGGTTTCGACCTCGGCGGCCGAGGCCTTCGACCTGGGCTATCTGCGCCGGGGCGACGAAATCGTGGTGAACCCCAACCGCGTGATTGCCCAGGCCAAGGCCGCGGCCATCGAGCTAGCCGACGCCGGCTACTCGCAGCCCAGCCAGAAAACCAACATCAAGGTGCACGGTAAAGGGGCGCTGGCCATGTTCAAGACCGGCGTGTATGCCATGAAAGAAGGCAAGTACATTTCGGAGCACGACCAAAAAATCGCCGACAAGTTGGCCTACGTGATGTGCGGCGGTGACCTCTCCTCCCCCACCGAGGTAAGCGAGCAGTACCTGCTGGACCTGGAGCGTGAGGCGTTCCTGAGCCTCTGCGGCGAGCGCAAGACACTGGAGCGGATTCAGTCGATTCTCACCACCGGCAAGCCGTTGCGTAACTAAACCACCCATTGTCTTGCCTATCTGGCGTCCCGAAGGAAGCATCTTATCACGGCTGCCTTCGCCAGAACTGCTTTCCCACCCGAGCTATGCGAACGTGATAAGATGCTTCGCAAGCTCAGCATGACAGAACCTAATATCATGGCTAATACCGCATATATCGTGGCCGGCTACCGCACGGCCGTTGGCAAAGCGCCCCGGGGCGTCTTTCGTTTTACCCGGCCCGACGACCTCGCCGCCGAGGTTATCAAGCACCTCGTGGCCTCGGTGCCGGCCCTTGACCCTAGCCGCGTCGATGACGTGATAGTGGGCAACGCCGTGCCCGAAGCCGAGCAGGGCCTGCAAATGGGCCGCCTCATCTCGCTGCTGGCGCTGCCCATCAACGTGCCGGGCCTCATTGTGAACCGCTACTGCGGCTCGGGCGTGGAGACCATCGCGATGGCGGTGGGCAAAATCACGGCGGGCATGGCCGAGTGCATCATCGCGGGCGGCACCGAGAGCATGAGCATGGTGCCCACCGTGGGCTGGAAAACCGTGCCCAACTACAAGCTCGCTACCGAGCACCCCGACTACTACATGGGCATGGGCCTCACGGCCGAAGCCGTGGCCAACGACTACAAAATCAGCCGCCAGGACCAGGACGAGTTTTCCTACAACTCGCACCAGAAGGCCATTAAGGCCATTGCCGAAGGCAAGTTCAAGAAGAGCATCGTGCCCATCACGGTGGAGGAAACCTACCTCGACCAGGCCACCGGCAAGAAGAAAAACCGCTCGTACGTGGTCGATACCGACGAAGGTCCGCGCGCTGATACCTCGGTAGAGGCACTGGCCCGCCTGCGCCCGGTATTCTCAGCCACTGGCAGCGTAACGGCCGGCAACTCCTCGCAAACGTCGGACGGCGCGGCCTTTGTGCTCGTGATGAGCGAGCGCATGGTGAAGGAATTAAATCTGGAGCCCATTGCCCGCATGGTCACCTACGCCACCGAGGGCGTGGACCCGCGCATCATGGGCATGGGCCCGATTGCCGCCGTGCCGAAAGCCCTGCGCCAGGCCGGCATGAAGCTCGACGACCTCGACCTGATTGAGCTGAACGAGGCTTTTGCTTCGCAGTCGCTGGCCGTGGTGCGCGAGCTGGGCATCAACACCGAGAAGTTGAATGTAAACGGCGGCGCCATCGCGCTGGGCCACCCGCTGGGCTGCTCGGGCGCTAAGCTGTCGATTCAGCTTTTTGATGAGCTGCGCGACCGCGGCCAGAAGTATGGTTTGGTGACGGCCTGCGTGGGCGGCGGCCAGGGTGTGGCGGGGATATATGAGCTGCTGAAGTAAAGCCGGCGCTGGCGCGTCTAGCAAGGCAACACCTTTCGTAGCAACCCATGAGCAAACGCGCTTATCAATACCACTTGCGCCTGGAGCAGGTGGCCGGCATCGCCCCTGATAGCCCCCAGCACGCGCCGCTGGAGCTTGATTTTGAAAACCACGACGATATTTTCAGCATCGTAGAGCGGCTGCAAGGTCGCCAGCTATTTGCCGAGCCGGGGCAATCGACCGAGTTTGCCATTGGCTTGAAACTCTTCAGCGAGGTGATGCTAAAGAACCGGCAGCACCCGCTGTTTGAGGA
The DNA here is from genome assembly GCA_050954765.1 of Janthinobacterium lividum. Classification (GTDB taxonomy): domain Bacteria; phylum Bacteroidota; class Bacteroidia; order Cytophagales; family Hymenobacteraceae; genus Hymenobacter. The sequence goes on along the minus strand of JBPBQJ010000003.1, from coordinate 26,619 downwards.
GCTAGCACCGGCCTTCAAGTCTTTTATGCAGCGGCTAAAAGCCCCGGTACAGGAGTAAAACAAAAAGGAAGTTTCGTATTGTACGAAGCTTCCTTTTTTTATTAAAATGGCTTCTTAACCAATTTCCTTACTGGCTTAATCAGCTACTCATCCGGCAGGTTCAGCAACTTATGCTCGGCCTCGGGGCGGTGCTGCTTGGCGTATTCGGACGGGGCCATGCCGTAGATTTTCTGGAACGTCTTGCGGAAGTATTTCACATTTTCGACCCCTACCTGAAAGGCGATTTCGGTGATGCGCAACTGGCTGTGGGTAAGCAATTTGGCGGCGCGCTTCATGCGCACGTCGCGGATAAACTCGACGGTGGTTTGGCCGGTAATCTGCTTGATGCGGCGATAGAGCACCGACTGGCTCAGGCAGAGGTCGCTGGCCAGCACTTGCACGCCGAAGGTGGGGTCGTCGAGGTGCTGTTCTACGGCACGCATAGCCTGCTCGAGGAAGGTGCGGTCGGCGTCGGCGATGACGATTTCGGTGGGTTCGAGCAGCAACTGGCGCTGGTAGTACTCGCGCAGCTGGCGGCGATTGCGCAACAAGGCCGCGGCCTTAGCTTGCAGCACCTGGGGGTTGAAGGGCTTGCTCACGTAGTCGTCGGCGCCGAGGGCTAGCCCCTCGACTTCGTGCAGAGCGGCGGTGCGGGCCGTGAGCAGCAGCACCGGCACGTGGGCCGTTTTGGGGTGCTGCTTGAGTTTGCGGCACAGTTCCAGGCCATCGCTACGCGGCATCATCACGTCGGAGATAATGAGGTCGGGCAGTTGAGCCAGGGCTTTTTCCCAGCCTTCGAGGCCATCGGCGGCGGCAGTCACCTCGAAGTCGGCGGCGAAAAGCTGCTGCAGGTACTGGCTCACCTCGTCGTTGTCTTCTACTACGAGCAGGCGCGGCAGGCTAGCCAGGGTCAGGGGCTCGTTGGTGAGGGCCAGCGCGGCGGGGTCGAGGTCGGGCGCGGTTTCGGCTAGGGTGGGCTGGTCGGTTTCGGGCAGCAGGTCGCCGGGCAGCAAGTGGGCCTGGCCGAAGGGCAGCCGCAGCCGAAACGTGGTGCCCGCCCCCACCACGCTCGCCACGTGAACGTTACCGCCGTGGCGCTCGGCAAACTGCCGCACGAGCGAGAGCCCGATACCAGTGCCCGTCATGCGTAGCGTGTCGGTGTGCGAAGCCTGGTAGTAGGGGTCGAAAATGTGCGCCAGTTCATTCGCCTGAATACCAACGCCCGTATCGACCACGCTTATTTCCAGATAATTACCCGCTAGCTGGTCGTTTTGAAACACGGCCTCGCCGCCGGGGCTGCCCACCACCGTGGCCGCCAGGGTAATCTGGCCACCTTCGGGCGTGTATTTAAAGGCGTTGGCCAGCAGATTAGTGAGGATAATTTCGAGCTTGCTACGGTCGAAATACAGCGGCACCGACTCGGCGGGCACGTCGAGGGTGTAGGTAAGGCGGCGCTCCTCGGCTTTTTGCTTGAAGGCCTCAAATAGCTCGGTAAGGAACTGCACGGCGTTGCCAGCGCTGGCGCGTAGCGGCACGTGGCCAGTTTCAACCTTGCGGAAGTCGAGCAGCTGATTGACCAAATCGAGCAGCTTGCGGGTCTGCTTGTGCATGAGCAGCACCTTGTCGCGCAGGCCGCTCACGGGGCCGTGCGCGCCGATTATCTCCTCCATCGGCCCCAGGATGAGGGTTAGCGGTGTACGCAATTCGTGGCTCACGTTGGTGAAAAAGCCCAGCTTGAGGTTGGTTAGCTCCTTCTCCTTTTCAGTCTGAAACTGCTCCAGCACGAGCTTATTTTTCAGCTCCTGCTGCGTCATCTCGAAGTGCCGGTACAGGGCCACCGCGCCCACCAGGGCGGCGGCGTAAAGCAGGTAGGCCCACCAGGTTTTGTACCAGGGGGCTAGCACCACAAACTCCATCGTGGCCGGGGTTTTGGCCCACACACCCTCACCGTTGTCGGCCTTCACTTGCAGGGTGTAGCGGCCGGGCGGCAGGTTGGTGAAGCTAGCGGTGCGCTGGCCGGGGCCGGGGTACACCCAGTCGTCGTTGTAGCCCAGCAGGCGGTAGGCGTAGCGGTCCTTCTGCGGATTGGTGTAGTTGAGGGCCACAAAATCAACCGCAAAGTCGTTTTCTGAAGGCTTAATTGTCACCGTCTGCGGCTGCGAAAGCGGCCCGGCTAGCACCCGCCGACCGTTGAAAAGCTGACCCACGGCCACCGGCTGGTTGGCAATGCGCAGCCCCGTGAGCTGCACCACCGGCGGGTACGGATTGGCCTGAATGGCCGCCGGCTGGAAATACGTGATGCCATTGATACCGCCGAAATACAGCGTGCCGTCGGCACCCCTGGCCGCGGCCCCAATCTTGAAGGAATTGCTTTGCAGGCCATCGGCTACGTCGTAGCGCAGGTAGCGGCGGGTGGCCGGCGTGAAGCGGTAGAGGCCCGTGCCACCCACCCAAATATTGCCCGCATCGTCGGGCAGCAGGCTTTCCACGTCAGTTTCGGGCAGCTCCTGGCCGAAGGACCGCACGTGGTCGTGCCCCTGGGCATCGGTTGTGAGCTGGTGCAGCCCACCGCCGATGGTGCCCATCCAGAGGGCGCCCTGCTCGCCCAGCAGCAGTGGCCACACGTAGTTGACGAGCAGGCTGTTGGGCCGGCCTGGCGCGTACTTATACTGCGCCAGCAGCCGCAGCGAGTCGGCGGTGGGGCGCAGCTTGAGCAGGCCCGCATCGCGGGTGCTGGCCCACAGCACGTTGCGCGGGGCATCGTAGAGCAGGTAAGTAAACTGGTCGGTGGGCAGGTGAGCCGTGGCCCGGTCATAGTGCCCTAGCAGGCGCTGGCCATCACCGCTAAGGCGCAGCAAGCCCTTCGAAAACGTGGCGACCCACAGGTTGCCCTGGCCGTCCTGGGCCAGGTGTTCGAGGCTAGTGCTGGTGAGGTCGAAGCCGCCGGGCAGCTGGCGGTAAGTCGTGAATTTTTCCTGCCCGCCCGGCCGCCGCAGGGCTAGCAGGCCGTGGTCGCGGGTGCCAAACCACAGCGTGCCATCGGCGGCCCGAAAGATGGTGGCCGCATCGATGCCGCGCACGGTATCGGCCGGCTGGCTGAAGTAGGTGCGGTAGCGGTGCCGCGCCAGGTCGTAGGCCGATACGCCGTTGCGGGTGCCAAACCACAGCGTATTGGTCGCTTCCTCCTTGTAAATGGCGTTGATGTAGTTGTTGGCATTGTTGAGCGCCGCCTGCCCCGTGAGCTGGTGGCGCAGGCGCCCAAAGGCGCGTTGGCGCAAGTCTACTTTGTTGAGGCCGCCCGACGAGGCCCCCAGCCACATCACCTGGTGGCCATCCTCGAAGAGCTGGTGCACGCGCTCCGAGTTGATGCTGTGGGGCTGGCCATCGCGGGGCAAAAACCGGGTGGGCGTGGGTTGCAGCGGCGGTGCGGCGGCCGTCACGGCCCCGGCCTCCCACACATACAGGCCCTGCAGCGTGCCGGCCCAAAGACGGCCAAACGAGTCGAGCCGCAGGGCCTGGATGCGCGAGTAGCGGTGCGGCAGCGCGTAGGGTACCAGCGCCTGCCGGGTGCGGCGGCTGGCCGCCGGTATCCAGAAAAGCGTGCGCTCGGCCCCCACCCACAGGTCGCCCCGGCGGTCGAGGTGCAGCGCGCTCACGCGGTTGCCAGCCAGCGCCGTGGGTAGCACCGGCCAGCCCGGCTCGTTGGCGCGCAGCACCAGCAGGCCGGCCTCCAGCGAGCCCACCCAGAGGTTGCCCTCCGCATCGTAGGCCAGGCCCGAAATGCGGGCTAGCGACGGCCGGCCGGGCGCCGTGGCCGGCAGCTGGCGCAGGGCCAGCAGCTGCCCGCTAGCATCAAAACTCAGCACAAACAGGCCATCGCGGGCAGTGCCCACCCACAGGCGGTGCTGGGTATCGGCCACCAGGGCCGTGACGTCGCTCTCGGCCAGCCGGCGGGCGGCGGCGCGGTAAGTAGCGGGCAGGGCTAGCCCATCGAGGCGGGTAAACGTGTCGTGGGCGGCGTCGTAAAAACTCAGGCCCGAGCGCTCGGCGCCCACCCACAGGCGCTGGTCGGGAGCTAGCAGCAGGGCCGTGATGCGGTTGCTCGACAAGCCATTGCGCGGGTTCACGGGCAGCAGATATTGCTTGAGCGCGTAGCCGTCGTAGCGGTTCAGGCCCCGGTTGGTACCAATCCACAGAAAGCCGGCTTGGTCCTGGGCCACGGCCATCGCGTCGCTGTGCGAGAGACCTTCATCGACGGAGATGTGCTCGAACCGAAACTCGCTGGGCGCGGCATCCTGCGCCCAGGCAGCCGGGGCTAGCAGGGCCGCCCACACCAGCGCCACCCAGCGCCACACCCTCCAAAATTCTGCTGTTCGCTGCACGTACAAAGGCCTTAAAAACCGCGTCAGGCAGCGGCATTCATTCACGAAAGCTAAGGTAGGAAACGGCAGGGCTCGCCAACGCTACAGCCAGCCCAGAGGCAGCTCACGAGGATTTTGAGGCGCTTTTTGGCGAAAAAGCACCCCTTTGCGCCGTAACCCTGCCGCTAATTTTGCCTGGCGCAACCGGATACAATTCTTCTCGATACCGGTGGCCCTAGCGCCGTGGCGGCCAGCCCGGCGGCCGGCTCGCTTACTGCCCAGCCTTTCCCACCCCCTCCCCTACTCATGCAAAAAATCCGCTACTCCCAGCGCCTGCCTTATCTGTTGACTACGGCTGGTCTCGTGGGTGGTTTGGTCGGCTTCGCCGCCCCCCAGCCACCGGCCAAAACCAAGCCGGCGCCCCGCCACGCGCCCGCCCCGACGCACACGTTTGCCTTGGGCACCAACCAGTTTTTGCTCGATGGCAAGCCCTTGCAAATGATTTCGGGCGAGCTGCACTACCCCCGCATTCCGCGCGAAGCCTGGCGCAGCCGCCTCAAAATGGCCAAGGCGATGGGCCTGAACACCATCGGTACCTACGTGTTCTGGAACGTGCACGAGCCGCAGCCAGGCCAGTACAATTTCACGGGTAATAACGACGTGGCGGCCTTCGTGAAGATGGCCCAGGAGGAAGGCCTCTGGGTAATTCTGCGCCCCAGCCCCTACGTGTGCGCCGAGTGGGAATTTGGCGGCTACCCCTACTGGCTCCAGAACGTGCCCGGCCTGAGAGTGCGCAGCCAGGAGCCGCAGTACATCGCGGCCTACACCCGCTACCTGCAGGCCGTGGGCAAACAGCTAGCCCCGCTGCAAGTCAACCACGGCGGCCCGGTGCTCATGGTGCAGGTCGAAAACGAGTACGGCTCCTACGGCTCGGATAAGCAGTACCTAACCCAGAACAAGCAGCTCTTCCTCAATGCCGGCTTCGATGGCCTGCTCTATACCTGCGACCCGGTAAATGACGTAGCTAAGGGCCACCTCGACGGCCTGCTGCCCGCCGTGAACGGCACCGACAAGCCCAGCCAGATTCGCCGGCTCGTGAACACCAACCACGGCGGCCAGGGCCCCTACTACGTGGCCGAGTGGTACCCGGCGTGGTTCGACTGGTGGGGCACGCCCCACCACACGGTGCCCGCCGCCCGCTACACGCCGGGCCTCGACTCGGTGCTGCGCGCCGGCATGAGCATCAACATGTACATGTTTCACGGCGGCACCACCCGCGATTTCATGAACGGGGCCAACTACAAGGGCGATACCAGCCACTACGAGCCCCAGGTGAGCAGCTACGACTACGACGCGCCCCTCGACGAGGCCGGCAACGCCACCGCCAAATTCCGCGCTTTCCGCGAGGTTATTGCCAAATACCGGCCCGCCGGCGCGCCCGCCCTGCCCGCCGTGCCCGCTGCCAAGCCCAGCGTGGCCCTACCCGCGATGCAGCTCACGCAAAGCGCCGGCCTGCTAACCCAGCTGCCCAAGCCCGTGGCTAGCCAGCGGCCGCTCACCTTCGAAAACCTCAAGCAGGCCTACGGCTTCGTGCTCTACCGCACCAGCGTGGCCGGCGGCAAAACGCAAACCCTGAAGCTGACCGACCTGCGCGACTACGCCGTGGTCATGGTGAACGGCCAGCGGGTGGGCACCCTCGACCGGCGCGAGCGCCAGGACAGCCTACTCGTGAAGCTGCCCGCCGGGCAGGTGCAGCTCGATATTCTGGTCGAAAACCTGGGCCGCGTCAACTTTGGCGAGTACCTGCTGCAAAACACCAAGGGCATCACCAAGAGCGTGCGCCTGGGCGGCAAGGAGCTCACCGGCTGGCAGCAGTTTGGCCTGCCCTTCGACCGGGCACCGGCCGTGGCCAGCCCCGGCGCCAAGGCCCTGGCGGCCAGCAGCGGCCCGGCCCTGCGCACGGCCACCTTCACGGTGGCTAGCCCTGCCGATACTTACCTCGACCTGCGCCAGTGGGGCAAGGGCGCGGTGTGGGTGAACGGCCACAACCTGGGCCGCTACTGGGCCATCGGCCCGCAGCAAACGCTGTATGTGCCAGCCGAGTGGCTCAAGAAAGGCCAGAATACCATCACGGTGCTGGAGCTGCTCAAGCCCCAGCAAAGCGCCCTCGCCTTCCTCGACCATCCCATCCTGAGCGAGCTGCGGCCTGGCGGCGCACTCTAGCCTTGTTGCTACTGAATAGGTGTCGTTAACTTCTTGACGAGCAGAATTATGCAGGGTTACCTGCCTAGTGGATATTTTTCCTGAAAAGGGTAGTTATCGACCGGTTTTAGCCCCCTTTTTGCCCGAAAAGAGGTCCCCCTTGCCTGAAGGCAGCCAGTACTTTTACTGCACTTCCGAGTAGCCTTTCAGCCGCTATTTGAGGCTAGCCCGTAGCGACTGGCTCCCTGTCCTGATTTCACTTTCCCCACCCAGGTGAGCCTCGGCTTGCCCCCTAATATCCTTGCTTATGCAAGCAAAATCTATCCTCCTCTGCGGGGCTTTGCTGCCGCTTGCGGTGGCTGCTGCCCCCGCCACTGCTGGTACTGGCCCCGCGGCCAAACCGGCTTCCGCCCGGCGCTCGGCCGTGGCCGACACCCCCATCACGGGCACGGTGCTCGATGAAAAAGGCGTGGGGCTGCCTGGCGTTACCGTTGTGGTGAAGGGCACCTCTATCGGCGCCACGACCGACGGCGACGGCCGCTTCTCGCTACGGATTCCGAGCGGCACTACGGGCGCTACGCTCGTTATCTCGTCGGTGGGCTACAACCGCCAGGAGGTAGCCGTGGGCCAGCAAACCAATGTAACTGTGAACCTCACCGTGGCCGCCCAGGCCCTCGACGAGGCCGTGGTAATCGGCTACGGCTCGCAGGAAAAGCGCACCGTCACCAACGCCGTAACCACCGTGCAGGGCGCCGAACTATCCAAGCTGACGGTGAGCGACGTGGGCTCGGCGCTGCAAGGCAAGGCCGCCGGCGTCACGGTACTGGGCGCAGGCTCGGAGCCCGGCGCAACACCCCAGATTCTCATTCGCGGCATCTCGACCATCAACGGCAACAGCCCGCTCTACGTGGTGGACGGCTTGCCGGTGAACGATATTAACTACCTCAATCCGAAGGATGTAGCCACCCTCACGGTGCTGAAGGATGCGGCTTCGGCGGCCATTTACGGCTCGCGGGCGGCCAACGGCGTGGTGCTGATTACGACCAAGGCCGGCACGGTGAGCGCGCCCGTTATTACGGTCGATGCCACCTACGGCGTGTCGAACGCCACCAAGGTGCCCAGCATGGCCTCGGCTAGCGAGTACGCCCGCATTATGAACCTGGCGGCCAGCAACTCGGGCCAGCCGGCCGTATACACCAACCCCGACCAGTACACCCAAACCACTAACTGGTGGGACCAGATAAAGCAGCACGGCATTACGCAGAACTACTCGCTAGGCCTCTCGGGCGGCACCGATAAGGTACTGTACTCCACGGGCCTGAGCTACTTTAAGGAGCGCGGCCTGGTGCGTGGCTCCGATTTCGACCGCCTTGCGCTGCGCGTGAAAAGCCAGTACCAGGCCGCCAAGCACCTCAAGGTGGGCCAGGACCTGAACATCTCGATGACCAACCAGAACTACCTCAACAGCGGGAGTCTGTTTCGGGATGCGTTCAACGACGACCCCATTACGCCGGCGCGGGTGGCGGGCACTTCGGGCAACCCGTATGATTACTACGGCGCCTCGCCCACCGATATCGGCAACCCCCTGGCCGTAATCGAGCGCAACGACGACAAGCGCAACCAGTACTTTTTGGTGGGCACGGTGTACGCCAACTACGAGTTCATCCCGGGCCTGGTGGCCGAAACGCGCTTTGGCACGAACACCAATTTCTACGAGCGCAACGCCTTCTCGCCCTTCTACACCATCGACGCCAACGAGCGCAACCAGGTGAACCAGGTGACGACCGAGCATAACATCAACCTGTACTGGAATAACACCAACACGCTGACGTACAACAAGTCAATCGGCGACCACAACTTCACGGCGCTGGCGGCGGCCACGTACGAGAAGTTCAGCAACCGGCCGCTGGCGGGCTCGGGGCAGTCCATCCCCAGCAACGACCCTAGCCTGCGCTACCCCGACGCCGCCACGGCGGCCTTCAACGCCACCGGCCGCACCTACGAGAACACGATTGCCTCGCTCATCGGGCGCGTCACCTACGACTACAAGGGCCGCTACCTGCTGTCGGCCAGCGTGCGCCGCGACGGCGCTTCGGTGTTCCCGACCAACAACCGCTACGGCACCTTCCCGTCGCTGTCGGTGGGCTGGCTCCTCACCGACGAGAGCTTCATGAAGTCGTTTGAGACCCTGAACTTCCTAAAGCTGCGCGCCAGCTGGGGCCGCGTGGGCAACCAGAACATCAGCAGCCTCACCAACGCCGCCTACACCGGCACCTTCTCGAAAACCTACTACGTGACCGGCGACGACCGCGCGGCGCAAGTGGCCGTTATTCAGAGCAATGTGCCGAACCCCAACGTGAAGTGGGAAACGGTAGAAGACTACGACCTGGGCCTGGACTTCGGCTTTTTCAGCAATAAGCTGACGGCTACGCTCGACGTGTTTCGCCGCAACACTACCGACATGCTCATGTTCCAGGCCATTCCGGCGCACGCCGGCTACGGCTACAACAGCCCGGTGACCAACATCGGCAGCATGAAAACCAACGGCCTCGACTTCACGGTGGGCTACGCCGAAAACAAGGGCGATTTCACCTACGGCCTGAGCGTGAACGCCACCCGCGCCATCAGCAAAATCGGGACCCTAGCCAACGGCCAGGCGCTGTACTCGGGCAACACGCCCATCTTCGGCCGGCCTTCCAAAACGGAAGAGGGCGGCTACGTGGGCGCCTTCTACGGCTACCAGAACACGGGTATTTTCCAGAACCAGGGCGAAATTGACGCCTACCGGTCGTCGGCCGGCGCACTCATTCAGCCCAATGCCAAGCCCGGCGACTTCCGCTTTGCCGACCTCAACGGCGATGGCGTGATTGATGCCAAAGACCAGCAGTACATCGGCAACCCCACGCCCAAGATGACCTTCGGCGTGAACCTGAACCTGGGCTACAAGGGCTTCGACCTGCAAGCCTCGCTCATTGGCAGCCTCGGCAACGACGTGGTGAACGCCAACAAGGGCTGGTGGTACTCGGGCAGCTACAACTACAACAAAATCGCGGGCCTCGAAAACCTGGCCTGGCACGGCGAAGGCACCTCCAACACGGTGCCCCGCATCACGGCCCAGGACAACAACCAGAACCTGACGCGCTTCTCCAACTTCTACGTGGAGGACGGCTCCTACGCCCGCGTGCGCAACCTGCAAATTGGCTACACCTTCCGCAAGGAGATGATGAGCGCCCTGCACATGGCTAGCCTGCGCCTCTACGTGAGCGGCCAGAACCTGTTCACCTTCACCAAGTACAGCGGCGTGGACCCCGAAATCGGCTACGGCCGCTCGTACACCGATGCATCGTCGGCCCTCAACCGGGGCGTCGACCTGGGCAACTACCCCACCAGCCGCACCTACCTGGTGGGCGCCAACATCGCGTTCTAACTCCTTCCCACCCGCTATATCATGAAGACCTCCAACCGCATTTTTACCCTGGCGCTGGGCCTGAGCTTGAGCCTGGGCGCGCAGTCGTGCAAAACGTTCCTCGACGTGTCGCCCCAGGGCCAGCAAACCACTGATAACTACTACACTACCGCCGACGAGTGCAAGGCGGCCGTGATGGGCTGCTACGCCCTCTCGGACCAGGATGACTGGTGGAAAATCGACCGCAGCCGGATGTTCGGCGACGCCGGCTCGGACGACGCCTGGAAGGGCAACGCCATTGCCGGCGACCAGCGCGAGTTTGGCGACTTTGCCCGCTTCTTCTGGCTGCCGAATAATGAGTGGTTTGACAACCGCTACACGTTTATCTACCAGGCCATTGGCAACTGCAACGCCGGCCTGGTGGGCATCGACAAAGCCCCCATTGACGCCACGCTGAAGCAGCAATTGCTGGGCGAGCTGAAATTCATCCGGGCCTACAACTACTTCGAGCTGGTGAAGAGCTATGGCGGCGTGCCACTGGTGCTCGCGCCAGTGTCGCCGTCCGAGTCGATGGCGATTCCGCGCGCGTCGGCCGCCGATTGCTACAAGCAGATTATCAAAGACCTGCAGGATGCCGCCGCCGTATTGCCCGAAAAAAGCGCCCGCGCCAGCACCGACAAGGGCCGCGCCACCAAGGGCGCCGCAAATGCCTACCTGGCTAAGGCCTACCTCTTTACCGAACAGTGGGCCTTGTGCCAGACGGCCGCCGAAACGGTCATCAGCTCGGGCCAGTACAACCTGAACGACGAGTTCAGCCGCGTCTGGAACGTGAGCAACCCCAACGGCAACGAGTCGATTTTTGAGCTCAACTACAACGCCGACCAGACCTTCAGCCTCGGCACCGACCTCACGGTGGTGATGCGCAGCCGCGCCGACGGCGGCTGGGGCTTCAACACCCCTAGCAGCAACCTGGAGCAGGCCTACGGCACCGACCCGCGCCGCCAGTGGACCATCATCAAGCAGGGCGACAACGTGGGGGCCAAAACGGCGACCTTCGACTACTCGAGCTACGACACCAAGCCCGCCGAGAATGAGTCGGGCCGCATTAGCCGCAAGATGTTCCTGCCCCTGGCCGACCGCCCGGCCAACGAGCGCGGCCACGCGGCCCTCAACCGCATCGAGCTGCGCTACCCCGACCTGCTGCTCATGCACGCCGAGGCGTCGAACAAGCTCGGACAGGATGGCAAGGCGCTGACTTCTTTGAACCTAGTGCGCGCCCGCGCCAACCGCCTCAGCCCCGGCACGGTACTGCCGCGTGCCTCGGCCGGCGCGCAGCTGCTGAGCGACATCTGGCTGGAACGCCGCCTCGAGCTGGCCATGGAAGGCCACCGCTACTACGACCTCGTGCGCCAGAAGCGCCTGGTGGAGGTAATTACGGCTTTTAACCGGTCGCAGGCCACCAACACCGACCCCTACGACGGCGGCAAAACCAAGCCCCTGATTTCGGCCACCAATAACCTGTTCCCGATTCCGACGCCCCAGATTCAACTCTCGGGCGGCGTCGTGACCCAGAACCCGGGCTACTAGCGCTGTAGTCTTCTCGCTAGCCTTTTTTCCTCGAAAGCCCCGCCAGTTTGCCTGCCCCCAGGTAGCCGGGCGGGGCTTTTTCAGTCCTGCTTCCACTTATGAAATCTCTACCAAAAGCCACTGGCTGGGCGCTGGCCGCGGCGCTACTGGCGGCTAGCCCCGCCCGCAGCCAGTCGGGGCCAGCCCCCGCGCCGGCCGTAGTCACGGTGCGCATCGATGCCACCAAAACCTACCAGACCATCGCCAACTTCGCCGCCTCCGATGCCTGGGCCGGCCAGTTTGTGGGCCTTTGGCCCAGTACCAAGAAGGAGGCCATTGCCGATTTGCTCTTCAGCACCGTGGCTAGCCCCGGCGGCCAGCCCAAGGGGATTGGCCTCTCGATGTGGCGCGTGAACCTGGGCGCGGGCAGCGCCGAGCAGGGTGAGGCCAGCGGCATCAAGGACGAGTGGCGGCGGGCCGAGTCGTTCCTCACGCCCGCCGGCACCTACGACTGGAACCGGCTGGCTGGCCAGCGCTGGTTTATGGCAGCGGCTAAAAAGCGCGGCGTGACGCAGTTTTTGGCTTTCCTGAACAGCCCGCCCGTGTCGCTGACCCGCAACGGCAAAGCCTACGCCACCGCCAAGCAACCCAACCTGGCCCCGGAGAAATTCGCCCCCCTGGCCGACTACTGCGCCCGCGTAATCGAAGGCGTGCGCCAGAAAACCGGCATCACCTTCGCCTACTTCAGCCCCGTAAACGAGCCGCAGTGGGACTGGAGCGACGGTGGCCAGGAGGGCACGCCGTTTCAGAATACCGACATCGCAGGCATCACCAAGGCCCTGAGTGCTAGTCTGGCAGAAGCCAAGCTACCCACCCAGCTGCTGCTCACCGAGGCCGGCAAGCTCGACTACCTGTTCGGCGCCGCCGACAAGCCCGGTCAGGGCGACCAGATTGCGGCGTTCTTCGGCGACAAGGCCGCACCGACCTACGTGGGCGGCCTGCCCCGGGTGGCCCCCATCGTGGCGGGGCACAGCTACTTCACCACCTCGCCCCGGGCGCAGGCGGTGGCCACGCGCCAGCAGCTGGCGGCCAAGGTGGCCAGCGTGGACAAGCTTAGCTATTGGCAGTCAGAGTACTGCATCCTGGGCGATAACGCAGGCGAAGTCAACGGCGGACCGCGTGACCTGGGCATGACTCCGGCCCTGTACCTGGCCCGCGCCATCCACCACGACCTAGCCGTGGGCAACGCCGCGGCCTGGCAGTGGTGGCTGGCCATCTCGCCCTACGACTACAAGGATGGCCTGGTCTACATCGACAAAAGCAAGACCGATGGCGCCTATTACCCCAGCAAAATGCTGTGGGCGCTCGGCAACTACAGCCGCTTTGTGCGCCCCGGCGCGGTGCGCGTCGCCGCCGAGGTGGCCGCCAGCCCGGCTAGCCCCGGCCCGCTGGTATCGGCCTACCGCAGCACCGATGGCAAGCAGCTGATTACCGTCATCATCAACGACTCGGACGCCCCGGCCGACCTGCGCCTGGAGCTGGCCGGCCGCCGGCTGGGGGCTAGCCAGTCCTTCACCACCTCGGCCACGGCCGACTTGCAGCCCGGCCCGGCCGTGGCGGCGGGCCAAGTTGTGCACGTGGCGCCGCGCTCCGTCACCACGCTGGTGAGCGGGCTGCGCTAGCCTCCCGACTCTTTTCTACTAACATCTTCTTTTCCCACCTATGCATATTACACCTCGTTTTCTGTTGATTTTGGCCGCTGGGCTGCTGCTGGGCAGCCCGCCCGCGCTGGCCCAGCACAAACCGTTGCCCCCGCGCCGCCAGAACGTGCCGCTGGATTCCATCCGGCTCAGCGACCCGTTTATTCTGGCCGACCAGCGCACCCACACCTACTACCTGACCGGCACCGGCGGCCTGCTCTGGCAAAGCAAGGACCTTAAGCGCTGGGACGGCCCCACCCAGGTAGCCCAGCCCGACCCAGCCTCGTGGATGGGCCCGACGCCCCAAATTTGGGCCGCCGAAATTCATCCGTACCAGGGCAAATACTATTACTTCGCCACTTTCACCAACAGCGCCCGCAAGATTGACGCGGACAAAGGCGGCACGCTGGAGCGCCGCGCCGTGCACGTGCTGGTGAGCGACCAGGCCGCCGGCCCCTACCGGCCCATGCGCGACGAAACGTATCTGCCGGCTACTAAATCGACGCTCGACGGCACGTTCTGGGTCGAAGCCAACAAACCCTACTTGCTCTACTGCCACGAGTGGATACAGAACCAGGATGGCACGGTGGAGAAAATTGCCCTCAAGCCCGCCCTCAGCGGCACCACCGGCCCTAGCCAGGTCCTGTTCCGGGCCAGCGCCTCGCCCTGGAGCCGCGAAAACCCGCGCACTGGCCCCAACCGCCCCAATAAGGTGACCGACGGCCCCTGGGTTTTCCGCACCAAAACCGGCAAGCTCGGCATGCTCTGGACCAGCTGGGTCTATGATGTCTACACCCAGGGCGTGGCCTACTCGGCGAGCGGCACCCTAGCCGGCCCCTGGCAGCAGGAGCCTACGCCCATCACGCCGCCCAATTATGGGCACGGGATGCTATTCCGCACCTTCGAGGGCAAGGACTTACTGGTGCTGCACAGCCACCAGGACATCCAGGGCGACTACCACCGCGTGCCGCATTTTTTTGAGGCCGACTTGTCGGGCGACAAATTGGTAATTGGCCAGCCTTATCAGCCTTAGATTATGACAGTGAGCATTTTATCGCGCAAGCACCTAGCGTTGCTGAGCCTCTGCTGGTTAGCCCTCTACCTGCCCGCCCAGGCCCAACGCCAGCAGGTGCTATTCAATAGCGACTGGAAATTTCACCTCGGCGACGTGCCCGGCGGCGAGCGACCCACCGCCGACGACCACACCTGGCGCGCCGTGACCCTGCCCCACGACTGGAGCATCGAAGGCCCCTTCAGCGAGCAGTGGGCCAGCGCCACGGGCTACCTGCCGGGCGGCCTGGGCTGGTACCGCAAAACGTTTGCCCTGCCCGCTGGCTACCGGGGCAAGAAGGTATTCGTGTACTTCGACGGGGTATATAAAAACAGCGAGGTGTGGCTGAATGGCCACTTTCTGGGCAAGCGGCCCAGCGGCTTCGCCTCCTTCCAGTATGAGCTGACACCCTACCTGCGCACCGATGGCCGCAACGTGCTGGCCGTGAAGGTAGACCATCAGGTAGTGGCCGATTCGCGCTGGTACACGGGCTCGGGCATCTACCGCAACGTGTATTTGCTGGCCACCGCACCGGTGCACATCCGGCAGTGGGGCGTGGGTTTTACTACGCCGCAGGTATCGAAGAGCGCCGCCACGGGTAAGGTAGTCGTGAGTTTGACCAACGCTGGCACCACGGCGGCAGCCGTTACCGTCACCAGCACGCTGCGCGATGCGCGGGGCCAGACGGTGGCCACCGCCAAGCAAGTGGTGAATATCAAGCCCAAAGCCGACGGCACGGTTAGCCTCACCCTACCCATCAGGAACCCCGCCTTGTGGTCGGCCGACCAGCCCAACCTGTACCGGCTACGCGTGAGCCTGGCCGTGCCGGGCCAGCCCACCGACGAGGTGACCGAGGAAGTGGGCGTGCGCAGCCTGCGCTTCGACGCCAACCAAGGCTTCTTTTTGAACGAGCAGCCCACCAAGCTCAAGGGCGTGTGCATCCACGACGACGCGGGCGCGCTCGGCGTGGCCGTGCCGCCCGAAGTGTGGGAGCGCCGCCTCAAAGCGTTGAAAGCCGTGGGCTGCAACTCGCTGCGCATGAGCCACAACCCACACGCCGACTACCTCTACCGCCTCTGCGACCGGCTAGGCTTTCTGGTGATGGACGAGGCCTTCGACGAGTGGGAGCGCGGCAAAAACAAGTGGGTGGCCGGCTGGAACGTGGGCACCCCCAGCCAGGCCGGTTCGCACGAGTACTTCAAGGAGTGGGGCGACCGCGACCTGCGCGATATGGTGCTGCGCAACCGCAACCGCCCGAGCATCATCCTGTGGAGCATCGGCAACGAAATCGACTACCCCAACGACCCCTACACCCACGAGGTGCTCAACACCGGCCGCAACCCCCAGATTTACGGCAAAGGGTACTTGCCCGACCACCCGCCCGCCAGCGAGATGGGCCCGCTAGCCCGCCGCCTGGTGGCCGTGGCCAAGCAGGCCGACGCCTCGCGCCCCATCACGGCCGCGCTGGCCGGCGTGGTGATGTCGAATTTCACCGACTATCCCGCCGCCCTCGACCTTGTGGGCTACAACTACCAGGAGTTTCGCTACCCCGAAGACCACCGGCAGTACCCGCAGCGCATCATCTACGGCAGCGAAAACGGCATGGCGCCCAGCGCCTGGGCCGCCGTGGACAGCAACGCCTACGTATCGGCCCAGTACCTCTGGACCGGCATCGACTACCTCGGCGAGGCCGGCAAGTGGCCGCAGCGCAGCAACGGCGCGGGCCTGCTCGACATGGCTGGCTTCCCCAAGCCCGAGTACTACTTCCGCCAAAGCCTGTGGACCAGCGCGCCCATGCTCTACCTCACTACTACTGAGGCCGCTAGCACATCCGGCGCCCGTCAGCCCCGCCTCGCCCCCACCTGGAACTGGCCCGCCGCCAGCCAGGTGCACGTGGTGGCCCTCACCAACAACGAAGCCACCGAGCTCTTCCACAATGGCCAGTCGCTGGGCAAGAAAACCGGCCGTCTGCCCGCCTGGGACGTGCCTTATGCCACCGGCGAGCTCCGGGCCAAAGGCTACCGCAACGGCCAGGTAGTGAGCGAAACGCAGCTGCGCACCGCCGGCGCATCCGCCACCTTGCAACTCAAGCCCGACCGCACCACCCTGGCGGCCAAAACGCAAGGGCTAGCCCAAATCGAAGTGCAGGTAGTGGACCAAACCGGTACGCTCGTACCCAATGCTAGTAATGAGGTAGCCGTGACCCTCACTGGCCCGGCCCGCCTGCTGGGCATCGAGAGCGGCGACCTGGCTAGCCACGAGCCCTACGCCGCCCCCCGGCACAAGGCCTACCAGGGCCGGCTGTTGCTCTACGTGCAGGCCACCGGGCCGGGGGCCATCCGGGTGGCGTTGGCCGCGCCGGGGCTGGCTAGCCAGGTTGCGGAGCTGCGCGCCGAGTAACTTGTTATTGAGTAACTCATTAGGAAACAAACACGAATGTCATGCTGAGCTTGCCGAAGCATCTTGCTCGCATCGTTAGAATTAGTAACCCTAGCGATTCGACCAAGATGCTTCGGCAAGCTCAGCATGACATTTGTGTTTTATGATGATTCCCGAAAAGGCTTTTCGGGTCGATAGGCGGGGCTCTCATGTACTGAAAAATTCTGACTACTTTTTCCGAAGTAGTCGGCACGCCTAACATTTTCCGCTTATCTTGCAACACCAAAACAGCCAAACAGTTGTTGCCTAAATAGTCGGCACGCCTAACAGTTTCACTTCCCACCATATCTTATTTCCATCATGGAAACTTCAAACAAAGCTGCCGTGAAAGGCGGCGAATTCATCATCAAGCCTACTGAGGCTCAAGACGTTTTCACGCCCGCCGACTTTACGGAGGAGCAGAACATGATGTACCAGACCTGCGTGGACTTTGTGGCCGCCGAGGTGCACCCGCTACTAGAGCGCCTCGACAACCACGAGGAAGGCCTCATGCGCGGCCTGATGGAGAAGGCCGGCCAGCTCGGCCTGTTTGGCGTGAGCGTGCCCGAGCAGTTTGGCGGCCTGGATATGGACTTCCCTACCGCCTTGCGCGTGACGGAAGGCGTGGGCGGCGGCAACTCGTTTCCGGTGGCCTTTGCGGCGCATACGGGCATTGCCCTGCTGCCAATTCTGTACTTCGGCAACGATGCGCAGAAGCAGAAATACATCCCCGGCCTCACCGACGGCACCCTGATGGGCGCTTACTGCCTCACTGAGCCCGGCTCGGGTTCCGACGCGCTAGGGGCCAAAACTAAAGCGGTACTTAACGCCGAAGGCACGCACTACGTGCTGAACGGCCAGAAAATGTGGATTACCAACGCCGGCTTTGCCGACGTATTTATCGTATTTGCCAAGATTGACGGTGAGCAGTTCACGGGCTTCATCGTAGATAAAGACACCCCCGGCCTGAGCCTCGGCAACGAGGAGCACAAGATGGGTATCCGCGGCTCATCGACCCGCCAGGTGTTCCTGACCGACGCGCTGGTGCCCAAGGAAAACGTGCTGGGCGAGATTGGCAAGGGCCACCTCATCGCCTTCAACGTGCTGAACATCGGCCGCATTAAGCTGGCTGCCGCCTGCCTCGGCGGTGCCAAGGCTACGGCTACCCAGAGCGTGAAGTATGCCAACGAGCGCGTGCAGTTCAAGCTGCCCATTTCGAAGTTTGGCGCCATTCGCTACAAGCTGGCGCAGCAGGCTATTCGCATGTACGCGGCCGAGTCGGCCATTTACCGCGCTGGCGAGGACATCTACCGCAAGGAGCAGGAGCTGCTGGCCAGCGGCCTGGGCACCAACGAAGCCTTGCTGGGTGCCGCCCGCGAGTTTGCCGTGGAGTGCGCTATCCTGAAAGTAGAGGGCTCGGAAGTACTTGACTACGTGACCGATGAAGGCGTACAGATTTACGGTGGCTACGGTTTCTCGTCGGACTACCCGATGGACCGCAACTACCGCGACTCGCGCATCAACCGGATTTTTGAGGGCACCAACGAAATCAACCGGATGCTGGCCGTTGACATGATTCTGAAGAAGGGTCTGAAGGGCGAAATCGACCTCATGGGCCCGGCCCAGGCCGTGCAGCAGGAGTTGATGAGCATTCCGAGCATGGGCGAGAGCGACGACTCGGCCTTCGCCACCGAGAAAAAAGCCATCGCTAACATGAAGAAAGCGGTGCTGATGGTGGCTGGCACGGCCGTGCAGAAGTACATGAACTCGCTCGCCAAGGAGCAGGAAGTGCTGATGAACATTGCCGACATGGCCATCAAAACCTACACTGCCGAAAGCACCTTGCTGCGCGTGGAAAAGGAAATCGCCGCCAAAGGCGAGGAAGCCCTGGCCCAGCAACTCGACATGGCCCGCGTGTACCTCTCCGACGCCATCGACCTGGTAGAAAAGTCCGGCCGCGAAGCCATCGCCAGCATGACCGAAGGCGACGAGCAGCGCCTGCTCAGCATGGGCCTCAAGCGCTTCACCAAGCCCGACCTCTTCAACGTGAAGGACGCCCGCCGCCGCGTGGCCGCCAAGCTCATCGAAGCCAACGAGTACTGTTATTAACGCGAGCCCTTAGCTTCAAGACCACAGATTAAACGGATTGCGGGGATACGCCCGCTGCCGCGGACTGACTGCCCTGGCGCTTTCTATTCAACCAAGCCATAGGAAAACAAGAAAGGCTGCTCAAATGAGCAGCCTTTCTTGTTTTCGTTTTTAGTACCAAAAACGGGCTAGCCAGCCTGCGGCAGCGGGCGTATCCCCGCAATCCGTTAAATCCGTTTAATCTGTGGTCTTGAAGCTAAGGGCTACTTAAGTTTGACGGTGTTCAGCTGCAGGGCCGCCGATTTCTTGCTGGGGCGGCTGATGCCGACGATGGTCTTGGGGGCTAGCCAGGTAGTGAAATCCTTGACGTAGGCTAGCTGCTGGTCGTTGGCTACGTTGAGCTTGAGGCGCTGCGGCGCGCTGACCACGCCGGTGGGCGCCTGAATTTTGCGCAGGTAGAGGTCCGACTTGCCGTCGATGGTTTCGAGGGTCATCAGCTGTACTTCCTCGCCAAAAACGGCGGCGCGGTAGCCGATGCCCGTGTAGCTGTCGATGGCCGGGGCCACCTGGTCCTTGGCGATAATGTCGTGCCAGGTCGGCGTGAGGAAGGGGCTGTAGCCGAATACGTACAGCTCGCGGGCGTGTACCGGCAGCTCGGGGCCGCCTTCTTCGAAGTGGCGTTCGGCGATGATAACCAAATTCTTACTCTCCGTCAGCAGCATATCAGCCAGGTAGATATCGGCTAGAGTCTTCACCTCGGTGCCAGTGGCGGCGGTTATCTCACCCAGGAAAGCGGGGGCAAACGGCACCTCGTCGGCTAGCCGCAGCTTGCTCTCGGCAAAGTCGAAGCGCACCACTTTCAGGCCACTGAGCTGACCAGTGCGGTCGTTGGCGCATAGCGCGGCGGCGTAGAGCTGACCATCGGGCTGGAGGCTGAACTTCGCATCACGAATCGTAATGGGCTGGCCGCCGAAGGTGCCGCCCACCGGCACACCCATCACCTGGATGGCGGTGGCCACGCCCACACGGTCGGCGGTGGCGGGGTAGCGGCGCACGGTTAGTTTCTTCATGCCGTCGCCGAGCAGCGTCACGTACTGCGTGCCGTCGTTGGCGAGCAGAATGTTAGGCGAAAAGAAATCGCCCAGGTCGCGGAAGTCATAGGTGCGGTCCAGAATTTTGCTCAGCTTCTGGTCATAAAGCGTGCCTTCCAAGGTTTTCACCTGCATATCGCGGGTCACGTAGCGGTAGGCCAGCAGGCGGCTGCCATCGGCCGAGAGGCGCACCACCGGGCGGCGGTCCTGGGCCGGAGCCGTGACCACAACCACCGGGGCGCCCTTCTGGCCGCCGGCTAGGCCGAAGGGCTGCACGGTTAGGTTCTGGCTGCTCTCATCGGCGTGGTGAATAACCACCCAAACCTGCTCGGTATTGCGGCCAAAAGCCTCTACGGTCTCACCGGGGGCCACGGGCAACGTAGTACTCCACTGCTTTTTGAGGTCGGCGCTATAGCGTTCTACCGCGTAGGCGCTGCCGCTCTGATGAGCCAGAATTACAAAACCATTACCATCGGCCAGGGCCAGGGTCTTTTGGGGCACCCGCTGGTTGTAGCGGTCCTCCCCCTGCTCGGGCAGGTAGCTAAAGGCGGTAGACTTGGTTTTTTGGGCCTGCACCGGGTGGGTAATCCCTAGTAAGCCACAGAATGCCAGGGCAGTTATACCGAAGAAAGAACGCATGCGAAATACTCGTTAAAAAAGGCTCAGCTGGCCTTCGCTGCCCCAAAAGTACCCTTGCTAGCTCAAGTCGTAGACGCTTCGCTAAATAAAAGCGACCACCCGGCTACCAGCAGCACGCATTCGGCTGGCGTACCTTTGCCCTATAGTGCTAGCCAGCGAACTTTATTTCTCACTAATGAAACTGTTTTGGCTACCGGCCGTTTAACCGGCGCTCTGAGGCTGGTAGCAGTTGGCTACTACCTCGCTTTCCTTTTCCCACCCACAGTTTAATTTTTGATATTCAGGACAGAACTTACTAACTGGCACCAATTTTGGGATGGTACGTGCCACCATCCACTACCTATGAAATCATTTCTTAAGCTCGGCTCCTTGTTTGCGCTCATCATTGCTGGCCGCTATATGCAGCTTGCTCAGCCCGCCGCTTCGGCCGGCCTCGCCAAGGCACCAGTTACCTTTTTTGCCCCTAGCAGCGCGACCAACGTAACGCTCACCAATTATACCAAAGAAGAGCCCACTACCATCACTCCTGTTAATCAGCGAAAGCAGCAGGCCCTCCCTCTCACTTGGTTTTAAAGGCTAAGCGGTTTCAATCGAAACCGCTTTTTTTATGCCCGCTAGGGTCGTCGCTCAGCTAATGCGGCTCCAGTTGACGGCCGTGGCGGGCAGACTCTCGATATGCCGCCTGATGTTGCCGTGCTCGGGTCGGGCTAGCTCAGGGTCATCGGCCAAAATAGTCTGGGCGGCGGCCCGGCTTTCACTCAAAATGCGCCCGTCCTTGGCCAGGTCGGCAATCAGCAGGTCAAGCACGCCGCTCTGCTGGGTGCCCATGAGGTCGCCGGGGCCGCGCAGCTTCAAGTCAATGTCGGCGATTTCGAAGCCGTTGTTGGTCCGCACCATTGTTTCGAGGCGGGTGCGGCTGTCTTTGCTCAGCTTGTAGCCCGTCATCAGGATGCAGTAGCTCTGGTCGGCGCCCCGGCCCACGCGGCCGCGCAGCTGGTGCAGCTGGCTCAGGCCGAAGCGCTCGGCGCTCTCAATCACCATCACCGAGGCATTGGGCACGTTCACTCCTACTTCGATAACAGTGGTGGCCACCATAATCTGGGTTTCCTTTTTCACAAAGCGGGCCATCTCGAAGTCCTTTTCCTCAGCTTTCATGCGGCCGTGCACGATGCTGATTTGCAGGTCCGGGAAGGCGCGGCTCACGCTCTCGTAGCCATCGGTAAGGTCCTTGTAGTCCATCGTTTCGCTCTCCTCAATGAGCGGGTACACAATGTACACCTGCCGCCCCAGCGCCACTTGGTCTTTAATGAACTGAAACACTTTCAGCCGGTTAGCATCATAGCGATGCACCGTCACGATAGGTTTACGGCCGGCGGGCAGCTCGTCAATCACGCTCACGTCGAGGTCGCCGTAGAGCGTCATGGCTAGGGTGCGCGGGATGGGCGTGGCCGTCATCACTAGCACGTGGGGTATCACGTAGGGGTTTTTCTGCCACAGCTTCGAGCGCTGCGCCACCCCAAAGCGGTGCTGCTCGTCCATGATGGTGAGGCCCAGGTTGCGAAACTGCACCACGTCTTCGAGCAGGGCGTGGGTGCCCACGAGCATCTGCATCGAGCCCTCGCGCAGCTGCTCGTGCAGCACGCGCCGCGCCGCCGTGCGGGTGCTGCCCGTGAGCTTGCCAATATTGAGGCCTAGCTGGTCGGCATACACTTTCAGGCCCTGGTAGTGCTGGTCGGCCAGAATTTCGGTGGGCGCCATCAGGCAGCTTTGGGCACCGTTGTCGGCGGCCATGAGCATGGCGATGAAGGCCACGATGGTTTTGCCCGAGCCCACGTCGCCCTGCAATAGCCGGTTCATCTGCTGGCCGGCCAGGAAGTCCTTGTAAATCTCGTGAATAACCCGCTTTTGCGCGCCCGTGAGGTCGAAGGGCATCACGTTTTTGTAGAAGTGTACCAAGGTCGGCACCTCATTAAAAATCTGCCCCGAGAGTGTGACCTTGCGCTGGTCCTTCTGACGCAGCAGTTTCAGCTGGATGTAAAACAGCTCCTCAAACTTGAGCCGGAAGCGCGCTCTTTCGAGCAAATCGGGGCTCTGCGGGAAGTGAATCTGCTGCAAGGCCTCCGCCTTGCCCATCAACGCATAGTGCGCAATGAGCGCCGGCGACAGTGTTTCCGTCACCTGCGGCAGCGCAATTTTCAACAAGTCGCTCACCATCCGCATGATGGCCTTGCTGTCGATGCGGTGGTAGTTTTTGAGCTTCTCGCTGGTGTTGTACACCGGCTGCAAAAAGCTCTGGCCGGCCTTCTGCTCGGTCACTTCCTCCAGGTCGGGGTGGGCCATCTGGGGCCGACCGTTGAACATGGTCGGCTTGCCGAAAACAATGTATTCCTGGTGGTTTTTAACGACTTTCTCCAGGTAATTCACACCCTTAAACCACACCAATTCCAGCTCACCGCTAGCATCGCCGACCTTAGCCACCATACGCTTTTTGGGGCCTTCGCCGATTACTTCGCGCCCGCGCAAAATACCCTTTACCTGCACATAAGGCAGGTCATCGTGCAGGTCTACCACGTTGTAGAACTGCGTGCGGTCGAGGTAGCGAAACGGGTAGCGCTGAATGAGGTCGCCGTAGGTAAACAGCCCGAGCTCTTTGCCCAGCAGCTGCGCCCGCTGCAAGCCCACGCCGCGCAGATATTCCAGCTTGGTTTGAAAGAAATTACTCATCTAATCAACTAAGTAGCCTGCTTGTGAGCGGTTGGCCCGCGCCACGTGCCGACGCCGGAGACCAACCACCAGCCCCAGCAGCCCTAGCAGCAGGCATACGCCTGCCCAAAGCAGGATATTATACCGGTCGTAAAGCGCCCGGTAACCAAACGTGAATAAGAATAAGGCGAGGCCCGTGAGTTCCCAGGTGCTGCTAGGGCCAAGCTGCGTAGCGGGCAGCGCGCTAGGCACTTGGTTAATCAACACGCGCAGCGCCGGCCACTCCCACCAGACGAGCAGCAGGTTAGCCAGCAGCATCAGGCCCGTGATGACGGGGGTGTAGCCAAAATCGAACGACAGCGTGATGACGAAAATATTAGCGATAATGGGCAAAAACAGCAGCGCCCCCAGCCGGGCGTAGCGTTGGGTCATCAGCAGCAGGCCGGCCAGTAATTGTGCCACCCCGATAAACTGCCAGTAAAGCCCCGACTGGTACATGGTTTCGAAAAAATGCCAGGCCGAGTGCAGCGGGGCCGCTGTGCCGTCTTCGGTAGTGAAGCGGTGGCCTTTTATCTTGATGAGACTCGCAAACACGAAGGCCGCCCCGATGAGGTAGCGCAGGTAGACGATGAAGAGCTGCATCGGCAGCCACTGCCGGAGCCAGGAGAGCATAGGCCTCGCTTATTGATTGTATTTAAGCGAGTTGAGCAACTGTATCATATCGTACTTCACGTACTCGATTACCGGGGCTAGCGAGTCGTTGGCCGTGGCCGTGCGGAAGTAGAGCGCCGCCCGAAAGAAGTGCTTGGTGCTGTCGGTGGTATAAAACTGAAACTGGCTCGGCACCTCGCCCTCCAGCTCAAACACGGAGGCGCGCATGCCGTTGGGCGTGCGCAGAATTTTTTCCTCAATCGAGGTCGCCTTAATTTGGTGCTTGCCCGTGAGCTTGCGCGCATCTTCCATCATCTTATTGTAGAGCTGGCGGTTGCGCACCACATTGGTGTAGGTTATCTGCACGTTGGCGTGCAGCTTGGGGTAGTACACATTCAGCCAGTCGGGCTGAGCCAGGTACGACGAGTCGCGCAAGACCTTGGCATACTGCGAGTACTGAAACGTGTACGGGTGCCCCGCCCCCAGCGTGCGGTAGCGGTGCGGCGGCAGGTCGATGCGGTTGTAGCCTTTGGGCTTGGGCGTGAAGTCGGGTACCGAGGCGCACGCGGCCATACCAGCCCCCAACAGCAGTGCTACCCCTACCCGAACAAGCCCAAACTGCGCAGCCAATATCCTAACCATACCAATTGAAATTTCCCAAAGATAACCTCCCTCGTCAAGGAAGCCGGCACCTCGCACATCATGCCGAAAAGCACGCCCTACCAACAGCAAAAAGGCCACCCACTAAAAAGCAGGCAGCCCCCAAGTCAGCCGGCGAAGCCGGCGTATCTGTGCAATCCGTTGAATCAGTTAAAGCTGCGGTCTAGAAGGGTAGTTGGTCTAGCTCCGGCTCCTGCCGCAGGCTCACGTTTTCCTCGGCGGCAGGGCTAGCTGCGCTAGGGGCGGCACTACCGGGGCGGCCACCGAGCAGCGAAATCTCTTCGGCAATAATTTCGGTGATGTAGCGTGTCTGCTGGTCTTTGTCCTGGTACTGGCGGGTACGCAACTTGCCCTCTACGTATACCTGAGTGCCTTTCTTGAGGTATTTCTCGGCTAGCTCGGCCAAGCCGCGCCAGGCCGAAATGTTGTGCCACTCGGTGCGCTCGACGCGGGCGCCCTGCTTGTCTTTATAGTACTCATTAGTAGCCAGCGTAAAATGCGCTACGCTGTTGCCGCCTTCGAGGTGGCGCACTTCGGGGTCCTTGCCCAAATTGCCCACCAGAATTACTTTGTTTACTCCGGCCATGATGTTTGCTAGTCTTCGCTAGTTTAAAAAGTGACGTGAAAAGCACCCGGAAATTCCAGACTTTTCACGACTTAAAATTACGCACGGCTGGCTGCATATGCAAATTATATTGGCAATTTTGCCAAAAATACTAGTAATTACTTAGCAAATTTTCGCCAGGTAGTTGCTTATCAGCACTGGCTTGGGCAATGCCTCAATCTCGGCCATCGAAAAGGCACGCAGGCCGGTATCACGCAAGGCAATCTCGGGCAGTGGGGCGGCTAAGGGCACGGCATGAAACCGAGCTTCCAGCTTCTGGTGGCTAAGCACGTGGCGGAGCATGGGCGCCGGCCGGTCCTCGGCCGCACGGCTCGCGTCGTAGTGCCCCCCTAGCGCCGCTACGTGGCGCAGCACCTCGGCGGCGGGCAGGTCGGCGCTGTCGGTTTCGGCCAAGGCAAAATCGTAGAGGCCCTGCCAGATGTCGCCGGCTAGCCGCTCCTTCAGATACAGTTGCTCGCCGTGGCGCAGTACGAGGTAGTGGAAATACCGCGTGCGGCTGGCCTTGGCTTTGGCCTTGACGGGCAGTAGCGCCACTTGCCCATGCTGAAAAGCCCAGCACTGGTTTTGCATGGGGCAAAACAGGCAATCGGGCTTGGCGGGCGTGCACTGCAACGCGCCGAATTCCATGATGGCCTGGTTGAATTCGGCGGCGTGGGCGGGCGGCAGGTGCTGGTCGGCCAACGCCTGGAATTCCTTGCGCGAGCTAGGGGCCGCAATGTCGGAATGGAGTCCAAAAACCCGGGCTAGCACCCGAAATACGTTGCCATCGAGCACCGCCACTGCCTCATCGAAGGCAAATGACGCGATGGCGGCGGCTGTGTACGGCCCCACACCTTTGAGCTGGCGCAGCCCGGCATAGATGTCGGGAAACTGCCCGCCAAACTCGCTCACCACCTGTTGGGCCGTGTGGTGCATGTTGCGAGCCCGGGAGTAGTAGCCCAGACCCTGCCAATGGCGCAGCACCTCCTGCTCGGGGGCGGCGGCCAGGTCGTGCACGGTGGGGTAAGAGCTCAGAAAATCAAGGTAATAGGGCAAGCCTTGCGCCACGCGGGTTTGCTGCAGAATAACTTCGGAAAGCCAAATGGCGTAGGGGTCACGGGTGTGCCGCCAGGGCAGGTCGCGGCGATGCCGCGGGTACCAAGCCAGCAAGGCCTGCGCTAGGAACGAATGGGATGGAACCGGTACCGTAACGGATGCAGTTTTAAGCAAAATAATGAGGTAGAATAAATTGGCTAAAGCAAAAACTTGGAAGTTTCCATTGGCCGAACAACAATTAAGGAGTACCTTTGCGCTCCGTTTCGAATGACGAACTTCTTGCCGGGCAAGGATTTACGTCGAAAACGGCTGATTATCCGCCCGATATTTTTTTTTCACTTCTAGTACCCCCCCTTACCAACGTGACCAAAGCTGAGGTAATTT
>JBPBQJ010000002.1:0-87771 GCA_050954765.1 Janthinobacterium lividum | reverse complement strand
TGGGCGGCAGCTACGGCTTCTTCGGCGGTGTCGGCGGTGAGGCCTTCCTGCACGCGCACGCCGTACTTTTTCAGGATGTCCTTGCCTTGATACTCGTGAATGTTCATCGGAGGGGGTAGGGGTGGAGTTTTTTATTGGCGCGAAGGTAGGGCCGGAAGCATGAATGCGGAATTTAGAAGCCGGAAGGAAAAATTACCCCGGTACCAATTCAGCCTTCTCCCCGCCAAATTCCGCCGTCAACCAAGCCCAACGCCCGGCAGCCTTTCCGCGTAGCTTTGCCCAGTTACACGCCGTTTCCTCTTCTCTGCCTTGCTACAAGCCATCAACCTCCGCAAAAGCTACAACTCGCTGGAAGTGCTCAAGGGCATCGACCTCACCATCAAGCGGGCCGAAATCGTGAGCATCGTGGGCTCGTCGGGGGCCGGCAAAAGCACGCTGCTGCACATCCTGGGTACCCTGGACAACCCCGATTCGGGCGAGGTACTCTTCGATGGGCAATCGGTGACCAGCCTGGGGCGCACCTCACTAGCCAAGTTTCGCAACCGCCACATCGGTTTTGTCTTTCAGTTTCACAACCTGCTGCCCGAGTTCACGGCCATCGAAAACGTGTGCCTGCCCGCCTACCTCGCCGACCGCTCCGAAAAAGAAGTGCGGGTGCGGGCCCGCGAATTGCTCGGCCTGCTCAACCTCGACCACCGCGTCGACCACAAGCCCAGCGAGATGAGCGGCGGCGAGCAGCAGCGCGTATCCGTGGCCCGCGCCCTCATCAACTCGCCCGAAATCATCTTCGCCGACGAGCCCAGCGGCAACCTCGACTCTAAAAACGCCCAGGAGCTACACGAGCTGTTCTTCTGGCTGCGCAAGGAGTTCGGCCAAACCTTCGTCATCGTGACCCACAACGACACCCTAGCCCAGATGGCCGACCGCACCATTGTGATGCGCGACGGCCACATTCTGGAGGAGTAATCAAAAAAACAACGAAACCAAACGTCCGTCATGCTGAGCTTGCCGAAGCATCTTGGTCGCATCATCTAATGGTGCGGCCAAGATGCTTCGGCAAGCTCAGCATGACGGACGTTTTTATAGTATTTTACGGCTGTCTAGTGCTAGGAAATCCTGGCTAAGACCTTTGGAAAATCGTCCGGCTGAAAACTAATTTTTTGTGCTTCGGAAACTGCTTGATAATCAACACTAAATTTTACTAATAAAATTGGAATACGGGGCACCTTATTTGGCCTGGTTGGGTTTGATATTCGTACTACAGAACGATAACCGGCCGCTGGCCACCTACCCCATGACCGAAGTCACCAAAGCCCCGAAAGAAGCTGCCGCCAAAAAAGCCGCTCCCCGCGCGGAGAGCTATGACATTGCGAAGTCGGACGAGACGTTCGACTTGGCAAAGGACCTGGCTAAGTTTATCAAGGAAAACAAGCTCAGCACCCAGGTGCAGGGCAAAGAATTTGTAAACGTAGAGGGCTGGCAGTACGCCGGCTCGCGCCTGGGCATCGTGCCCATCGTGGAGCACGTCATCAACCTCAGCACCGACCAGGAAATTAAGTATCAGGCCAAGGTTACGCTCTTCGACCTGCGCCACCAGACCACCGTGGGGGCCGGCTTCGCCGTGTGCTCGAACAAGGAGGGCGGCAAGAAATTCTACCAGGAGTTTGCCATTGCCAGCATGGCCCAGACCCGCGCCATTGGCAAGGCCTACCGCAACATCCTGGCCTGGATTATCCGCGCCGCCGGCTACGAGCCCACGCCTGCCGAGGAAATGGACTACTCGGGCAACGTGCCCGCTCCCGCCATTGCCCCGGCCGTAGTAGCCGAGCCTACCCCCGTGATGCGCGCCGTAACCACGGCTCCCGCCGCGCCGGTTGAAGCCCCGGCCGCCGAGGCACCCGCTGCCCCGGTGCAGTACGCCACGGCTAGCCAGAAGGAAGAAATCATCCGCCTGCTGAACCACCCGCTCATCACGCGCCAGGAGAAGACCAAAATGCTGCTCAACATCAACCGCCTCGATGAGGAGCGCGCTACCCAGGCCATCGCCAAGCTGCGCAAAGCCATTGAGGACCGCGAAGGCACCACGGCTGTAGCTGCCTAAGCGCGCTAGCCCCCGTTTTTGAGAAAAGCTCGGTGCCGTGAGGTGCCGGGCTTTTTTTGTGGGCTTCTCACCTTCTCAGTCGTGATGACTCAGGGACTATTCTAGCACGGGTGGCCTTCTGCTAAAGCTTGGCCAAATAATCTATTTGTAAATACGCTATTTTATAATACAAAAAAAGGGCTACATTGCAGCTGATAGCTACGAGTGATGCAAGGTTGCTTCTGTTAAGTAGTTGATAAGTAAGTTCATGAAAAAAACAAATACTAGTCTACCTATTGATACTATTCGGCCTTTGAGTTACGGCTACGTCCTGTAGAAAAGAGAATGTTGCCTCTCAAGCCAGTGTACTTGCTCCCTCTTTGTATGAAGTTAAGAATTGGTATACTACCGGCAATCCTGCTGGGACGTTGCCAGTTGGCACCCGCGTATCCACAGTGTCTAACCGTTGGTTAGCCATTAATTGGGAAAGGCTGGATACTATCAGCAATGGCTCACGGCCCTTAGCTTCTGTACCTATCGAAGGTAGTCTGCGAAATTTTGTTAACCAGCATCAAGGCTATCGGCGTATCCTGGCCAGCAGAAACGAGAGTGGACAAGTTGACGCGGTGATTATCGAGGTAATTCACAAAGGAATTACGCTTCCTAATTACCAAGTAGACCAAGTATTTAGAGTGCTTTATAATGCTTATGAAAGCAAGAAAGTAGTTTCACTAGATGGTTTTACAGGTTTTGCAGCTTTTTATACGAAGCAAAATTATTATATCACCGGCAGAAATTACGCAAACGGGATTCCTTCTTCAACTGCTGCCCGGATAGAATTCATACCTGATGTAGCACCTAGCTCTAGCACAAAGGGTGCTACCACAACGCTTGATGTAAATATTGACTGTGTTAGAGTTATTACCCATGCAGCGGCGGAATGCACTTACGAATGCCAGGAAACTGTTATGTGGTCTTGCTCAGTATCTAGTGGAGGTGGCTCTACCCCTACTGGCACTACTCCTGGCACTGGTACTGGCACTGGCTCCGGGGGTGGTATTGGGAGCGGTGGCGGTGGCACTGGTGGTGGTGGTAGCGGCGTGCCCTTGTCGCCTGAGCAATATGATGATGGTAGTGGCGATGGCTACGGTGGCTACGGTTCAAGCAGTAACCCTCCGATGGTCGTAACTACCCTCAGCGCTCAACTCCAATACAATCAATTAGCACTTGTCAATCCATGCCCTAAACTAACGGAGGCATGGCGTTCACTCATCACTTTTATCCCGCCTCAGAGTGTCATCGACCGCTTAAATAATCTTACTGCAAATGAGAAGTCGAAGACACTACTGATACCTCCTAGCTATGTTACTGTCCCTCCTGAAACTTGGCAAATACAAAGTATACAGAATGCTTCGGGAGTAGCGATTAATTTAGATTATTTCCCAATTAAAGTTGATAGGCTGCCTGCTGGATTTAGCACACCAGAGGCACTGCTAGATTATATGAGGAGGAATTTAAATAGTAATATTAATACTTCTTTAACATCTTTTGCTCCGCATCCTGATATCATTGGGGAAAATGCTCGTTGGCAAAGCTCTAATCCACTTGGCTCTATAATAGCCATTACCATTCCTGGTAATAGTGGTTCGGTAATCACTAGTTCATATGCTTCTAACCACTGGACATTTAGTACGCTTCATGACCCTAAATATGAAGACCATCCAGTTAGTGGGACTCGAGAGTTTGGCTTTACACCGAATCCTGGCGGGGGCTATACTTTCTATGTCCGTGGCGCTGATAGGATTGATAGCAAATTTGTAGATGTCGTAACCTCTGCCACAAACCCGCCTATCCCGTTTCTTGCGTCTGACGCTACATGGGAAAGCTGGCAAAATAAGTTTGCAAAATTCATTACGGATAATGGTGGCTTAGCATCAGTCAACCCTAGTGATATCGTGACAAACCGACCAGATTGGACTGAAATAGTGAAAGCCATACGAAATAATACTTCTTTTAAATATGTCAATTGTAAGTAAATCTCAGTATTTATTGAGAAATCTCATTGTAATTGTTGTATCTGCCATATTCGCAGCATGGTCAAAGATGTTATTTCCACGACTTTCAATTGGCTATTGGCGATTGTGGACTGGCGAATCATTGCGTAATAAGATAGGTTTTCTTGTGAGTATGCCATTACTTGAGCTATTCTACTTAGGATACTTATATATTTTGTCTGCCTTTATATACGCAATAATTTTTTACTGGTGGCAAGTAGTTAGAAACAGCCAAAGTGTAGCAGCGCTTATTGGTATGCTAGTCTCGACAACTGTCTATTCAGTGTATAAGCTTAACTTTTACCTAAAGTCTACTCGCATATATGATGCGCATAGAGGCACGTATCCTTCCAAGCCTTGGTATACATGGGTAGAGTATCCCGAGGACGTGGAGCTTCTGTTTATTTATGCCATAACTGGTTTGGTAGGTGGCTGGTTGTATTACCATCTAATTAATCGGCAGCGATTGATTGGTACCATTAGTACATAGTTGGGATTGGCAATTGACTGGTTAGCGCGATAAGGCATTCCACTAATCAGTAGGTATATTCATCAGAAAAGCCCCGGCCGCAAGGTTGGGGCTTTTCTGATGAATATACTTGCGCCCCGCCAGCCCGCCACCTGAAGTGCCACGAAAATGTGGGGTGGCTGCGTTAAATGGCCCCATACTTTATGCTGCTCTCGCATGACAGCCTGACTAATTTTGCTTTATGCCCGATGCCCCTGCTAATCCTACCGCCGACCCGCTAGCCCTGCTGCGCCAGTACTGGGGCCACCAGCAGTTTCGGCCGGGCCAGCAGGAGATTATCGAAGCCGTGCTAGCGGGCCGCGATGCGCTGGCCCTGCTGCCCACCGGTGGTGGCAAAAGCGTGTGCTTCCAGGTGCCCGCGCTGGCCCGGCCGGGTTTGTGCGTGGTGGTGACGCCGCTCATCGCCCTCATGCGCGACCAGGTGGAGAATCTGCGCAAGCGCGGCCTCAAGGCCGAAGCCGTGTACGCAGGCATGAGCCACCAGGAAATCGACCAGGCGCTCGACAACTGCGTGTACGGCCGCGAGGTCAAGTTCTTGTACGTCAGCCCCGAGCGCTTGCTCACCGACCTCTTTCGGGCTAGGGTGGCGCGCATGAGCGTGGGCCTGCTGGCCATTGATGAGGCGCACTGCCTCTCGCAGTGGGGCTACGATTTTCGGCCGCCCTACCTGCGCATTGCCGAGTTGCGGGCCCTGCTGCCGCCCGAGGTGCCGTGCATTGCCCTCACGGCCACCGCCACCGGCCAGGTGCGGCAGGATATTGTCGAGAAGCTCCAGTTTCGGCCCGGCTACGGCGTTTTCACCCAAAGCTTTGCTAGGCCCAAGCTGTCGTACTCGGTGCTGCAAACCGAGGATAAGCAGCGCCGCCTGCTCGAAGTGCTGCGCGGCGTGGGCCCCGGCAAAACGGGCATCGTGTACGCCCGCACCCGTCGCCAGGCCGAGGACACGGCCGCCTGGCTGAGCCAGCAGAAGCTGCCCGCCGCCGCCTATCACGCCGGCCTGCCCAGCGAGCAGCGCACCCGCATTCAGCAAGACTGGCTAGCCGACAAAACGCGCATTATCGTGGCAACCAATGCCTTCGGCATGGGCATCGACAAGCCCGACGTGCGCGCCGTCATTCACCTCGACGCGCCCGCCACCCTCGAAGCCTACTACCAGGAGGCCGGTCGCGCCGGGCGCGATGGCCTCTACGCCTTTGCCGTGCTGCTCAGCGGCCCCGCCGATGCCGATACGCTGCGCCGCCAGGCCACGCTGGCCCACCCGCCGCCCGATGTGGTGCGCCGCGTGTATCAGGC
The DNA here is from genome assembly GCA_050954765.1 of Janthinobacterium lividum. GTDB lineage: Bacteria > Bacteroidota > Bacteroidia > Cytophagales > Hymenobacteraceae > Hymenobacter. The sequence goes on along the minus strand of JBPBQJ010000002.1, from coordinate 81,815 downwards.
GCTGGCCAACTACTCGCGCACGGCCGTGGGCGGCGGCGAGCTGGTGGCCTTCGACTTCGACCTCGGCCTCTTCGCCGAAACCTACCGCCTCAAGGCCGTCGATGCCCACCACGCCCTCAAAATGCTGGAGCAGCAAGGCTTTGTGCAGCTCACCGAGGCCGTGAACCAGCCGGCTAGGGTGCAGCTTGTCAGTAATCAGCAGGATTTATACCAGTTTCAGGTCGCCAATGCCCAGCACGACCAGCTTATCAAGGCGCTGCTGCGCCTATATGGCGGCGAGCTGTTCGTGGCGTTTCAGGCCATTGTCGAGAGCGCGCTAGCTCGGCACCTGCGCCAAAGTACCGTGGATGTAACGCGCCAGTTGCGCTACCTGCACAGCACCGGCGTGCTGCACTACCAGCCCCGGCGCGAGCTGCCGCAGGCGCTCTTCCTCACGCCCCGCTACGATGCCGCTCAGTTGCCCCTCGACGAGCGCCGTCTCCGGGCTGCCAAGCAGCTGACCGAGCACCAAACGGCCGCCGTTATCGACTACGCGGCCAGCACCACGCGCTGCCGCCAGCAATCATTACTCGACTACTTCGCCGAGCCCGACGCGCCGCCCTGTGGGGTGTGCGACGTGTGCCTGGCCCGCAAAAAAGCCGCCCAGGCGCCCGCCAGCACCGCTAGCCTGCAAGCTGGCTTACTTGACTTGCTGCGCACCGCGCCGCTGCTGCCGCGGCAGGTAGTGGCCCGCTACCCGGCCGCCGAAGCCTCGGTTGTAACCGGCGCCCTGCGCGAGCTAGTAGAGCTGGGCCGGCTAGCCTACGCCGCCGATGGCCGGCTAGGTGCCACTGCCTGATTGCGGGCTTGCTTGAGAAGCTTTTAAAGTTATCAAGTAGTCTGGTATTGCGAGGAAGCACGACGAAACAATGGCACCTCACCGGACCCGAACGGCTCGTCCTGATGCCATTGTTTCGTCGTGCCTCCTCGCAATACCAGGCAATTTTTGGTCTGCATCAGCTGATTCAAAAAGTCGAGTCGTTTGGTCTAATAAGCGTTGATTGTTAGTAGGATAGATTATTGAGTACCGTAAAGCGAAAGTCTGAGCGCAAGGAAAAGCGCGTTGTGCCAGCGTAGGCCAGCCGTCCACATTTGCTGACGTTAATGCGCCGCTCTGGTGCGGCTCCAACTTCAGCCCCATGACTACCCTGCCCCGAACCACCACGCAACGCCTGCACCTGGGCGAAGGCTTTATTAGCGGCTACACCTCCGTCTTTCTGGCGCTGCTCGCCGTGGGCGCCGTGTGCTGCTTCCGCTTCCCGGAGTACCTCACCACCCCCGAGTTTCGGGAGGTCTACAGCGGCGAAATGATGAAGACGCTGCTGCTCGGTGGCATTGTGGCATCCTTCTTTTTTGCTACCGTCAGCTTCATGCTGAGCCAGCGCAAGGGGCTAGCCCTGCTGGGCATCGGCCTGGCGCTGGCCGCCGTAGCGGTGGGCGGCTTGCAGGTGCAGGCGCGCGCGGTCGAGCACACGGCCTGGCACCTGGGCCTCGACTGGCTGGTGATTGACCTGCTGCTGATGAGCGTGATTTTTGTGCCCATCGAACTGGTGTTTCCCAAGCGCCTGCGGCAGTCGCGCTTTCACGAAGAATGGCGCACCGACCTGGTGTATTTCGCAGTGAGCCACCTGTTTGTGCAATTTTTTGGGGTCATCACCCAGGCTCCGGCCAAGCTGCTGTTTGGCGGGCTGGGCCTGGCGCCGCTGCAAAGCTGGGTACACGGCCTGCCGTTGGTGGCCGCGCTGCCGCTAGCCCTCTTCCTCACCGACTTGTTTCAGTACGCCACCCACCGGCTGTTTCACGCGCACGTGTACCTGTGGCGCTTTCACTCGGTGCACCACTCTACGCAGGCCATGGACTGGCTGGCCGGCTCCCGCACGCACTTTGTCGATGTGTTTGCCACCCGCGCCATCTCGTTTATTCCGCTCTACATCTGCGGGTTCTCGGGGCTGGCCTTCAATAGCTACATCCTCTTCGTGTCCATTCACGCGGTGCTGATTCACGCCAATACCCGCCTCAATTTCGGCGTCCTGAAGTATTTGTTCGTGACGCCCCAGTACCACCACTGGCACCACGGCGACGACCCCGCCCACTACGGCATCAACTTCGCCATTCACTTCCCGCTGATTGATAAAGTGTTCGGCACCTACTACTTGCCTGGCAATGAGTGGCCCGCCGCCACCGGCGTGCACGAGGCCGCCTACCCCAAAGGCTACCTGCCGCAACTTGTGTATCCCTTTACCAAAAGCCCGTTCGACAACGACTTGCACACGGAGGAAAAAAGCAGCCGCTAGCTTAAAAACGAACAAGGCCCTGGCAAGTACTTGCCAGGGCCTTGTTCGTTTAGGGGGCGTTTCCTAACGACCTAGCTGCCCTGAAAGGCCGTGATGCCGCCTTCCAGGTTGCGCACATTGGTGAAGCCCTGCTGGATGAGGAAGGCCTTGGCGGCCGACGAGCGGGCGCCGCTCTTACAATGCACAATAACTTCCTGGTCCTTATGGTCTTCCAACTCGTCGAGTTGGGTGGGCAGGGTGCCGAGCGGAATGTTTTGGCTGCCGCTGATGCGGCTTTCCTCAAATTCCCAGGGCTCGCGCACGTCGATAATAGTGGGGTTTTCGCCGGCTTGCTGGCGTTGTTTCAGCTCGGAAGAAGTGATGTCGGGCATGAGAAATTCGGTAAGAGTTGGGGCGGCTTACTCCACCGCCAGGCGGCGGGTGGCGATGCTGCCGTCGGGCAAAGTTAGCTGAACCAGGTACACGCCGGCGGTCAGGCTAGCCGGCAGTTGCAGGGTGGGCCGGCCGGCCTCGGCGGCGGGCTGTTGCCACACCGGGCGGCCCAGCACGTCGAGCACCGCAGCGCGGCGGAAAGTCGGCCCATTCACCACCACCGCCGTGCCGCGCGGGCTAGGGTTGGGCGAGAGGCTAAACTGCGCGCTCAGGCTCTGCTGGGCCTGGGCAGCGAGCACGATATTGTTGTTCATCACGGCGCGCATCATAATGGTGCCGGGCGTCGAAAGCGTGGGTTTGGTCCAGGTGCCCTGGCGGTTGTAAAACAGCGCCGGCGCCGTCGAGCCGTTGTTCAGGTCGAAGCCGTAGGGCAGAAACTGCCCGCCCGAGGCCTGCCCGTAGCCGATGTAAAACCGGCCCGACACAGCGACCGGGCTAGCCAGCTTAATCTCCACAAACACCTGGCTGGTGGTCGCTGCGGAATTCGTAAGCACCATCGTTTGGGAGGCCAGCGGCGCATCGGCCGGCTGGCCATTATTGTCAGCCCACACGGCCACCGTCACCGAGCGGTTCTGGTAGTTTTCGCCACCCTGGGCTAGCGGAATATTGTTGAAAATGGGGGCTAGCCGGATGGCCCGCACCTGGTCGCCCTTGGCCGCCGTGATGGGGTAGGCGTAGTACGAAAAAGGCCCTGTACTTTGCGCGGGTAAAGTCAGGAACGACTCGGCCGTGCCATCGTCAAAGGCGTAGTATTCACCTAGTTCGAGGTCGCGGTAGGTGGTGTCGTTGGGCAGCGTGAGCGGGTTGGTTTCGTTGGTTTGCAGCGCCAGCGTGTAGCGGTAGCGGCTAGCAGTAGTGGTGGCTGGCAGGGGTGCCGTGCGCGCATCGCCGCTGATAACCACCTGGCGCGCCCCGGCCAGCAGCGGCTGGTTGCCGCTCACCCAGGTGGCCGGCCCAAAGCCGCCGCCCGTGAGCTCGCGCACCGTACCCAGCCAGCTGATGGGCGTGGGGTTACCGCTGGGCAGCAGGTTGTTGATGGTGGCCGTCATGGCCGGGTTGAGGGGGCTAGAGCTGCTGGCGGCGTACTGCCAGGCCGGCATGGCGGTGTAGCTCTGAAGTGGGCTGCTCAAGCCGCGGCTGGTGGCAATGTCCTGAAAGACAGTATCCCGCGCCGTGCGGTTGTTGTTAAGGTAGATGTAATCGACCCCAAACGCGTCGCGGCTCGACGCCTGGTTGCCCGAGGCCCGAAACCGGAACCGGAAGTTGCTGTGAAAATAGCTCGCCTGACTAATAGGGAAAATCTGCTGCCGAAAGCGGGTGACTTTATTCTCGCCGTTGTAGGTCCAGATGGCGTTCCAGCGGCCCACGTTATCTAGAAATTCCAGCGTCAGAAACACCGGCGCACCGCTGGCGCTGGCCGCCGGCGCTCCCGCTAGCGAACCCGCCTGCCAGGCGTAGCTGAGGTACAGGTTGGCCGCGGCCGAGTAGCTGCTCAGGTCGATGGGCTGCGAGGTGAGCGTGTCGGTAGCGCTGTATAAAGAAGCCGAGCCCGGCGCGTAGGGCTGGCCGTTGGCGCGCAGGCCATCGAGGGTGACCGTGCCGCGCGTGAGCGGCTCGCTAGCCAGCCGGTTGCTCACGTAGGCTCCGCCGCCGGCGTAGTGCAGCGTATTGAGGCCGCCGTTGGGGTAAGTGGTGGTGGCCGATTGCCAGCGCAGCGGACTAGGCTGCCCATCGCGCGGCAAGGTAAAATCCTCAAAAAAAGGCAGCGCCAAAGCGGCCGTACGCTGGGTAGCGCCCCCGGCCGCGGCCGGCACGTAGGCCCGGCTAGGGTCGGCGGCCAGCGGCTGGGGCACCAGCACGAGGGGTGTGGTCTGGGCCTGGGCCAGCAGGGGCAACAGTAGCGCGGGCAGCCCTAGTAAGCGGAGAAGTGGACGCATGGAAGTAAAGCCCAAGGGGGCAGTTTCAGGAAAGTAACGTTACAAAAACGCCTGTCATTGCGAGGAGGCCCGACGAAGTAATCGCATCAAAACGAGTCGGCCTTGGCTACTCTGGTGCGATTGCTTCGTCGGGCCTCCTCGCAATGACAGACGAAAAATAACAGTTCAATAGGCTATTCCGCTATCCACAAATCCACGAGCTGGCCCATGCGAATGGTGGCGCCGGGGGTAGCGGCCGGCCGCTGGCGCACCACCGTGCCGGGCGCTTGTCCGGTTTCGGCAGCCTGCTTGAAGACTTCGCCCACTTCGAGGTGCTGGCCGGCGAGCAGCGTGCGGGCCTCATCTTCCGGCATATTCACGAGGTTAGGGACCTCAAATTCTGTATTGCCCAGGCCATCGCCCACCTCCAGGTCAACCTTGGTGCCCTTAGCGATGGGTGCCCCGGCCGCAATCTCCTTGTCGCCAACTAATTGCTTGAGTACGGCGTCCTTGGCCACGTTGGGCACCAGCTTTATCTGGCCGATTACCAGGTCGTAGCTAGCCAGAATGAGCTGGGCGTTTTTCACCGAGCCGTCGGTGAGCTTGGGCATTTTGATGACCGGCGGGTGGCGCATGGCCACCGAAATGTAGATTTTACGGTCCTGCTTCACCTTTTCGCCGGGCGCGGGCTCCTGCGTGAGCACCGTGAGGGGGCGCGTGCCGGGCGCGTAGCTGCTGTCATCGACGAAGTAGGCGAGGTTGTGGTCGTCGAGGTATTTCTCCAGGTCGGCCACGTTCATACCCGTCACTTTGGGCACCACAATGGTTTCGCCGTGGTGCGTGGTAATGGGCAGGTACACGTAGAAAAAGCTCAGCACCAGCGCCGCGCCCAGCGCCACGATGAGCGCCAGGTGCTTGAACACATCGAACCAAGTATCAGATTTAAAAAAAGACATAGTCTAAAGAGGTCATGCAGAGCGCAGCGAAGCATCTCGCGTAGCGCAGTAACTAATGACGTAAAAATCTACTGCGCCCCGCGAGATGCTTCGCTACGCTCTGCATGACGAACGTGTTTAGGAATTCGTATTTGCGGCCCGCGCCGCCCGCGCCTTACCAAAATCCAGAATCCGGTCGATAAACTGATACGGCGTGTAGCCTGCCAGGGCCGTTTGGTGAAAAATGCAGGTCGCGGGCGTCATGCCGGGCAAGGAATTGACCTCAATAATAAGCACTTCGATGGCGCCCGACTGCCGCACGCGCACAAAGGCGTCGATGCGGGCGTAGCCTTCGATGTGCAAAATCTCGGCCACCTGGTGCAGCACCCGCTTCACCTCGTCGGAGATGCGCTGGCGCTCGGCCGGGTCCTGGGCGTAGCGGGCGGGGGTGATATTCTGACCTTCGCCGGCCAGAAATTTTTCCTCCAAACTCAGCACTTCGCCGGTGGCTAGGGCCTCGCTAGCCTCAAATACCTCAATTTGCAGCTGGCCTTGTGCATCGTACGAAGTCAGTAGCCCACCCGTGACTTCCAGAAACTTAGCTGCACCATCGGGGCCGATGAGCGTCTCCACCAAAAAGGCATTTTTCTGCGGAAACTCCTCCTTGAAGCCCAGGTGCAATACCTCGGCCGGACCCACGAGCAGCGGCTCGTCGCGCCGAAAAATCTGCTCGCTGAAGGCGGCCAGCTCGGCGCGGTTCTTAATCTTTTTCACCGCCGAAGAGCAGCCATCATCGGCCGGCTTGGCGATGAAAGGATAACCAAACTGCGTTTCGAGGCCCTGGTAAAAGGCCTCGGGGTCGGCGGCCCACTCCAGGCGCTGGGCCAGGCGGTGGTCGGCCACGCGCAGGCCGGCTTCGCGCAGGCGACGGTTGGTTTCAAACTTATTGATGGTCACGGCCGAGCTGGCCGCGCCCGAGCCGTTGTAGGGCAGGCCAAATTTCTCCAGCTCCTGCTGCAAAGCGCCGTCTTCGCCGGGCCGGCCGTGCAGGGCAATAAATACCTCATCGACCTTTTCGGCCAATTCCGCAAACGAGATGCGGCGCGGCGCGGCAATAGCTTGGCCCGCGTAAACGGCCGTAATAATGCTAGCTTCCTCACGGATACGAGCCAAGATGGGGTGCGCGGCGTGGCCTACCTCGGCGTGCTCTATCTTCTCGCGAATATCATCCGCGTTATCCTTGAGCATCACGTTAATGGGAAGCTCGTAGAGCCGGAAATCGGTGCTGTTACCAGCCAGAAAAATCGGAATGGGCCGGTACTTGGTGCTCGACGAAAGCTTCTCGTAGATATTACGGCCGCTCTCCACCGAAATGTGCCGCTCCGAGGAGTAGCCGCCCATGATAACGGCCACGCGAATGCGGTCGTTAGTGCTACCGTTGCGCTCACGAATAGCGTCCTGAATTTTTTCTTGCAACGCCCATAATTGTGCCGGCTTCATCCCACCCCGCATTCGCGCATCCAAGGAGGTGCGAATAATGTAGGTAAGAAACTGGCTAGGATTCAATCCAATCTCGGCCGCTTGATGAAAGAAGAACGAAGCCGGTAGCATTCCGCTTGTGGTATTCGGGTCGTTCAAAAAGATAGTGCCGTCTTCCTGAATAAAGCCGTCGAGCCGGGCATACACCTCGAAGCCAAAAGTGCTAAACATTGTCTGCGCCTGCTGGCGGATGCGCTCAATGTCAGCCTCTGGTAAGTCGATAGGTGTGACCTTGCGGGCCAAGCCGGGCAAGTACTTAGCACGGTAATCAAACACCTCGCTGCCCTTTATAATCTCGGTAGGGGGAAGGGCTATTGGATGACCGAATTCACCCTCGATAACAATACAGGAGAATTCGCGGCCGGCCACGAATTGTTCTACCAGCACTTGGGTTTCGCCAGTAAGACTGCTAAAATCAAGAAAATTAAATTTTGCAAAGCTTGCTTCAATGAAGTCTAGCAGTGCTTCAGGATGATAGATGATTTTCTCCTCCTGGACACCCTTTGAATAAGCAGGCTTGGATTTGTATTTGAAACCCAAAAAGGTTTTGTTTTCGGGTTTAGGCTCAAAGCCAAAAGCGGTGACTTTCACTGGCAAGCCAATACCCTCTCGAATGTCCGCTAACTGCCGCACCCAGGCGAGGCGACCACTTTCGTCCCAGCTATCCCACTCCGCTTTCGTTAGAAAACGCTGAAACATTGCATTGTCTACCGCAGCTTGAAATAGCTCTGCACTTTCCTCCCGTATGATGCTTACTCCCAAGCTGCTTCCTTGGCGGGGTGCTTTCACTACCAACGGTAACCCTAAATCCTGCACTAGGCTAGCTAATGCTTCTTTACCTGTACTGTTGTACCTGCCAAACACCCGAAACTTAGGCGTCGGCAGCCCCACAGCCTGCATCAACCGCTTCTGTGCGATTTTATCAATGCCCAGCGCCGAGGGCAAAATGCCCGACCCCGAGTATGGAATACCCACCCACTCCAGCAAACCCTGAATGGCGCCGTCCTCGCCGCCCGGGCCGTGCAGGGCCAGGAAAGCAAAATCCATGAGCTTAGGCAACTCGCTAGCCTCCACCTGGCGGCCGACGTGGCTGATAAGCTCGGTGAGCGCCTCGGGGCTCAGTTCGCCCAGGCTTTCGATGTAGACTTGCCAGGGGTGGCGCGTGTCGGGCACGGCCGCCACGGGCGGGTAAAAATCGCGGATGGTGCCCTTGTAGAGGTACTGCCAGTCGAGCAGGATGAAGTGCCCCTGGCTGTCTACAAAAATGGGGACGGGCTGAAACAGGCCCTTGTCCAGATTATCAAAAACGGTGCGCCCGCCGGCGAAGGAAATCTCGCGCTCGCGCGAGGTGCCACCAAAGAAAATGCCGATTCTCATCATACTAGGGGCAAAGGTACGGGCCGGAAGGTGGGGCAGTAAATGCTTACGTTTGTCAGTGCGAGCGCAGCGCGGTAATCGCACCCCAACGACTGGCTGGCGCATTCGTATCGTTCTACCCAAACCGTTCGGGTGCGATTGCTGCGCTACGCTCGCAACGACAGAATTTCCTCTTCACCTCATCACCTTCCCAAGTGAATACCCTCGCCAACTACAATTTCGCCGGCCGTCGCGCCGTGACGCGCGTCGATTTCAACGTGCCGCTCGATAAGGACCTGCGCATCACCGACGACACCCGCATCCGGGCGGCCACGCCCACTATTCAAAAAATCCTGAGCGACGGTGGCTCGGTGGTGCTGCTCTCGCACCTGGGCCGGCCCAAAGGTGGCTACGAGAAAAAATATTCGCTCGAAAGCCTGCGCCAGCGCTTGCAGCAGGAGTACGGCCGCGACGTGCAGTGGGGCGGCGACGTGCTGAGCGACGAGGCCCTGGCCGCCGCGCAAGCCCTGCAGCCCGGCCAGGTACTGCTGCTCGACAACGTGCGCTTTCACCCCGAGGAAGAGGCTGGCGACGAGGCCTTTGCCCAGCGCCTGGCTAGCCTCGGCGACGTGTACGTGAACGACGCTTTCGGTGCCGCGCACCGCCGCCACGCCTCCACCGCCGTAATGGCGCACTCCTTCGCGCCCCAAGACCGCGTGGGCGGCCTGTTGCTGCAAGGCGAATTGGACAACGCCCAAAAGGTACTCGACAATCCCATCCGGCCGTTCACGGCCATCATGGGCGGGGCCAAGATTTCAGATAAAATTCTCATCATCGAGCAGCTGCTCGATAAGGTGGATAACCTGCTCATCGGGGGCGGCATGGCCTACACCTTTGCCGTGGCCCAGGGCGGCACGGTGGGCAGCTCGCTGCTCGAGGCCGACAAGGTGGAGCTAGCCAAGACGCTCATTGCCAAGGCGAAGGAAAAAGGTGTGAACCTGATGCTGCCCGGCGACAGCCTCATTGCCGATAAATTTGCCAACGATGCCAACGTGGACGTGGCGCCCAACCACAGCATCCCGGTGGGCTGGATGGGCCTCGACCTCGGTCCCGTAGCCCGCGAGGAGTTCGCCGGCATCATCCAGGACTCAAAAACCATCCTCTGGAACGGCCCGATGGGTGTGTTTGAGATGAGTAACTTCTCGCTGGGCACCGAGTACGTAGCCCGCGCCATTGCCGAGGCTACCGAGGCCGGTGCCTACTCGCTCATCGGCGGCGGCGACTCGGCGGCGGCCGTGCAGCAGCTCGGCTACGGCGACCGCGTAAGCTACATCAGCACCGGCGGCGGCGCGCTGCTCGAGTTTATGGAAGGCAAGGAGCTGCCCGGCGTGGCGGCCCTGGGCTAGGGTTAGCCAAGGACCTGAACTTGGAATGAAGATAAAAAACCTGACCGCTAGCCGGTCAGGTTTTTTTGTGTTAGGGCAACGGCCGGGCTCATTCAGCAGTATAGCCAGTACTTATTCGTCAGTTACTTTCCCTTTTCCCGATGACCAGCCACGAAGTAGAATACGCCAAAATGGCCCGCCTCGCCTACCGCGAGCTCACCGACCAGCGCCCCCAGTGGGAGGAGCGCAGCCCCGCCATGGTGGCCGATTTTGAGCAGCTCAACAATTTCTTGCAAGCCGTAGAAGAAGTAGCCAGCCGCACCGGTGGCCAAGCCGGCCAGGGCGAGCCCAACGCTCGTGACGAAGCCGAGCACGCCGCCGAGGTAGCCGCCGGCCGCATTGTACGGGGCCTGCGCGTGCTGCAGCTCAGCGTGCCCAACCCGGCTTTTGCGGCGGCCGCTGGCTACACGCCCAGCTCGCTCAACCCGCTGCACGGCGAGGAACTGCTGAACGCGCTCAATACCATTGCGGGCGCCGCCGCCACTGCTGCCCCGCTGCTTGCCAACGAAGGCGTGAGTGCCGACCACTTGCAAGCCCTCGACGACGCCATTGCCCGCTACACGCCCCTGGCCACGCTCAACAATAGTAACGTGAAGCAGGGTGCGGCCATGGGCGACACCGCCCGCCAGGTACTAAAAGGCCTGCGCTCGATAGTGCACCGCCTCGATGCCCGCATCGACAACCTGCGCGATGACCTCCCTGGCCTAGCCCAGCGCTACGACGACGCCCGCCGCGCCGATAGTACCTACGTAGCCCAGAGCAGTGGCCCCGGCCCCCTCGAGGGCGGCGACGGCTCGGAAGGTGGCATCGGCCGCGCCGCCGCTGGCAATGCTTTCGGCCCCGAAGGCCAGCCCGGTCAATAAGCACCCTAGCCAATACTAGCCCCAACAAAAGGCCCATCCGCGCAAGCAGATGGGCCTTTTGTTGGGGCTAGTATTAGAGCAGACCTTAGCCAGCTTGATGCGGCTATAAATTTGTAAGACAATAAGATGCTCGAAATAATCGCGCTTAATTCACGTACGGCGCTTCCAGTTTTTGCCCCATGCTTTTGAAGCCCCGGCCGGGCAGGCGACCGGTGAGGCGCGTGGCCAGGGCCTGCGCCTCGGGCGTGTCGAGTACAGCGAGCTCGTGCAGCCAGGCTAGGCGGCGCAGCTGCGGCTCGATGAGGCCCAGCGGGTTGATGGGGGCGTACTCGCGGCGCAGGTAGGCCTTGGTGTGCTTCTCGAGGTTTTCGAAGAAGGCGCGCAGCTGGCGGCGGTCGCGGGGGTGGTCGGCGAGCACCACGCGCAGGTGGGCCGTGTGCAGGATGGTCTGGTGCCACCAGTTTTGCCAGGCGTAGAGCAGCACCAGCCCCAGCCCGGCCAGGGCGCTGACTACGTAGACCCAGAAGTTCTCAGGCAGCGCCCGCCCGCCCTGATACCCAACATCATACTGCATACGCGCGGCATTGCCCACCAGCCACAGCAGGCTCACCGCCAGCCAGCGCAGGCGCTTGCCCGGCAGGTGGGTGCGGTATTCAATCTGAATGGGCAATACTTCCTCGTAGGGAATTTCCACGGCGATGTCGACCGCCCCCCGGCCATCGCGCTGGCTCACGAACAAGCCGTCTTTGCGCAGCGCAAACTGGGTAGTGCGGGTAAGTTGACTTTGCTTAAACTCCATAAATAACCTTTCCAAATTCTAGCGTAGCAGCTCGAGCGGCGACGACGAGAAGCACAAAATAAACAGCCCCACCATGACCCAGCCCAGCACCCGGCGGCCGGGGCTCAGGGGCGAGTCGTCGGGCGCGGCCGGGTGGTAGATGCCCGAGAGCCGCCCCAACAGCAGCCCGAATACCAGCCAGCCCGGCTGGCCCAGCGTGCCCGGCCAGGCCGTGGTCACGGCAATCTGGGCTAGCCACACCACGGCGCCCACCGCTAGCCCCCACTGCCAGCGGGGCAAGATTTTCCAGAAAACTACCCCCAGATATAGTGCGTAGGGCACGCCGCCATAGAGCCACATTTCCCAGCCGCTACGCAGCGAAAATAGCCCGAGCCCGGCGTAAAAAATGAAAGCTACAAACAGCAGCGCCGACAGTCGCCCCGCCCAGCGCGGCCCCAGCAGCCCGTAGAGAATATGCCCGCCGTCGAGCTGACCGATGGGCAGCAGGTTGAGCGAGGTGAAGAACAAGCTGAACTCGCCGGCCACCAGCAACGGGTAGCGCAGCAGCAGGTTGGGCGGCGGCAAGCGGTGCGGGTCGGCAAAGAGGTGCTCGAGCCAGCGGTAGAGCAGCGGTTGGGCCAGCGTGAACTCGGGCGCCGGGTAGCGGGCCAGGCTGCGAGTGGTCACGAGCAGGTACTCGGCCTGGTCGGGCAGCGTAGCGAAGCCGTAGATGAGCAGCGGCACCGCCACCAGTAGCCCCGCCAGCGGCCCGGCTAGCCCAATATCAAAAAACTCGCGTCGCGAAAATATCCGCTCCTTTATCCGGATAACCGCCCCAAACGTGCCCAACCCAAACGGCATGGGCAAAAAAAACGGCAGTGACGTGCGCACTTTATTGTAGCGCGCCACAAAGTAGTGCCCAAACTCGTGCACCGCCAGCACCCCCACAAACGGCCCCGCGTAGAGCGCCCCCCAGCCCAACTGGGCCAGTCGCTCGGCCGCGGGCAGCCCCAGCACATCAAGTGCCAGCCAGTCCACGGGTCCGCTACGCACCAGTTGCACGCCGGCTAGGGTAGTGGTGATGAGCGTAGCCAAAAACAGCCCCAGATGCAGCGCGTAGCGGTAAGCCGGCCGCATGGGTGGCCGCTCGTAGCGCCGAAACAGGCGTTGCGCCCAGGCCCGGCGGGCGGGCGCGGGCTCGGCCACGGCATCGGCGGGCCAGCTGAGCAGCGGCGCCTCAGCGCTGGGCTCAGGCGGCAGGGGTGGAGGCAAAGGGTTCAGGGTATTCTTGGGGAAAAACGCGCAGCGCCGCGGGCAGCGCGGTGGTGAGGGTAAGGGGCGGGGCCAGGTCCAGCACCCGCAGCCCCAGCCGGCGGGCCGTCGCAATGTGCTGCGGGCTGTCCTCAATGAACAACGTGTTGGCGGGTTGCCAGTTCATTTCGCGCAGCGCGTGGTGAAATATCTCCTCGCCCGGCTTGCGGTGGCCTACTTCCTGCGAGTAGAACACGCGGTCGAGGCAATCAGCAATACCATTCTCAAACCCATACTGCCGGGCTAGCCGGCGGTTTATTTCCGCAATGTGCAGCTCGTTGGTGTTGGAGAGCAGCGCCGTGGCGTGTCCCTGCCGCCGCAACTCGCCGATGAGGGCTAGCCGCTCGGCCGGTACGTCGAGCAGCAGCGCGTTCCAGGCGGCGTCGATTTCGGTATCCGTGGCGTCCAGGTCGTAGAGCTGGCGCAGCCCGGCCCGAAACTCGGCGGGCGAGAGGTGGCCGGTTTCAAGCTGGTCGAACAGTGCGGCTTGGCTAGCCTGCGTGTATTCGGCGGCCTGGCCGCGGCGGCTCAGGCGGCGAAAGGCTTCGGGCGTGCGGGCGTAGTCGATGTCAATGATGACGCCACCAAAATCAAAAAGCAGGTTGGGAAGCATGCGGCAAAACGAGCGTGAGCGCCAGCACCCAGCTGGCCGGGCGTAAAGGTCGGGCTCAAAAGATGCCGCTGCTGCGCCCATTCCACACCCATTTTCGCGGCGCTGGCGTAACTTTACAGCGTCGGTAGCCTCCGGGTAACGGCAAAGGGCCTATAGCTCAATCGGTTAGAGCAACTGACTCATAATCAGTAGGTCCTTGGTTCGATTCCAAGTGGGCCCACAAAAAACCCCGTTTCTGAGCTGGAAACGGGGTTTTTATTTTGCTGGGGTACGTGTAGGGGTACAGCTGCTGAGTAGCTCAAAAAAAAGTTAGCCGCGTGGAAGTGGTGCTGCGCGTTCAAGTTTAAAATTATTGCACGCAATCGAGCAAACAGAAAGTCTACGAAGAGCAAGCTTAATTCAGTAATTTAATAATGCCTCCGAAGGCTTCGTTACGTAATAAAAGGGAGGCCCCACAACTTAGTGGCGCGCTACCAAAGAGTATGGCTTTCCATTTAGCTTTGCGCAAAGCAAAATACCAGTGGGTAGCATGCTGGTTCCCATTCGTCAGGTCTGCCTCAATCGTTGCCGACTAGAAAGGTAACCAGTGCAGGGGAGTCCTAGACTGCGCAGTTCGGTACTTTAATGGAGGTATTGCTGGGATATACTGCGCTAAGCAAATTTATAGTGGGTAGCGATGCGCGGAATAGTGCAAATAAATTAGAAAGAAAGGGCTTTGAGGAGAGGCAAATTTGCGTTATAGTCAGTATGTTAATGATAGATGCAAAAACACGCTAATTAGTGCCATTTCTCAGGCGGAAATTGCGAAGTCGTAGCCCATAACCACTCCTTTTTAGGATGTTTATTTTGGCCTCAAGTTGCTAATTAGCGAGCTTGTATTTGTGCAATTAAGCATCGAAGTTCATAGGCGCAAAAGGCCCCGCCAGTAGGGAAGGACCCACGCCACTACGGAGATTTCTCTATATTAGCCTGATGAATCACTTCCTCTTGCTAGTCTGTTTGTTAACGCTGCCCGCGCGGGCCTCTGCTCAGCAAATTGCTAACCCGCAGCTCAAGCATGAGCTCGACAGCCTCTACTACGTCGACCAGGTCTACCGCGAGGCTATGTTCGGGGAGAAGAAGCAACATCTAGTAGACTCGCTCGCCGCCGCGCAGCACTTTGCGGTGGCTGACGCGGCCCAGCGGCTAATTGGGCTGATGCTCCAAACCGACTCGTCCGATATGCGCCGGGTGCGGACCATCATTCAGCGCTACGGGTACCCCGGTAAGACACTGGTTGGCACGCCAGCTAACGAGGCGGCGTTCTACGTCATCCAGCACTCTAGCCGCATCCCGCAGTACCTGCCCCTCATCAAGCGCGCGGCTGAGCAGGGCGAATTGCCCTTTCGGCTCTACGCCATGATGCTCGACCGCCAGCTTATGTACACCGGCAAGCCCCAGGTATACGGGACTCAGGGCCGCAACTACAACGGCCAAACCCCCTTTATCTGGCCCATCGAGAACCCGGCCCACGTCAACGAGCGCCGCAAAAAAGCAGGCTTCCCGCAAACGGTAGAGGAGAATGCGAAGCGCATGAATATTCCCTACCATGTCCTGACCCTAGAAGACGTGCGCAAGATGCCCGGTTATCAGCCGCAGACACCCTGAGTACCCAGTAGCGTTGCCTAACTGGGCTGAGCCCATGAAAGGCGTAGGAGCGAAGTAGTAAGCGGTCTTCTTGCTAGTTTACTTGGCACTAGCTAGCTTAGTAGCAGATTAAGCCGCTACCCTTATGCCTAAGCCCGACCGCAAACCCGACCCTGACTTCGAGCCTGACTATGATACGCCCGATGCCGAGCCCGAAGAAAGTACGCCGGACAGCGAGCACGAAGTAGCCGACCCCGACTACGAACTGGAAGCCGACCCCGATTATGATGAGCAGCCGCAGGCTGACTACGAGCTCGGCGCTGACCCCGACTACGACGAGGCCCCGCAGTTGGAGTTGGTAGTCGTCGCGCCTGCGCCGGTGCGCATGATAGTGGCCACCTTGGATTATGCCTTCGAACTAGGCCGGCCGGTGGTGCCTGCCACGCAAGAGCAGGCGCATCCCATTGTGTGGCGCGGGCTGCTTAAGGAGCGCAACTCGCAAACTGGCTTAGTTCTGCGCGTGCCAGTGTACCGCCTAGCCGATGGCTTCTGGGAAGTAACTTCCGCGGCCGGGTTTTCGCCAAGCGCTCGGCCACCGGTACGTTGCAGTTCGGCGTAGCCGGCAGCGGCACGGCAGTCTACGCGCCGACTGACTATGCCTTCAACACGACCTAGCTGCTGCTGCTCAAATACAGCTTTGATGAGACAGGCAACGAAACGGACCTGTTTGTTAACCCTGCCACCAGCGGCACCACCTACCGTGTGGCGGCCACGCCCGATGCCAGCGCAGTAGAAACGGTAAGCTCTACGCCGACCGATATTGGCACGGTGGCGCTACGGCAAGGCACGAATTCGCCCGTACTAACCATCGATGCGATAGGAGTTGCTACGGCTTTCCCACTAGCCGACGCCGGCCCTCTACCCGTCACGCTGACCCAGTTCACGGCCCAGGCCAGTGGCCGCGCCGTGCAGTTGGCCTGGCAAACGGCCAGCGAGGTAAACAGCGACCACTTCGTCGTCGAGCGCTCGCTTGACGGGCGCACGTTCAGCCCGCTGCAAACCGTGCCCGCCGCGGGGAGCAGCAGTACGCCTCGCACATACTCGACCCTGGATGCCTAGGCCCAGGCTACTGGCGCCACCCAGCTATACTACCGCCTGCGTAGCGTAGACCACGATGGCACCAGCGCCTACTCGCCCGTGCAGGCTGTGACGTTGGCCCCCGCCGCCGGTGGGCTAGCCTTATTCCCGAATCCCATCGCCGGCGGCGCTACGACGCTTGTGGGTGCTAACGCCGGCGCGCGAGTGCAGATGCTTGACGCGCTGGGCCGCGTGGTGACCACGGCTACCGCTGATGCGGCGGGCACGGCGCACCTGACGCTGCCGGTGGGCGTGGCTAGCGGCGTGTACGTCGTACGCACCGAGGCCCAGGGGCTGCGCCTGCTAGTGAAGTAAGCAGCCACGAAGCGTGCAAGAAAAAGCCCCTGGCCGTGTGGTCGGGGGCTTTTGCGTGGTGGGGGAGTAGCTAGGCTAGTAACACATGCAGCCGCGTAGGCCGGATGCTTGAGCTTCGCGCTGGCTCATTACCAGCGTTTGGTAGGTACAGCGGCGAATGGCTGAGCAGTCTTCGCTGCTGTGGTAAACTTCCGTGCGGCCGTTGCCGCAGATGTATACCTTGGGGCCAGTCGCAACTTTTGGGATAGCCTTGTGGCTGACTGGGGTAGCGTGGGGCGCCGGACTCGTGCTGCTGTAAGTGGTGCCGCCGGCTGCTTCCACGCTGGCCCAGTCTATTTCGGCCGTGACTTGAGGTTGCTCTTCGACGAGGTAGTCGGAGCGTACGTAGCCCGCGTGCCCATCGGCCTGCACCTGGCTCCAGCCATCCGCGCGCTCTTCTACCAACTGCACGCGGCTGGCGCCGGCGATGAGGGCGCTGGCGGCGGCTGCCGCATCGGGCCGCGTGCGGAGCATGAGTGAAGTCGCGTTAACGTAGCGGTATGCTAGGCCGGTTTCGATCTGGGTGAGACTGTCGGTCGGAGCAACTGTCTGGGCCTGGCTTCACAAGGGGAGTAGGCAAGTGAATAATAGGAGTAGAAATCTGGGCATGCAGAATGAGTAGTTGGGAGTTGGATACGAGGGTGGAGCTTTCTTTTCCACAGATCACAGACCACTTACTTTACCAGTAACCGAAGCGCCTGGCCACCCGCGCGCACTACATATACCCCACTAGCTAGGCCTGCTGGCAGTGGCAACTCAGCTGTACCTGTCGCATCAGCTGTGGCCGTTGTAACGGTACGGCCAAGGGCATCCACTACGTTAACTAGCGCGCCAGCTGTCGCGCCAGTTAACGTAGTTGCGCGGTTAGCTGGATTAGGGAATGTGGCTAGCGCCGCCGGAGCTAGCATCAGGGCCACGGGCCGTACCGGCGAATAGGCGGATGTTCCATCCTGGTCTACTTGCCGCAGTCGGTAGTATAAAGTCGTCCCGCTCGGGGGTAGTTGGTTATCAAGGAATGCATACGTGCGGTGGGTCGTTGTGGTGCCGGCGGCTTCAATGGAGCCGATAGCCGCAAAGGCTTGACCATCGTGGCTGCGCTCGACCACAAAACGGGCGCTCTGAAGTTCACTAGCGGTCGTCCACTGCAGCTCTACCGCATCCCGTCCCAGGGCCTGTGCCGAGAAAGCGACTAGTGTAACTGGTAAGGGTGTGCTGCTCAGTAGCTGAAAGGGAAAATCCAAGGCTGTGCCCATGTCCGTAAGGGTAGCCCAGCTATCAAAACTGCTTTGCAGCGCATCGGCGCCCGCAACCTGGGCTAATCCGGGCAACGTAACGGGCACATAAAAATGGGTGGAGCCCGCCGTAGAGCTCCATTCTACCCAGTAGGTACCAGGGGTAAGGGCGAGGGCCGGGGCAATCGTAGCCTCTGCCCGCCAGACATGGCGCGTCGTGCCCACTGCATCCTGGACAATGCGATACACCTGGGCATCGCTGCCGCCTGCCAAGCGGTTAGTTGTTAAATCGCCGAACACGAGGGTGGAGCCCTCTGCGTTGGGAGCCCCCTTCCAGATGCGCACGTAGAGCGCCGTTAGGGGTGAAATTGTGCCCGTGTAGCCCGGTTGATACGGGAAAAAAGCGGCTCCCGTTAGCGTCCAAGTCTGCCCGGTCGGTACGGTGAAATTGTCAGCCAGTGTATTAAAGCCACTCGTAGCCGAGAAGCCAAAGGCCGCGTTGGCATGTCCCTCACTCCAGGCGTAACCGACTGGGGCCGCGATACCATCGGACGTAGTAGCTCCGGAAGAAACCGGACCATTCGTATAAAGCTGGGCGTGTATAATAGAGGCAACGCTCCAAGGCAATAGGAAGAAAACTAGTAAGGATAAAACTTTAAGCATACACGTAAATAAGCTGAATAGAAGATACGCCAACAAAGATAAAATCCTATCATGAGTAATAAAAACTTGAAATAAGTCAAAAATAAATGACATGGGCTTCTATGAGTTAGCCGGGGCTAGTTGTAGGGGAGCCAGGTCAGAGCAAAAAAAGACCTCACCTGCTGGCGGGGTCTTTCGATAAATTGCGTTTACCTGCGTGGGCTAGGTATTCGCTTGGGACTAGAGCCCGGCCGTCGGCTAGCCGGTCGACCGTGTTGACCTCAGCAATAGGGGGTATCCAGAATAGGGCGAGAAACGAGCGTGGCTGTTGCAGAACTCCTCTTAGTAGCTCTGCGCGCTACCACTAGCCGCTAAGTCAACTTATAAACCGAGGTATGACGCTACTTTTTGGCCGTTTTCGCACTGAACACCCACCTTATTGATGGAACCAGCAAGTTCTGCAACAGCCACCACACCTTAATAAGCTAGCTTAATTAAGTGATCGAGAACAATCAATCTTTGCCTATCGTCTACTTTCACTAGGCCATCGCAGCATTTTTTGCTGCCGTTCGAGCGCTTGCTTCTACACAGCAAGCAGTAACACCTGCCGCTTAGCTGTTGCCAATAAGATGCAGCGAAATGCGCCCGCTTTTTTCCAGCAAAGCGAATTGTTGGCGGTTGCTGGTGGGTAGGATGGCCACAATGTTGCGTTGAGTTTCAATGGCTCGAACCACCTGCAGTGCATCGTTTTGCAAGGAGTAGAGCATTGCCCGGCTTTGTTTTCTCATCCCAGAACTCACTACCGTCACCACGTGCTCTCGCCCTACGAATTTCATTTCCACGCACACCCCATCCGATGCAGCTACCCGAATGGGGGTAGGGTCGCTGGCTGTGGGCGCCCACAGCAATAGCTCCTCATCAGTGGCTACTAGTAGTTGCAGCTCAGCAGCGTATGTAGAATAGGTCATGTGGTAAGCCGTGCCGGACGGGATCTCGTGCGCGCGGCTGCTCTGGCGGTTTTCGGGCCAGCTCATCAGGTAATTACCATAATAGCTGTAGTAGGTACCGCCTCGGTAGAGCAACTCGGCCGGCCAGGTACGTTCCCATACGATGGTTTCCGGGTCCATTTTGTCGGGTGACAGGATGAAGGGCGCCTCGGCCTTGCCCTGCGGCGAGTACACGGTGGTATGAATGAAAGAGCCTCGGAGCTCGGCGGTGGCCGTAGCCCCATTGGGTAGCATGGCCACTCTAACCGGCCAAGTAGGCAGCCAGCTGGGGCATTCCACAGTGAGATTTTGATGGAAGTACTTATTCTTGGGCAGGTACTTCGTTTCGAGGGCCAGGACCGTTGAGGTCCGTAGTAGGATACGATTACCGTGCTGCTCGTCGGCTACTAGCGTTATGTCTACTCCCCCCGCATCGGCCAGCCAGGAATAGTACTCTACGTTGCCGTACCAGTTGCCCCGGGCCAGGTGCAGCCGCCCGTCGCGCGTGCCGATGGCCACCCACTGGTGGCTGTGCACCACGGCGCTTTTCCAGGTGATGGTAGCATCGAGCTGCAGGGCAACTGCCTGGTGCGGCAGGCCGCCGTCAGCCGCCGGGCGGGGCTGGCGGGTGGCGTAGCGACTGCAATCAGCGGCAATGAGCCGGTCGTCGGGCAGGAAGTTGCGCAGCAGGCTCAGGTGGCCCACGTTGCCGACAGCAGCTTCGGCACTCACCACTTCGTAGGCTATTTCCAGCGAAGTGGCCCGCAGTTCTGGCGCGGCGTACTTTTTAGTAACGGTGCTAAGGACGTGTAGCAACGGTACGCGCCGCTCAGCCGGCGTATGGCTGCGGTAAACAGCTTGTACCTGCGGGCTCAGGTCAGCCTCCGAGGAGGCCGCCAGCACGTCGAAATAGTGCGTAAGACACACTTCGGGCTGTTTCGAGCCGGCCCACCCCTGCAGCAACACTTGCTGGGCACGGTCAGGAGCGGCCAGCTTGTCGGCCAGCAAGCGAGCGGCGGCGGGACAATCGTCGTTGTTGAGGAAGAGGCTGACGCCGCGTTCGTACTGGCGGGCCGCCTGCTCGGGCTGCTCCAGGCGCTGATACAGGTCGCCGGCTTTTTCGTGCTCTTTGAGTTCCGTGTAGAGCTCAGTTGCTTCGAGTAATAGGCCGCCGTGTTCGAGGCATTTGGCCGCGGCCGGCAGGTTGCCGAGGTGGTCTTTGAAGAGTGCCGCAGCTTCGCGGTAGAAACCACCCTGGTCCAAGGCATTGGCAGCGGCCTGGTAGTCGCCCAGCAGGTGCGCGTAGATGTAGGCGGCTTTTTTGAAGCGGCCGACCTCCATTTCGCGGGTGGCAGCGGCGCGGTACTGCAGCCCCAGGTTGTGGCGGTAAGCGCCCAAATCCCATGCATCGACTCGCCCCCCGCCGCCCAAGTCGCCAAGGTTGAAATCGGTGGCGCGGCGGCCCAGCCCGGCTGACTGCGGCGCGGTGCCGCGATTTAGGTAGGGGCCGTCCAGGGGAATGGCATACTTCAGCGCTTCCTCCACGTTGTCGCCAAACAGGCGCAGCAGTCGCTCAAGCTCGTTTTGCCGCTTCTGCTCCAGATTATGAATGCGGACGCCCAGCCAGCCTTCCAAGCGCTGAAACAAGCCCGGGCGATTGGCTGCCCGCCCGGGCGCGGCCGGCCCGCGGTTAGCGCCATCCTTGAAACTTTGCAGCAGGCGCACTAGCAGAATTATCAGGGGCACGAGCAGGCCGCTTGAACTACCACTCCCCACCCGGCTAACCAGCGCTACGACCAGGGCAATACCCAGCACCGCTAGCAGTACCGCGCCTACGGCGCGGCCAGCCTGGCTCAGGGCAGGAGCGGGCAGCCACCGCACCAAGGTAAGGCAGAACGTCAGCAGCCCCCTGCGCAGGCTGTCGAGCCCCCGGTGCAGCAGGTTGGGGTGAGCTTCGGCGGCGCCGGGTAGCTCCGTTAGTGGTACGCTGCCAATCTCTTGCTGAAACGATTCCACTACCTCGGCCACCGTGGGCACCCGCACCCGCACCCGGGCTAGCCGCGGCTTGGGGGCGTGGCCCGGCCTGGCCACGCCCCAGTTGGTGGGGCGCGGCGGGGCGCAATCGAGTAAAGCCGTTAGGTCTAGCTCATCGGGGGTATCGAAGCCCACTAGGCCAATACTCGGGTGCAGCAACTGGCGGGGCCAAAGTAGGGCGCCGGCTAGCTCGGCCGGCGTGGTGGCGGGCCAGAGCGTAGCCTGCACGGGCACGTAGAGGCGGCCCGCCACCACGCCATAGGGCTCGAGCAAATCGAGGGGCAGCGGGCTGCCATCTTTCACCACCACAAACAGGCCCGTCGGCGCCACCGAGTGAATGGACTCGGGCACCAGATAGCAGCTCAGCTGCCCGGCCGCCAGGCCCCAGCGCCCAATTTCGCGCAGCCAGGCCGCGGCATCGGTGCCCCGCAAAAGCGCAGCGCACGGTGGCCGCTGGGCCGATTCCTGACAGCGAAGCGTGAGGTGCATGGGCTAGGCCAAGTGCTCGATAAAGCGTTGAATATACTGCTGATAGAACTCCGGCACGGCCATTTGCCGGCCTGGCTGGGGGCCCGTGAAATAGGGTGAGCCGCACACGGTCCCACCAAGCGAGTCATCGGCGGCCCAGGCGGCAGTGGGCTGGTTGAGGATGAGCACCAGCGTAATTTCCGGTACGCTGGCATTGACGCTGCGCAGGTGCAATAAGCCGCGCGGGTCCAGGACGGCTTCGCTGCCGTTGGCCCAGCGAAACAGCCGAAACGGCAGCCGCTTGTTAGCGGTGAGGGCAAAAGTTTCGACACTGACCTGCGCTATAGCACGCGCCTGACTCTCGGGACGCCTGCTCCTGAGGCGGAGTTCATGTGTTAATGTACCGCTGACGCTCACCACCCGCAGCTCCTGCCCGTCAATCAGCAGCTCGCCTGCGTCAGTCAACCCCACTTTGGTTACGCGCTGCAGTACGTTGTAGCCGTTGTTAATGAGCTGCTTTACGTGCTGAGGGCTCAGGGTAGTAACTTGGCCAGTCGGCCAGTTTTTATTGCCCCGGGCAGCTAGTTGCTGCCGTTTGCAGTCGAATACCATGATGCTTGCCACCGGGGGACTGTTTGGGTCAGTAGTCCGGGCCGGCAGCCATAGATAAAAGTAACCGGAAGTATAGACCACCTTAGTGGGCGCCGTGCCGGCGGGTAGCTCTGCCGATAAGTCAAGGCGGACAACTGCGCCGGTATCAACGGCCAGGGCATAAAAAACCAGCTGGCTTTTGCCACTCACCAGTACATAAACCGTCCGCTCGTCGTCGCCAAAGCTGTAGTGGCCATCTTCAATCACCGGCAATATCTCCCGCGCGCCATATTTCGTATGGGGCCAGTGCAGCACGCGCTGCACGTTCGTAATACCCAGCACGCCTATGTGCCTGGGGAAATAGGTATTGCTGGTCAATACCCGTAGTCCCAGCGTGGGGAGATAAAGCGGGGCGGGTTGCTGCTGCAAAAATGCCGGAGTGGTGCTATCGCTTACGGCTAGTGGCGGCAGGCGCCGCAGCGGCGCGCTGGCCTTAAACAGCAGTTCCTCCAAGTCGTAGCGCGCCCCACTGATGAGCACTCGGTGACCGTTTTGGTACTCGTAAAGCTGCGATTCGCCGCTGCGGTCCACCGTGAGCAGGAAGCGCAGGGCGGGCTTGACCTCGGCTAGCGCCCGGGCAAACCCGGGCTGGTGCAGCAGCTGGGCATCGGTGATAAGTAGGGTATCGGCCGCCGCCTGCTGTTGCGAGACCCGCGCAAATGCCTGTAAGGCCACGCCGCCATGCGGCGCCACGTCGAGCAGCTCCAGCGCGGCCACCACGCCCTCCAACGACTCTAGGTCGAGGGCTGAAAACCCCTGCCCACCCAGGCCCACGGCCGCTACCGGCACCGGCGGGCGGGCTTGGCGGGCGCTACGGACCCAAGCCAGCGCGGCGGCCAGCGCAAACACGCGGGGCACGCCCCACATGCGCAAGGTGGTATCGAGCAGGATGAAGCGCGGGCGCGCGTCTTGGCGCGGCGGCTCCTCCCGGCGTAGGTACAGCGCCTCGTTGTTCACCAGCCGCGCCAGCAGGGAGAGGTCATCGTGGGCTAGCTCGCTGAGCAGCAGCCGGTCGAAATTCCCCCGGTTGGTCACGTCCGACACGCCGCCCAGGGGCTGGTCGCTGGCGCCCTGCGTATGCAGGGGAATGCGCAGGGCCGCTGCCAGGTGCTGGGCCAGGCGCGCTACCCCGACCGTGCGTGGGTCCTGGGCCAGCTGCTCGAAAAGGTCGAGGGGTAGAATTGGGCTTGCCGGGGCGGGATGCGCGGGTTCGAGTTCGGGCAGCGGCTCAGGCAGTTTGTCGAGGCCGGTGCGCAGCACTGCTTCCAGGCTGTCGGGCGCCTCAAACCGATAGCTAGCCTTTCGTAGCGGGAGCAAGTCGGCTGTAAAATCACTCCACTGTGAAGCCGGGCCAGTTGCTTGTAACGCAGTATCCAGCCGCCCACTGGCCCATTCGTCCACTAGGGTCGCCGCGTGACCAGGCTCGATGCTTCGCATCGTGCGCTCGCTGAATATTTCCCGGAACAGGTGCTGCTTGGGCACTCCTGTGCGGAGCTCAGGCGGCAACGCGACCACCTGCTGCAACAGCTTGGTAGTAGTTTCGATACTGGTTATGAGCAGCGTAGCATCCAGAAACTCGCCGTACTGGCGGAATTGGTGCCACAATAATCCCCCATCGGCGTCGGCCCAGCCATTGCAACCGGCCAGCAGCAGTAAGACTGAACCCAGTGGCGGCAATGCCAACTCATTGGCCACCAAACTGCGCAGGATGCCCACTAGCTCCTCGCGGTAACCTACCGTGGTACCGTCCTGCCACTCTACCACTTCCAACTCCTCTGCCCAGCGCCAGAAGTACTTATCGGCCGCCTGAAAATAGGCGAGCGCTTCGGCTTGTAGTTTTTCACTCATCACCAAACTCCTTCGCCGTGAGCCGCACCGCGCTACGCGTCACGGGCAGTATATTTTCGCTGGCTATCCGTTCCCAGCGGCCATCGGCCGCAAACAGCAGCAGCGCATCCGTAGCGGCATTGAGCTGCCGGGCCAGCAGTGGCGCCAGTAAAGGCGCCTCAAAGTCGAAGCCGGCCGGTAGCAGCAGGCCCTCCCGCAACCAGTGCTCCTGGCCCGGAACGGGTGGCAGCGGCGTGCCCAGCAGCAGGACCCGGTGGTCGGCCGCCACGGCGAAGCGCAGACCCGTCAGCCGGATTTCGGGCGCTGTTGCGGCGTAGGCGTGCCAGGTCGCGAAGGTGGTCAGTAAAGCCGCCCCGGCCTCAGCACGGGCTGAGGGTACCAGCCGCACCTGGTAGCGTGGGGCGCCCTGGGCTGGCAGCGCGGCCGTGGGTACTTGCAGCGGCACAAACGCCTGAATGGGCTGCCAGGTCAGCGTCGCCAGCTGCGATGTGGGCGTGAGACTGCCTAGCGGAAACAGCCGGCCCTGCGCATCCAGCTCGTAGGCGGCCGTGGCGGGCAATGCCCGCACCACTAGCGGCAGCTCGCCCGTGGCGGGCAGGCCGCGCAGCCACAGCTCGCCGGCGGCTTCGGCGGCTTGCAGGCCGGGCACGGCGCGCACCCCGCCCAAGGTTTGGCGGTCAGCGGCGGCTAGCACGAAAACGCGCTCCGTTCTCATGCCTGCAACGCTTTCTGCCAAAGCGCATCGAGCGGTTCCTGCACGTAGGCGCGCTGCACTTCGTTGGTGAGCCACTGGGTACGGCCGTGCAGGTAGCGCAGCTGGTCCTTGATGGCGGTGCGTTCGGCGGGCGAGGTTTCGGGCAGGTCCCACTGCGCCGCCAGCGTGCCAATTTCGCGCAGCAGCGCATCGGCATTGGGGGCGTCGTGGCCAGCGGCTCGGAAATGCCGGTCGGGCAGCGCATCGGCGTGCACCACGGCATCGACAATGCTGGCCACGACTTCGCGCTGCTCATCGGTGTCCCACACGTAGCGCAGCACCCACATATCCGACGGAATCACCGTGGTGCGCTGGCACAGCAAGGCGCTGGCGGCCAGCAGCCGCTGGAGCTTCACGGCCCGGCGGTCCGACAGGGCCACGCCGGCCAGGCGCAGCTTGCGCACGAGGTCGGTGTAGGCTGGGCGCACGGGGCCCAGGTCCACCAGCGGCAGGGCGGCTTGCAAACGCAGGATGTCTTCGGCCGCGATGGTGGGGGCGGTTTCCGTGGCGCGGCGCTCCAGGTTCCAGCCCGCCTCCAGTACCTCGGCCAGGGCATCGGGGGCCACGTACTCGCAATGCACGCGCACCAGGAAACGGTCGAAGAGCGCCTGCAGGGCCTCGTCTTCGGGCAGGTGGTTGCTGGCGCCCACGATGAGCAGCGCGGGCAGGGTACGGGTTTCGCGGCCGCGCCGAAATACCCGCTCGTTTAGCACCGTTAGCAGGCTGTTGAGGATGGCGCTGTTGGCGTTGAGCAGCTCGTCAAGAAAAATAAGATGCGCTTCGGGCAGCATGCCCTCGGTGTTGGTCACGAGGTTGCCCTCGCGCAGCTGCCGGATGTCGAACGGCCCGAACAACTCGTTGGGCTCGGTGAAGCGAGTGAGCAGGTACTCGAAGGTACGGCCCTGCAGGCGCTGGGCCAGGGCTCGTACCAGGGCGCTTTTGGCCGTGCCCGGCGGGCCCAGCAAAAACAGGTTTTCGCGCCCGACCAAGCAGATGCTCAGCAAATCAATGATGTCGTCTTTGCCGACAAAGGTGGTTTTGAGGTGGCCGGCCACCCGGTTGAGTTGGTCAACCAACTGCCATTCCGGGGTCAAGGGAGTTTCCATTACGCAGGAGTAGTAAAGGCCGCAAACTCGGGCCAGAGCGCCGCGGCGTGGCTGCCGAGCGCGGTTTGTACCAAGGGCTTCAGGTGCGGCTGATTGGCCCGGTTTCGGTAGTGGCCGCGGATGATGCGGTCAATGTACGCTTGCCGCAGCGCCGGATGCGCCAGCACCGTGGCCTCGGCTTCGGCCGCGGGCGTATCGCTGCTGGCAAAGGAGAACGGCCACTGCCGGGCAGTGGCCTGCAAGCGGGCCACCAGCGCATCTGCCGGCGCCAGGCCCTTGGCCAGCACCAGCAAGTCGGGCAGGTAGCGGAAAGACAGGTCGACGGAGTACAGCACCTCGGGCGTCAGCGGCCCGGGATAGTCGCTAAGGTGCCGGGCGATGACGGCGTCGTCCAGTTCGCGCACCAGCACCAGCTGAACAGTGCGATAAAGGAATGCTGCGGCCCACTGGGCAGCGCCTGGCTCAAACGTCGGGGCTGCGTGCGGCAGGTCCAGCATGTCTTCTAAATAGTAGGCGTGCAGCAGGACCTGCACCGCCTGCTCGTCAGCAACCTCGAACTGGGTTGACTGACTGGGCAACGTCACGGCGCCGGTGGTCAGCAGGTCCTGGAGAAAAGTAGTCAGCAGCATGGGGCAAACGAAGAATCATGCGGCCCGCTACTGGGCTCGGCCGGGTAATCGCCTGCAAGTTGCTTCTCAAACGGCAGATTGTCCTATCGAAATGAACTACAGCTTGTAAAAGGAAAAGGGGTGCGCGTACACCTAACACCAGTTCCCCGCGTAGGCTGCCAGTCACATTCAAGCCACCCGTCTGGTCCAGGGCAACTGCCTGCGGGTAGAAGCTTTCCCATGGGGTAGTGGGCGGTATTGGCCACGTAGCGCTACGCGCCCGTGGGGGTGAGGCTCGCCACGAATAGCAACAGCAGATTGAGTAAGGTCCAGTACGAATAAAAAAGAGCCGGCTAATGCCTAGCCGGCTCTTTCCTGAAAGAAGGTAGACTTACGCAGCTGCGTCAGCTTTTACGCGGCCCGGACGCTTTTTGGGGGTGCCATCAGCCTTTCGACCAAACGGCGCCTCTGGGTCCGTTTTGCACGCCTTTTTAGCAGGTGCGGCACCGTCAAGAAGCGCGTAAACCTTTTCCACTTCCTGCCCGATAGTGGAGAGTAGGTTTTCAATGCGGGTGAGGCCTTTGCGAATCTCTTTCTCGCGGGTAGTATTAGCTTCTGCTTTGTTGAGCAGGTCCTGTAATTCAGCTGTGTTGATTGGCGTTTGAAAGGGGAAAGTATACTTTGCAATAATACGTGCATTTATTTAGCTGGGGTACTTTAATGATTGCTTTTTCTTTCTTCATGCAAGAGAAAATAGCTATCGGCTCCCCGGCACTGTAGCCTTCGGCTTCATTGTCAATACGTCTAATAAAAAAACATGCCAAAAATCATTCCTGAAAGCGGCGGCTATCGTAACGGGGATACGGATGAAGGTAATTGCTTCACCATAAAAATGCCTATTCTTTTAAGGATTTACGCCCATTGCTGACCAAGTATTTTGCTTACTTATTGAAGGGAGGCAGTATTCTGCTAAAAATAAGTGGTTATGAAACGCTGACCGTTCGTGTAAAAGAGCTGCTCAATTCTTTCCGCTGCGCTTACTCCCGCAAGCGCATCCTCATGGATACTGCAATAAAGCGCCAAAGCCAAAGCTGCTTTTATTTTAAAAGTCGGCATGGAGGAAGCGGTAGGACACACATCCAATGGATCGATTAAGCCATCGAAATCAGTACCTAGTGCTACGTGCTTCCAGCAGGGTTTTCCATCAGGTGAGCAGTGATTTACTAGGTATATAATATTGCGAAAAAAGGGCTCTAGTTCTTTGTATTCAGCAAAAGTTAGCTGAGTGTTCGTGCTATTTAGGCTGCTAATCTTCTGGTTGAAGCTAACTCTAATCGTGTGCCAGTAGGCGCCTGTATAGTTCTTCATTCGCGCCCCTAGTTGGCGGCCATCTAACATGACCCCCATAATTCCATCCGAGTTGTGTATACGCGGTATTTCTTCGTCATATAGATTCATGCTCCAAGGATAGAACCACCCCGCAGTGGCGTTATTTATATGGCCTGAGAAAGGATTCCTACCCGTAGCACCAATGTGCCAGGGGTTCACCGGTTCAGATGAGTTACTTTTATAACTGGTAATTGCTTTCCATTTTTTATCCCACTCAGGTTTGAGTTGCTCATTATAGAATGCCAATGGGTTGGCCAGCTCGGGATACTGATCCGGCCGTGGATTTAGCCCAGTGGCTCGCGCAATGGATAAGTCCTCCCCACTGGCCGCAACGTGAGAAGCTATAATGGGAATATTTATCCCCCAAGCCCGTGATAAAGAGTCTCGCATTTGATAATATTCAGTTCTGGCCTGAATATCCATGTGCTTGACATCCACGTAAGTAGGTTCAGGGTGCTTAGTGCCCGGCCGGGGAGTGAGCAGGGCTAAGATGGCCTTACGGCCAATGGCTAAGCGGTGATTCTGACCCTCAATGTTTGCCGTGATAGGTAATGGATATACATAGGGGCTTCCCGGGGTGGGGGGCGTCCACAGATAGTCTCCAACATCAATATCCCCGTGAATGCCTTCGCCCCATTTTAGGAAGAGCTTTTTTCGCTGATCCTCATTCTTTGCTAGTGTGCTGGCAAGAAAGCGTCTCAAACCAAATTTGTCAAGTGTTTTGGCATTGCCCGCGATTCGGTTCCACGTAAAGTGCGCTACGGTTACGAAAAATAAACGATGCTCTAGATTGCGAGCGGCATTAATATTGGCTAGGATTTCGTCTTCGCACGTGCCGTCGCATTGCCAGTCACGGATAGTAGTTGATCTACTAATGGTTGGCCCGTAGAAGGTATGGGCACCCTCGATACTCATCACAGTAGTCGTGATACCCCGGCTGTTATAATCCAACAAGTCGGCTTTGTTGCGCGCAAAGTGAACCGTTGCCCCTGCGTTATTTTCATCCTGATTGACCGCAAATCTATATTCTGCCAGAAACTCTTTAAAGGCATAATTGCTATCGTCCGCGACAATGTTCAAGCGAGCCCTCGACATTCTTGACACCCAGATGTGGTCAATAAAGCGGTTAAAGCTGTTGTCTAAGATGGCTTTTTCGTAAGGATAGAAAGAGGTGCAAATGATTGACCCCGGCGTGTGACGAAGCTCATTATAGCTTACTTGGTCGTAGTTCTGCAGGTGAGATTCTTTGCCAGTCCTTCGGGCGGTTGAGCTGACGCCATAAGGCTGCCAGTTTACTTTCCCGTATTTACTCTTTAGCTCAGCATCGGAGAAGGCGAGAATAATGTCTGGATTTTGTATCGTGCGGTAATACCACTTATATGTGGTATGCTCGTGAAAGCTAGCGTATCGGTCGGTTAAGCCAACCTGTGAAGAGGCTTTTTGAATGGTTAACACGTACAGAATGACCATTAAAAGGAGCCTTCTCATGTCTGGATGTGCCTTGAGTTGAAAGAAGCTTTCTTTGTTGCTGGCTGTTATACTTAATTGGTACCTACAGGCACTGGCGCGTCACTAAATAGCGTATGTAGAAATACTGGCATTTGCTCCGAAGTGGCATAGCCGGTCAAACTATGATTCCATTTGTGTTTTTCCTTGCCGCTGTAAAAAGGCACTAGAAAGCTCTCTCCCCCAGCGTTCGTGACGGCTCTAGGAACATAGTTCTGATAGTCGAGTCTGCTTCGCCCTAGTGTTGTGATGCCTAAAAACGTATTTAAAGGCGCAAATACCCAGAATTTATTAAGGACTTTGTCAGTTGGGTTATTCGTGATGACAACGCGTTTATACAAGCCCATGCTTGCGCTTACTTTCGGCGTGCGTTCCAAGTAGTCATCATACGTTCGGCCGGGGATAGCCGCGGCTATGCTTCCCAGACGAATATCAGGATGCGTAGGCGTACTGTAGTCCGTCGCATTAGCAGCGGCTACCTGATAGAAATACCGGTAATTGCCGCTTGCGTCTTTCAAATCCTGCCAGAATTTTAAATTAGTCGAGCTGACGCTCATGGTGGTATTCACGTTCCACAGGGCATTGCAGCCGACCAGTGTCCCCAGGCTATGGGTGATGATGCGAACGGGATGGTCATGTGACACTTGATTTAGTATCCCCCGCAAGGCTAGGCCGACAAATTGTGCATTGGGTTGCGAGTAGCGAAAAAAGAAAGGGATTGCACCGTGCCGCCCATCCCAATAGATTTCCACTACTTGATAAGCCCCCTTAGGCAGTGCTTGCCGCGCCATCTCAGCTTCCACAACATCGTAAGAGGCACGGGCTTCCTCCGGTGTATTATTAAAACCATGAAGGAGAATAACTAGGGTAGAAGCTGCACCTAGGTTATTCAAGCTAGTATTGATACTGACAGCCGCTTCTTGCCGAAGTCTAGTTTGAAGCATGGGCCACCCTTCCGTTAAGCTTGCGGGAATGGGGATGCCGTGCAAGTTGTACACTTGCTGCAGCGCGTTAGGCTCCGAAACGTAATAGGGAAGTAAATACCCCCGGCCGTATATTCTGCGCTGAAGCTTTCGCTCCTTTATAGCCGGTCCGTCTGCTGGGTATATACTCCCATCCCGGTCAATGCAGATACGTATGGGTGCTGGGTAATTGACAGCAGGTCGATGAGCTAGATTTCCAAAGATGGCCGGCCGTCCACAACTGCTTAGTGCGCATAGTATGCTAATTGTAAGCAGTTTGACTCTTGATGGTAGGGCGGACGGAAGCATAAAAACAGTATTTTATGAATCAGCAGGGTAAATAGTTTACTGCTCTTGGATAAGAGGACAGCAGGTACTTCAGGCTTATAGGGAAAGAAGCAAATTTGCTTGCCAAAAGGAGCAGCGCGCATCAGTGCCAGTACTGAATCTTTAGGCGCGCTTTAGTACCTGAAAATGAGCGAGCGCAGAGATTGTAGCTTATCCAGCCCGTCTTCCATCATCGATGTGCACGTACACGCTAGGCTGGTTGAAACCTGCGATTGGTTGAGCAGCTTTGCTGATGAAGTTGGGGCAAGCGTGTTGGGGCCAACAGCGTGCAAGTGCGTCTTGATGGCGGATGGCCGTGAGCGGGTGGTTTTGAGGGGGGCGAGTAAAAACAGACAGTGGCAAGTCTTACCTTCCACTGCTCATGCCCGCCAAAACACTCCCGAGCGGCTCGCCGCTGACCCGCAAAAAATATACGCCGGCTTTTAAAGCCGAATGCGTGCGCCAGGTGGCTGCCGGAGCCCGGCAAACGGATGTGGCTCGCGCTCAGGGCCTGTCGCCTGCTTTGCTTGGCCGCTGGCAGCGCCAAGCGTTAGCCGAGGCCGTGCCTAGCAGTGCAGAACGCGACGAAATCAAGCGCTTGCGCGCCGAGCTCAAACGGGTGGAACAGGAGCGTGACATTTTAAAAAAAAGTCGTGACCATCTTTACGCAACCGCCTCAGTCATGAATCGTTACCAATTCATCGAGCAGGTAGCGACCACCGAGCCCATGTAGGTGCTCTGCCGCGTGCTACACGTCAGCCCCGCTGGCTACTATCAGTGGCTGGGCCGGGCAGCGCGCCCCACGCCCAGTTGGGAGCCCGCGGCCACCGCCGCCTTTTCGCGCCATGCGCAGCGCTACGGCATTCGCCGCTTGCGGGCAGAGTTGCGGGCCGAAGGGCACGCTGTCGGGCGCTACGCGCTGCGCACCTGGATACGCCGCCGCGGCTTGCGGGCGCTCAGCACGCGGCCGCAGCGCCCCCGCACCATGGTGGCTGACCCCGCGGCGGTCGTGGCCGAAAACCTGCTCCTCGGCCAATCCGCACCCACCGCGCCCAATCAGGTGTGGGTGGGCGACATTATGTACTTGCCCCTAGTGGGTGGGCGCTGGTGTTATCTGGCCACCTGGCGCGATACCTGCTCGCGGCGTGTGGTGGGCTGGCACCTCGACCAGCACATGCCCACCGAGCTGGTGCTCACGGCCCTGGAGCAGGCCCTGATGCTGCGCCAGCCAGCTCCCAGCCTGATTATCCACGCCGACCGCGGCAGTCAATATACCAGCTTGGCTTGCCGGACACGCATCGAAAAAGCCCAAGCACTGGCCAGCTATAGCCGGCCGGGTAACCCCTACGATAATGCCCAGGCCGAGGCCGGCTGGAGCACGCTCAAAACCGAACTGCTGCCGCACAGCGGCGCGTTTGCCAGTCTCGAAGAGGCCCGGCTGGAGGTGGCCTACTACCTTGACACCTACTTCCACCTCGACCGGCGGCACTCCGCGCTCGGCTACCGTTCCCCGCATCAATTCGAACGCGACTGCCAAACCAGCTTATCTTAGTGCACTGTCCGTTTTTACTGGACCACCCTAAGTTATTTATAATATATAATATATATTATATATTAATAATTAAAAATTTAAATTATTTTAACCATCGCTGCGATTAATAGCCCTTAAAGCTCAGAGGAGCTTGGTAAGTAAAATTTACCACTACCCCATCGCGGCGGGCGGGAATAAAATGCTTCAGCTCATAAACAGCCTGGACCACCGCCGCTTCCAAGTCGCACACAGCCGTCAGGGTAGGGCCTTCAAACTTACTTTCATCTATCCCTGCGACGATGCTGACCTGCTGCACCTCGCCGAGGGTGTTAACGGTAAACCGCACCTTAACCTTCCCAGCTAACTGATGCCGCGCCGCTGATTTGGGGTAGCGTATGCGCTGCTGGATAGCTAGCGCAATGGCTATCGGACCACCATCCCCTTCCAGGTACTTCGGGTACTGCTCGTAGTCAAAGTAGGCCACCGCGTGCCCATCCACGCCAAAGCATTCGCCGGTTGTTCGCTGTCCCGCCTCGTAGTGGTCGCGCCGGCGCAGCTTGCCATTGGGGTAGTACACGAGAAAGTCGCCTTGACGCTTGTTAGCAAAAAAATCTTCCTGCACGTGCAGTTGGCCACTCTCGTAATATTCGAGGTAGCGGCCGTGCCGCAAATGCCGCCGAATGTTGACGTAGGGCGTGTACGATTTGAGCGCATTGGAGGGGTAGTACACCCGCACTGACCCTTTCACGCTATCGATATACGAGGTTTCGATGCGGTGGTCAGCCCCCGTTGCCGAAGGTAGTTTCTTGCCTTCGGCATCCACATACGTGATGTCTACCCGAGAGCCCGCGTGCGCAGAATCAAGGGGAATAGTTTGGGCAGTGGAAACAAGGGCAACAAAACTTAGTAGTGTCGGGAATACCAATTTTACCATTGAAAACGGCTTAAACAGCTGACCTGCGGTGTGACGTGACGTCACGCATTCTCAAAACTACTGATTTGCGACTGACTGCGCTCCCATTCTACCTGGCTGAGAGGGGTTAGCTCAAACCGTGAGTTAGACTGGACCTTCAGAATTTCTGGTTAGGCAAGCGCATGGGCGATGCCCATTTCCAGCCCGCGCAACTCGGCTAGCCCTCGCAACCGTCCGATGGCCGAGTAGCCGGGGTTGGTCTGTTTTGTTAAATCGTCGAGCATCTGGTGGCCGTGGTCGGGGCGCATGGGCAGGCGCACCTGGTGCTGGCGCATCAGTAGTACCAGCTCACGCATCACGGCCGGCATGTCCACGTCGCCTTCCAGGTGGTTGGCTTCGTAGAAGTTGCCTTCCGCATCGCGCTGCGTGCTGCGCAGGTGAATGAAATGAATGCGCCCGGCAAACTGGCGCACCATGCCCGGCAGGTCGTTATCGGCCCGCACGCCAAACGAGCCGGTACAAAAGCACAGCCCATTGCGGAGCGACGGTACCGCCTGGGTTAGCGCCGCCACGTCGGCAGCCGTGCTCACTACCCGAGGCAAGCCCAGGATGGGATAGGGCGGGTCGTCGGGGTGAATGGCCAGGTTCACGCCCACTGCCTCGCACACCGGCACGATGGCTTGCAAAAACAGGATGAGGTGCTGGCGCAGTTTTTCCGCATCGATGCCCGCATACGCATCCAAGGCCGTCTGAAACCGCGCCAGCGTGAAGCTTTCCTCGCTGCCTGGCAGGCCAGCGATAATGTTACGCTGCAACAGCTGCAACTCCGCTTCACTCATGCCCGCAAAGCGCGCTTGGGCGCGGGCTAGCTCCTCAGCCGAGTAGTCCTGCGCGGCCCCGGGGCGCTTCAGCAGCAGCGTGTCGAAAGCCACAAAGGCGGCCCGCTCGAAGCGGAGCGCCCGCGAGCCGTCGGCCACCGGAAAGGCCAGGTCCGTGCGCGTCCAGTCGAGCACGGGCATGAAATTGTAGGTGACCGTAAAAATGCCGCAGGCCGCCAGGTTGCGGATAGACTGCTGATAAGCAGCAATGTACTGCTCGAAATTGCCGGTGCGGGTTTTGATGTTTTCGTGCACGGGCACACTTTCCACCACGCTCCAGGTCAGGCCGGCTTCCGCAACGATGGCTTGCCGGTCCCGTATTTCGGCCACCGGCCACACCTCGCCGTTCGGGATATGGTGCAGGGCCGATACCACGTCGGTAGCGCCAGCCTGGCGGATATCGGCCAGGCTAACGGGGTCGCTGGGGCCAAACCAGCGCCAGCTTTGCAGAAGAGACATATTTTCAGTTATCAAGTAGCAGTGAGCAATTATCAATGACCAATACCGTTTGCCCTTGCGAGCGTAGCGCGGCAATCCTTCCTTGTCGCGTTATTATCCCTGGCGAGAAGGAAAAATTGCCGCATTGCGCTCGCAAGGGCAGATGGTAAGCTACACGCCACTATAGGCGTTGAAGCCGCCATCGACCAGCACCGTTTCGCCGGTTACGAAGCGGGAGGCGTCGCTGAGCAGGTAAATAAGCGTGCCGGTCAGCTCCTCGGCCTCGCCGAAGCGCTGGAAGGGCGTGTTGGCAATGAACTTGCGGGCGCGGTCGGTGAGCGCTCCGTCGGCTTCGAGCATGAGGTGGCGGTTTTGCTCGGTCAGGAATACGCCCGGCGCAATGGCATTCATGCGGATTCGGCCGCCGTAGCGCTGGCCCAACTCCACGGCCATCCACTGCGTGTACGACTCTATCGCGCTCTTAGCCAGCGTGTAGCCCAGCACCCGCGTGAGCGGCCGCTGCGCGGTGAGCGAAGAAATATTGACGATGGCGCCCTGGCCTTGTTGCGCCATTACGCGCCCAAAAATGGTGGTCGGAATGACGGTGCCAAACAGGTTGAGGTCCACGGCGCGGCGCGTGTCGGCAATGCTTACGTCGAATAAATTCTGGCTAGGGCCCACGGTGGCGCCAGGCAGGTTGCCGCCGGCGGCATTCACTAGCCCATCGATGCGGCCCCAGGTGGCGAGTATTTGGTCGCAGGCGGCTTCAAGCTGGGCGGTGTCGAGCACGTCGGCCAGCAGCACCAGTGCCTCGCCGCCCACCGCCCTGATGGCGCTAGCCCGCGCCTCGGCCCGCTCGGCGTCGCGGCCCATCACGACTACTTTGGCGCCCGCCTCCGCCACGGCCAGCGACATGGAAGCGCCCAAAACGCCGGTAGCGCCGGTAATAACAATGACTTTATCCTGTAAGGAAAATTGCGTTAAAGCAGACATGAATAGCTTGTTGATAATAGGATGTTTACCTACTTAGTACACGTCTGTCATGCTTTCTTCGTTAGCATGACGGACAAGGGAAGTTCATTGTCAGTATGTTATGGGTCTGCCTAGGGTAGCAGCTCGACCTTGCCGCTGAGGCGAATATCATCGGAGGCGCTGCCCACCATAAGTTGAAACTCGCCGGGCTCAGCTACCCTGGCTAGCTGCTGGTTGTAGAACGAAAGCTTGTCCTTGTTGATAGTGAAGGTGAGCATTTTACTCTCGCCGGGCTTGAGCGCGACTTTCTGAAAATCCTTCAGCTCCTTAAGGGGGCGCACCGTGGAGGCCACCGGGTCGCGTAGGTAAAGCTGGGCTACTTCCTCGCCAGCTACCGCGCCGGTATTGGTGAGGGTAAACTGCACCTGCACCGTTTCGGTGGCGGTGAACTGCGAGTGGCTGAGTTGAAAGTTGCTGTATTTGAAAGTAGTATAGCTCAGGCCGTAGCCGAAGGCGTAACGCGGCGTGTTGGGTGAGTCGATGTAGGCCGACTTATACTTGGTATCGTTAGCCTTCGTCACGGGCCGGCCGGTGCTGTACTGCTGGTTATAGGCGATTGGAATCTGGCCCACGGCGCGCGGGAAGGTGATAGGCAGCTTGCCGCCAGGGTTATAGTCGCCGCTAAGCACGTCGGCCAGGGCGTGGCCACCCTCGGCGCCGGGCCACCAGGCCATCAGAATGGCATCGGCCTGGTCGGCAATGGTGTTAAAAATGAGCGGTCGGCCGCCTAGCACGACTACGATTATGGGCTTGCCGGTGGCTTTCAGGGTCTGAAAAAGCTCTTCCTGCACACCGGGCAGGTGGATGTCAGTGCGTGACTTCGCCTCGCCGCTCATATCCCAGGCTTCGCCTACGGTGAGCACCACGGCGTCGGCGTTTTTGGCGGTTTCTACAGCTTGAGCGAAGCCGGTGCGCGAGTCGCCGAGCACCTCGCAACCCTTCGCATAGCTCAGCTGCGTTTGCTTGCCCAGGCGCTGGTCTAGCCCATCGTAGAGGCTCGTTATCAAGGTAGTATCAGCGTCAGGTACCCAGCTGCCGTCGAGGTCGCGCTTACTCTTGGCCAGCGGGCCGATTATAGCTAGCCGGCTCAATTGCTTATGCAAAGGCAGCGTCTGGTTATCGTTTTTGAGCAGTACCATCGACTTGCGCGCCACCTGGCGGGCCGCGAGCCGATTTTGCGGGTCGTTGAGGACTTGTTTTTCGCGCTTTTCATCCGAGAATTTATAGGGATTATCAAACAGTCCCAACTCAAATTTCTTGCGCAGAATGCGGCGCACGGCATCATCTACCAGGGCCACGTCGACCTTGCCGGCCTGCACCAGCTGCGCCAGGCTGGTGTGATAGGCGTCGCTTTCCATGTCCATGTCGCTGCCGGCGGCTAGAGCTTTTTGGGCCGCATCGGCGCCATCCTGGGCGTAGCCCCACGGCACCATCTCGCCGATGCTGCCCCAGTCGCTCACCACGAAGCCGGGATACTGCCACTGGCCCTTCAGAATGTCGCGCTGCAAGTAGCGGTTGCCAGTGGCGGGTACCCCGTTCAGGGTGTTAAACGAGTTCATGAACGTGGCTACGCCCGCATCGGCGGCAGCTTTAAAGGGCGGCAGGTAGGTTTCCCAAAGCTGCTGCGGGCTCATATCCACGGCGTTGTAGTCGCGGCCGGCCAGGGCCGCGCCGTAGGCGGCGAAGTGCTTGGCGCAGGCCATAATGGCATCGGTGCCGCCCAGCTTCTCGCCCTGGAAGCCCAGCACGCGGGCTCGTGCAATCTGCGCGCCGAGGTAGGTGTCTTCGCCGGCTCCTTCCATCACGCGGCCCCAGCGCGGGTCGCGGCCCACGTCTACCATCGGCGCGAAAGTCCAGTGGATGCCGGCCGCCGCGGCCTCTTTCGCCGCCACATGCGCCCCTAGCCGGATGGCGTCGAGGTCCCAGCTCGCCGCCTCGGCCAGCGGAATCGGGAACACCGTTTTGTAGCCGTGAATGACGTCGAGGCTGAACAGCAGTGGAATGTGCAGCCGCGATTTCAGCGCTTCGGCCTGGATGGCGCGGGTGTCTTTCACGCCGCGCACGTTCAGCATCGAGCCCACCTGCCCGCTACGGATGGCGTTGAGCTGGTTGTCTTTGCGGGCGCTGGCCGGGCCGGTTAGCTCGCGGCCCGAATACTGGTTGAGCTGGCCTACTTTCTCTTCCAGCGTCATTTGCTGGAGCAGGGCCGTGATGCGCGACTCTACCGGCTGTTGGGCCAGGGCAGGCAGGATAGGGGTGAGGAAAAGGGCGAAGAAAAGGCGTTTCATGCGCGTGGTTCAGAATAAAAGGCTAGCCCTTACTAGGGTCGGCGCCGGGCGCGGCGCTGCACTTGTTGCATGGCCTGGGCGTAGCGCTGGCCCAGTAACCGGGCCGAGCGGGCGTCGAAGTGCAGATGGTCGCCGCGGTCGGTAGTGCCGGCCGCCGAAACGTAGGCATAGTGCGGCACCGTGCGGGTGAGCGCGGCCACCGCGGCGTTGATGCGCTCGGCGCCGGGGTTAGGTTGCGCGCCGCCGTCAGCGCCTATTTTGGTGAATTGAAAAGCCGGCAGCTGACCCGCTACAAACGGCAGCACCTGTGCCTGCAAGTCGGCGCGAAAGCGGGCGATAAGTGCCGCAAGTTTTTGTGCGTAGACTTGGCTTTTTTCGGGGCTGCTGTCAGTTTCCCCTTGGTGCCAGATAATGCCGGCCAGTGTGCCCGCTTGCTGGGCTAGCCGAGCGCGGGCCAGTGCGTCGTCGTAGGGGTGCGTTTTGGTGTCGGCGAAGTAGGCACCAGGTGCCCAGGCATCAATGCCCGAGCCGCCTACCGCGCACGGAATCAGGCCGATAGTTAGGCTGGTGTCGGCGGCGGCTAGGGTGCGGCCGAAGGTTAGGCCTGGCCCCACGCCGGCCACTGGCTTATCGAAGTGGATGGGGTCCTGGGCGATTTCCCACTGCCCGGCCGGGTTCAGGCGCAGCACGTGGCGGTTGGGCACGGTGTCCAGGGCCTCCACATAGCCGCGCCCAGCCATATTCGACTGGCCCACTAGCAGATACAGTTGAAACTTGTCCTTGCGGGCGGGCGGCGCTACTACCGTGCGCCGACGCGGCTGTACCGCTGGCGCCTGGGCGCTAGCCCCCGCCAGAGAGGTTAGCCACAGGCAGCCCGCAAGGAAGACGCTACCGCTGGTCGTCATTATTGCGGCGGGCGCTGGTCGAAGAAATCGGCCAAGTGGTACATCTGCAAATTCAGTTCCTTCATCTTGTCGAGCATGGGCTGGTAGGGGTTCAGGTAGTTGTCTACAATGCCCTTGTTGGCGTTGGTATTGGAGGGCTCGGCGCCCACGAGCGTGGGGTCATTGTCCTGATACTTAAACCAATGCCAGCCCACGCAATTCTTCGATTCGAGCAGGCCCAGCGTGAAATTCTGGTAGAACAGGCCCCGGTCGGTCTGCGTTTTTACGACCCAGCCGGCGCCGGCGGTGTTGGCTAGCCCCGGCGCATCCTCGCCTTTCACGTACCACTCGGTCACGAGGAAGGGCTTGCCGGCGAGCTGTTCCCAATCATGCACCCAGGTTTTTTCGGGCGTCCAGTTGTTGTAGTAGTTGATGCTCACCACGTCGAGGTACTTGCCGGCCACGCGCAGCAGCTCGGGGTAATAGCGCTGGGCGCCGTGGAAGCGGCAGCCTAAGTACATGTGGTTGGGGTCGTACTTTTTCATCGCCTTGGCCACGATGGAGAAGTAGCGCTCGGCGGCGTAGGCCAGGAAATCCTGCCGGTTCTGGTCGGTAATGGTTTCGAGGGTAATGTGGCGCTCATCGGCCCACTTTTTGGCGGCCACGTAGCCGGGCTCCGTCACGGGTAGCCTGAGGTAGCCATCGAGGTTTTTGCGCAGCAACGGCATCTCGTTGTCCGAGAAATAGCCGAACAGATTCTTGTCTTTCTTATTCTGGCTCAGCTGCTTGGCGTGCTGCTCGGCAAACGCCTCAAAGCCGGGGTCAAACACAAAAATCACGTCATTGGGGTAGCCCTTGTGGCCGGGCTGCACGTAGGTGCCGCCGCGCTTGGCTCCGTACTTGCTCATGAAATCCAAGTTGATGGTGTACGCCAGCGGCTGGTCGGCCTTGGCATTATCCGTCTGAATATCCTGGGTCGCCGACCACGCGCCGGCCCCATTGAAGCCGTTGGCAAAGAAAAACTTGCGGGTGGCGGCTATCCAGCCGGCACGGTCGCCGTACTTCTCCTTCAGCGCCTGCTGGGTGCGCGCCGAGCTGCCGGGCTGCACGTCGTTGGGGGCGTTATGCAGGAAGTAATAGCCGTCGGGGTCCACCGCCCACCAGCGGCCGTTGATTTTCTCGACGTGGAAGAAGCCGGTGGCCTTGGTGCGCTTATCTAGCCGCCCGCCGTACCTGCTCCGCTTCACCTCGGCGGGGGCAAAGCCTTGCAGCGTGGCAATGGTGCGGGTGGGGTAATTTTTGTACTCCGAAAAGCCGGCCTTGCCATCGATGGTCGAGTTGTTAATGGTCTTTTTGGCGGCCACGCGCAGCGTGTACTCGGCGCTGTCGCGGGTTTGGGCCTGGGCGGCGGGCGCGAGGGCTAGCGCGAGTAGGCTAGCCCTCAATAGGACGGCCTTTCGAATCGTTTTCATGGTTACTTCCCGTCGTATTTTGCAGCTTGCTGGCGGTAATACTCTTGCAGCACGTAGAAAGCCTTTTTCTTCGTGCCGGTACTCGAAATCAAGCCTTTGCGGTTGAAGCCATTCTGATACACCGGGTGCTGGCGACGGGTGGCGCGGAAGTCGGCCAATATCCAGGGCGTCATGCCGCGCAAGCCGGGGATGGTGCCCAGCATCTTGAGTTGGTTCACGTAGAGTGCCTCCTGATATTCCTCGCTCCAGCGGGTGTTGGCGTCGCCGTGGTAGCCGGCCAGGGCATCGCCGCCAAACTCGCTGATAAAGACTGGCTTGTTGTACTTAATCTCAAACTTGTACTTGGTGATTTCGCTCGGCATGCCGCCCCAGTACCAGCCGGCGTACTCGTTGAAGCTCGTTAGGTCGAGGTACTCGCCGAGCGGGTCATCCACGTGTACCACGTTGTCGGGGGTGCGGTGCAGCTCCAGGGCGGCGGCGATGAGGCGGGTATCGTCCAGCGAGCGCGCTTTTTTCACGAGGCTGGTCATGAATTTCAGGCGCGGGTCGCCGAGCGGCGTTTCGTTGCCCACTGACCACACTACGATGCTCGCCCGGTTCTTGCCCATCGAAATAAGGTCGGAGAGCTGGGTTTCGGCGTTCTGGTAGGTGGCGGGGTTTTCCCAGGCAATGGTCCAGTACACGGGCACTTCGGCCCACACGAGCAGGCCCATTTCGTCGGCTAGCTTAAGCATGGTCTCATTGTGCGGGTAGTGGGCTAGCCGCACGTAGTTGCAGCCCAGCTCTTTAGCCCAGGTGAGCAGCATGCGCAAGTCGCCTTCGCCGCGCGCCCGGCCGGGGATGAGCGGGTTTTCATCGTGAATGGAAATGCCGCGCATGAAGGCCGACTTGCCATTCAGCAAAATGTCCTGGCCCCGCGTGGCGATGGTGCGGAAGCCGATTTTATCCTGCATCACATCGCCGCCGCTGGCCAGGCTCACGGCGTAGCGCTTGGGGCTTTGGGGCGACCACAGCTGCAGCTTTTTGGCGGGGAAGCGAAAGGTGGCGCGGCCGGCCGTATCGGTTTTTAGCGTTTGCTTGAGGCCCGCTTCGGCGATGCCCAGTGTCACGGTCTGGCCGGCGCGGCTAGCCCCATTTAGCTGCACGTAGCCCATGAGGGTACTCGGGTCGTTTTTGGCGAGCTGCACCTCGTAGTCTTTAATGAAGGTGCCGGGCGCCTCGGCGATGAACACGTCGCGAGTGATGCCGCCGTAGTTCCACCAGTCGGTGTTGATGGTGGGCACGGCGTCGGCGTGGCGGGTGTTGTCGGCCTTCACCACCACGAAGTTGTCGCCGCTAGGGTCGAGCTGGCCCGTCACCTCGTACTGAATGGGCGTGAAGCCGCCGCGGTGCATGCCCAGCTTCTTGCCGTTGAGGTAAATGTGGGCCTCGTAGTTGATGGCCCCGAAATACAGGAAATACCGCTTGCCAGCCGTGGGCTTCAGCTTAAAATTACGCTTATACCAAATGGTGCCTTCGTAATACAAGAGCTTGGGGTCTTGTGAGTTCCAGTCGCCGGGCACTTGCAGGGCAGCCGAGTGGTCGAAGTCGTACTCAATCAGCTCGGGCTCCTGCGAGTTGCTGGGTTTCTGGTTGTCGTAGTAGCCGCCCTTGCCGCTTTTCGACTGGTCGAAGGCCTCGCGGCGGTAGTCGTAAAAACCGTTTTCGTAGGGGTCGATAATGTAGTTCCAACTGCCGTTGAGACTGAGCACGCGGCGGGCCGGCGCATTCTGGATAAGGGCCGACTGGGCGCGGGTGGCGGGGCTAGCCAGCAGGCCAGCGGTGAGAAACAAGGCAGCCAGCAGGCGGGGCCAGGAGCGGAAATGCATAGGCGGGAAAAGGAGAATGAGGCGGTAGCGCAGACTTTTAGTCCGCGAGTAGCGGACGTGAAAACGCGCGGACTAAAAGTCCGCGCTACTCCGGCTTCAAAATAGCGTTAGTTATACCCCGGGTTCTGGGTCAGAATCGGGTTTGTTTGAATTTCCTGGAGCGGCAGCGGTAGCACCAGGTTGTGAGCATCGATGCGGGTGGCCGTGCCGGCTTTGGTGAAGTAAGCGTTCATTACCGGGATGGCGCGGTCGGTGCGCACGAGGTCGAACCACCGGTGGCCTTCAAAATTCAGCTCCAGGCGGCGCTCCAACTCCAGGCGGGTGCGTAGGGTGGGCTGGTCGGTGCTGGCGGGCAGGTCTACGGTGGGGGCCGCGGTGGCCACGGGCAAGTTGCGCGAGCGGCGAATGACGCGGTTTACCGCATCCAGCGCCAATGCATTGCCGCCGCCCTGTTCGTTGAGGGCTTCGGCGTACATGAGGAGCACGTCGGCATAGCGTAGCACTATCCAGTCGTTTTCGGCGTCGTAGGCCGTAGTGGGCGTGTCGATGTACTTCTTGGTGTAGTACACCGGGCCACTAGTATTAGTAGAGGTGCCGTAGGAGGCCGCCGCGCGCACATCGCTAGCCCCGCTAGCCGTGAAGGCTGCCACTAGGTCGGCGTCCACGCTGTTAAACTGCTGGCCGGTACCCACGTTACCATTGACACTGGTGGCGGCGGCCGCAGCTACCGACGGCAGGAAATAATTGGTAAACGGGCTGCCCACTCCAAAGCCGCCCTTGGTGTAGCGCACCGCAAACAGAATTTCGCTGTTCATCTCATTGCTGGTCAAGAAGATGTTGCCATAAGTAGCTTGCAGCGAGTAGGTGGCCGCGTCGATAACCTGCTTGAGCTTGTCGCTAGCCTCCTTGTATTTCTTTTCGGTCAGCAAAACCTTGCCCAGCAAGCCCTGGGCGGCGCCCTTGGTAGCGCGGCCCAGGTTGGCGCCGGTTTGGGTCAGAGGCAGGTTGGTTTCGGCAAAAGCCAGGTCGTCCTCAATCTGCTTATACACAGCCGCTACCGGCTGGCGGCCGAAGGCATAGGCATCGGCGATGTTGCTAATCTCGGTGGTTACCAGCGGCACGTCGCCCCAGATGCGCACCAGGTTGAAATAGGTGAGTGCCCGAATGAGCCGCACCTCGCCATAGAGGCGGTTGCGGGTGGCGGCGGTTAGTTTCACAGCATCGGCCCGGCCCAGGATGATGTTGCAGCGCGCAATGGTCTGGAAGCTGTACTGCCACATGTTTTGCAGCCGCGGGTTGTCGCTAATCAGGCCAAAGGTGTCGAACTCGTTGAGCCGCTCGCCCGAAACCACGGTGTAGCTGTTGTCGCTGGGCACCTCGCCGAAGAGGAAGATGCCGCGGTTGGAGCCCGACTTGCCGTAAGTGTCCTGCAAGGACGAGTAAGCGGCCGTCACGCCGTTCACGATGCTCAGCGAGTCGGTGTAGCCGTTGGTAGTGACGAGGCGCGTAGGGTCGTTGAGGTCGATAAAGTCCTTTTTGCAGGCGCTGGTGCCGAGCAGGGCTAGCCCCAGGGCGGCGG
Organism: Janthinobacterium lividum; assembly: GCA_050954765.1. Taxonomy (GTDB): domain Bacteria; phylum Bacteroidota; class Bacteroidia; order Cytophagales; family Hymenobacteraceae; genus Hymenobacter. The sequence goes on along the minus strand of JBPBQJ010000002.1, from coordinate 37,781 downwards.
CCGTGCCGGCGCTGGCTACTACGTTTTTAAGATTCATGGTGGGAAGGAATCAAAGAGTTAAAAGCCAGCCTGCAAGCCCACGGTGATGGTGCGCGCCATCGGGTACGAGCCCTGGTCGACGCCGTAGGTGGGAGCGGTGGTGTTGCCGTAGTTGTTGGCCTCGGGGTTGTAGCCGAAGTACTTAGTGAAGGTGTACAGATTCTGGACCGTGGCGTACACGCCGATGCTTTGCAGGCCCGCCTTACCGGCCCAGTCGGTGGGGATGTTGTAGCGCAGCGTGATGTTGCGCACCCGCAAAAACGAGGCGTCGTAGAGGAAATACGAGCTGAACTGGGTGCGCAGCGAGGCGCCCGAGGTGGCGCGGGGCGTCCGCCCGTCGCCGGGGTCAGTGGGCGAGTGCCAGCGGCCGAGCTGGTTGGTGCGGGCGTTGGCCTGGCCGGGCGAGTTGAAGGTGTAGCGGTCGGCGCCGTACAGAATATCAGCGCCTTGCGAGCCTTGCAGCGTCACGCTCAGCGAAAAATTCTTGTAGCCAAACGTGTTGAGCAAGCCGTAGGTAAACTTGGGAAACGGATTGCCGATGACGCCGATATCGTTTGAGTCAATCTTGCCGTCGCCGTTGATGTCCTTGAACTTGATATCGCCGGGGGCCACGGTGCTGGCCGTCCACTTGGGGCTGGCGTCGATATCGGCCTGGTCGCGGTACACGCCTTCCTGGGTGTAGCCGTAGAAGGTGCCCAGCGCCTGCCCCGGCACCACCCGGATGGAACTGGTGTAGCCAAACACGGCATCGTAGAGCAACTGGTCGTTGCTGCCGGCTAGGGCCAGCACCACGTTGCGGTTGATACTCAGGTTGGCCGAGCTGCTCCAGGTGAAGTCTTTGCCAGTGATATTGGCCGTGTTCAGCTGGAATTCCAGGCCGCGGTTGCGCACCTCGCCCACGTTGGCCAGGGCCCGGCTGGCGAAGCCGACCAGGGCCGGAATGTTGCGGTTAAGCAGCAGGTCGGTGGTGTTGCGCTGGTAGGCGGCCACCGTCAGGTAGATGCGGTCGCGGAATAAGCCCAAGTCGAAGCCGGCGTCAAACTGCGTGTTGGTTTCCCAGCCCAGGTTGCGCACGGCCACGCCGTTGGGCGCAAAGCCGAAGCTGCGGGTGCCGTTGCCGGTGCCAAACACGTAGTTGGCGGCCTGCTGGTAGCTCTGGTAGTTGTAGTCGCCGATGTTGTTGTTGCCCGTCACGCCAAAGCTGCCGCGCAGCTTCAATTCCGAGATAGCGGGCAGCTGCTTGATAAACTCTTCCTCGCCCGCCCGCCAGGCTAGCGCCACCGAGGGGAAGGTAGCGTAGCGGTTATCAGGCCCGAAGCGCGACGAGCCATCCGAGCGCAGCGCCGCCGTGAGGATGTAGCGCTCCTTATAAGCATAATCGACACGACCGTAAATCGAGGTGAGCGCATTGGCCGAGTAGTTGGCTTGGCCAAAAAGCTGGCCGGCGGCCGTAGCGTACTCAATCGAGGTGTTGGTAAAGGTGCCAGTCTGGCCCAGCACCGTGCTGCCCTCGTTCTGGTTGTACTGGGCCGAGTAGCCGGCTAGCAGCGTCAGGCTGTGGTTGGTGCCGAAGGTGCGGTTGTAGGTGGCCGTATTCTCCCACACCCAGTTCAGGTTGGTGCCGTTGAGCTGGCGGGCGTCGATGTTGCCCAGGATGGGATTGGAGAGGTTGGCGGCCTGGTTACCGGCCGTGCCCAGCGTGGCCGGCACGTAGATGCTGCGGCGGCTATCGAGCAGCTCGGCCCCGAAGCTGGTGCGTAGGTGCAGCCCCTTGATGGCCTCTAGGTCGAGGTACGAGTAGCCGAGCGCCCGCACGGCGTTGGTGCGGTCCTGGTACAAGTCGATGGTAGCCAGCGGGCTCAGCAAGTCGCCGGGCGTGGTCACGCCCGAGCCGGCGTTGCGGATGGTGCCGTAGTCGCCGTTGGGCAGGCGCGTGGGGATGATGGGCGGTAGAATGAGCGCCGCCGTTACCACCGCCGTTTCGCCGCTGGGGCCGCCGCCCGCGATGTTGCCGCCGTTGTAGCTGCCCGAAATAGGTATCGTGTTGGTGCGCGTGAAGTTGGGGGCCAGGCTCACCCCGAGCGTCAGCTTTTTGCTTAGCTGGGCGTCGTAGTTGGCCCGCAGCGAAAAGCGCTCGAAGCCCGAGTTCTGCACAATGCCGCTCTGTTTGAAATAGCCGCCCGCGATGTAGAAGCGCGACTTTTCGGTGCCGCCCGCCGCGCTCACCTGGTACTGCTGCTGCACACCGGTGGTGAAAATCTCGTTCTGCCAGTCGGTATCGGGCAGCGCGGGGGCGCCGGGTTGCAGCGTGGCCGGAATGGCGCGGTTGCCGTTGGTAAACGACTCGCGCAGGTAGTCGAGGTACTGGTCGCGGTTGAGCAGGTCGATGCGCTTGGCTACCTGCTGGATACCGCCGTTGGCCGTGAAGTTGAAGCGCGTCTGGCCATCGGCGGTGCCGCGCTTGGTGGTCACAATCACGATGCCGTTGCCGCCGCGCGAGCCGTAAATGGCGCAGGCCGCGGCATCCTTCAAAATCTGGATGCTCTGGATATCGCCGGGCGCAATCTGGTTGTAGCTGTCGGGGCTGTTGAGCGGGTAGCCGTCCACCACATACAGCGGCGAGTTGCCGGCCGAAATCGACCCTAGCCCGCGAATGCGGATAACGGCGCCGGCGCCCGGCTCGCCCGAGGGCTCGGTAATCTGGGCGCCCGCCACCAGGCCCACCAGTGCCTCCGAGGGGCTAGCCACCGGAATGAGCTCGACCTGCTTGGCCGAAATGGAGGAGATGGACGTGGCCAGCATCTTCTTTTCCTGCACGCCGTAGCCTACTACCACCACCTCGTCGAGGCCGGCCGCGTCGGGGGCTAGCGATACGTTCAGGGCCGTTTTGCCGCCCACGGCTACCTCCTTAGCTACGTAGCCCACAAAGGAAAAAACCAGCGTAGCGTCGTCGGGCGCCGTTATTCTGTAGCGGCCGCTCACGTCGGTTTGGGCGCCGATGCTCGTGCCCCTCACAATGACGTTGACGCCGGGCAGCGGCGTACCTTTCTCGTCGAGTACCTGGCCGGTCACCGTTACATCGGCCCAAACCGATACGTGGTGGGTGGCCGGGCGCGGGGCCGCCGCCAGAGGGGCGCTGGCGCCTAGGCCGAGGGCGGGCAGCAAAACCAAGGGCCGAACGTGGCGCCAACGCGCCGAGCGTAGAGGAGCTTGCATAATGGGTGGGAAATGGGTATTGAAAGTAGGGCGGCCAGCTTGGGCCAGCGCAGGGCTGGCCGCCACAAATAGCTGGCCCTGAAGCTGCCCTAGCGGGCTGATTGAAGCCGTCTGCCCTGCGAAGTACCGGCCGTTCACTCCTTGTTCAGACGCGGAAAGCCGGGTTTATTTACGTAAACGTTTCCGATAGCTGGCGCTGCCGGGCGGGGCGGGCTGGGGTAGGGACTTATATTGCCAGGTAATTATGGGCGCCTGCCAACGCGCCCGCCGCCCTACTCTCTTCCTGCTAGCTTATCCATTATCATCCTATGAAACCCGTGAACCTCAAGCGCTTGGCTGAGGAGCTAAGCCTGTCTATTGCCACGGTTTCGCGCGCGCTGCAAGACAGCCACGAAGTATCGGCTGCCACTAAGGAACGGGTGCGAGCCTTGGCTGCCGAACTCAATTATGAGCCTAACGCCTACGCTAGCAGCCTGCGCCGCAACCAGAGCAAAACCATTGGTGTGGTCATCCCCAAGGTCACCAACCACTTTTTCGCCCTAGCCATCAATGGCATTGAGGAAGCCGCCCGCCAGCGCGGCTACCACGTGCTCATCTACCTCACCCACGACGACTACGCCCGCGAAGTGGCCATCATTCAGCACCTCAAGGGCGGGCGCGTTGATGGCATTCTTATGTCGGTGGCCAGCGGCACCGCAGATATTGCCCACATTCAGAGCCTAGAGGAGGCCAACATTCCTATCGTGTTTTTTGACCGGGTATGCGCCGAAATTTCCACCGCCAAGGTCACGACTAATGATTACGAGAGCAGCTTTCAGGCAACCGGGCACTTGTTGCAAGCAGGTTGTCAGCGTATCGCTCATTTGCTAATTTCCAATAACCTATCCATTGGTCGTAACCGCTTGCAGGGTTATCTCGACGCACTGGCTGCGCACGGCCAAGCTCTAGATGATGAGCTCATTTTGCACGGCACTATGAACAACGAGCACAACGTGCAGCTGCTGGAAGAATTGATGCGCCGCCGGCCCGATATTGACGGCATCTTCGCCTCGGTCGAGCGCCTGGCCGTGAGCGCCTACCACGTGTGCCGTACGCTGGGCCGCCGCATCCCGGAAGATGTAAAAGTGGTGGGTTTCTCCAACCTCGAAAGCGTCTCGCTCTTCGACCCGCCGCTCACCACCATCACCCAACCGGCGCACAACATCGGCCGAGAGGCCGCGCATATCCTGCTGCGCGCCGTAGAAAAGAAGCGCGCCATTTTGCCCAGCCAGAGCGTGGTGCTGGCGTCGGAACTGGTGCAGCGTCGCTCTACCGCCGCCAACTGAAGACGGATTACACCGCATCGTTGCTGGCGCAAAAAAGTCGCTTACTACTAAAAGACCGCCCGCTAGACAGGCCGGTCTTTTAGTAGTAAGCGACTTATTGCTGGCGTGCCAGCGCCCGCCGCTACTCCAGCACTAGGCGCTGGGTAAACTGCTGCGTATCAGTTTGCAAGCGGAGCGTGTATACGCCCACTGCCAGCGCTGTGGCGCTAATTTCAGCCGTGGCGCCGGCCGGCGTGAGGGCGATGGTGCGGGCCAGCACCACCTGGCCGAGCGCGTTGAGCAGGCTGGCGCGCACCTCGCGCTGGCCCGCCAGCGGCGGTAGCTGCACCGTGAAGCGGCCGTGGGCCGGGTTGGGGTAGAGGCTGACCGTGGCGGCACTCAGACTGGCCTGCGCGGCCAGGGCCGCCGCGGGCCGCAGCACCAGGCTAAAGCGCCCGGCGCCCGCCATAGCCGAGGTCAGCGTAAAGGCATAGCTGCTGCCAGCCGCCAGCGCCTGCTGGGTGCCGGCTTGCGCATCGCGCAAATACACCGTAGCCGCACCAAAACCCGCCAGCTCCGCTGCGCGCAGCGTGTAGCTGCCGCCCGCCGGCGCCTGCACGGCCAGCGGCACCACGACCTCGGCCGAGGCTAGCGGAGCCAGGCCATTGATAGCCAGTGGTAAGCCGCCTGCCAGAAATGCCAGGTTCAGCCCAGAGGGATTAACTAGCTTGGCGGCGTCGTACTGCGCATCGGGGCTGGCGGTGGCGCCATTTTCCAGATATAAAAAGGCTTCGTCGGTGCCGCCAGCACCGCTGAGCAGTAGGCGCAACTGGGGCCGCGTATCGGCCGCAAGGCGGCCAAAGGCGGGCTGGGCACCAAAAGTGGTGACGCGGTTGGCGTTGGTCAGGTTTACGGCGCCGGGCGTGCCGGCGGTGCTCACCCGCACAAAGTAGCCCGAGCCGGCCGCAATCAGCGGCGTGCTGCCGATGCCGTTGGCGTAGCTGCGATAGGTGCCCGCGTACTGACCGGTGCTTTGGAACACATACAGGGCGGCGTCCAGGCCGGGGCGCTGCGCGGCCGTCACGGTGCTCCAGTCGAGTGGGCTAGGGTAGGGGTTGCCTAGCAGTTGCCAGCCCGCGTCGGCATCGGTGCCCCGGATTAGGGCACCCGAGTTTTGGGTGGCATTATTAAAGGTGCCGGTGAAGGAAACGGGCGCGGCCGTGGCCGGCGCGTTCACGCTGTAGCCGCGCGTGGGCTGCAACCCGTCGCTAGCCCCGGCCGGCGAAAACCAGCCTTTGTCGAAGGCGCCGTAGTTGGAAGTAGTTGTACTCAGTCGGCTTTCCTCGTACCCAAACACCGTGGGGAACGGCACTACCATGCCCGGCGTAGCGCTTGTGTTATAAGCCGCATTAAAGGTGGGCGCGAAGCCCGTAGTAGTGAGGCTAGCAACCGTAGCGCCGGCCACCGGCGAGCTGAAGTGGCGGTAAGCCGGCCCCGCCGCGCCGCCCGTGATGGCTCGCTGCATGGTGCCAGCGCCCACTACCACGCCGCCCGTATTATCGAGCAGAGCCGTGCCATCGGCCGACGAAAGCAGCGTAAACGCCTGGCCACCAGTAGCGAGGTTGCCGCTTTGCAGGCAGGCTAGCTGGCTGATATTCAGTGCTTGGCTGAGAGTAAGGCCGGCGGCGTTGTTCACCGTGAGGCTACGCACCTGGCCGGGCAGGCCCGCGCCCGTGGTCTGGGCTACCGTGCCGTTGTAAGTATACAGCGCCTCGGCGGCAAAGGTGCGGGTGCCGCTGAGCTGCACCGCACCCGTGACGCCACTAGCCGCCAGGCCGGCCGGGTCGCAGACTTGCAGCTCGGCACCGGCTTGCAGCTCAAAGCTGCCGGTACCGGCCAGAGGCTGGCAGTTGGTGGCGAGCAGGCCGCCGGTTTGCACCAGCACGGCGCCGCTCACGGTGGTGGCGCCGCGCAGCGTCAGGGTGCCGCCGCTCTGCACCGTAATGGTGGCGTAGGTGCCGCTGGTGCTCAGGCGCTGGCCGCTGGCCACCACAAAGTCGGCGGGTGCCACGGCACCGCGCAAGGACTGGATGTAGGCGATGTTGGCAGTCCCGTAGCCGTAGCCCCAGTTCAGGTTGAGGTCTTTCGAGATAGCGCCCTTGGCCCCGTTGTAGTCGGTCACGTCTTGGCTAGGGTTCAGGGGGTAGTGAAACGAGCCGCTGCCCGCGTCGGTGCCGTCGGGCGAGGTCAGCTTGGCGCTGCGCACCGCCTGAAACAGCGCCGAAGGCACGCCCGCATTGCCGCCACCCTTAGTGGCAAAGGCATGGATGGCCCCGTCGGTACCGGTGGCCAGGCCGGTTTTTACCAGCACCATGTCGTACTGCGTAATGTTGAAGGTGCCCGTGCCCACCTTGGTCAGGTAAGTTGCGTTGCTGAGTAGCAAATCGAGGGTGAAATCCGCCGCATCCGTGTCCTGCACGTAGCCGGTGGGGCCGGCTAGCTGGCGCAATACGATGGTTGTGCCTGAGCGCACATCCTGCCAAAAGGATGTGTTGCTAAAGCTATACTTACCGCCTGTGTCGGCCGTGTTGTTAGTGTCAAAGTCCTTTACCACCAGGCTGCGCAGGTCGAGGTGGTCCTGCACCACCAGCAATTCCACGGCGTCGGCGGTGCCGAGGTTGTCGTTCGAGCCATTGTACACCCGGTTCACTACGATGGCGGGCGAGTTGTACACCAGATTGCGCAAGGTATTGATGTAGTTCGTGTTAGCTGTGCCGTAGCCGTAGCCCCAGGTGCGCGTGGCCTCGGTGGTGCCGGTGGCGGCTGCGGCGGCGGTGCCGTTGTAGTCGGCCGCGCTCTGGCTGGGATTGGTGGGGTAGAGCAGGGTGCCCGTGCCGTTGCCGGCCGCAGCGGTCAGCTTGTTAGTAGTCACGGCGTTGAAGAAGGCCGCGTTGCCGCCGCCGTTCGTGGCAAAGGCGTGTACCACATTGGCAGTGCCGTCGGCCGAGCCGGTTTTCAGCAGCACCATGTCGGTCTGGGTCAGGTTGAAGTTCTGGCCGCTGGGCGCAAGGCTAGCCAGGTAAGTCGCGTTTTCCAGCAGCATATCCAGCGTGAAGTCGGAGGCGTCCACATCGGTGGCGTAGCCGCTAGGACCGGCCAGCCGGCGTAGCACAATGGTGGTGCCGATGCGCAAATCCTGCCACAGCGCGTTGTCCTTGAACTGGTACTTGCCGCCGGTATCGCTGGTCAGGTTGGTTTCGAAGTCCTTGAGAATAAGGCCGCGAATATCGAGGTGGTCCTTCACCACGAGCAGCTCCACGGCGTCCTGGCTGCCGTCTACGGTGGCGGTGGCGTTGTAGAGGCGGTTCACCACGATGCCCGTGGTTGCCTGCTCGGTGAAGGTGAGCTTTTCGAAGTTGAAGCTGGCGCTCACGAAGTCAAACCTGAGCGTGGTGCTGCTGGCCGCGTCGAGGTACACGTTGTTGATAACCACATCCTGGTAGGTGCCGAAGCCGCCGCTGGCGGGCACGGGCACTGCGCCGGTCTTGTCCACGTCGTTTACCGACACGCGCAGCGAGCCGCCGGCCGCGCTGGCCGCCACCCGCACCACGAGCCGGTAAAGCCCTGCGCGCAGCACGCTCACGGTATACTTCAGCCATTCGCCGCTGGCCGAGTAGCCGATGTTTCCGTTGCCTTCGCCGCCGTTTTCGGTGTCGACGCCTTCGCTGGGGCGGGGCACGGTGGGGTCGAGGGCGGCACCTCGGTTGGCCGGGTCCGAGTCGTGGTAGGCCACGCCCTCGCCGCCGGTATCGTAGTTCACCGCCTTGATAACGCCCGGAATCGCCGCCGCCGTGCCCAGGTAAGGTGCGCGTGCGCAAGCATTAGCTTGCACGTAATCAGTCTTGTTCACCACAATGGTCGTGTCGGCGTTCACCAGCGTGAGCGAGGTGCTTTTGGTACCGGCGGTGGCGTAGGTCACGGCTACCGGGCCCTTGCCGGTGGCAGTTTGGGGCGTGGCACCGGGACCAAAGTTCCAGGTTAGTGAAGTATAGTCGCCCAGCACCGAGGCCGTGTAGGTGACGGCCTCGGGCGCGATGCAGCTAAAGGTTTTATCGGCCGCGAAGGAAACCAGCGTGGCATTCTGGCCCGGCTTGAGGTAAGTGGGGGGCTGGGTATTGGCCGCGTGTTGCAGCGAGTACACGATTTTTCGCGTGAGCGCGCCCTTGCTGTCGAAAAGCAAAACGAGCGTCGATTGGGCAAAAATCTTGTCCGAATACGCCGCCGCCAGCCCCGCCGGCACGTTGATTTTGAGGGCGGCCGTGCCCGGCACGGTGGCCGCCGATAGCTGCACCGTGAAGTCATAGTCCGTCACGTCGCTCTTATTGAGCAGCAGCACGGCGGTGGTATTGTCGGGGCGGGCGGCGGCTAGTACCGTTACGGTGCTTTGGTTGTCGGTGGCGGCCAGGTAGTTGCCGCGCAGGTTGTCGGCCACCAGTTGCTCGTGGTAGTAGGCCGAGCGGGGCTTGATGGTGGCTAGGGTCGAGCCATCGAGGTAGCCCAGGTCACCGGGCCCGCGCGCGCCGCTGCCTTCGTGTATCGACCACGGCATCATCGACAGGGCGCCTTTTTGCATGCCCACGCCAAAGACCTCGGTCCAGTACTGGCCATTTAGAAACGAATGCACGCCCACGCCCTCCACCGTGTTGGCGGTCGGGTTGGCGTAGTCGATGTTAAACTCTGTCACGGCCCATTGCAGGGCATTCGGGCCGGTGCGGTTGTGCAGGGTGTTGGCCGCGCTCATCAGGGCTAGCAGCTTGTCCACGTTGCCCGAAAGGGTTTGCGCCGCCGCTACTACCTGCGCCCGCGTCTGGCTACCGCTGAAGGGATAGGAGTGAAACGACAAAATATCAACGTAGTAGCGCCCGCTGGCATCCTGCCCCGTAATGTCGTTGGCCCCGCCAAGGAGCGGGTTGAGGTAGCTGGTATCGTAAAACGACGTTTCCGGGCCCACTATTAAAATGCTGGGGTCCACCGCCTTCATCGCTGACGACCAGGCCTTGATGTACGCCTCCACGCCCGCCACTGGCACCGTGGTGTGGGTGCCGGCCAGATTGGGCTCGTTGCCAATAATCCAATACTTGACGTGCCGGCTCCTGGTCTGGTTCACGTACGCGACAACGTCGGCGGCCTGCTGGGCGGTGTACTTGCCCCGGCCCTGCGCTACCTGCACCATCGGTTCGGCCCCAATGCGCCGGATGGAGTCAATCAACGCCACGTACTCGGGACCCGAGGGCATATTGAATTCGACGCCGTTGCCGCCAATGCGCACCAGCTGCACGTGCGATTTCTGGACGGTTGACCACAACTGGTCGAGTAGCCCGTTGTACACGACCCCGCCGTAGCCTTTGGGTAGCCAGGCATTCTGGCCCGCGATGTAGGGCGAGATAGATTGGCCGTAGCTGGCGCTCAGCGCCAGCCAGCTGAGAAGGAGAAACGATAGTAGTTTCTTCATGAGTGGGTGGGAAAAGGAGAAAAGCAAGACGGTGGAGCAGCCCAGATTGGCCAGCCAGAATCAGGCAAACACCTGCCGCCTGGCCGGGCAGAAAGTTGGTCAGTACTAAGCCCTCAGTAGAATAGCGGAAGTCATGCTGGACTTCACGAGTAGCGCGAACTAGGCAGGCCAGCCATGAGCTGCTGTAGCCAACCAAGGTTGTAGCGGAAGGGTACCCCGAAAGTATTAGCGAAGCCGAGGCATTAGCTACTATTTGTGCCGCTTTATTTACGTAAACGTTTGCAGCAAAGCCGGTTTGTAGCCGGGGAAGCGCAGGCTGCGCCAGTACCGTTACATGACCATGAGCTTGCGCCGGACATTTTCAGGCACGTCTTGGAAACCAAGTTTGCTGAGATGACCTATAGCATATTCGGAGTCAGTGTACATGGTAGCCACAATGGCCAAACCAGTTTTGCGCATCGTCGGCCGTTATCCATGCTAGGGCCGCATCCAAGGCGGTCTTCAGTGCCTCGCGGGTACGCGCGGCGCGTGGTGCGCAAGTGCGTTTTGAGCTTATTAAACGCCAGTTCAATGGGCGTAAAATCGGGCGAGTACGGGGGCAGGTACAGCAGGCGTGCGCCGCGTGCTTCTACTAGCTCGGCCAGGCCGTCCGCCTTGTGCACCGGCAAGTTATCCAGGACCACCACGTCGCCCGGCTGCAAACCGGGCCCGAGCACCTGCGCCAGGTACACGGCGAAGCTGGCGGTGTTCAGCGACCCGTCCAGTTCCGTGACCGCTTCTACCCCCTGCGTCGAAAGGGCGGCCGCTATCGTCACGTTGGGGCCGTTGCGCAATGGCACGGCCGCGTCCACCCGTTGCCCGGCCGTAGCGGCGGATATACGTCAGGTTTATGCTCGTTTCGTCTACGAACTTGAAGCGCGTAACATATTCGTGTTGAATAGCTTCCAGAAACTCCTGGCGCAGCTCCCTCACTCGGTCAGTGTCGCGCTCGGCGGCGTGCAGATTCTTTTTTTGCGCCGCAAATCGAGCTGGCGCAGCGTCTGCCAGAGCACGGTCTGCCCCACGGCGGGGCTACCAGCGGCCACCAACTGCTGGCCCAACTCGGCCAGGGTCGCGTCGGGCTGAGCGGCGACACAGGCGGCGAGGAGCTGGGCCACCGCGCGCAGGTAGAGCCGCCACCGAGCCGCTGGTACGCTGACGCTTAAGCAGCTTGTCGACAAACGAAATGGATACGGCAAAGTGGCTGGCCACCTGGCCAATCGTACACTGACCCGTCGCATAGGCGGCCACTACGCGCTCACGTAAATCATCGGAATAGGCTTTACGAGTCGGCCCCGTACTGGCAGTACTCCAGGCGCAGCGCATAGGCACGGCCCGCTTGCAGGTCGAGTTTGATGGTATACGAGCTCAGGGGCTGGCCACGCCACTCCGCGAGCAGGAGCCGGCCGTCAAGCCAGAGCCGGGCCCCATCGTCCACGTCGAGGTACAGCACATAGTGCCCGCTGGTGGGTACGCGCAGCCAGCCCGTCCAGCGGGCCGAAAAGTCCTCCGCCGGTACCCCGTCGGCTGGTGGCTGGTTGCGGCGGTAAAAGTCAATAGTGGCATCGACTTGGCGGTGCCGGAACTGCTCAAAATTGCGCCCCTGGTAATACGCGCCCAGCAAGCCATCGCCCACCGGGGTTACGGCCGCTTGCGCGAACACGGACCCTGGGGCAGTTGCCCGCAGCCCCAGGCACCCTACAAAGCGGAGAATCCAGTGCATCGTGTGATTTGGAAAAGGGAGAGCGGGGCTTCTGCAACGGGCCCCTAAGACAAAGCACAGTCCCTCCCCTCACTGGGGCGTTCTAATTTATCCAACCGAACCATTTCACCTAGGTATCGAATGAGCAAAGGGCTGACTGGCTATTAGTTACTCGTGAATAGCAGGTGGGTGCTCGTCCCGCCCGGGACTTGCGGTATCGACTGGCTGGTGGCGCCAAAACTTCCCTTTTATCTTCGCCGGCCAGTGCCTTTTCCCCGCTAGCTGCTTATCCCGTGCCTCTCGTCTATTCCCTTGCTTGCGGTGGCGTACTGCTGCTCGCCTTCCTGCTGAGCACGAACGCGCTCCGCGTGAATCGGCTGGCCAATCGGTGGCTAGGACTTTTTCTAGCCTGCTTAGGGTGCGTCCTGCTGGACCGCGTGCTGCCGGGCACGCCGGTCGCCGCGCAGTATCCGAACCTGCCTGGGTGGCTGGAGCTAACCCGCCTGGCGATGGCCCCGGCCTTCTACCTGAGCGTGGTGCAGTTCACCGCGCCCAACCGCCCGTGGCAGCGGCGCGACGGGCTCCATTTTCTGCTCTGGCTGCTGTTTTTGCTGGCCATGCTCCCGCCGCTGTTGGGCTGCGGGCCGGCCGGCGTTACGTGGCTGTCGGGCGCCGCCGCCGCAGTAGGGCGCGCTCTGGTTTTTGCGACGCCCAAAGTGCAGGCCATCAGCTATTGGCTAGCGGCCTATCTGACCCTGCACCGGCATCAGCGCCACTTGCTGCAACTCACGGCGCAGCCGGAGCCCATAGCCTTGCAGTGGCTCCAGCAGGTGCTGTGGGGGCTGGCGCTGCTGGTGGGACTGTGGCTAAATGAACTGTTTTTCCACCTGGGCTGGGTGCTCGCGCTCACCCCGGCCGGCTACCTGGGCGCCGTGTTTTACCTGGCTCATTATGCCTTGCGCCAGCCTGAGGTATTTGCCTTTCCAGCTCCCGTACGGGCCGAAATTCAGGCATTGTGGCAGGAAGACGTACCAGTGCTACCCGACTCAGCCCCCACTGCCCCCAAGCAGGCGCGCCTGTCTCCTAGCCAGCTAGCGTACTGGCAGCAGCGGCTGCCCCAGTTATTGGAAACCGAAAAAGTATACCTGGAAGCCGACCTGAGCCTGCCGGTCCTGGCGCAGCGGGCGGGCCTCTCCACTCACGAGCTTTCTTACGTGCTGAATGAGGGATTCGGGGTCAATTTTTTCCAGTTCATCAACGCCTACCGGGTGGCGGAGGCGCAACGACTATTGGCCTCGGCCCAGCACCAGCACCTGAGCATCGTGGGCATCGCCTTCGAAGCCGGCTTTAGCTCCAAGACCACGTTTAATACTGCTTTCAAGAAGGTGACGGGCCTGACGCCCAGTCAGTTTCTACAACAGGTGCGGACTGGTAGTGCTCCGCAGCCGGAGCCGCCCGGTAGCGCCTGGCTCCCCCCAATGGGTTCGGTTGGATAACCCCGAACGCGGCGGTAACGGGGTGGGGTGAGGTTTGAGCTTTCGCTACCCTTCCCCTTTGCTCATGTACCCGACCACCATCCCGCTCCGCCCCAGTGGGGGCGCTAAACTTCTGCTCTGCTCCCTGGCCGGCCTGGTTGCCGGGGCCACGCTGCTACGCGTCGGCCGGTGGGTTATTGGCCCCTGGGGCCCCTATGCGGGCTTGCTCACCGGGGCCGTGCTCGTGCTGGTGGGGGCCATCGGCTATGGCCTTTACTGGCAGCGACAGCCGGCGGGCCGGCCGGCTGATACCGCTGTCTTGGCCTTTTGGCAAGGGCTGCTGCGGTACGCCGTGGCCTTCGACTTGTCGCTGATTGGGTGGCAGAAAATTTTTAAGCTCCAGTTCTTCGTGCCGCTGGGCATGCTGGATTTGCCCTTTAGTAGCCTCTCTGGCGAAGACTTAACCTGGGCGTATTTTGGCCACTCCTATGCGTATCGGTGCATCATTGGGGCACTGCAAATCGGGGGGGCGTTGCTGCTGCTGTTTCACCGCACGCGGCTGCTGGGCGTACTGACCCTGCTGCCAGTAATGGTCAACATCCTGCTCGTCGATTATTTCTACCACCTGCCCGTGGGGGTGTTCTGGCAGGCGCTGATTCACCTGACCTGTTTGCTCTATCTGTTAGGGCTGGATTATGAGCGGCTGGTCACGCTTTTGCTGCGCACGCCCCCGCAGCTGCCCCGGCTCGCTATTCGCCGGCCCCTGGTTCGTATGCTGCTCCGCTTATCCGTGGTGTACGGGCCCCTGCTCTTGCTGAGTGGCCACGAATTTCCGGATACCTACCCGCAACTCACGGGTAAATATGCCGTGCGCCACGTCCAGCTCAATGGCCGACGCCAGACGGCGCGCTCGTGCCAGGACAGTGTGCTGACGACGGTGTACCTGGACATTGGCCACGACTGCGTGTTTGAGTTTAACGATACCAAGCGGCGCTTATTCGGCACTTACACCTACGAAGCTGGTCGCCGGCAGCTGCGCGTGGTCTGGCGCCGCCCCACGCCCCGGCCCGACACGCTCACGGCCACGCTCACGCCCACCACGCCGGGAAACCTACTGGCCACGGGGCACTTGGGGGAGCAGTCCGTGCGCTTTACGCTGGTGAAAGTACCTTAATCGCGTGAAAACGAATTGCCCGCCCCACTTAGCTACTCCATCTTCAGCAGCATCGCCACTGCTGAAGTAGCACCGCTAGCCAGTGCTTGCCTGGCGTCCCAACACGCAGCTATTCCTACTGTTCTAATTCGTCTCACAACCCGGCAGCCATGAACTTGATTGACAAATTGGCGTGGATAGAAATACAAGATAATCGGATTCTACTGACCAAAAGCTATGGCAAGGATAAGTATTATATCCCGGGTGGCAAAAGGGAACGTGCGGAAACGGATGAGCAGGCCTTAATTCGAGAAATCCAAGAAGAGCTAACCGTAGTTATTGCTAAAAGCACCTTGCAATTCATCGGCATTTTTGAAGCGCAAGCGCACGGACAACCGGAAGGAGTTTTGGTAAAAATGACATGTTATACGGGAGGCTATCGGGGATAATTAAAAGCAAGTGCGGAGATTGAAAAAATCAAATGGTTTAGTTATGCGGAGAAAGACCAAGTGGTAGACGTTGATAAATTAATTTTTAACCACTTAAAACAACACGGCTTATTAAGTTAGCCCTACTTAATTAAAGGATTTCGCGCAAAAAATATAGATTACTTCTTGCTAATATGCCTTTGCCATATTCTTTAATTAAATGGTTGCGCGCTCAATCAGCAATCAATTAAACCGTTGACTTAGGTAGTAAACGCTGAATGCCCATAGGATGAAAGGCTTTCCCATGCCGCGTGCGGTAGCCCGACTGATTAAGTTGGTCCGCAATCGCCCACAATGTGGCCCCTGTCGCCCGCAATAAGGTAGCTAGCTGTGCCGCCTGCCGGTTGTTCAAATTAGCTTGGGCATTCTGGGTCATCGCCACCCACGATTTCTCGCGCGCGGCCTGCGTCAAATTAGCTGGGGTGCCTAGCTGCGCCCCGCGCGCCTTCTTAGCAGCTAGCGCATCGCGGGTACGCGTGGAAATGGCCGACGCCTCTTTCTGGGCCACCGCCGCCATAATGTGGAGGGTAAACTCATCGGCGGCTGGCAAGTCGACGGCCTGAAAGCGCACGCGACTCTCCATAAGCGTGGCGAGGAAGGCCACATTACGCACGAGTCGGTCGAGCTTGGCCACCAGTAGCACGGCCCCCTCCTGCCGGGCCCAGGCAATCGCCGCAGCTAGTTGGGGCCGCTCGTTCTTCTTGCCCGACTCCACTTCGGTGAAGATGGCCACGAGTTGCGCGTCGTTGCGGAGGAAGTTTTGCACGGCGGCTTGCTGGGCTTCGAGGCCGAGGCCAGACTGGCCTTGGCGGACGGTACTGACGCGGAAATAGGCGACAAAGGTGGTCATGGGACCAAAAATACCCTCATTTTAGGTTTTATCACAAAAGTTAAACGTACGTTTAAAGACTGTGAAATTGCGATTTTGGCGGGTACTTTTGCCTAAACTCCCCCTCCCTCGTGAAGTTCTCTTAGCCAGGCCAAAGGCGGTACTCCCCGCTAGTAGGCCACTGCTGCTGGCTAGTAAATTACGCAGCCGCTGAGGGCGGGTAGCGCTCAAAAAGAAAGCTGGTCCCAAAAAATTACGTTACCGGCCTGATTATGCACGAACTGCACGTTGCCGTCCTGCGAGACGACAATGGCTAGGCAGTCGGGGGCGGCCAGGCAGAGGCGGTAGGCGGCCCGATGGCGCGTGCCGCTTTGGTCGGCGGGCAGGGCCTGTAGGGTGTCGCCGGCTACGTCCAAGGCGCGGTACACCTGGGTAAGGGGCATCTGGGTGGCCTGCACTTCCACCCCAAAGCCGACCAGCGCCATCTGGTGCGTGAGCACGAGGGCCCCATCCACGGCACCCAGCGCCGCCACGTCGTGACCAAACTGGTCTAGTTCCGCCGTCAGGCGCAGCAGCTCGGCATCGGCCGACTGCTGGTAGTGGGCCCAGCTAAGCTCGCCCAGCGCCAGCAGGCGGTGCAGGATGGCCTGCACCAGAGTAGCATAGCGCGGGCCGGCGGCCGGGGGTAGCAGGCCGTACTTGGGCCGCAGGGCGCCGCCCGGGGCCAGCAGCTCGGCCACGCGGGGCGTGGGCACCAGCACCACCAGCATGCCGTGGCCGCTGCTGCGGGCGTGGGTCAGGGCGCGGCGCTGCATGCGCAGCACCAGCTGCAGCAGGCACTCGTTCTGCTCGGGCGTCCACGTCAGGCCAGCTGCGGCGGGCCCGGCTAGCTGCTGGTTTTCCAGAAAGCGGCCCGCGCCCCAGGCCCGCGGAAATTGCAAAAAGCCGTGGCCTTCGATGCGCCCGCGCTGCAGGGTGAGCACGCGCTGGGCGCCGTAGTAAAACACGAGGCTGCCAGGCCCGCTCAGCTGCACCAGCAGGGCCGGGGGTGCTACGGCGCCGGGGCGCTCCAGCTCGTCAACCTGCTGGTCCCACTGGTGCCCACTAAAGAGTAGGCCCCACAGCTGCAGTTGACCATCGGGCAGGGGGGCTACCGCCAACAGGGTGCTGGCGGGCTGCACGGCCGGGCTGAGACGGCGCACTTCCTGCTCGTTCCAGGCCCGCGCTTCCGTAAAGTGCACGACGTGAAAATCGGTCAGGCCCACGGGCTGGGCAGCCAGCTGGGCTGGAGAGGCCAGCACGGCATGGCAGCGTACGGGCTGGCTTTCCTCAAACAGCAGGCTGGCCTGGTAGAGCACCGAGATAAAGGGCGTCAGGACTGCCGCTGCCGGTAGGGGCGGAGCCTCGGCGGGCCAGCGCTGCCGCAGGGCGAGCGCCAGGTCGGCCGGATAGTAATGCGAAGGGGTCATGCTGGCTGCCAAAGTACGCGTGTTTGGGCCATCCTAGCCCGTCGGCTACTTGCCGAGTACGCGCTAGCTAGCCGCGAACGTCTCTTTCAGCTGCTGGTTGGCTCGCTCCTGGAGCGCGTCGCCGTGCCCGAATACCGCCCGCTCGAAGGGGTACTCGGCCACGCGCAGCAGGCTCTGCTGGGCCAGGGCGCGGTCCTCGTTGATGGTGCTGTACTTCAGGCCCATGACGTGCGAGCAGAGGTCGGCGGCGATGAGCAGGCCTTCTTGCCGCAGCAGCAGGCAGATATGGCCGGCGCTGTGGCCGGGCGAGTGGATGACTTCCACGCCCCCCGCCCAGGGTAGCACCTGGCCGTGTTCCAGCACTTGGTCCACGGGCAGGGGCTCGTAGGTGGTGCCGGCGTACTTGATAAAGAAGAGGTAAACCAGCCAGTTGACTAGCCCGGGCGTGCGAGTGGTACCGGGCCGTTCGGCTATTCCCTTGGCGATGAGCGGGGCGTCGAGCGCGTGGGCGTAGGTGCGTGCCCCGGTGCGCCGCCGTACTTCGGCTGCGCTGCCGCCGTGGTCGATGTGGCAGTGGGTGAGCAGCAAGTGGCGAATAGCGGCCGGGTCGTGGCCCGATTCGCGGACGGCGGCGAAGAGTTTGTCGGTGCTGTTCGGGTAGCCCGTATCGATGAGCAGGAGGCCATCTTCCGTTTCCAGCAGGTAGCAATTCACCAGGTTCAGCTTCAATTGCCAGAGGCGCGGCGTGAGTTGGACAACATTGGCCATAAGTAGGGGAGTCGAGTGCAGAAAAAAGGTGGACGCACCAACGGGCTGTTGACTGGCCGGGCACTACTTGAAACAGAGAAGCAAGCAGTTGCCGCCCGTTGCCCCGAGCGCAGGACCGTGGTCGGTAGCGAGCCAGCGGCCGCTGGGTAGTGCCACAAAGGTGCGGCGCTACCTCGTACCCGAAGTAATGATATTCACACTAGGTGAGTAAGAAATTCAAACCGCCTGGCTGGCGGCCCGGGCCTGCCGCGGCGTGCGTCCCGTCTGCTTTTTAAAGAAGTTGTGGAAGTAGGTGGGGTATTCAAACCCGAGAGCATAGGCCAGGTCGGTGATGCTCCAGTCGGTGTGCTGGAGCAGGGCCCATGCCTCCTGCACGATACGCGCGGTGATGTGCTCGGTAGTGGTTTTGCCAGTGGCTGCCCGCACGGCCCGGTTCAGGTGGTTGACGTGTACCTGCAGGAGGGGCGCAAAGTCTTGGGCCGAGCGCAGGCGCAGCGGTAGGAACGGCATAGGAATGGGAAACTGCTGCTCGAGCAGGTCTAAAAAGTGGGCAGCCAGGCGGTCGGCGGCCGTAGCCGGTCGGGGGGCAGGTGGGGGTGGTAACAGGTGCCGGGCCTGGTGCAGCAGAACGTGCAGCTGGTGGCGTAGTACCTCATATTTAAATGGATAGGTGGAGTCCAGGCCGCTGAGTAGCTGCTGAAAATGACCGTTGAACACGTGTGCTTGTTCCGCCGTGAGCACCAGCACCGGGCTAGCCCCGGGCGTGAAAAGCGGTAAGCTTTGTAGCGAGCCGGTGCGCTCCGCTCCCCCGATAAACGCCTCCGCAAACTCGCAGAATAGCCCGGCCTGCTCGTCAAACGACTCCCAGGTATAGGACGCGTTTACGGTGCAAAAGGTGAGCGCCGGCCCTACAATATCCCAGCTTTGGCCCCCTTGGTGCAAGCGGCTCCGGCCGGTCATAAACAAGGCCAGTTTGTAGAAGTCGCGCCGGTTGCAGGGAAGCGCTGGCTGCGGGGGGATGAGGGCACAGGTGTAGGCGCAACACTGGCGGGCTAGCGGCCTTGCCAAGTCGACTGCCTGGATTGGGGGTGGGGAAGCCGAAGGTTGGGTTTTACGCATCGGCCAAAAGTATGAAATAGCGCGTAGTCGACTTGCTGGCGTTCTTCTTACCTACGCTGCGAGCTAGGGTTTGCCGCAGCTCCCTCCTGATAGCCCTAGCGCCGAGGTAAAGAGCGAATAGAGGAGCAGGCACTGGCAGAGGTTGCTCAAAAAAGTGCGACTTTAGCATTACTTACCTAACGTTTGCCAACGCCGTTTACTAAACGTTATAAGCTCCTCCATATTCGCTAGAGTGGTCCTTGTTTGAGACGGAACAGTTGCCCTTATGCGCTAGACCGAACAGTCCCGACCTACTGATGAAGGCCGGGGCTATCTGTATTTAAAGTTTATCGTACCTAAAGTCCTCGGCGTCGGTTTGTCAAACTCAACGCTGATAATAGGGTCTTATCAGTCCTTATGCCCAACGAGCGGTAGCGTTGTAATCACCTATGCGGCTATCTGAATTGCCGGCTGCATTAAACCTCACTTGAGCTGTCAGGCTCCGGCTTACACTGGCCTATTTCGAAGGGAAGCGTACACTCCAAGCAGGCGTGGTGCCAAGAGAGCAGGACGGCAGGGACTAGGCCGTGGCGAGGGCAACGATTCCGCCAGCTTGTCCAGTAGCTTGGGGTGCCCGTACCCGGCCGGTAGCTCCTCGTTGGCCCGAAGGGGGAAGCTGGCCGTTTCGACCCACTCCAGCACCCGCTGCCCAAACTGGACGCAGGCCACGTCTTCTTCCAAATTACCGGCAACCTCTGCCGGGTACGTCAGCCGGTCAGCGTACCGGGCCCACTGCGCTGCAAGGTCGGCCTCGTAGGCGCTCAACTCCCCCACGAAGAGCAGGCCATCGACGCCCTACTTGGTACGCTGGCTAAACGCCTGATAGTAGTCTTTCACGGCGTAGCGGATGCGCTGGGTGCGCAGGTTCAGGAAGTCGAGCTGCTATACAAACGGCCGGCCTTCCTGCGAGCGGTAGTACGCCTCATAGGGCTCGGCCCGGGCAAACTCCACTGGCAGGCTGTGTTGGTGAAACTGGCTTCACAGCTCATCCAGCAGGTTTTCTAAAGTGTGTGGACAGCTAGCGTATCCAATCGAGTGCAGCGAGAAGGTGCGCTACGGCTAAAAAGGAAGTAGCTGTCTTTTCGTAACGGGTCGCGAAGCCGCGCGCTTCTTTAAGTCGGCCAAAGAAGCGTTCGACTTTGTTGCGGTCGGCGTACAGGTTGGTGTCGTAGGCACGTTGTTGCTTGCGTGAAATTCTGGGTGGAATCACCAGCTCGGCGTTGGCTCGCGCCACGGCCGCCAGCACGGCGTTGGTGTCATCGGCCCTGTCAGCTACGACTGCTCCCGGCGCGGTGGGTAAGGCGGCCAGCAAGCCCGGCAACTGCGGGCTGTCCGCGTGTTGCCCCGGCGGGAGGGCCAGGCGCAGGCCATTGCCCAGGGCATCGACAAGCGCATGTACCTTAGGTGTCAACCCGCCGCGTGAGCGGCCGATGGCTTCGGCGGGTGCGGTGCTTTTTTTTGTCCCGCGGCGGCCTGGTGTGCTTTGACGGCGGTCGAGTCCACGAGGACTCAGGCGTAGTCCGGTTCTTGCACCGCCTCAAATAAAGCTTCCCACACCCCTGCCAGGGCCCAGCGACGGAAGCGCCGCGCCACCGTATTCCACGGCCCAAATCGCTCAGGCAGGTCGCGCCACGCGCAGCCGGTGCGTACCCGGTAGAGCACCGCGTTGATAAACTGTCGGTTATCACGGCCAGTGCCCAGCCGCCCGCGCGTGTGCGGCTCCACCAATTGCCATTCTCGTTCGCTTAATTCAGGACGACGCATCCAACAAAATTACTGCCCTTGCTGTCCACACACTTTAGGCCGGCGGCCACGCACTGCGCGAAGACATAGTCGAACAGGTGCTCAAAAACGGTGGCTGGAAAGAGCTGGCGGGTGCGGCTGATAGTGGAATGCCAGGGCAAGTCCTCGTCCACCTCATAGCCTAAGAAGTAGAGAATATCCAAGCGCAGGCTACAGTGCTCGACGAGGTGGCGGTCGCTGACCAGGTTTTCCAAGCGGCTGACGAGCATCAGCTTAAAGAACACGACGGGGTCGAGCGAAGGCTGGCCCGTGTGACTGTAGAGGGCCTGGGTCTGGGTACAGAGAAAGTCCCAATCGAGCACCTCGGCTAGCCGACGGTAGAGATTCTGTTTCGGCACGCGCTCCGACAAACGGAAGCGCAGCACGACTTTATCGACGAACTGCTTGTGGCCCTGCATGAACCTAAGATACCACGGGCCAGCCATCTACTTCTGCAACAGCCACCTGCTTTTTTGGGGCCGCCAGGGTAGGTAGGAAAGTCGTTCGCAAACCAGTAGGTTTACGAATAAGGCGCTGGCTGTTCAATAAAACGACCGTTTCCGTGAACTGAAGCGGGCAAGCCTATCTGCACGGCACTAGGGCGTAATTTACACGTGTCTTCTTAGCGCGGACTGGCTGGGTTGCTCTTTTGTTTTTTGTGCACAACAGAGGCGAAGATGAGCAAGAACGCGCCCCCAAAGCACAGCCTCAGCCCCAGCTTCGCCAAGGAGTCGTTGCGGCCGGAATAGTAGCCCGTTATGAAGATTCCGGCCAAGGCCAAGAGCAGGCTTAAGGTGGCAACAAAGTAGAAGGCGCGGGAGGGGTTTTTCATGGGGATTCGCAGTCGGGGGGTCGTGGGAACAAAAAGGGGCCGAGGCCGTGGGTCTCTTCTGGCAAATCTGGCATTCGGACGAGCCGTACACAACACCTAGTTTTGGCTATTGACCAGCTCGCGAATGGCGTGCCCAAAGGGTACTTGCGGGTGCTGGTCTTCAACCAGAAGTGAGGGTAGCAAGCAGTAGCTACGCCTAAATAACGCGGGTACGGCGGGACCGGGCAGTAACCTGCACTAGGCCGCTGGCCCCACTGCGTCGTAGATGACTACTTTTTCCCAGTAGCGGGCGTACTCGCGCCGAAAATCATCATGAATCGGGTGCTGCTGGTAGCTAAGCTCCGCCGCGGCGCTCTCGAAAAAACACAGCCACGAATAGGTATACGTGCGGTCGATAACAGCGCGGTCGGTGGCGGCCGGCGTGCCGATGTGCGCCAGCTTAATAGCCGAAATGCCGCGTAGCATCTGCAGCCCTTCCAGCAGTTTGGCCCGGTCCGAGTCGCTGGCGGTGGCGGGAGTGTAAAACAAGACGTGGTGCACGAAAACGTCGGCGGGAGCGGCCATGGAAAGGGAAATGCTTAGGAAAATAAATTGGGCCTAGCGGCGCAGGAGCCCGCTAGCAAAAGCAAAGTACGGCGGGAGCAGGAGTTCAGCAGGCTTGCCCAGCGCGTGCCCGTTGCGAGGCAATTTAGCCAGCCAGCTTGTTGGCACGAGGCAATTATTTCTTAGTGAAGTCTTTGGCCCTGGCTGTTTCCCTGTGCGCCAGCGCCTTCCCTGCCAACGGGTAGCCGCTGCCCGTTGGCAGGGAAGGCCGGGTTGGCGTGGGCAGTAGCGTCTCCGCCACCAAACAGCTAGCCCCTGCGCCGGTTAGCATAGCGTGATAAAGCAATTACTCCTGCTGGCGGGCCTCGTGGGCGCGGCGGCCCCCGCTAGCTACGGCCAGTCGGCGCGGCTCAATGATTTTCATAGCCTCGCCTGGCTCACGTATGTGGGCGACCACAAGGTGGCCGAGAAGTGGGCCATCCACACCGAATATCAGTGGCGGCGCGTGGATTGGCTGCGCGACCCGCAGCAGCAGCTAGCCCGCCTGGGCCTCGTGCGCACCCTGTCGGAGCGGGTGAAGGTGGCGGGCGGCTATACCTACTTCCAAAGTCACCGCTACGGGCAGTACGCCGAAGTACCCGGCCAGGCCACGCCCGAGCACCGCATCTACGAAGACGTATCGCTGTCCGACAAGCTCGGCCGCGTGGGCCTGAGCCAGCGCATCCGGCTGGAGCAGCGCTGGCTAGGCTCGCGCGCCAAGAGCGGCGAAGGCCCGGTAGAGCGCTGGGCTTACCAGAACCGCATCCGCTACCAGCTGCAGGCCGAGCTGCCACTGCAAGGCGCCAGCATCGATGATAAGGAGTTCTACCTCACTGCCTTCGACGAACTATTCATCGGCTTTGGGCAGAACGTGGGGCAGAACGTATTCAACCAAAACCGCCTCTCGGGTGGGCTAGGCTACCAGTTCACCGATAATGCCCAGCTGGAGTTGAATTACCTCTACCAGATACGCTCGCACAGCGGCCCCGATGCGGCTACCGGCCAGCCGGTAGTGGAGCTTAACAACGGCCTGCGGCTGAATGTGATATATAATATCGACTTTACCAAAAAGTCGTAGGGGAGGCGCTCACTTCGGGAAAGTACGGCCTTAGTAATTAGTAATCAGTACGACCCTCCCGGGCGGCCCAGGCCTGGAAGGACACCAGCGCCTCGTTGCGCAGGAACTGCTGCATGGGCAGCTGGCGCTCGGCCAGGGGCTTGGCGATTTCGTCGTAGATAAACTGGTCGTCGAAGCCGATGGCGGCCGCGTCGGCCTTGGTGTTGGCGTAGAACACCCTAGCCGGCCGCGCCCAGTAGATGGCGCCCAGGCACATGGGGCACGGCTCGCAGCTGGTGTAGAGCTCGCAGCCCGCGAGCTGAAAGGTGCCCAGCACCTGGCAGGCCTTGCGAATGGCATCGACCTCGGCGTGGCAGGTGGGGTCGTTGGTGCTGGTAACTTGGTTGAAGCCGCGGGCGATAATCTGCCCGTCTTTCACCACCACCGCGCCGAAGGGCCCACCAAAGCCAGCTTGCATGTTGGAGAGCGAAAGCTGAATGGCTTCGCGCATAAACTCGGGGCTAGGGGCCGCGGCGGGACTGTCTGAATTTTTCACGGGTTGAGAATCAGTTTTTTAGAAACGCAAAAAAAGAAAATCTTGGTTTAGCCGGAATCTTTTGCCGGTTCGGTTGTTCTATCTGCGTGAAAGAATAGTTTTTTAAGGTGTTTTGGTTGGAAAGGCGAATGGCTTTGCTATTCGCCTTTTTTCATGCCCTTTTGGCAAGCCCACCTCCCACCTAGCAGCCGGCAACCTAACTTGCCGCCGGGCCGACCTTGGGGCAAAATTACGAGTTCGGGCCCGACTGCTGATGCGCACCCTCTCTACGCTACTCTTGCTGCTGGCCGCTACCGGCGCCAGCGCCCAGGCCTTTACGCCCGCCGAAGTGGCCCGCTGGCAGCAGCAGGCCCGGCGCGTCAGCGTGGTGCGCGATACCTGGGGCGTGCCCCACATCACGGGCAAAACCGACGCCGACGCCGTGTTTGGCCTGCTGTATACCCAGTGCGAGGACGATTTTGCGCGGGTTGAAGACAATTACCTCACCGCGCTGGGCCGCCAGGCCGAGGTGCGGGGCGAGGCCGCGCTCTACGAAGATTTGCGCCAGCGGCTGTTCCTCGATTCAACCCAGGCCGTGGGCATTTACCAGCGCAGCCCGCGCTGGATGAAGGATTTGCTGCACGCCTTTGCCGACGGCACCAACTACTACCTGGCCACGCACCCCACCGTGCGGCCCCGGCTGCTGCACCGCTTTCAACCCTGGATGCCGCTGCTCTTCAGCGAGGGCAGCATTGGGGGCAACGTGAGCGTGGTGCCGTTGGAGCGGCTCAAGGCTTTTTACAGCCAGCCCAAAAAGACGTCGTGGCAGACGCCTTTCCCCTCGGCGACCCCCTGGCGCGCCGATGAGGAGCCGGTGGGCTCCAACGGCTTCGCCATTGGGGCTAGCAAAAGCGCCAGCGGCCACCCGCTGCTGCTCATCAACCCGCACACTTCATTTTATTTCCGCTCGGAGGTGCAGATGACCAGCGCGAAGGGCCTCAATGCCTACGGCGCCGTGACCTGGGGGCAGTTTTTCATCTACCAGGGTTTCAATGAGAAATGCGGCTGGATGCACACCTCCAGCCAGGCCGACTCGATGGACGAGTACCTCGAAACGGTGACCGAGCAGGCCGGTAAGTACGTGTACCAGTACGACGGCCAGCCGCGACCCCTGGCCACCGATACCCTGAGCCTGGTGTACCGCAAAGATGGCCAGCGGCACCGGCGCACCTTCACCACCTACCGCACGCCCCACGGCCCGGTGGTGGGCCAGCAGGGCGACAAGTGGGTGACGGTGAAAATGATGAATACGCCGCTCGAAGCCCTCGAACAGAGCTACTTGCGCACCAAGGCCCACGACTACGCCAGCTTTCGGGAGGTGATGCGGCTGAACGGCAACGCTTCGAACAACACCGTGTTTGCCGACAACACGGGCACCATTGCCTACTGGCACGGCAATTTTATGCCCCGCCGCCCCGCCGGCTACGACTGGAGCCAGCCCGTGGATGGCAGCACCAAGGCCACCGAGTGGCAGGGCCTGCACCGGGTAGAGGAATTGGTGCAGGTGCGCAACCCCGCCAGCGGCTTCCTCCAGAACTGCAACTCGACGCCCTACACCGTGGCCGGCCCCGCTAGCCCCGCCAAAAGCCAGTACCCCAGCTACATGGCGCCCGATGCCGAGAACTACCGCGGCCTCAACGCCGTGCGGGTGCTGAGCCGCAAGCAGCAGTTCACGTTCGATACGCTCATTGCGGCGGCCGACGACCCGCACCTCGCGGGCTTCGAGCAGCTGCTGCCTTCGCTGCTGCGCGACTGCCAGCTGGTGCTCGACGCGCCCGGCGGCACGCTGCCGGCCGGTGTGGAGGCCGCCCTGCCCGTGCTGCGCGCCTGGAACCTGAGCTACAGCAAAACCTCGACCGCCCAGACCCTGGCCATCTATTGGGCCGAGCGCATGCAGCGGCTGGCCCGGCCCCGGCTGCCCGCCGGCCCGGCGCCCGATTTCATCAGCTTCACCAACTTCATTGTCGAGCACACCTCGCCCGAGGAAAAAGCGACCGCCTTGGCCGAAACCCTGGCCGAGCTCACGCGCGACTTTGGCGCCTGGCAGGTGCCCTGGGGCGAGGTAAACCGCTACCAGCGCCTGACGGGCCGCCTCGACGAAACCTTTGATGATAAGCAGCCTAGCCGGCCGGTGGCGTTTACTTCGTCGGCCTGGGGCTCGCTGGCCGCATTTGGGGCGCACACCTACCCGGGCACCAAAAAGCGCTACGGGGGCGTAGGCAACAGCTTCGTGGCGGTGGTCGAGTTTGGGCCCCGCGTGGTGGCCCGCTCCGTGGTGACGGGCGGCGCGGCCAGCCGGCCCGACTCGCCCCACTTCACCGACCAGGCGCCGCTGTATTGCGAAGGCCAGTTCAAAGACGTGCTTTTTTACCCCGAAGACGTGGCTAAGCACGTAGCGCGCACGTACCACCCAGGCGAGTAGGGCGGCCGGGGCTTACTCATTGATTATCTTATTGCTAGCTATGAAAATTATTTATGCACTGGGCCTGTTGCTGGGCTTGGCCGCCGGCAGTAGTGCGCCGGCCTGGGCCCAAGCCACCGCCACCACTTG
The DNA here is from genome assembly GCA_050954765.1 of Janthinobacterium lividum. Taxonomy (GTDB): domain Bacteria; phylum Bacteroidota; class Bacteroidia; order Cytophagales; family Hymenobacteraceae; genus Hymenobacter. The sequence goes on along the minus strand of JBPBQJ010000002.1, from coordinate 11,230 downwards.
CGGCAGTGGCCGCTACGCGGCCGATGTATTTGCGGCCGTGACCAAAACCACGGGCATTGTGTACGGCCAGAATTCGGTGGTTGACTACAGCACTGGTACCTCTAGCCTGCAGACGCTGGCGCTCGATTTTTATGAGCCTACCGATGATACAGCTCCCCAGCGGCCGCTGATAATCTTCGCCTTCGGCGGCTCCTTCGTGAGTGGGCAGCGCACCGATATGGATGACCTGTGCCAGGCTTTTGCCCTGAAGGGCTACGCCACGGCTACCATCGACTACCGGCTGGTGCCGCCGGGCGATGGGTGCCCTACCTTCCTGCCGAACTGCAACCAACTTGCGGTATTCGGCTCGCAGGCTCGGCTGGCCGACCAGATAGTGCGCGCCAGCAGCGACATGAAGGCGGCCGTGCGCTACTTCCGGCACGATGCGGCCACGGCCAACACCTACCGCATTGACCCTAGCCGCATTATCGTGGCGGGCTACTCGGCCGGCGCCATCACGGCGCTGCAAACGGCTTATATCGACAGCGAAACCGAAGACCCCACCTTCACCACCGCCTACCAAAACAACGGCGGCCTGGAGGGCAATACCGACCTGCCCGCGCCCAACCAGCTGCTGCCCACCTACAACGCCCGCAACCTGGCCGGCACGCTCAGCCTAGCCGGCGGCGTGGCCACGCTAGGGGTCGTCAGTGCCGGCAACCCGCCCTTGTACAGCGTGCACGACGATGCCGACCAAGTGGTGCCCTACGGCTACGGCGGGGTGTACGGCTCGTCGTATAAGCTCTACGGTAGTGGCGCCATTCAGCCCCAAGCTGCGAGCGTAGGTATTTTAAATCAATTGCTTACCCTAGCCGGGGGCGACCACGCCAGTTCGCGCGCAGCGGCTAACCGCACGGCCATTAACACGGCGGCAGCGGCCTTTTTTCAGCCGCTGGTGTGCACTGCGTCCGCGCCGCTGCCCGTGCAGCTGGTGAGCTTCACCGGACTGGTGGCTGGCCCAGGCTGCGCAGCTACCCTGGCCTGGCGCACCGCCAGCGAGGTGCGCAGCCAGGCCTACGAGGTGCAGGCCTCGGCCGATGGGCAGGCCTACGCCCCGCTGGGCACTGTGCCCAGCCAAAACCGCCCGGCCGGGGCCACCTACTCCTACGCCGCGGGGCCGCTGGCTGGCCCCCGGTACTTCCGCCTGAAAATGGTGGACCAGGATGGCTCGTTTACCTATAGTCCGGTCGTGACCCTAGCGGCTGCCTGCGCCCCTAGCCAGCTGCTGCTAGCCCCTAATCCCGCCCGCGACCAGGTGCAGGTGAGTGGCCTGCCCGCCGGCACCACCCGCCTGCTGCTCTACAATGCCACCGGCCAGTGCGTGGCCCGGCAAAGTGCTGTGGGGCTAGCCAGCCTGAGTCTGGTGGGTTTGCCGCCGGGCATCTACCTGCTGCAAGCCGTGAGCGAAAACGGCGCCGCCCGCAGCACGGCTCGCCTGGTGAAGGAGTAGCCCGCGCTGCCCAGCCGGCAACTAATACTGCGCATCGTAGTAAAATGAAGCAATTCTGAAAGGCCATTTCTGGCTCGCTTTCCATTTTACCGCATGATGTCTTCAAAATATACCGCGCTGCTGCCGGCGCTCGGCCTGCTGGCCGCGTGCAGCAGTGGCCCTAGCCAGGAAGAAAAGCAAGTGGCCCAGGCCGATAACCCGGCCCAAACCATCACCACGCCCAAGGACGAGACAGTGCACCTGCCCGCACCCTACACCACCAAGTCGGTGACGAAGCGCGTCGATGTCATCGACTGGCCGGCCGGCAAAACGCCCACTGCCCCGGCTGGCTTCACGGTGAGCGAGTTTGCCGGCGGGCTCCAGAGCCCGCGCTGGGCCTACGTGGCGCCCAACGGCGATATTCTGGTGTCGGAGGCGGCGACCTTGCCCAAGGGCACCAAAAAGCAGATTGCCGCTACGCTGGGCCTCGATAAGTCGCGCTCGTTGCAGCGCACCAGCGCCAACCGCATCACGCTGTTTCGGGATACCAACGGCGATGGCAAGCCCGATGTACGCACGGTATTTATGACTGGCCTCAACCAGCCCTTCGGGATGCTGGTAATGGGCAACAGCTTTTACGTGGCCAATACCGATGGCGTGCTGAAGTTTCCGTATCAGTCGGGCGAAACCAAAATCACGGCCAAGGGCCAGAAAATTCTGGATTTGCCCGCCGGCGGCTACAACAACCACTGGACCCGCAACCTGTACCCGAGCGCCGACGGCAAGACGATTCTCGTCACCGTGGGTTCGGGCTCGAACGTGATGGAGCACGGCCCCGCCAACGAGCTGCGCCGGGCCAATATCCTCGAAATCAACCCCGATGGTACGGGCGAGAAAATATATGCCAGCGGCCTGCGCAACCCCATCGGCCTAGCCTGGAACCCCCAAACCAAGGCCCTGTGGGTAGCCGTGAATGAGCGCGACGAGCTGGGCGACGAGCTGGTGCCCGACTACATCACGAGCGTGAAACAGGGTGGCTTCTACGGCTGGCCCTACTCATATTACGGCCCCAACGAGGACCCGCGCCGCAAGGGCGAGCGCCCCGACCTCGTGCAGAAGGCCCTCGTGCCCGACGTGCCGATGGGCCCGCACGTGGCCGCGCTCGGCCTCACTTTTTATGACAAGAAAGCCTTCCCTGCCAAGTATCGAAATGGCGCCTTTGTGGGCGAACACGGTTCCTGGAACCGCGCGCAGTACTCGGGCTACCAGGTGGCTTTCGTGCCCTTTCAGGGTGGCAAGCCGGCCGGCAAGCCCGAGCCCTTCCTCACCGGTTTCCTCGTGGGCGATGGCTCGGAAAAAGCCTACGGCCGCCCCGTGGGCGTAGTAACCCTACCCGACGGCTCCCTGCTCGTGACCGACGACGCCGGCAACAAACTCTGGCGCGTGAGCGCCGCCAAGGCGACCGCCGCCCAGCCCAAAGCCAGCGCGGCCCCCAGCGTAGCCAGCCGCTAGCCCCCGCTGGCTAGCCTCGTTCCGAAAGCCCCGGCCCCGCGCAGCTTTGCCGCGGAGCCGGGGCTTTTTGCGACCGGCCGGCAACGAAAGCCCGCGTGGCCCGACCTTAGCCACTTAGATTCGCCCCCTTATGAAAAAGCCCTACTTCTCACGCCTATTACTGAGTCTGCTAGCCGGGGCCGCGCCGATGGCCGCCAGCCAGGCGCAGGCGCCGCCCGTTTTCACGCCGCAGGTCAAGGAATTTATCAAAGTGAGCGCGCCCGTGGTGGCCCTCACCGATGCCAAGGTCATCGATGGCACCGGCCGGCCCGCGCTGCTGCACCAGACGGTGCTGCTGCGCAACGGCCGCATCGAGCAGGTAGGAGCTAGCAAAAAAGTGAAAGTGCCGGCCGGCGCCGAGGTTATTAATTGCACCGGTAAAACGCTGATTCCTGGCCTGGTAATGCTGCATGAGCACCTCTACTACACCATGCCGGCGGGCGGGCTCTTCAACATTGCCCAGATGCCGTACTCGTTTCCGCGCCTGTATCTGGCGGGCGGGGCCACGACGATTCGCACGGCGGGCAGCATCGAGCCGCAGACCGATTTGGCCATCCAGCGCCTCATCGGCGAGGGCAAATTCATCGGCCCCGACATGGATGTGACCGCGCCTTATATGGAAGAGCCGGGCATGGATATCCCGGCCCTGAACACCATAAAAGGCCCCGCCGACGCGGCCGCCAGCACCAGGTTTTGGGCCGATAAGGGCTGCACGTCCTTTAAGATGTACATGCACGCCACGCGCGCTGACCTGGCCGCCGTGGTGCGCGAGGCCCACGCCCGCCAGCTCAAAGTAACTGGCCACCTCTGCGCCATCACCTACCGCGAGGCCGCCGACCTGGGCATCGACAACCTCGAGCACGGCTTCATGGCCAGCTCTGATTTTGCGCCCGGCCACGTGGCCGATGCCTGCGACTACCCGGCTGCCCGCCAGGGCCTGCTGCGCCAGCCCGCCAACAGCCTGGCCGTGACGGACCTTATCAAGTATCTGATTAGCAAAAAGGTAGCCCTTACCTCCACGCTGCCCGTATTTGAGCCCTACACGGGCCGCGAGGTGGTGCTGGGCGGCGGCCTGGAGGCGCTCATCCCGCAGCTGCAAGAGCGCGAAACCAAGACCTGGCAGGCTAGCCAGGGCAAAGACTCGGCCAGCGTGGCGCTCTTCAAGAAGGAGCAGGGCTGGGAAAAGCAGTTCTTCGACGCGGGTGGCCTGCTGGTGGCCGGCACCGACCCCACCGGCGCGGGCCGCACCATCGCGGGCTATGCCAACCGCCGCGAAATCGAGCTGCTAGTGGAAGGCGGCTTCACGCCGCTGCAAGCCATCCAAATCTGCACCCTCAACGGTGCCAAGTACTTGGGTCGTGACCGCGAAATCGGCACCATCGAGGCTGGCAAGCAGGCCGATTTAGTGCTGGTGGCCGGCGACCCGGAAAAGGACATTCATCAGCTACGTCAGATGGAAATTGTGTTCAAGCACGGCATCGGCTTCGACTCGCCCAAATTGTTTGAGTCGATGAAGGGCAAGGTGGGGCTGAACTAACTGGTTTATAAACAGAGGCTGATGCAAAAACGTCCGTCATGCTGAGCTTGCCGAAGCATCTTGCTCGCACCGTTGGATTGGTAACCCTGGCGGTGGGAGCAAGATGCTTCGGCAAGCTCAGCATGACGGACGTTTTTGCCTTAATGCTTATAAATAAGCAATTTACGTAACCGGCAGCGTGGCCTCGTAGGTGTCGGCAAACTTAAAGTCTTCGAGCCAGTAATCCGAGCTGATGATGTCGTATACCACACTGTCGGCGGTTTTTTCGCTGGGCGTGAACTGCCACAGAATAGAGGCGGCTTCGGGGAACTCGCCGCCGGCCACCTGGTCGCTGAAGAGGCGGTGCAGCAGGGCGCGGTCGGAGAGGCCGGGGGCTAGCAGGCGCAGCAGCGTGGCGGCGGTTTCGTGGTCGAGGGCGGCGAGGTCGTCGGGGCCAGCGGCGGTGATTTTTACCTTGAACTCGACGGCCTGCGGGTGCGGAAATTTGCCGTTGTAAGCGTCGTAGAGCAGTTGCGTGGCGTTGAAGAATTTCTGGTGCAGCGCGAAGTTGGGGTTTTCCTCCCACAGCTTCTCGGTCTGCATCTGGTGGGCTAGCTGGTCGATTTGACCCTTGGTGAGCTCCTCGGCGGCCGTGTAGGTGAGCACGGCTTCGGCGGCTTCGGCGGGCTCGAGGTCGGTGAGGGCCATTTTCGTCATGTCGGCCAGCTCGGCCGGGGCAATGGCCTCCGGGTTTTCGTAATCAATCTGATTGAGCAGAGCTAGGTAATCGGTAGATTGCCAGGCATTAGGAAGCTCCGAAAGGTGCTGAAAAGAAAGGCGTTCGACGGTGAAAGTGGGCATTGCAAAATAGGCACGGGAAAAAGCGGCCGCTTGCGTTTACGTAATAAGCGCGGTCCGCAACCAAGATTCGGCAAAAACCACTGGCTAGCCCCATCCTCCGCTAGCCCCGCGCCAGCTACCCTAGCCAGCCTACGAGCTGCACGAAAGCGTGGCGCTGCCGGGCTTGTCGCGGGCCCAGTCGGGGCGCTTGGCGGCCAGCGCCTCGTGCGCCGGGTGCTCATCAAACGGCGTGCGCAGCACCTCAAACAAGGTGTCGAGCGGCGCCAGGTCGCCGGCCTCGGCGGCCTCGATGGCATTTTGGGCCAGGTAGTTGCGCAGCACATACTTGGGGTTGGCGGCCAGCATGCCGGCCCGGATGGCCTCGGGCGCGGCGGTTTCGCGGCGCAGGCGCTGGGCGTAGCGAGCTAGCCAGTCGAGTAGGGCCTGGTCTTCGGCGGGGGCGGCCTCGTAGGCGGCCTGGCTCAGCAAAGTGCGCAGCAAGGCATCTTCTTCGGCAGGGGAGGGGCTAGCCAGCAGGGCCGGGGCCAGGTGCGACAGTTGCCGGAAGAAGATGGTCATATCGACCTGCGGGCCGGCCAGGGCGGCGGGCAGCGCCTCGGTGAGCGCCCGGTCGGCGGCGGGCTCGCCGGGCGTGAGGCCGAGCTTGCGCAGCAGCAGCGCGTGCTGGGTGTCGGCCAGGGTGTCGGCGTAGAGGTCGAGGCTGGGGCGCAGGGCCTGCACATCGGCCACCAGCGGACCGAGCGCGTGGGCCAGGGCCATGAGGTTCCACATGCCCACGCGGGGCTGCTCGCCAAAGGCGTAGCGCCGCGAGGTGAAATCGGTGGTGTTGGGCGTCCAGTCGGGGTCATAGGGCTCGAGCCAGCCGTAGGGACCGTAGTCGATGGTGAGACCCAGGATGGACATATTATCGGTGTTGAGCACGCCGTGCACGAAGCCCACGGTCATCCAGTGCGCCACCAGCACGGCGGTGCGCCGGGCTATTTCGGCAAACCATTGCTCATACACCGCCGGCGAGGGCTCGCCCAACTCGGGGTAGTGGTGGCGGATGGTGTAGTCGGCCAGCGCTTGCAGGTTGTCGATTTCGCCGCTCGCCGCCATCAGCTGAAAATTGCCGAAGCGGATGAACGTGGGCGCCACCCTAGCCACGATGGCACCCGGCTCGGGCGCGGCGCGGCCGTCGTAAAACATGTCGCGCACCACCTCGGCGCCGGTGCGCACCAGGCTCAGGGCCCGGGTGGTGGGCACGCCGAGGTAGTGCATGGCCTCGCTGCACAAAAACTCGCGCAGCGACGAGCGCAGCACCGCCCGGCCATCGGCCCGGCGCGAGTAGGGCGTGGGCCCGGCGCCCTTGAGCTGAATTTCCCAGCGGTGGCCATCTGGGGCGGGTACCTGGCCCAGCGAGATAGCCCGGCCGTCGCCCAGCTGCCCCGCCCAGTTGCCAAACTGGTGCCCACCGTAGCGCGCCGCAAACGGCTTCATGCTGGGCGTGAGAATATTACCAGCCAAAATATTGACCGCCGCGCTACGCTCGGCTGGCCGGGCTAGCCCCAGCTGGGCAGCCAGCTTATCAGACCACGCCAGCAGCCGCGGCTCGGGCACCGGCGTGGGGCGCACCCGCGAGTAGCAGTAGCCCGGCACCTGCCGCGAGCCGCTGGGGCCGGCGGGCTCGCCGCGCAGCTCGTCTACAAAGGGGTTTTCAAAGGTTACTTCGTCGAGCGGCAGCGGATTCATAGCGGTAGCTAAATGGGTACTGCTATCCCAAACGCCGGGCGGCGCTGCTTGGTTTGAATTGCAGCTGCCGGATGCGGGCTAGCCTCGCCGGGCCTAGCTTCGCGCCCCATGACCCTTACCTGGACTACTAAACCCTTCGACAGCCTCACGCTGCCCGAGCTCTACGCCCTGCTGCAGCTGCGCAGCGAAGTATTTGTGGTGGAGCAAACCTGCGCTTTTCAAGATATCGACGGCCTCGACCAAGTGGCCCACCACCTGCTCGGCCACACCGAAACCGGCGAGCTCGCCGCCTACGCCCGGCTTTTTGGCCCCGGCCACAGCTATGCGCAGGCCAGCATCGGGCGGGTGGTGAGCTCGCCGCGCTACCGGCGCTTTGGCCTGGGGCGGCAGCTGCTGGGCCAGGCGCTGGGGCAGTGCGCCGCGCTGTTTGGCCCGCAGCCCATCAAGATTGGCGCCCAGCTTTACCTGCAGGCTTTCTACGAAAGCTTCGGCTTTGTGCAGCAAGGCGAGGGCTACCTGGAAGATGGCATTCCGCATATTTACATGGTGCGGGCCTAGCCCCGATGGCTGGTTGGCGGCGCTAGGGTAGGGTGCGGCCGCCCAGCAAATGCCTGATGAGTAGCAGCCTGTTTAGAGCAAGAAGGAGCGGGGCCGAACAGTTGAGCGCCTATCCCGTATAGGGACGTGTGCAGCTAACCCGCTGTCCTTTTCCTCCTTTGTACTAGCTCTTATTATGAAAGCCACCCTGTTCGCCGCCGCCCTCGCCCTCACCGCCAGCGCCGCCTTTGCCCAAACCGTAGCCCCCGGCACCACGCCCGGCGCCCAGACCGGTACGCCTTCGAACATGCCGAGCGCCGGCACCAACTCGACCGTTGCCACCGACCCCACTGCCAACAATCCCCGCATGGATAACATGTCGAGCAGCGACCGCAAGGCCATGCGCAAAAGCAAGAAAATGAAGTCGAACGACGGCACGATGAAGACCAAAACCAAAATGTAGTTGCCCGCCGGTAGCTGGCAACAGCTACCCTAGCAAATACCTCCAAAAGCCTCTGCCAGCTACTGGCAGAGGCTTTTGCGTACTAAACCACCCTAGCACGCCCCCTTGGCAGCTCTTTGCCAAGGAGTTTCTCAAAAGCTTTTATGTCAACTATTCCCGCAACCAACCCTTCTGGCCAGACCACAACTACCCGCTCCTTGGTGGTACTGGCGGGTGCCACCGGCGACCTGGGCCACCGCATTGGCCTGGCCCTGCTCGGGCGGGGCGCCGAGGTGCGCGCGCTGGTGCGACCGGGTAGTAAGAAGCCGGAAGTGAGCACGTTGCGCGCGCACGGCGCGGCCATTGTCGAAGTTGATTTCAACGACGCCGCGGCCCTCACCCAGGCCTGCGCCGGAGCCACCTGCGTAGTCTCGGCCCTCTCGGGCCTGCGCGAGGTGATAGTGGATGCCCAAACCCAGCTGCTCGATGCGGCCGTGGCGGCCGGCGTGCCGCGCTTCATCCCATCCGACTACGCCATCGACTACACCAAGCTGCCCGAGGGCAGCAACCGCAACCTCGACCTGCGCCGCGAGTTTGGCCGGCGGCTCGACCAGGCGCCCATCTGGGCCACGTCCGTGCTCAACGGCATGTTTATGGATTTGCTGACTGGCCAGGCGCCGGTCGTGCTCTTCAAAATCAAGCGCATTCTGTACTGGGGCTCGGCCGACCAGCTGCTCGATTTCACTACCACGGCCGATACGGCCGCTTTTACGGCCGCCGCCGCCCTCGACCCCACCACGCCCCGCTACCTGCGCGTGGCCGGCGAGGTGGCTGCCGTGCGCGATTTGCAGGCGGCCGCTACTGCCGCCACCGGCCAGCGCTTCCGGCGCCTGCGGGCCGGCGGCCTGTGGCTGCTCAAGCTGATGATTCGCATTACGCGCCGCCTGGCGCCCGCGCCCCGCGAGGTATTTCCGCCCTGGCAGGGCATGCAGTACCTGCACAACATGTTCACTGGCCTGCCCAAATTTACCACGCTCGACAATGACCGCTACCCCGACCTCAAGTGGACGTCGGTGCGTGAGGTGCTGGCGGCGCGCCGCTAGCCCAATGCCCCGCTAGTGGCCGAGGCCCTAGCCGATTGCGGCGCACCGGGCATCCGCGGTCAGCGGCTCGCCTCAGTGCTGTTTTTTATTTGTCAGTCTTCACTATGAATTTCTCCTTGTTAATAGGCGGGGCTTTGGTTCTCAGCGCCAGCGTCGCCCAGGCCCAAACCCGGGGTAATGTGCCGGGCTCTTTGCCCGTGACTCCGCCCGAAGTTTCCAGCGCGGGTAGCCCCCGGGCCCACCGCCGCACTGAAAAGATACCAGGCATGACCCGCCGCGAAAAAAAACGGCTGCGTAAGCTGGCCAAGGTGCCCGCCAATCCGCAGGGCGCCAGCAAACCTCACTAGTGACCGCTAGCCCCCGGCTGGCTAGGGTAGCCTGGTGGAGGCAGTCTTTGGCTCACTAGCGCTCTTTGAAGACCGCGCCTGCGGGGGCGGCGAGCCTGAGCCGGCGGGCCGAATGCGGTTGTTGAGCCGGGGCACAAACTCGTGGTTGTCGTGGGGTGCCAGCGCGATGCGGCCGGCCAGTCGACCTTGGCCTGCTCGATGCGCTCGCGGCGCGCCGACACGAAATTCTACAGATGAAGCGCTCGCCCAGCGGCGCGGCGTCGAGCAGCAGCAGCGTACTGGGCGCGTGGGCTACTATTCGGCTCCACGCTCAGGCTGTCGCGGTGCCTCACCTGTCACCAAAGAGGTGGCTCACCGTGCTCAGCCCGCTGCGAGAGTGTGGCCGCACATCGAGGCCAGCCAGCTGGGCCGGGGCCGCCTGCGCCAGCGGATGCATGGACCATAAAAATGACTGGCCCATGCATTCGCCGCAGTTGGTCGGGGAGGATGCGCTTCACGACAAACTCCGGAGCTAGCACGGCCGGGCCGGCAGCCCTAACGAGGTCGAGCAAGTGGCAAGTGGCCAGGGCTATTTAGGGCTTGCGAAGGTGGATGGACTGGCCCACCAGTTTCCACTGGTTATCAATCTTCTCCAGCAGCCGCAGCTCGTAGGAGTACGTCTTTTGTCCGTCCTTCGCGGTCGATTCTTCGTCGTGGCTGACCCAGGCCGTGTTGCCCGCCACGTGCATCTTATAGTTGGTGTTGACCGCCGCGCCGCCCTGGCCCATGCTAGGCGAGGGGGCTAGCATGGCGGCCGGCGGAATATCCAGCGCCTGGCCGTCGGCCGTCGAAACCAGGATGCGGCTATACGGCTGCAGGTGCCAGCACGCAGCGTGGCCCGCCACATCGCCCGCCCGCCAGGTGGCCGATTCCTTTTCCAGCAGGTGCTTGATGGCGGCGGTATCGTCCAGCGGCTGGCTGCAACTGCCTAGGGCTAAGCTGACAAGTAAAGGCAAAAAGGCTTTCATGGGGGTGGGGAAAATGGGGGCGTGGGGAAGGACAAAGCAAACGGCTGGCCGGCAAGGTAGCGCGGTGCCTGGCTTGGCCGCAAGCAGCCAGAGTATCTAAAAGCAGCGGCCGTGCGTAGCAGCTATTCCTCGTTCCCGTTCCCTCTTTATGAAGCTTCTACTTGCCCTTGCCACCGCTAGCCTGCTGGGCGCCACCGTGGCCCAGGCCCAAACCGTGCTGCCGTCGGGTGCCGTAGCTCCCGCTGGCTCCGTGGTGGCGCCATCCGGTGTCCTCGTATCGCCGGCTACCGTGCCCGGCAGCCAGCCCCTGAGCACGCCCGCCACGCGCGACGGCGGTAGCCCCCGCGCCGCCCGCCGCGACCAGAAAGTACCTGGCCTGAGCCGCCAGGACCGCAAGCAAAATCGCAAAATGGATAAGATGCACTATACTTCCGACTCTGAAAAGCAAAGCGGTAAGAAGTAGCTGCTACTGTTTTTTCGTCTGCTGGTTGCGGCGCTTTCCACAAACACTGCCTTGGTAGCTATAGAAACGCTTTTCATTGCTGCCTACCGCTTTCACTAGGTTGTACGGACAATTATCGGAGCCATAACAGCGCAGAGATGAAATGGACCATTCCCAGGAAGCTGCTGGCCGTTTTGTCGTAGCGCGTGGCTAGACGGCGGAACT
>JBPBQJ010000001.1:0-97528 GCA_050954765.1 Janthinobacterium lividum | reverse complement strand
CACGCCGACAACAAGATTGACTTCCAGGAATTCATGGTAATGCCGGTGGGCGCCAGCTCGTTCAGCGAGGCGCTGCGCTGGGGCACCGACATCTTCCATACCCTTAAAGGCGTGCTGAAGAAGAAAGGCTACAGCACCAACGTGGGTGACGAAGGCGGTTTTGCCCCCGATATTCAGTCGAATGAGGAAGCCATTCAAATCGTGCTGCAAGCCATCGAGCAGGCCGGCTACAAGCCCGGCGAGCAGGTAATGATTGCCCTCGACCCCGCCGCGTCGGAGTTCTTCGAAGATGGCCACTACCACTTCAAGAAGAGCAGCGGCGACAAGCTGACGCCCGAGCAAATGGTGAGCTACTGGGTTGACTGGACCAAGAAATACCCCATCATCAGCATCGAAGACGGCCTGGCCGAAGACGACTGGGCGGGCTGGAAGAGCATCACCGACCAGGTGGGCAAGAAAATCCAGCTCGTGGGCGACGACTTGTTCGTAACCAACGTGGAGCGCCTGCAACGCGGTATCGATGAGCACATTGCCAATGCCATCCTCATTAAGGTAAACCAAATCGGTACCCTCACCGAAACCATTGACGCCGTGAACCTGGGCCGCCGCAACGGCTACAAGTCCATCATGAGCCACCGCTCGGGCGAAACCGAAGACTCGACCATCGCCGACCTGGCCGTGGCCCTCAACACCGGCCAGATTAAGACCGGCTCGGCTTCGCGCTCGGACCGCATGGCCAAGTACAACCAGCTGCTCCGCATCGAGGAAGAGCTGGGCGAAACTGCCTACTTCCCCGGCCGCAAAATGTAGCTGACGCCGCTGGGCTAGCCAGCCCGGCAATAGGCACGTTGTGCTAATCGCAGTGAAGCATCTCATTTGAGTCGTTCAACGATTCGAGCGAGATGCTTCATTTCGTTTAGCATGACGTTCTTTTGTACTTGCTTAGCTTCCCAAACTCCATGCAGCTTCCCGCCTTCCTCAGCCCCATCTTGCGCGTGCTGCGCAATTTCTACCTGCTCACGGCCACCGGCTTTGTGGTATGGATGGCCGTGTTCGACTCCAATGACCTCAGCAAGCAGTACGACATGTACCACAAGTGGCGCGAGCTGCGGTCTGAGAAAGAGTATTACGAAGCCAACATCGAGAGCGTAAAAAAGGACCGCGCCGAGCTCTTGAGCTCGCCGGCTTTGCTCGAAAAGTTTGCCCGCGAAAAGTACCTCATGAAGCGCCCCGGCGAAGACGTATTTGTGCTGGTGCCCAAGGAAGCCGAATAGGCCGCCGCGGGCTAGCCCCTGTTTTTATTGGAATGCCCGCTATGGTCTCCCTAGCGGGCATTTTGCGTTTGAAGCGCGCTACCTTCGCCAGCAGATTACTCCATCTACTTGATACTTAATAGTATTGCATGAAAAACTTTACTTTTTTTTATAAAATACTTTGTCTGCTAGGGGTGGGCTTGCTGGCGCTGCACCCGGCCCGGCTGCTGGCCCAGAGCTACCAGCTACCCGCCACGGGCATGGCCAGCTACACCACCTGCGCCGGCACGCTCTACGACGACGGCGGCCCCGCCGACCCCTACGACCCCAACGCGAGCGGCGGCGTGACGCTGCGGCCGGGCACGCCGGGCAGCAAGCTCAAGCTGGAGTTTACGCTGCTGGAAGTGGATAGCGTGAACCTCAGCCTGCTGGTATACGATGGGCCCGATACCAATGCGCCGATTATTGGGCGGTTTTACCACGGGCGGCCCACGGCCTACGCCACGGGCAGCACGGGGGCGCTCACGGTGGTGATGCAGTCGTATGGCCTGCCGCTGCGTGGCTTTGCGGCCACCATTAGCTGCGTGACGGGCCCGCCGCCCCCGCCCGATGTGGCGGTGCAGGCCCTTGTGCTGTCGCAGCCGCTGGTGCCGGCCGGCGACTACCTCACGGTGAGAACCCGCGTGGTCAACCTGGCGGGAGGCCTAGCCAAGTATCGGCTGCGCCTGCTGCTCTCGGCCGATGCGACCCCGGATGCGGGCGATACCGAGCTCGACCTGCTGGAGAGCGCCGTGCCCGCCGGCACCTGGGACGGGCTTTGGCAGCGGTTTCTGCTGCCTGGCTACGTGGCGCCGGGCAGCTACTACGTGCTCGCCGTGGCGCAGCTATTGGGCACCACCGAAGTCAACACAGGTAATAATCTGGCTTACAGCAAGCTCACTGTGCCGGGGCTCGCTGCCATTCCTGACCTGGCCATTACGGCGCTAGGGTATGACGCCAGCAAGCCCCTGGCGGCGGGCAGCACCTTCGATATCAATGCCCGCGTGCAGAACCTGGGCAGCAAGCTGGCGCAAAGCTCGGAGGTGGGCTATTATTTTTCGGCCGATGCCACGCTGAGTGCCGATGACCAGCTACTGGGCCGGGGCCAGGCCGGCGTGCCTACCGATGGCAAATCGGAGCTGATTTACCAGGCCTTGACCCTACCACAGACTATTGGGCCGGGCTTGTACTACCTGCTCGGCGTGGCCGACCACCTCGACCTGGTTATTGAGGCCAACGAGCAGAACAACGCTTTTGCCCTGCCCCTGACCGTGCGGGCTCCTAGCATTGACCTGGATTTTGGCAAGCGCCGTACGCTCAGCAACCTGCAGCCTGGCGCGGGCAGCAGCGTGGAGGTAGCGGCCATCTTACAAAACGAAGGCAGCACGCTGCTCGACTCGGCGGCCGTGGGCTACTACCTCTCGGCCGACCGCCTGCTGGGTGCCGATGATGTGCTGCTGGGCCGCGCGGCGGCGGGGCCGCTTTGGCCCGGCGACACGTATTATGGCGCCGTGAAGCGCACCGTGACCATCCCGAGCGGCACGCCGCTCGGCCGGCGCTACCTGCTGCTGGTGGCCGACTACCTCAACCAGGTACCCGAAACCGACGAAACCAACAACGTGGCGGCCGTGCCGCTGGAGGTGGTAGTGCCCGCCGTGGACCTTACCATCACGGACCCGCGCAATTTTAATACCTATCCACCGGCAGTAGGTATGCCCTTCTTGGCGCGCGGTACCCTAGCCAACCGGGGTACTACTGCCGTGTATCCGGGCACAATAAGCTATCTTTTTTCGACTGATAACAAGCTCAGTTCCGATGATATACTCCTCGACCAAAGCCCAGCCTTGACCCTAGCCGGCGGCGGCAGCCAGGTGCTGGAGCGAAGCCCCGTGTTACCGGCCAACGTGGCGCCGGGCGCTTATTACCTGCTGCTGGTGGCCGACTACCTAAACCAAGTAGCCGAAACCGACGAGACAAATAACCTCGTGACTCTACCCATTCAGGTAATTAACCCTCGCATTGACCTGACGCTGAGCTACACTACTGCCTCGCTGCCTACCCGCGCGCCAGCGGGCACCGAACTTAAGATAGCCTACTACGTGGAAAATGCGGGTAATACCCCCGCTACCGCGCCAGCCGTGGGCTTCTACCTCTCTACCGACAACACGCTGAGTCCGGATGATATTCTGATTGGCGGCGCGCAGCTCCGCAACACCGTTTACCCCTCCTCCCCCGTGTATCTGGCCAGTAGCATTGGGGTGCCGCGCACCACGCTGCCCGGCCGCTACTACGTGCTGGGAGTAGCCGATTTTCAGGATTCCTTTGCCGAAACCGATGAGACAAACAACGTGCGCGCCACGCCGCTCGACGTAACGGCCGCCCAGCCCGACCTCGTGCTGCTCGCTAACCCGTTCCTGGCCACGCGGCAGGTGCTGGCCGGCGCCCCGGTAGCCACCGAGAGCTACGTCAACAACCTGGGCGCGGCCCCGGCCCGGCCCAGCCAGGTCGGCTACTACCTCTCCAGTGACCCTGCGCTGAGCGCCAACGACGTGCTGCTGGGCGCCACCAGTACGGCCGAGGTAAGGGCCAGTACTTCGACGCTCGTGGCGGGCTCTTTCGTGGTGCCAGCCACTACGGCCACCGGGCGCTACTACGTGCTGTTCGTGGCCGATTACTTGCAGCAAACCAACGATAGTAACACCAGTAACAATCTCAATTACAGCACCATCAGCGTCGCCGGCTCGGCACTCGCCGCCCGCGAGCAGCTAGCCGGCTACGAGCTGCGGGTGCTGCCCGTGCCCGTGGCTAGCCCCGCCCCGCTGCGCGTGCAGCTCAGCGGCCCCGGCCCGCGGGTCGAGGCCACGCTGGCGCTCTACAACAGCCTGGGCCAGGCCGTGGCTACACGCCGGCTAGCCCCGTTGCCCAGCGGCAGCCAGGCCGAGCTGCCTACCACGGGCCTGGCCGCCGGCATCTACATCCTGCGCCTTACCGGTCCTGGCCTGAATGCGACCCGCCGGGTAGTTGTCGAGTAGCGGGGCTAGCCCTGGCCTACGCCCGCGGGGCGGCTACCCGGTGGGTAGCCGCCCCGCTTTATTTTTGGCAATGCCCCGCCCGCAGCCTTGCCTTGTATCAGTTGCTAACTGCGTTAAAAGCTACGTGTTGCTCCTGGCTTTAGGCCTAGCAGTGGGCTTCGGGTCGCCGCCCAAGCCTACGCAGGCGCAAGTAGCCCGGCAGTTTTTGGTAGAAATCCTGACCGAAAAGTACCCAGCTGCCTACCGCCGGCTAGCCCCCGAGGTGCGGGCTGCCGTGCCGCTGCCTGCCTTCGTGCGGGCGGCGCGGCCCCTGTGGCAGCAGGGCCAGGCGCACGGCCGGGCCATCGAGCTTTATCAAATCGGGGCGCGGCTGGGCAGTGCCCGGCAGCCGGGACAGTGGTTTTGCCGGTTTGCCTTTGCCCAAGATTCGGCCCGCCGCCCGCCGCTGGCACTGCTCGAAGTCACGTTTCGCGATACCACAGCGCGGGCCGTGCTAGGCTTTAGCCTGCGCCAGCGGTAAGGTAAGCTGCCAAGCGCCATTTTGCATCAGCCCTTGATAACCTCCTGAATCATGCGCACGCTAGGCGGAGGCAAGCCCCGCTCCTAGCCGGGCAGCGAGATTTTGCCGAGGCTGAGCGCCGGGTGGCCAGCAAGGGTTTCGTTGGCCAGCACGGCGAAGAGCACGGCTTCTTTGGCATCGGGCGGCACGCCGGCTGCGGCGGTGCTGAGCAGGCGGCTGGCGGGCAGGTGGCGGGCCAGCGCCGCTAGCAGCGTCGCGTTGTGGGCGCCACCGCCGCTCACCAGGATGTCGGCGGCCGGCGCTGGGCCCAGGTAGTGGCGGGCGGCCTGGGCCACAGCGCCGGTCGTTAGCTCCACGAGGGTGGCAAGCAGGTCGGGGGCGGGCAGGCTTTCGGTGGCAGTCAAGCGCTGATTTTCCAGCAGATAAGCCGGCGAAAAAAGCTCGGGGCCGGTGGTTTTGGGGCAGGGGGCGCTGAAAAAAGGATGGCTGCGCAGCGCGGCCAGCAGCGCGGCGTGGGGCCGCCCCTGCGCGGCCAGGCTGCCGCCCGCATCGTAGGTTTGGCCGGGGTAGTGCTGGCGCACCACGTAGTCGAGCAGCGTGTTGGCCGGGCCGGTATCGGTGGCCAGGGCGGGGCCGCCATCGGCGGGCAGCAGCGTGAAATTGGCAATGCCGCCTAGGTTGAGCAGCAGACGATTGGTGCCCGGCTGGCGAAACAGCAGCTCGTCGGCAAAGGGGGCTAGCGGGGCGCCTTCGTAGCCAGCGGCCACGTGCTTCTGCCGAAAATCGGAGAGCGTGAGAATACCCGTGAGCCGGGCCAGATGGTCGCCGTCGCCGATTTGCAGCGTGGCGTGGTGGGCAAAATCGGCGCGGCCGTGCTGGTGGCGCGGCGCATGCCAGATGGTTTGGCCGTGGCTGGCCAGCACGTCGATGTCGGCGGGGGCTAGCTGCCAGCTTTTGAGGCACGCCAGCACGGTAGCGGCGTGGCGACGCGCCACCTCAGCATTCACTAGCACCAACTCTTCCAATTGCACCGTGAACTGGCTGATAGCCCGTAGTCGCTGCTGAAAGTCAGCCTCATACGGCACCGTGGCAAATTGCTCCAGCACCACGCGCAGGCTCGCGCCGTGGCCGGTGCAGCGGCACAGGGCCACGTCGAGGCCATCGAGCGAAGTGCCCGACATGAGGCCAATAATGCGGCGGCTGGGCTGCGCTGCCACGGCCGCCAGACGGGCTAGCTGGGGGTTCATTCTTTGAAAAACTAACTACTGATTGAGGCGCTCCAGAAAGGTAAGAACCTAGTAATCGGCGTCATGCTGAGCAAAGCGAAGCATCTCGCCCGAGTCGTTGAGCGACCCACATAATTCGAGCGAGATGCTTCGCTTTGCTCAGCATGACACTCTTCTGAGGTGCGGGCGACCTCCCACGGGGCGCTATTGTCACTCCTCATTTTTTATTCCCAGCTTCGGGTTATCGCGGTGGCGAGTGGCGTCGCGCTGGGTTTTCTTGGCTAGGTTGCGGGCTAGGGCCTCGGTGAGGTCGATACCCGTCTGGTTGGCCAGGCAGATGACGACGAACAGCACATCAGCCAGCTCGTCGCCCAGCTCGCGGCCTTTATCCGATTCTTTAAACGACTGCTCGCCGTATTGCCGGGCAATGAGGCGGGCCACCTCCCCCACTTCCTCGGTGAGGATGGCCATATTGGTAAGCTCGCTGAAGTAGCGCACGCCGGTCGTCTTTATCCACTCATCAACGGTGGCTTGAGCTTGTTCAATTGTCATATTATCAATAATTTAAGCGCTTGGCGAATCGAGCACTATCGTCACGGGGCCATCATTGAGCAGGCGCACCTGCATGTCGGCCCCAAAAATGCCGGTGGGTACTGGCTGGCCCAGCTCCTGCGCCACCAGGGCCACGAAGCGCTGGTAGAGCGGCTCGGCCACGGCCGGCGGGGCGGCACCGATGTAGCTGGGCCGATTCCCCTTGCGGGCATCGGCCAGCAGCGTAAACTGACTGACTACCAGCACCTGCCCGCCCACGTCGCGCACGCTGCGGTTCATCTGGCCGTTCTCGTCATTGAAGATGCGCAGGGCTACCAGCTTGCGGGCCATCCAGGCCAGGGCGGCCTCATCGTCGGTGGGTGCGCAGCCGGCTAGCACCAGGAGGCCAGGGCCAATCTGGCCGGTAATGGTATTCCCGACCGTGACAGAAGCTTCGCGAACGCGCTGAATAACGAGGCGCATAATATTGATTTTGAGGGTAGCGCAGTGACGCGGTTGCTACGCAGGTGGGTGGAGAAATGCATCCGTGCGTCTTCGCGCTGAACAATGACAAAACGCAAAGATGCACCACTACACCCGCCGGGCGGGCGGCCTGTAAAACCGCTCGACCAAGGAACAGCTAACGTATTACCGTTTGATTTTCAAGCTATCCAAGTGGTGCTGAAAGCGGCGGGCGAAGGCCTTGTGTTGGGCAAAGGTTTCGCTGAAATCGGAGAAGCCGCTGCCATCGGGCCGGGCGCAGAAGAAGACAAAGTTGTGGTGCGCCGGGCGCAGCACGGCATCCAGGGCCTGCGGGAAGGGCGTAGTGATGGGGCCGGGCGGCAGGCCCTTGTGGCGGTAGGTATTATAGGGCGAATCGACTTTTTTGTCCACGTTCAGCACGCGCTTGCGGGTACCCAGGCCGTGCAGGGGCCACAGCAGCGTGGGGTCGGCCTGCAGGGGCTGGCCCCGGCGCAGGCGGTTGAGGTATACCCCGGCAATAAGCGGCTTGTCGGCGGGCTGGGCCGTTTCGCGCTGCACGATGCTCGCCAGCACCGTCACCTGCACCGGAGTCATTTTCAGAGAGTCGGCCTGGGCTAGGCGCCGCGCAGTCCAGAAGCGACGGTGGCGGGCGGCTACCGAATCTAGAAACTCGGCCGCCGGCGTGGGCCAGAACAATCGCAGCGTGCCCGGAATAAAAAGCGTACGCACCGTGGCCGTGTCGAGGTGGTAGCGGCGTATTAAGTACGCATTGTCAGTCAGCAGCTTATGCAGTTGCGTGGTGTCGAGGCTGAGCTGGCGGCCGGCCTGGCGGGGCAGCTGCGGCAGGTAGTGGAAGGGCTTGAGGGCAAAGGCCAGCGTATCCTGTTGGCCGCTGGCGAGTAGCTTTACCAGGGCTAGGTTGCCTAGCCCGGCGGGCAGCGTATAGCGGCCGGGCTGCACCGGGTGCCTGGGCGTGCCCAGGCCCCACCAATGCGCCACGCGAGCAAACTCTTGGGGCCGAACTAATTGCCCCGGCCGGCCTAGCGAGTCGAGCACCGCATTCAGTCCCACGCCCCGCCGGATATAGAGATAGGCCAGACCATCCACGGCCACGGGTACGTTGGGGCGGTACAGCCAGTGCCAGGCTAGCCCAGCCCCGGCCAGTAGCAGCGCCAGCACCACGGCCGCCACCGCTAGCCCGGTTCTGGGCCGGCGAGGGCGCGGCGCGGCGGGCGGCGCCAGGGGCACAGGCAATACGGGTTCAGTCATGCAGGTAAGGCGACGGCTAAGCTGCCGCGCATTCGTCAAAATTAACGCCGCCCACCAGCTTTATTGCCCCACCCGATACTGCACGCCCACGCTGAGCAGCAGGTGCCCTAGCTGCCAGGGACCACTAGCGGCCGGCTGGCCATCGACCAACACTTGCGCCTCAGTGGCCGGCAGGTCGAGTTCGGCGGTGCGGGCATTGAAGCTGAAGAAGCCCTTTTTCTCCTCTACCAATAATCGAGCGCGGGTGCGCAGCGGCAGCACGTAGCCCAGGTCGGCCACAGCCTGCCAGCGGTGGTTGATTTCAAGGCCTAGCCCTAGCCGGGGCAGCAGGGCGTCAGTGGTATTTTGGAGCGTGAGGGTGAGCTCGTTGGCCGCCAGCGGGGTGCCGGCCAGGCGCAGGCTGGCGTCGGGGTTAGCGAAGGTGCCGAGCTCCTGGCCCATGCTTTGGCGCAGGTAGGCTAGCCCGGCGCGGGCGCGCAGCGGGCGGCCACGTGGGTTCAGCTGGTGCTCGTAGCCGAGGCCGGCCTCCCAGCCTTCGCCGCGCAGCTGGCCTAACACATTGCGCGAAGTAGTATAAATGGCCAGCCCGCCCACCAGGTCGAGCTGCACGCCGAAGCCGTAGCAGGCCGCCACGCGCTGGGGCGCTACGCTAGCCTCGGCCGTGGCTTGAAAGGCCGAGCCGCCGGGCGCCAGCCCTACGCGCAGGCCGGCGGCGGGCACGGCCACCGGCAGCAGCCCGCCCGCGTAGGTGTAGCGCAGGTGGCGCAGCAAGCTCCACTTTTTGGCTAGTGGCGCGGCGGCCGGGCTAGCCGGCGTGGGCTGGCGCAGCAGCGTATCGGCGCGGCGCTGGCGGGCTTGGTCGAGCAGCGCCTGCGAGGGCAGCACGGTGGTGTAATGCTGCCAGAAAGTCGAATCGTAGGCCACCGGGTTGCGCAAGAAGATGTCATCGTACTGACTGCGCGCCTGGTAGCTGAGCGGCGGCGCCTGGGCCGTGTCGATGGCCGTGGTCACGAACTCGGCCAGGTGGTGGCGCACCCGTCCGGCCACCGGCAGCCCCAACGTATTGTACCAGATGCTTTTGAGGTAGTAGCGCCCGGCGTAGAGCTGATAATCGGCCCGATAGGCTCGCTCGCTCGCGTCGAAAACCAGCAGCCGCTCACGCCGAATGCCGGCCGGCGTGCGGTGCCACCGGGCGCCCAAAAAGGCGTAGCTGCGCTCGTCGATGTAGACTTCGCCCGCAAAATCGACGCGCTGGCTGCCCGGCCGCGGCCCGAAGGTGATGACGTACACCGCCCGCCCCTGAAAAGTAGTTTGCGGGCTGAAGCCGTACTGGTAATCCTTGAAACGCCGGGGGCTGATAAACTCGGCCCGGGTGTGCACAAAGTCGAACCGCTGAGGCACGAGCGCCCCAGCCACCCAGTCGATAGGGGCTAGCGTAGAATCGGGCTGGGCCGGGCGCAGGTCTACCCGGCGCGACTCGAGTACCTGCACCGCGCCGGGGTCGCCGGGGTGCAGGTAGCTAGTTTTTTGCACGCGCAGCACACCTTCCACGAGGTAGTCGTAGCGCTGGCGCGTGGCCTCGTCGTCCGATTCGCGGTAGAAGCCCGTGAGCTGGCTAGCCCGCACCGGGTAGTTGCGCGGAATGCGGGCCACCGCCTCCCGGATAATTCCTTCGGCCGAGGCCGTGACGGAAACCACGCCCAAGCTAGCCGGACTGATTTGCAGCTCGATAAGCAGCTCGGGGCCCGGCAGCGGCGGCAGCGGGCGGCGGTAGGGCCGGTAGCCCAGCAGGGCCACCTCCAGCTCGCTGGCTCGGTAGGCGGCCGGCACGCGCAGGGCAAAACGTCCCTCGGAATTGGTGCTGGTACCCAGCCGGTTATTGCCGATACCGACCTGTGCATTTGGCACGGGCTGGTGCGTGTCGGCATCGAGCACGCGGCCGCGCAGCACCGGGCTCTCCTGGGCCCGTGCGGGCAGGGCTAGCAACGAGAGCAACGCCCAAAAAGGAATGTCATGCCGGACTTGCTGAAGCATCTTGCCCACGCTGCTCAGATACTGGTATCCAACGAGGCGGGCGAGATGCTTCGGCAAGCTCAGCATGACATTTTACGAAATCTGACTGGGCCTTTAAATTAAGCTGTTAGCCTTGCAGCGGCTCCTCCAGCTCGGCGATGGCCAGGCCGTGCTGGCCGGCAGTTTCGCCCAGCAGCTGGCGCTGCCAAGGGCGCAGCGCGGCTAGGCTGCCCTGCTCCACCACGTCGCCGATGAGGCGGTTGCTGAGCACGGTGTTGGCCAGTACGGGACTGAAATCGGCGGCCAGGTGGTTTTTGAGGCTCGTTAGCAGGGCTTCGCGGGCCTCGGCCTTGGCAGCAATGGGACCGCCAAAGCGGCGGCGGAAGGGCTGCGGCCGGCGCTGGTCGGCGGGCAGGGGGCCGTCGGGGGCGAGGTCAGCGGTAGCCAGGTCTACCAGCTCATCGGCGTAGGGCGCGCGCTTGAGCTCGGGGTGCAGGCCGCCAGCATTGCGCAGGGCGCCGTGCGAGGCGATGGGCTGGCGCGTGATTTCGGCCAGCCGGTCGTTGCTGAGCACCATGTAGCTGGGGCGGTCGAGCTGGCGGGCCAGGCGGTCGCGCAGCGCGTATAGCTCGCGAAACAGCGGCAACTCCTGGGGCGTGATGCGAAACTTGCCGGCTAGCCGCAGGTGCGGCCGCGGCTCGCCGCGGCCGTAGCGCACGGCTTCGAGGGCGTGGTTTTCTTCCTCGGCCCACTGGGCGCGCCCCTGCTCTTGCAGGCGAGCGGTGAGGCGGTCGGTGAGCTCGAAAAGGTAGAGCACGTCGTTGGCGGCGTACTCCTTCTGTGCCTCGGTAAGGGGACGCTTCAGCCAGTTCGACTTCTGCTCACCCTTGTCAACTTCAAAGCCCAACTCGCTCTGAATGAGGCGACCAAGCGAGATGTTATTATCTTCGAGGGCTAGCAGCGTAAACTGCACGCTGGTGTCCACAATGGTACGGCAGGTGACGCCGAATAGCTCATCGAGCAGCAGAATATCTGACTTACAGGAGTGGAAAACCTTGGCCACTTCGGGCGCGCGCAGCACCGCAAACAGGGGCTCGAGGCCAGCGGCCATTTCGGGCTCGAGCGGCAGCGGGTCGATGAGGTAAACTTGCTGGCCGTCAAATACCTGAATCAGGGCCAGATGCCGGCCGTAACGGTAGCGATTGTCGTCGAACTCGAGGTCGATGCCGATGCGCGGCAGCGTGGCGAAGTGGGCCGCCGCGTCGGCCACCTGGGCCGCCGTGGTAAGATAGTGAATAGTGGGCTTCATGCGTGGCGGCAAAGGTAGGGCTAGCCAAGTGGCCACAACGTTAGACAACCTTTTTTATCTACTTGGCTATGCCTTGCAAGTTCGGTGATTACCGGGTGGAGGGAGTCCATAAAAACTCATCCCTTACTGGGTTTGGCACGATGGCCAAACAGTTTCAAACCGAGTAGTAAACTTTAAAGTAGCTGCGCAACCACGAAAAACCTCAGCCTGAGGTGGTTTGGCTAAGCAGGAGAGAAATAGGTAATCGTAACAAATTGTTGTTGGGGAAAGCGATAAGGCTTTAGATAGCCGGTACCGGAGTGGCGGCGTTTGTGGTGGCAGTCGTTAGAATACTCGGCTACGCTGGCTGGCGCATCGGCTAGGTCGCTAAAAACGGGCTAGTCGCAGAGTTCGACCAGTTCGCCACCCCGCCCGCAGGTAGTGACCATACGTGCTGCTCTCCCCCAACTGTCTGCCAACGCTAGAGAAGCAGACAGAGTAAGCCCTAGCCACTGCAATAAACCGGCTGTAGCGCTTATTTTACACGCTGTCCTTCACGCATCCCTGAACAGATACTTGTCATAGGCTGCTTGCGTCAACATGAGAACAGCCGTTTGCTCAATTTGCTACCAAGTGCGTAAGTTCTACGCGAGTTTAGTGGGTATCACAGTACTAGTCTATCCCACTCCAAATCCTCAACTAATAGGCTGGACAGCAATACTAGACCAACCCCCACAAGCCCCTGCATTATATCTCCTTTTTGCTCGCGGTAAAAGCCAGTTACTAATTCCTGCCGCAACAGGGTGTTAGTTCTTTCAAGCCAGAATGCTGCGCCTTTGCGGTAGGCAGCGTGTCCGCTCAGTCGATAGACCTTTTGGTACAAGTAAGCTAGTCCTGCAGTTCCTTGGCCCAGCTGGGAAGTGTTGAGTTGCGTCGACTGCCACGACGTGCGCAGCAGGGTGTTGAGGCCCACTAGTTCGGCAATTGGGATGAGTTCTGAGTCTGGCAGCTCTTCGGCAAATTTATAAAGTAGCAGCGACTGTCCCACATCACCGTGACGCCAGCTTAGCTCCTGGCTGGATAGGACCTCGGGGCTAAAGTCAGGAGGCGTATAGTAAGGGAACGCGTTGTAGTTTCCTTCCGAAAAATCTACTTGCTGCCGTAGGTTTAGCAGCCGCGCCAAACCACTATGCAGACCAGGTAAAAGGGCAGCGTGCCGAATCCCCGCTTTGTGTAGGCGCAAGAGCAGCAGCAGCTCGGCAGCTAGGCCATCTGCCAAGCCCAGCGCTGCTATTGCCGGAAATTGCGGCAGCATCTCCAGCAGCTTGGTAAGGGCTGTAGAGTTTGGGTCGCTGGTCAGCCGGAGACTGAAATAGCGGAGTATCCGAAAAAAGTGTCTTCGGTTGGCATGGTCAGCCAGTTTATGCAAGCAGTCAGCTTGAGCTAACAACGCGGCGTCAATACGTAGCAAGTAGTCCGCTTCCTCCAGGAGTTGGCTGTCGATGAGCCGGCTAGCCAGCCACGCAGCCACGCAGGCCTGGTCCAGTTGGTCGGCCGACCACGTATTCAGCTGCGCCTGCTGCGTCAGTTGAGCGGCGAGCTGCTGCCACAGTTGCAACAGCAGTGGCGCGGCAGTATCGTGAATATTTAGGGCTTGGCTTACGCAGAAGTAGTAGGCGGTCAACTCCGCCAGTCTAGGTGTTTCGCAGCGTGTACTTGATTTCTCGCAAAGCAAGTTGTGTACCTCCTGCCAGCTTTGCCACGACCCTTCTAGCAATGGCCCCTGGTGGCTAAAGCGGGTAACAAGCGAAGCGGCAGTTGGAAAAGTAACCATTGATTATTTTTTGGTATAACTTACTTGATAGCAACTCATTTGAAAATTTATAAAAATTATGGTTCGTTCGCATCGCCGAAAAACCTGCAAAAACCAGCCGCTACGCAAAAATCGGGCAGGAATACTAAGCTATAGAAACTTTACACGAAGTGCCTGTGACGCGTTGCACTCACTAAAATATAGTGCAGCTATTGGTCGCGCTCAAAATGGTTAGCGTAGGAACTGCTGACTGGCCTAGCGATAGGCGACTAGGTATAGCGCATAATTACTATTTTACTTAGCCGCACTCAGGTGGACGAAATGCTAGTAGTTATTTTGATTACGCACAGGATGAATGACCTAAACGAGGTATCGTATCACCTATTAGCGCTGTAGACTCAAACTTACTCTGCACTACCAATCACTGGTCTATTATTTACACCAACCCCCATTTGCCAGGTACCAACCCGTGTTCTACGGGTGAAGCTGTTTGCTACCTGTGCATTTGGCACGGGTAAGTGCGAAAAAATATGCGCCAAACTAACTAACGCTGCTGCCTTTTATAGTGACGTAGCAGCGTCTGCTTTTGCCTGAGCCACAGCAGCATGTCGCTTTTCGTGGTATAACGCGGGAAATGACCTAGCGTATGTGGACAGTCAGCGTAGCCAGTCGAGGGCGGCGAGTAGGTGGGCAGTGGGCTAAATAAGGAGAAGGTGGCGGCTACACACGGCCGTGCCCTTGCGCCCTGGGCCCAACGTGACGGTCGGGACCGCCCGCTCGGCCCAAGGCGTGGCTGCACACGCTGGGCCAGCCGGGTAAGAGTGTGGACACCGCCTGTTTGTTGCTGCCATTTTTTATCGGAACTGCACCAGCATTCCCTAGCGCGACCTGCCTACTCGGTTTGATAACTGGAGCACAATTACCTGCCTGTTCCGATGGTACGCCTTGGCTGAGAACTGAGCAGTGCTTTTCTTGACCGTGCGGGGGCTAGCTTACGACTGGTTGCGCGTGGCTTCATTCGATTGCTGTCAAGGCCCGTGAGGTCATAGCAAGTCAAAAAAGCACGGCGCGCCACGAATGCCGGGGGCGCGGCGGGGGCGTAGTCACCAAAGTCCACGCTGTCGCTGTATTCGACGCGCCAGGAAGTTGCCTGTACTTGGCCCTGACCTAAGCTGAGCGCGCCGACACCCCGCCCTACTTGCTGCCTTGGCCCAGCCACCGAGCATATTCATATGCCATAAGGCTTACTGCACGAATAACGTGTTGACCGCCATCGCTGACTAGGGTACTATTCTGTCATTCCTCCTGAATCAAACCGCTTGGACCCGCGCACCTACGACCGCAACTTATACGCCGGATGCAACAGCATTAAGCATCTTTGGGGCCGTCTCAAAAAGTCGAAAAGCTTCGCTACCAGCTACAAAATACCGCCGTCTCTTTTTCAGCCATGGCCTACCTGTCGACGCCACTTAACCGGCTACGGTGCCTGTCCACATTCTCTGAGGCAGTTACTTTATATTATTCGTTAATGTAATTAAATTTTAATATATTACTAAATTTGCCGTTCCGCGCATTACACAAGGATAACTACGGAAAATAATGCTGCAACGAGAAGCCACCAGAGTATATAAACAATTATAAATTAAATAGTTGTGCGCTAACAATCCCTTCCAAGCTGATTTCGCGGTGGATAGCTCCCTCAGCTTATTATTAATTTTGTCTCTGATACTCATTACGTTTGTTGAGAATTACTTCAAGCACGGTGATTTGTTTGTAACAGATGACCCGCTGCAGATTCACCTAACCTCAATGCAAAACCACCCGAAATTCTTAGATTTTGAATCGAAAAGGGTTGGCCTACAAGTATTGGTTTAGATAACACCTGTAAGCACTGGAGCTTGGCTATCCTGACTGCCATCAACTCATTGTTGTTGCTGGACCGACGCACTTCACCTATACCCTTTTCCTTAAGTTTTAATCATGATTAGCTGCTATTTAGTAGATGACGAGCAGAGCGCGCTCGACTTACTACGTGCCTATGTTGAAAAAATTCCCTTCTTAACACTAGTTGGCAGTACGACTAATCCACTGGAGGTACTGAGCGTGGTGCAGAGTCAGCGCATAGATTTACTGTTTTTGGATATTCACATGCCGCAGCTTTCCGGGCTTGATGTGGCCCGGTTGTTACAAGGAAAAACCAAGCCCGTTTTTACGACTGCCTATAGCGAATTTGCATTGCAGAGCTTCGACTTGGAAGCTTTTGATTACCTGCTCAAACCGATTGCGTTCGAGCGTTTTCTGAAGACAGCCCAGAAGGCGCTAAATGCGTCTTTGGACGCCAGCGCTCACCTACAAACCGGGCCGCCAGCGGCCAACTACTTTTTCGTAAAAACAGAGAGCAAGGGCAAGATGACAAAAGTCAATTTTGACGACGTCATATACATCGAGGGCATGAAAAATTACGTCTCTATCAACACCGGCGATGAGCACATTGTCACCTTGCTCAACATCAAGGATTTGGAGGAGCGGCTACCGGCGCACCAGTTTATTAGGGTGCACAAGTCGTATATCGTGGCGCTGAATAAAATACAGGCGGTGGACGGCAATCAGATTTTCTTCAAAGGGCTAAAGGCTTACGTACCGCTAGGCGATACTTACCGCACGTTGTTCTTTGAAGCGCTGAAGGGTAACGTTATGGGCGGCAAAAAATAATAGTGGCGCAGCCCAGTTAGTGCGTACCGCTGGTGCATAGGCCAGGCCGCTGCTACTGCTCTGATTATGGATGGATTAGAGTGGTTTCCAAGTTAGTGCGCCTTAGGATAGCTAAGTTCTTTTGCTACTGAGTACAAACAAATTCGTGGGGTATTAATCCGCGTAAACGTTCGAGGCTCTTGGCGTAGTTGTAAGCTAGCAAAAAGGTTTCCAGATACTCATTGAGTTGTGTTCTGGTAGTGGTAACGCTGCACGGCAGCTTATTTTGGCGTGCGGTTGAAGCGCTCGACTCGCCCGTTGGTTCATAGGTGAGGCAGTTTAATCAGCCAGTACTCTACCCCAAAGGCGCGACAGCTACGGGCAAAGTCTGCCCCTGGGAAGCCACTGGTGCGGCAGCACGGTGAGCTGTACGTCGTTTTCGGTCCAATCGGGGTATCGGTCGTGGTGGTACGCTTACGCCACTTGACTAACGCTTGAAATCTTTCCTGACTACGTTGAATACTACGCCGTATTGCCGCAGTTGTGCCGTCGCTGCCGTGACGTATCCGTCCCATAGGTTCTGGCGAACTTTTAACCCGAACGCTACTCCGCCATACTTTGGGACTCTATACCTAGTAGGCTGCGGTGGGCGCAGCCATTGTTAGCAGTTAAGACAGCGTGCCTGCTAGTGGGAAAGTGCGTAAACGGGCTCCTTTACGGGTGTTTTTTTGGAACGCAGCCTCCGTACTCGGCTAGTAACAGCATAGGGCACACCTACGCAAATACAGCACGAGACCACGTTGAAGCCAATAGTAATAGCCAACCACGCATATGCTGGCAGCGCAACATTGTGAGTTAGCCACAGTAGTTGCTGGCTAGTATTCATCAGCAGGCAATAGCCCAGGCCAATGACTGCTTCGCTTGCCAGCACAGTGCGAAAAAACCGGGGACCCTTCCACCAAAACGCCCCACTCAGGCCCACCAAAAACCAGGCTACCGGCAACTGTGACCCGTGTAGCAAGACATGTATGGCCACTAGGGTACCACACAGCAAGAATACTTTGCTATAGCTCATCATTTTATTCCTGAGTGAAGAGTATTTTGTGAGAGATGGCTTTCAATTCCGCAGGCGTAGAAACAAATTGTGTAGGATGAACGGTATTTTTCTTCCAGTCCGGCAGTTGCTGCCCGTAAAACCGGGAGTTTATCCGACCACTTTGCCCGCCGCCCGTTATCATCCAGGAGTTGATGCCCGTGGCGTTTATTTCTACAATAGTTCGGATAACAGAATGCGCGTTGTAATTCACATTGATGGTGTTTTCGCTGCCCCCAACGCCCCGCACCTGCATTTCCAGCCAAGGCAGCGAAGAAATGTGCGCCACAGCAAAGTCGTAGTTGCCAGCCACTGACGGTACGCTACCGGTCGGAGACTGCGCAGCGGCGGCTTGATAGATAGAATCGGTTTGCGTCATGATGCCGTGGAACACGGCCTTGCTGCGAATTTTTTTGTCGTGGAGCACAAGCTCCTCGTAGTTCAGCAGAAAATTAAGCAGTTGGTCGAAAGAAGGGGCCGTTTTAATCTGGAGCTGGGCGGCGAGCTGCTTACTGGTGAGGGCGGCACTCATGCGGAAGGCTTTATAGAGGATGGCTTCTTTCGTGTTGGCATCGAGCTTGCCATTCCAGCGGGCCAGCAGCTGCCAGTTAGCCGATAGCTCTTGGGGAGCGGCATACTTTTTCAGCAGTTGCTTCAGGTCGTAGATGGAGAGGTCTACCACGTCTTGCTGCATGGTTATCATGCTGTCCTTGGTGAAGGCAAAACCCTGCTTGAGGATAGTATTTATCCGGTGGGGGCGATATAAATCCTCGAACCAGTGCGCAGCGTAGTAGTAGCGACTGCGTTGGGGCTCCTGGTTGGCAGAAAAAAGATACCCCTGGGCCGGATTGTAGGACTGGGGCAGCGAGTCGAACGGAACATACTGCTGAATGGGGCGCATGGTGCCGTCGAGCATACCGCCGGCGTAACGGGCAGGCTTCAGGGGCATTTTGCCAGCGCTGATTTCGCCAATATTGCCATTCACATCCCCGTACACAAAGTTTTGGGACGGATAGTCGTAGTGGCGCAGGGCCTGGCGAAACTCCGGCCAGCTGGTAGCCTGCATCACGTGCCAGAGCGACTGCACAGCCTGGGTACCGTACTGCGGGTGCCAGCGCAGCGCGTATACCAGCCGGCCTTTTCTAACCACCCGGCCAAACACCGAATAGTCTACCTGCTCGCGGTGCGGGGCACCGTTTTTCACTTGCAGGAAATACTCTTTCCGGCGCATCTTTTCCCAGTGGCCGTCGAGCCAGTAGGCGGTGCTGTCTTTGGGGTTGAGGCGCAGCACATATTGCTCGGTTACGTCCCAGCTCCCGTTGGTTACGCCCCAGGCAATCCGGTCGTTGTGGCCCGTGAGCACTATCGGGATGCCGGGAATAGTGTAGCCGTACAGGTGAAAGCTGGGGCATTGCAGCTGCACTTCGTAGAAAATGTTGGGCGAGGTCAGCACCAGGTGCGGGTCGTTGCAGAGCAGCACGTTGTGCGCGGCCGTGCGCTGCGGTCCGATTACCCAGTTGTTGCTTCCCAGGCTCTTGTTGGTGGGCCGCGTGGCAAACCTGTTCACCTCTTGCGGCCGAAAAACGGCCAGTGCCGCCTGGCCGGCCAGCGGCTGGTGGCGCGGCTGCCCGGCCGGCGCCGGCACAATAAGGTCGGGGCTGGTGGGATAGTCGGGGTAAAGCATGCTGCGCACCTGCGGCGGCAGCTTATCCAGGAGCTCCTGCTTGTCGATGTAGTCATCGTAGTAGGAAAGCTGGGCGGCTACGTACCATTGCAGCAGAAAGGAGTAGTATGGCTTCCAGGCCTGCGGCGAGCGGCCAAAAAGCAGATACACGGGGTCGCGTTGGCTAGGCGCCTCCTGGCTGACATAGGCATTCACGCCCTGGCTGTAGGCGGTGAGGTAGGCATGCAGCGCCGGGTCGGCGGTGCGCAGGCTATCGAGTATCAGTTCGCCCTTGCGCTCAAACTCAAACGCCTTCCACTCCTTGTCCGAGCCCAGCCCGGATTCGCCTACCATCTCGGCCAAACGCCCACTTACTACGTGGGAGAGCAGCTCCATCTGAAAATACCGGTCTTTGGCGTGCATATAGCCTAGGGCATAGGCTACCCCCGGGGCATTCTTACTAAAGATGTGCGGAATGGCCAGCGTATCCACGTACACCTGTGCTTGCTGCCCGGCAGTGTGTAGAGTGAGCACCGGCTTGAGCACCGGTTCCTGCAACGAGAGAATGCCCCCGCGGTACGCCGTGATATTTGCCGCCGAATTGCCGCCCCAATCGGTAGACTGGCTCACCCACACCCAGGCCAGGAGCAGCCCCACGAGCCCGGCTATACTCAGGTAGTTTTTCATCGGAAAAATACAGTTAAAATTCAGATTGTAAATTCTTCGGTCAGTTCCTGCGCAATCGCCTGGCCGTCGACCCGCAACCAGCTGGCCACCTCTATCGCATCGGCCAACTGCGCAATAGTTAGCAGCTTAAATAGCTCTTTTATAGATATTTGCACATTAAACTCCTGCTGCAGCGCCAGGCGCATCTTGATTAGCAACATGCTATTGCCACCCGCATCAAAGAAGTGGTCAGTGATGCCAAGGTGGGGGCGGCCGAGCAGCTCTTGCCAGATTTTTACCAGCGTCAGCTGCGTTTCGGTGGTGGCCGGTACTATTTCCGTTCTGCTGGCGGCTAAATCTACTTGGGCCAGTAAGGTCTCTTTGGCTATTTTCCCATTCTCATTGAAGGGAATCTGCTCGACGCGCGTGAGGATGGTTGGCACCATGTAATCGGGCAGGTGTGTGCGCAGGTAGTCCCTGATGTTGGCGGGCGCAAACTCCGGGCCCGCTAGCACCAGGAAGGCGAGGATGTGGGTTTCCCCGGCGTACTCCTGGCACAGCACCACTGCCTGCTGCATGTTTTCGTATTGCACCAGGGTATGGCGTATTTCCTCCAGTTCGATACGCAGACCCCGGATTTTTACTTGCTCATCGACCCGGCCAACAAATTCCAGGTTGGAGGCATTGTCCCACTTAACCAGGTCCCCGGTTTTATAAATTTTTTCGCCCGGGGCAAAAGGGTTGGCAATGAATTTATTGCCGGTTTCTTCCGGCAGGTTGACGTAGCCATCTGCCAGACTTGCTCCGCCCAGGTACAGTTCGCCGATAACGCCGACCGGCACGCGATTATGCTGTTTATCTAGGACGAGCGCTTTCGTGTCTTTCAGCGGCTTGCCGATGATGTTGCGCTCGAAGCACTGCACATCTTCGTTTACCACTGCGTCGATTACGGCTTCGGTTGGCCCGTAGTGGTTGTTGAGCCGCACGGTTGGCAGCTTGCTTTTCAGCAAAGTCACCAGCTTTTTATTCAACGACTCCCCGCCGATGCACAACACGCGCAGCGCCTGCGCTAGCTGGGAGTACGTGGCGGGGGAGAGGTGCTGGCAAAACGCTTCGATAAAGGTGGGGGTACCCTGTAGCACATGTACCTCTTCCTGAATCAGCACCCTAGCCAGCTCCTGCGGCTGGAGCAGGAGCTGCGGGTCAGGAATGACGATTTTGCCTCCCGATAGCAAGGGCAGCAGCAATTCCAGCAAGGACACATCGAAGCTGTAATTGGTAATCAAGGCCGAGTGAATGGGGCCGGGCAGGCTCAATAAATCTAGCTCTACCCGCAGCTTAGTGGCCAGCGCCGCGTGGCCCACGGCTACTCCCTTCGGACGGCCCGTGGTGCCGGAGGTATAGAGCAGGTAGGCCGTTGGGCAGGGCTGCCCCGCCATGGCCGCCGCCATCGGCGTAGCGGTGCTAAGCTGCGCGCATTCTTGCTCCGTGAGCACGAGCTTGCACTGCGCATCTGCCGCGATAAGCTCCTTGCGGGCCGCCGGGTAGGCGGGGTTGATGGGGACGTACACGCCACCGGCCAGCCAGATGCCGAGCATGGCCACCGGCAGCCAGCCAGACGGCGCCAGCATGACGCCGACCCGGTCGCCGGGGGTCACCCCGTGCGCCTGGCGCAGGTAGCCGGCCATGCGCCGGACGCGGCCGGCCAGCTCGCGGTAGCTCAGGCGCTCGCTGGCTGCTACCAGGGCGGTAGCGTCGGGCGTCTTGCTTTCCCAGGTAGCCAGGCAGGCTGCCCACGTTGGGACCGGGACCGACGCCCCGGCAGCTAGGTGCGGCGCAGGTTCGGCCAGCAGGCGCAGGGTGTTGATGGGAGCATCGGGGAGCGCCAGAGCCTGCTCGGCTAGGGTCATAAAGTGGGTGGCAAGCTGCTGGGCAAACCAGCCGCTAAACAAGTCACTGTTGTATTCCAACGCTAGGTTCAGGCCCTGCCCTGCTGGGTCGTAGGAGAAGCTGAAGGCCATATCAAGCTGGCTGCTCTCGCGGGGCAGGTTTTTGTACTGCGCCACTGCTATGCCGGGCAGGCCGGCTTCGGCGGCAGTGGGGTGCAGCTGAGTCAGCGTGGTCTGGTTGTGCAGCACCAGCATGATGTCAAAGAAGGGCGAGCGGCTGGGCTCCAGCGCGTAGGGCAGCTGCTCGATGAGCGTATCGAAGGGGTAGCTGCGGTGCTGATAGGCTTGCAGCAGCTCCTGCTTTTGCACCCGCAGCAGGTCGCGGAAGGAAAGGTCGCCGCTGAATTCCGTCTTGATGGCTAGCACGTTCAGAAACAGCCCGACCTGCTGTTGCAGCTCGGGCTGCTCGCGGTTGGCCAGCGGCGTCCCGATAACGGTAGTTTCCTGCCCGGTGTACCGAAACAGGGTGGCATTCAGCAGGGCAAACAGCCCCATGAAGAGCGTGGCCCCTTCTGCCTCGCACCTGGCTTGCAGCCGCTGGTGCAGCTCGGCCGACAGGGGCAGCACCACTTCGGCCCCGTTGAAGGTGCGGGCCGAGGAGCGCGGGTACTGGGTGGGCAGGTCCAGCACCGGTACTTTGTCGGCAAATTTAGCCACCCAATAGGCTTCTTCGGCGAGTTGGGGCGGCTGTTCCTGCGCCCAGCGCACATAGTCGCGAAACTGAATGGGCAGCGCGGGCAACGCGGCGGGCTGCCCAGTAGCGCGCGCGCCGTAGCCCGCCATAAACTCTTTGAACAGTACCTCCATCGACCAGCCGTCGCTGATGATGTGATGCATCACGTACACAAGCAGGTACTCAGCCGGGGCTGTTTTTACCAGCGCAACGCGTAGCAGTGGCCCCGTTGCCAGGTCAAACGCGCCATAGACAACCTCTCGCAGCAAGACCGGCAAAGCCAGCTCGCCAGGCACAGCGGCTAGCTCATAATAAGTAAAAACGGCGTCGGCTACTTCCTCGAAAGCCAGCACCTGCTGATACAGCTCGCCCGCACTATCTTCCTGGAAAACAGTACGCAGGGCCTCGTGCCGGCGCACCATTGCCTTGAGCGTTTCGGCAGCCCAGGCGCGGCTCACCTCGCCCGTCAGCGCCAGGGCCCCCGCGATGTGGTAGGCGCGGGATGCTCCCTCGGTCTGGCTGACCAGCCACATGCGCTTTTGGGCGTGCGTGAGCGGAAAGCGGGCTGCCGCCGGGTCGCCGTGAGCAGTTATCTGCGTGGTGGGCGGCAGGAACTGCGTCGATGCCAGCAGCGTGGCTAGCTGCCGGATGGTAGGATGGGTAAATACGTCCTTTAACTGTAGTGATACCTGAAATTCTGTCCGAAGCCGGCTCAGCAGTTGAATCACGTTAAGGCTGTGGCCTCCTAGCTCGAAGAAGGAATCGGTGGTGCCGACAACGGGCTGACTCAGAATTTCTGACCAAATCTGACACAAGCGCTCTTCCACCTCGTTTTGCGGGGCGGTTTTGGGCCGGGCATCCACGGCTAGCATGTCTGCGTGGATTTCAGGCAGCGCCTTGCGGTCGACTTTACCGTTTGGCAAGAGGGGAAAGGCGGCTACTTGTACCCACACTTCCGGAATCATGTAGGCCGGCAACTGGCTACCCAGCAGCCGGCGCCAGTCGGCGAGCGTGTAAGGCAGGGGCTTGGCGTGTTGCACAAAGGCGACCAGCACGGGGTGCCCCTGTAGGTGCCGCACGGCAACCAGGCTGTCGAGCCCCTCGTGCTGCGCACTAATGGCCGACTCAATATGCTGAGCCTCCAGGCGATAGCCCCGGTAGCTGAGCTGGTTGTCCACCCGGCCTTTAAATAGAATAGTGCCATCCGGCTGGAGGCAGCCTACGTCACCGGTACGGTAGAGCTTCTTGCCGGGGTGAAAGGGGTGCGGGATAAATTTTTGGCTGGTAAGCGCTGGCTGGTTGTAGTAGCCCAGGGCTAGGCCCGCGCCACCAATGTAGAGCTCCCCGTCGAGGCCCACCGGCTGCTGCCGTAGAGTCTCACTCAGCACGTACACCTCCCGGTTGTCGAACGGCGTGCCAATAGGAATATTCTGCGCTACGTGCTCCACTCTGTGATAGGTAGCGCACACAGTGCTTTCGGTGGGGCCGTAGGTATTGTACAGGGCCACCGGCTGGGCCATAAGATGGGAAATGTACTCCGGCTTCAACACGTCGCCGCCGCTGATAAGCACCCGTAGCGATGAAGGGAGCACGCCAGCATTCAGGTACGCAACGACGTAAGGATTCGTGCTGAGTAGGGTAACCTGCTCTGCTTGCAGCGCTGCCTGCAGCGCGTCCAGGTCTTTGGGATTGGGCAGGATGTGCAGCCGGCCGCCGGCCGCCAGCACCGGAAAAATTTCCTCCACCGACGTATCAAAGCTGATGGATGCCTGCTGCAGCACTACGTCTTGGGCCGTTACCTGAAAATAGGCCTTAAAGCTGAGCGCATAGTCTACCAAAGCCCCGTGAGAAATAAGCACCCCCTTCGGGTTCCCCGTTGAGCCGGAAGTATAGATAATGTAGCACGGAGTGTCGGCAGTAATGCCTGGCGCAGGCAGCGGCAAGCCCTGGCCGGCTGGCGCGGGCTCATACTCCTCTATAGACAGGCAGTCTACGGGGGGCTGCCAGGAGATGGGCCGCTGCTTGCTGGTGAGCAGGAGCTTACACTCGGCATTTTCCAGCATATAACGCAGCAGGGCTTCCGGATAGGCCGGGTCCAGGGGCACGTAGGTGACGCCCGCCATCAGGCTGGCTAGCATCCCGACCACCAGCCACTCGGAGCGCTCCAGCAACAGGGCCACGGTGTCGCCTGGCCGCAGCCCGCGCCGGGTAAGCTCGTGCGCAACGGCGACGGCCCGCTCGTTTAGCTGCTGGTACGTTAGGGGCCGACCCGGGCCGGATAAGGCGATGTTAGCAGCGTAGGTTTCCGCGCTAGCCTGCCACAGTTCCAAAAAGGAGGCCTGCGCCCGGGGCAGCACCGGTCCCACCGCCGCGGCTTCGAGCAGCAGCTGCTCTTGCGCATCCACGAGGCTAATCTGGCTAGCGGGCGCGCCGGCATGGGTGCTGAACGCCAGCAGGACAGTGTGCAGCCGATTGCTAATCAGGTCTATTTCTGCCGCTGTGAAGTACTGCTGGTTGTAGACGAAGCGGATGTCAAACCCATCGTCGTGGTAGCCGCGCACGTAAATGGAAAGCGGGTCTTCCTCCCAGTAGTTGGACAGGGCGAAGGCACTAGAAGCCAAATCGCCGATGGAAGACGTGAAATTAAACTCTTCGTAGGAAATACGAATGTCATACAGGCTGGCCCGCTCACCCGGCCGGGCTAAATCCTTTACCAGGTTGCCGTACTGGTAGCGCTGGTGGCGGAGCGCTTCGCGCATCTTTTGCTTTACCCCGCCCAGGAGCTCGGCCAGCGAAGCGTCTTCCTCCAGCGAGAAACGCACGGCGAGCAGGTTCATGAACACGCCAGCCGTTTGCTTAAACAGCTTATTGGTGCGGTTGAGCACGGGCATCCCAAAGGAAACGGTGTGCTGCTGCTTGGTTTTGCCAAAATACAGGAGCAGACTTCCGATGATGAGCTGAAACAGCGAAACACCGTAGCGGTCTGCCGTGGCTTGGAGCAGGGCGCACGTTTCCTTGGGTAGCGCCAGGGTTTTACTCTGCGCTTTCTGGGCGTAGCTCACCGTGCTTTGCTGCTGCAGCAGCCCGGAGTACCCCGCAAACTGCTGCACCCAGTACGCCCGGTCGTCGGCGGCCTGCTGCGACTGGTAATAGGCCGTATCGTCCTGGATGTAGTGCTCGTAAGAGTAGTGCTTGGCCTCGGTGACGCCCGTTTCCAGCAGGTTTTTGTAGTGAAAGGCGATGGCGTTCAGCAGCAGGCTAAACGACCAGCCATCGCCAATCAAGTGGTGAATTTTGGCGTACCACAGGTGCGTTTGAGCATCAATTTTCAGCAGCTTGAACGTAAAAAGATGGGTGTTGTCCAATTGGAAAGCCACGCCGAACTCCTGGTCCATCCACGCCTTGGCAGCGGAGGTAGGGTCGGGCGCGGCCGAAAAATCAAGCAACTCCAGCGCAAAGCCCGAGGCTGCCTCCTGGATTGCGTAGCGCAGTTCCCCGTCCACTTCCTGAAAA
Organism: Janthinobacterium lividum; assembly: GCA_050954765.1. Classification (GTDB taxonomy): domain Bacteria; phylum Bacteroidota; class Bacteroidia; order Cytophagales; family Hymenobacteraceae; genus Hymenobacter. The sequence goes on along the minus strand of JBPBQJ010000001.1, from coordinate 71,813 downwards.
ACAGAAGCGTACACTTCCTGGCTTTTCAGCACCTCGGCAATCGCGGCCTCGTAGAGCAACGGGCGCAGGGGCCCTTGCAGCAGGGCGTAGCCGCCGATGTTGTACTTGGGCGAGGCACGATTAAAAGCCTGGTCGTCCCAGATAAGCTTTTGCGTGACGGAAGGTCGCTTTAGCTCCATGTTATTACAGGAAGGCATTGGAATAAGGCAATGCAAGTAAAAATTCGGGTTGAATCCGGCGCGCTAGGGCACCGCCGCGCCACCCAAACCGGGCGCCGCGGGTGCCGCCGCGCGGGTGGGGCAAATGCGCCGGGGCTGCCCGGCCGCCACCGGAGGTAGCTAAAGCTTGTAGGAAAAGCTCAGCCGGTAAACTGGATGCTGGGCTTCGTAGCGCTCCCAGATGAGGTAGGGCTGCGCGTTAATCCAGCTGCGGCTACCGCTATACACCAGATTGTCGATGCGGAAGGAGACGTTGCCCCGTTTTTTCAGCGTGGTCACGCTGGCCGTTATGCCGGCGGTGTAGAAGGGGAGCAGCTTGCGCTGGGCCTCGTAGGTAGTGGTGGTGTAGTTGCTGTTCACCTGGAGCTTCAGGTTGTTCTTGACCGTCCAGATAGAGTTGAGCTTCAGCACCCCATACACACTCTCGCGGCGGCCATAGGTGTACTGGTCGTCCGAAATATTATTGTAGAACACCTCGGCGCCCCCGTTCAGCTTCCACCACGTTAGCAGGCTCGTTTCGCCGCTCAGGCTGGCACCCAGGGTATTGACCTGGTCAATGTTGTCGAAGGTGATGGTGGTCAGGTCGCCATCCTGCCGGATAATCTTGTTAATCACGTTCTGGCTGTTGCGCAGAAACACGGACGATTTCAGATTGAAATGCTCATTGGCGTACAGGTAATTCAGTTCGACATTGTTTGAGTAGGCGGGCTTCAGCAGCGGGTTGCCCTGGCTGCGCTGGTTTACGTTGTCGTAGCGAATGAACGGGGCAAACTGGAAGGGGTCGGGGCGAGAGATACGCCGGCTGAAATTCAGCGCCAGTGATTTAGATTCGTCGAGCTTTCGTTCCAGCGTCAGGCTGGGATAAACGTTCACGTAGGGGTCAGTGGGAATGCTGCTGATTTCTTGCCGGGCGTTTTCCAGCCGTAGCCCTACCTGCGCCTTGTAGTTGCCCCTGGCATAAGACAACAGCGAGAAAACCGCCTGAATGCTTTCCTTATACTTGTAGCTTACCTCATTGCGCACATTATTGGTCAGGCTGGTAAAGTCATTGCTGAAATGCACTTCTTCGCCGGAATAGCCCAGGTCAATTTTCCAGTATTGATTTAGCGTGCGGCTATAGGTCAAATCATAATCAAGGAAATAGTAGCCAATGGTATTAGCCAGCGAGTAGCTACTGAGCATGGTATTGTTCTGGTCACGCAGGATGTTATTGGAGTTGATATCTACCGAGCCCCAGGCATACAGAAAGTCGGCCCCAAAGGTGTTTTGCTTGGCGGCGCGGGTGTAGCCGGCGCGCACCTTGTTTTCGCTGGTGGTAAACAGCACGTTACCGTTGCCCGTGTTCAGCAGCGACTGCTCGTCCTGGCGATAGGTAGAGGGGGTATTGCGGTCCAGTAGGGAGTACTGGTAGCTCAGGGATGCCGTAGAAAGCGAGTCAATCTTGTAATCCGTTCCAATTTCGGCATTGGTAAATTTTTCTATTTCGGCTTCTTTATAAAGCGACGTAAACTGCAGGGCATTATCGAGGTAATACTCGCGGTACGTTTGGGTGGGCCGGTCCTCGTGGCGGAAGTTGAGCGAAGCATAGTTACTCCATTTACCGACGCTATAGTCTAGCTTGGCTAGGCCGCTGTATTTTTTGTTCAGGCCTAAGCCAATGGTTACCAGGGCTTCCGTGGCAGCTTTATTTTCCTGCTGCGTGATGATGTTGAGAATGCCGGCGGCGCCTTCCGGGTCATACTTGGCGGAGGGCGAGGTGATAATTTCTACTTTCTTGAGCTTGCCGGCGGGCAGGGTAGCCAGCACGTCGGAGGCGCTCAGGATGGTGGGCTTGCCATCGATGAGCACGCGCACGCCGGCGTCGCCCCGCAGTTTTACCTGGCCGGTGGCATCCAGGGTTATTTGCGGAACCTTAGCCAGTACATCGGAGGCCGAGGTAGCGCCCGCCAGCATTTCGGGCGTAAAGTTGACGACCTCCTTGTCGATGTGAAATTCGACATTACTGCGCTGACCAGTGACGGTGACTTCGCCCAGCGCCTTGCTGTTTAGCTGCAAGGCTATTTCGCCCAGGGAAAGAGGCTTTTCCGTGACGGCAATTGCCTTTTCGTAGCTTTGGTAGCCAATAAAGGATAGGACGATGGTGTACGTGCTGGGTGCCAGGTTGGTAAGCACAAATTTTCCTTCCTCATCCGTAGCCGCCACCTGCACCTGCCGCTGCTTGGTGGCATCGGCAAACAATACAATGTTGGCATAGGGAATAGGGGCCTTGCCATCCACTACTTTGCCGGTAATGCTACTTGTATGCTGCGCAAAAGCCGGACCTATACTCATAAGTAATAGGATAAGTAGTAAACGAAGCTTGATAACTGAGCTCATCGATTTACAGTCTTTAAAGTGATTTGTCCAAAAAGAAGCCCTTTTGCATAGGCTACCCGTAGTACCTCCCGAAGCCAATCAACTAAAATGGACCGCGGACCGTGGGGTAGTACAGTGGCTATTATCTTCCGCAAACTCAGGGCACCACTACCAAGTAGCAGGGGCTAGCAGACTAGCACTAGGTGCGTGAAGTGGCGTTCTTGTTAGTAATTATTCAAAGGTGGCCGATGCAAAGGACACCCTGGGATTTTTTACACCAAGCGGGTTATTCACAGTACTAACCAGGGTTATCCTAGTGCTTAGAAGCTGCTTGAGGTGGTCGGGTAGAAATGGCCACGGAGAAAATAACTTTCCCCTGTTATGGAAGCAGAAACCCGGCCGGTCAACGGCAAGTAGGGCGGGCAACTGCGGACTATCGGCGCACGCGGCTGGGGTGAGGGCCAGGTACCGGCAGTTGCCCAGCGCATCGACTACGGCGTGGACTTTGGTACCGAGGCCGCCGTGCCTGCGCCCGAGGCATTCGCGGCGCACGGTGCTTTTGCTGGCCGGCCGCCACTTTATGGGCGTTGACCGCGGTAGAATCCGACGCATATTGCCAGCAACCCCAGCAGCACGCAACCCTTTCTATACAGGGCCATCACTAACGGCTACCGCGCGGTTGGCAGCACCCTCACCTGCCTCCTGCTGGCTGTGCTACGCTAATGGCTACGCAAAACCGCTAGCCCAGCCGTGTGCCCCGCGAGCTAGCAGCACTCGCGCGCATCAAAATGAAAAGGCAGGCGGGCGGGGCATTGTCCAACCCATACTCGCACGCGGCGATATGCCGCAGCTCAAATCAGCGCCGCTTGTAGCTTCGTTGGGCCATACGCGGGGCCAGCGGCCCGGCGCATGGCCCAACGAAGTCCGCCAAACTGCTTATGTCCAAAATCTACCTGCTCGCCGGTTTGCTGGCGCTGACGGGCTGCGCCACCCGCCCGCCCAGCCGCGTGGCGGTGGCCGCCGGCTACTGCGACCCGCCCCTACCCTACCGCTACAACCCGGCCTACGCGCCAAAGGTCAATTTTGATGCGGCCCTCACGCCCGGGCTGCTAGCCTACTACCCGCGCCGCAACCTGCTCACCGCTAATGCGCTGGGCTTGCTCCCAGCGTTGCGAGAGCTGCTAGCTTTGCAGGAGGCTGCCAAGCAGCAGCCCGGCCCAACCGCCGAGCTAGCGGTGCTACGTCAGCGCCAGCGCATTGCCAGCCAGGTGACGCTGGTGAGCAGCACTGTGGCTAGCCTGGCCGCCGAACTCGATTGCGAGGGCGAGCGCGCCGACCAGGTAGCCGGCTACCTCAAAGCCCTGGACGACCAGCGCACGCAGCGGCTCAACGTGCTCTCCATCAGCGTAGGGGCAGCCAGCGGCATCGGCACCACGGTTATTGAGAACCAGGGCGCGCAGTACGCCTTTGGTATTGGGGGCGGGCTGCTGGCGGCGGGGTTGGGGTTACTTACGCTGCGCCAAAATGGCCACCTGGCCGAGTTTGGGCACCCGCGCAACCTGCTGGCCGAGGTGTGGAATGAGCGACCCGCTGCCGACCTGTTTCCGCCCAGCGTGTGGTATATGCTTACCAATCCGGCGTTCAGCAACAGCGGCCAGACGAGCATTGTCCACAACACGCGCCAGCGCTGGCAGCGCTACGGCCAGCTCGCTAAGCCCGATTCGAAGCAAGGCAAGGCCCTGGCGGCGCTACTTTTTGGGGCCGGTGGCCAGTATTCGGCCGACCAGCTCACGGTGCGCGCCAACCTGCTCAACGAGCTGCAAGCGGCCGTGCGCCTGCTCAACCAGGAAGTGCAAGGCCTGTTGGTGGTGCTCAAGGAGGAATAAGGCGCCGACGCTACGCACCACAATCGCCCCCTAGCCAGCGGCTACCGCACCGTGACGCGCTGCACCGCCCGCTGGCCGTCGGCCGTGCTGATTTCAAGCAGATAGAAACCTTTGAGCAAGCCCGCCAGCACTGCCAGTAGCGCGGCCGGCGCCGACTGTTGACCAGGCCTGCTTACAGCCGGGAGTTGCGCGGCGTGGCAATCCTTGCTAGCCAGTCGGGTCGTGCAGGTGCTGACGCGCTTAGTCGAGTGCCGTGGCCGCTCTGCGTGAGGCCCGCTCTGTTTCGCACGCGGGCCTACGTGCGCCAACGCATGACCACACCCGCCGACCGCGCCAGGCCGGGCCTTTTAGAAGGCCCAACGCCTGGAACCAGGCGGCATAACCACCTCTGCCACCGGCTTGTCGAACAGGGAAGCAGCTAAAACGAGCGTGCTACCGCGCTGCTCAATGTCAAGAACCTGGAAGAGCGCCCGCCCGCCGTTTTATGCGGGTGCATAAATTACACATCGTGTCGCTGAACAAAATTTACGCCCTCTACGGGAACCACATTTTATTCAAAAAATGGAAGCCTACGTGCCACTGGATTAGGCTTACCGCCCCACCTTCTTTACATCTCTGGAAGAGAAGGCGATGGTTGACAGTGCGGCGGTAAGCCTAGGTAACTCGGCTTATCGCTGTGCTGCTGACTGGCTGGCTGACTGATAGTAGCGGGTCAGAAAATCGTAGACCAGCAGTTCGTGCAGGCGGGGCCGCGCGCTCACGGCCCGGTTGACCAACATGTGCGCGTAGCTGCCCAGTAGCGCATCGAGGGCTACTTCAAGCTGGCCCTGGGCGTAGCGGGCCAGCACCTGGCCTGCCACCTCGGCCAGCAGTCCGGCCAGCGGCAGCGTATCGGGTTCGGCAGGGGGTAGTGGGGCCAGGGCGGCGTGCAGGGCGGCCTGGTACTGGCGGTAGCGGGCACCGAGCTGCAGGCGCAGGGGCTTATCAACAGCAAACTCTTGGGCAAAGGCCGCGCGCCACTGCGTGAGCAGGGCTAGCCGGCGCGGCAGGTCGCAGCCGAAGGCGACGAGCAGCTCGTCAATGCCGCGGGCGGCCCCCAGCCAGCCGGTGTGGGCAGGGATGTGGGGGGCCAGGGGGGGCGCGGCGAGGCGAGCTAGCAGCCGGCGGCTGTCATAGTAAAACAGGCTTTCGGCCAACTCGATGGTGCGGCTACCATAGCGCTCTAGCTCGCGCTGGTAAGTGTCGGTTTGGGTTTTCCAAAGGCCGCCGCTGGCCGTATAGGGAGCCAGGGCTACGGCCACGGCCTGCACCACTGGGCCCAGGGCGGCCGGGGTGGGCAGGTGCAGGCGCAGGCGTAGGTGGGGGTCGGGGTCGGTGTAGCGAATGAAAAACCACTTATCGACCCAACCCTGGGCCAGTAACTCCTCGGTGAGAGGCGCGAGGGCCTCGGCCAGCAAGCGGTCGGCCACCTTAGGGCCGCAGTAGAGCTTGTAGTAGAGCCACTCCGAGCCCAGCCCAAACGAGCGGGGCCCTACTGCGGACGGCGTGCCGAGGCAGGGCCCCGCGCCGCCCGCAGCGGCATAACAGGGCGTAGTGCGCAGCAGCGAGGCCACAAACTGGTTGGTGTAGGGCCGGCCCGCAAGGTCGCGCACGAGGCAGGTAGCGGGGTCAAACAAAAACTCTTTGAGCAGCACGCTGGGCCGGGCCCGCACCAGGGTCAGCCAGTCGCGCACGCAGGCCGGGTCCTCGGCATCAACCAGTAACTCGTGGTCGGCCTCAGCCAAGGCAAAGTAGCGCGGCAGCTGCCAGCGCCGGCGAAAGGCAGCCCACGCCTCGGCGGCTCCGCATGGGCTGGTGGCCAGCAGGGGGGCCAAGTCGGCGGCGGCTAGCTGCCAGCTGGCCGCCAGCAGCACCACGCCCTGATGTGTGAGTCGGGGCCGAAAGCGGGCCTCGGGGGCCACGGCCTCCCAACTCACGCCAAGGCTGGCTTGCAGGCCCTGGGTTTGCAGGTCGCACAGCAACTGGTACACGGGCAACGCCTGCTGGGTGTAATTGTGAGCCGAACTTAGGCGCGGCACTACCCGGTAGCCAGTGCGGCTGCACCATAACTCCAGTTGGCCCCGGTGCAGCCGCAGGGTAAGGTCTTGCAGCGCCAAGCGGCCCGCGGGCGGGCAGGCAGCCTGGGCCAAGTAGGGCAGCTCGAAGTCGCGGAAGCAGGGCCGCATCAGAATATTGCCGAGCCGGCTAACCGGCAGGTGGCAGATTTCGGCCAGCACTACGTCGGGGTTGTGGGTCTGCTCGGTGGCGGCTAGGCTGCGCACTACTTCGGCAATGGCCGGGGCGGCGTGGGCAAAGCGCCCCAGTAAGTTGGCCGCGCTCGCCCCCCCAGCGCTTTCCAGCAGCAGCTGTCCTCCGGCCAGCGCCCGAAACAGCACCGAAAAGGACGGCGGCAGGGCGTCGGCCACGCTGGGCAGGTGCTGCACCTCGGCCAGCGTCAGGTCGATGACATAGGCCCCGACCTGCTCGGCGGCGCGCAGCCGGCCGGCCAGCAGCTGCTGGGCCGCTGTGAGGGGCAGGGCCACGTCGGGGTGGAGGGGGTCAGGCAGCACCAAGTCCTCGACCAGCGGGGTGTAGGCATGACGGCCGTAGTCGGAATAGCTGATGCCGCTTTCCGAATCAAGGGCTTCGAGCAGGGGCACGGCCCGCGTTTCGTAGCGGGCCGCAAACTGCTGCTTGAACTTGGCCAGCCGGTCCTGGGTGGTAGCGGGGGTGAGGTGGCCCAGCACGCGTAGGGCAGCCAGCAGCGCCGCCTGCTGGCTGGTGGCCAGGGTGCTGCCAGCCCGCACGCCGGGTAGCAGGTCGGTCTGAAAAAGCTTGCCCGTTTCCAGGGGCACTGCCAGCGGCGCCAGCGTTGCTTCGATAGCCGCGTAGGAGGTGGCGGGGTTGGGGCAGGCGGGGTTGGCATCGAGGTCCCTCAACCGGGCGCTCACGTCGGCTAGCACGCCCCGTACTGCCGTCAGGTCAGCGTGAGGTTCGGTGGGGTCGTCGAGGCGAGCCAGCACCTGACGCAGATGGGCTAAAAATTCGGGACCCGTGACGGTAGGCTCTAACTCGCTCACCAGAAGCTGTGCCTCAATCAGCGCATCAACAAACGCTAGGGCCGCCGCCAGGTCCTCGTCGGCCACTGGGCTAGCAGGCGCCTCCTCAATACCGATTAGCGCCAAGGCCAGCCCCCGGCGTGACTGCCCGTTGGCGCTGGCTGCCAAGGCTTGGCGCAGCGATTCGGTGGCTTCCACGGCACTCAACTGGTGCTCGCCCTCGGGGGGACGGCCTTCACCATAGCTGTACTCGACGTAGCGCAGCTCGTGGCCCAGGTCGTAGAGACTAGAGTTGGGCACATAGCGTAGGCGACTGCGCAGCGGCTCTTGGGCAGCGAGCTGGGCGGCCAGGGCGCACAGGTAGTGCATGTCGAGGCGGGTGTGCCGGGTAGTGGTAGCGGGGTCGAGACACAGGCGGCTTTCGGGGCCCCACCCCAATACTGAGCAGCCAGCAAACAACCCAAATGGCGTGCAGCGGCTGCGCATGCGGCTTTGGTAGCGGCCCAAAGCCGCGAGCAGCCGGGCTTCCTTTTTAGCATCACGCAGCTCACCACGCTGCCAGCGCTCGGCCTCAGCCAGCAAGGGCGGCGAGGCGAGGTACAGCGCTTCGCGGAACGCGGCATCGGCCAACCAGTCGGCGGCCGTAGCGGGGGCCTCGGCCAACGGTAGCGCGGGCGTGCGCAGCACCAGTGCCGGGTGAAAGGTGTAACGGTGTTCCATGCAAGCTGGCAGGATAGAAATATGGAGAAAGGCAGGGTGAAATATACAGGTCGGCCGCGCCCATCCGCACTGTTACTGGAGGTATAGGGCGGTCGGATAGACCTCAGGCTTGTTTTTAAATAGTATTTTCAGAAATGCTAGCGCCACTTTAGCAGGCTGTGGACTAGGAGGTAGCACGTAAGGTTAGAGCGCGAATCTGCCGATTACTGCAAAAGTGCAAAATACCTATGTGGCCAGTTGCGCGGCCTGCTTTCGGCCGCAACAATAGGGGCAACTCGCGCATTGTCAGCGGTTGTTAAAAGCTTATTCACTTCCCTAGCGTTGGCAGGCAGTTGGAGGGAGAGAAGCGCGTATTGTCACTACCTGCGGGCTGGCTACTGCAGCGGGGTAGCTGCCGCCAGGCCCCACCTGTGGCCCTTGTGCCCCAGCCAGCCAGGCGCGTAGCCGGCCCGCACGAGGCGAGGTGCCCGGCCCGGGAAAGCAAGTACGCCGGGGTCAGTGTAGCCGAGCCGACCGGACGTAAGCCCCAGCAAGCTGCCCATCATACGCACAAGCAGCTGTTCGCCAAGTTGAGCTGGGCGAAGCCGCCCAGTTGCCCCAAAATACCGCTAGCGAACGCTTCCCCGGCTCATTGCGCCGCACGCTGCGTGAGGCCCGCCCGTTATGGCACGCGGGCCCACGTGCGCCAGCGCGTGGCCATACGATGACTACACCCGCCGACCGCGCCAGGCCGGGCCTTTTAGGAGGCCCAATGCCTGGAACCAGGCAGCGCCCTCCCCCCGCCACTGGCTTGTCGAACGAGCCAGCATACACTAAAGTGTGTGGACAGCAAGGGCAGTAATTTTGTTGGATGCGTCGTCCTGAATTAAGCGCACGAGAATGGCAATTGGTGGAGCCGCACACGCGCGGGCGGCTGGGCACTGGCCGTGATAACCGACAGTTTATCAACGCGGTGCTCTACCGGGTACGCACCGGCTGCGCGTGGCGCGACCTGCCTGAGCGATTTGGGCCGTGGAATACGGTGGCGCGGCGCTTCCGTCGCTGGGCCCTGGCAGGGGTGTGGAAAGCTTTATTTGAGGCGGTGCAAGAACCGGACTACGCCTGGGTCCTCGTGGACTCGACCGCCGTCAAAGCACACCAGGCCGCCGCGGGACAAAAAAAGCACCGCACCCGCCGAAGCCATCGGCCGCTCACGCGGCGGGTTGACACCTAAGGTACATGCGCTGGTCGATGCCCTGGGCAATGGCCTGCGCCTGGCCCTCCCGCCGGGAGCAGTCGTAGCTGACAGGGCCGATGACACCAACGCCGTGCTGGCGGCCGTGGCGCGAGCCGACGCCGAGCTGGTGATTCCACCCAGAATTTCACGCAAGCAACAACGTGCCTACGACACCAACCTGTACGCCGACCGCAACAAAGTCGAACGCTTCTTTGGCCGACTTAAAGAAGCGCGCGGCTTCGCGACCCGTTACGAAAAGACAGCTACTTCCTTTTTAGCCGTAGCGCACCTTCTCGCTGCACTCGATTGGATACGCTAGCTGTCCACACACTTTAGTTCAGTATCAACAGCTTTTTCCTTGCCGGCAGAGTTTCGGTCGTGAGTGGTGACTGTAAACCCATGCGCCTTTGCTGCTTCCCATACCAAGTCGTTTTTAGGCAGTCTAGACCCGACTAGAATAGCTTTAGTTATGGTCTATCCTTCAGCAACCTCTAAAAGAAGCTTGTCGAAATCTACTCGCCATGACGGGTCATGAGCATCTCTAGCGTCAGCAGGGCCTTTTACTACGCCCTTCTGCTTAGCTGAATACTTCCCGCCCTCAATAAAAATGTTGGAGTTGTCTACAATGATTATACAGTGGTCTATAAAACCTGAGGTTTGTTAGGGTGAGCCCAAAGCTAAAGCAATGGAAGTGATTGCGCAGAAGTAACCGTAAAAACTGACTTATACCGGCAAAGTACCACGCCAAGCGAGGCGACCGGCCGAGCCCAAACCCGCACTTATTTCAAGAGTGGGTTTATAACGTCTGATTACGTTAAGGGACAAAAGCAAGAAACCCGGCTTACTCTGTTGAGTAGGCCGGGCTCATTATTGTCCAATAATAGCTATGAGCCTAAAACATTATTTGGCAGGGCTACGAAGGAGCCTTGGTTCTTTGGAGTAGCCTTGCACAAGTTTAAAACGCTTGTGATAGGTGAATGTAGCGCCGGTAATTTGCTGGTGTACAATCACAAGGCTGTCAGGGACTCCTTGGCCATGTCGCGCTGACCATTCATAGCGGAGTTGTTGAGCAGCATCCCAGTAGTACTGTTGCCCACCAACGATACTGACGCTTTTGCCGCTAATACTGGTAGTGAGCGCGTTGGGCATGGCTAGCGCTTTACCTTGAGGGTTAGGGCTGGCGATAGGCATCCGGTCACGGTTACCGGGTAATGTATCAGGCTGGCTAGAACGTGAATTTAAGGTGACTTTGTCTAGCACCCAATCTGGGTTACGCGCATTGGGCACAGGCAATAGTTGGGCGTGAGCAATGATAGTAGTTCCCAACCAGCTACCAAAACAAAGTAGAACTTTCATGCTGAGTAGAATAGAGTTACTGTCACTAGCTGCTAGACGCTGTTATTCAAAAAGGGGTTGCAAGGCAAACGAAACCCTAAAAGCATCTTTTTAGCGTGTTTATCTTAGTTTATTAAAATTAATATACTACTTAATTTCTATTGGATTAAAAGGTTTTACACTTTGGCTATTTCGTATAGATTGTGCTTTATCCTTATTAAAAGTAATTTCGCCAGAATTTACCATTTGTGATAAACCGTTTGAACGCTCTGCTTCGCGCCCCTTTCTGAAATCCTGCCTAGTTGTTTTAGTATACTTTGAGGACTGTGGTAAATCCAATGCTTTATTTTCTTTAGGCTTTGAAAGGCTAGCTAGCTCAAAAATGAAATTACTTTTGGAGTCACTAGCCTTTATTATGAGGCCCGGTAAACCAGAGAACTTATATGGGCCATCGGATACAGGAATGTCACGAGTAAACCATACTTCCCAAACTCTACCGGCAAATACAGTTGTTGCCATCTGACAGTTATAACCTGCTATAACAGATTTCTCCCCTAATATCTTCCAGTTAAATATTGTAGAGTTTTCTTCATAAAAAAAGCCATTTATCGCTATCTTATCATAAAATCGTATTAAGCCAGATGGCTTAAATTTATAAATCATAAATGACGTCCTGTTGGCAGGTAATCTACTGCGCTGTTGAGTATAGAAGTCAGCGCTTGCCTGATTAAAAGGCATTGAACTAAAAACAGTAAGTAATGAATCTGCTAGTAACTGTCCCTTACTAGTGTACCTTGAAAGTTTTGGGCTGATTTCAAGTAGTTGGTTGTCGACGCGGGTTGCGTCAGATAAAGAATCTATTTTAAATTTAAATATATAAGAGCATCTTAAGTTTATATAGTCTTTTGTTTGGTCACTTGTCTGAGCTTCACAACTGAATGCAATTGCAAAAAAAAGAATAGAGAGAAGTGTGTATTTCATACATTCAACAGTAAATGATAGTGACTGGGATTCTAAATGAAAAATCAAAATCCCAGTCACCAGTACTAGTTAACTTTTACCTTATACAACCACGCCTGGTTGGCAAAGTTGTTTTACAGCATACTCAAAGATTGCTGTACGTTGCTCAGGTGTATTACCACAAATGGTAGCATTTTGTCCACAGATTACAAAATCGCCGCACATATACTCATTGATGCGAGTTGTCGGCTTTTTATCTAAATAAACAATTTTTTTAGCAATGGTAACATCATTAGCCATGCTAGTGAACGAAAAAGTGCTTGCTAGAAATAAAAATGCGAGGGTTTTTTTCATGGTTAGGAATGTTGGTGTTGTAATTTTTTGTCTCCAAAAATTCAGGGAACTGATTCAGTGACAGCGGGAGTGTATAATTCACCGTTAGTCATCGCATAGAGTGGGGAGGCAGCCCTTCGAGCCTTTATATATATAAATATATATTATACATTTCGGAGCGGATATTACGCTGGTACCTTGAGTTGCTTAGTAATAGCAGCAGCAAACTCGAGTGCGAGTATGTACTCCTTATCATATAAGTAGTGAAAACATTCCAATTAAAGCTGCCTAGTTTAGGGAGGCAATCATACCATTAAAGCATGGATTGAGGTACAGGAGAACACAATTACTAGGAGTCAGTTAGGCATTAGAATAGACCAAGATAACCGTGTAGAAGGAGAAGTCTCTGGCAACTAATGACTTAGCCGATACTATTCCTATCACTAAAGAGATGGGTGGAAAACTTGTCAAATATAACAGTAATATACAATTGAACCAAGTAATTCCTGGCTGTGGTTTAAGATAGTGTGATTTGCTGGTAAGCCTCGGGCTTCCTTAAGTCGGCCAAAAAAGCGTTCAGCTTTGTTGCGGTCCGCGTAGAGGTTCTGGTCATAGGTACGGGGCACGTTGCGATTGGTTTTGGACGGAATAACTGGCGCGGCGTGGCATGCGCTAATAGCCGCTAGGACAGCATTAGTGTCGTAAGCTTTATCGGCAACCACGGCCCCGGTTGGCTGGCGTAGCGCGGCCAGCAACGCGGGTAGTTGGGTGCAATCGGCCCAGTGGCCCGGCGTAAGGACCAAGTGTAGGCAGTTGCCCAGCGCATCGACTACGGCGTGCAGCTTGGTGGAAAAGCCGCCCCGACTGCGGCCTAAGCCTTCGGCTGTGGGCGTGCTTTTTTTGCCCGGCTGCTGCTTTGTGGGCCTTGACCGTAGTCGAATCTACCAGCACCAACGCGTAGTCGGGCTCCTGCACGGCCTGAAAGGGGTCGCACGAGAGTTCGCACAGAAAACCCCGCTAAGCCGCTTGTCGCAGCAAAAGGCACTCCTAGGAGGGCTATTGGACCTCTCCAACAGCAATGCGCAAGGTCCTTAGAAGGTCATGACAAGTAGAGCCGCTAACTACTCAATCCTTTCTCATGAGATATAAGAAAATGATTAACAGTAATTTGTGGTTAATTCTAATTCTTTAGCGGGGTTTTCTGTTCCTAGTCTAGTGCGACCCCTGAAACAGGGCTTCCCACACCCCGGCCTGTGCCCAGCGGCGAAAGCGCCGCGCCACCGTGTTCCAGGGGCCGAACCGCTCGGGCAGGTCGCGCCACGAAATGCCGGTCCGCACGCGGTAGAGCACCGCGTTGACAAATAAGCGGTTGTCACGTCCTCGGCTTAGACGCCCCAGCGTGTGAGGTTCGACTAGCTTCTATTCGTGTTCACTTAATTCGTGGCGGCGCATAGCCAAAACTACCGCTTACTGTCCACACACCCTAGCACGCTGGGCGAAATCACTCCAACCTGGTGCAGAATGCCAGCTACTAAGTAGCCTAGCCACCTCCTGCCACGAAGACCGGCGATAGTGGTTGCGGACCTATTTTGGTGCGCGCTAACTTCCACTCGTGCCAAAAAATAATGAGTAGGCCTTTACGCACAAAAAGACATCTTTTCGGTGAATCGCTGCATTTTATACCCCTCTGTTTACTTGTAACCAGTTAATTTCTTAATCATACCTTGACAGTTTAAGCACATTTTTGCTTGGGGTGCGCTTTATTTGCAGTCTACCATTCTGCCTTTTAAGAAGAATTATTGGTAGTTTAACTACGCAGTCAAGACCTCATCATTTTCTTTAAATTATAGCTCGCTTTATGAGAAAGTTTTTAACTCCCATACTGGTGGTAGCGGCCCTGCCGGCGCTGGCCCAGACGCAGGTAGTCAGTGGCCGCGTGGTGGGCGCCGACGGCATTGCCATTCCGGGCGCAACGATTGTAGAGCGGGGTACTTCCAACGGCGTGAGTTCGGGGGCCGATGGCAGCTTTTCGCTTTCGGTACAGCCGCAGGCCACGCTCACCATCAGCTCGATTGGCTACGCCCCACAGACGGTGGCAGTGGGCGGGCGCAGCACCCTCACCGTCACGCTGGCTACCGGCACCACCGACCTGGCCGAGGCCGTGGTAGTGGGCTACGGCACGCAAGCTAAAGCCGACCTTACGGGCGCTATTGCCACGGTAAGTAGCAAGGAAATCAGCAACGTGCCCGTGCTCACCTTCGAGCAGGCACTGCAAGGCAAAGCCGCCGGGGTCTTTATCGAAAACGGGGGCGGCAAGCTGGGACAGGCCACTAAGGTGCGCGTGCGCGGCACTACTTCCGTAAGTGGCGACAACCAGCCGCTGTACGTGGTTGATGGCATTCCGATTGTGAGCGAAAGCCAGTCGTCGGACACGCCGACTAACCCGCTCACCGACCTCAACCCGAACGACATTGAGAGCGTTAGCATCCTGAAAGATGCTTCAGCATCCGCCATTTACGGGTCGCGCGCCTCCAACGGCGTTATCCTGATTACGACCAAGCGGGGCAAGTCGGGCAATACGGTGTTCACGCTAGGGTACCAGACGGGCCTGAGCCAGCCCACCCACCTGCGCTCGTTTTTGAATGCTACGGACTACGTCGCGCTCATCCGGGAGGCGGGCACCAATGCCACCGCCCTTGACCCCAGCTTCGACTACCTGAACTACGCCGAAGTTCGTCTTAAGCGCTATTCGGCGGGTACTGACGACTACAAAACGGGCGCCATCAACACCGACTGGCAGCGCGAAGTATTGCAGCGGGCGCCGACCAGCCAGTACTCGGTAGCGGCCAGCGGGGGCGACGACAAAACCCGCTTCTACCTCTCGGGCAACTACACCAACCAACTGGGCATCATTCGCAGCAACCAGTTTGAGCGCATGAGCGCGCGCGTCAACGTAGACCACCGCGCCAACACCAAGCTGACGCTGGGCCTGAACATGAACCTGTCGCGCTCGGTGAACCACCGCATTGATAACGACAACTCCTTTGGCACGCCGTTTCAGGCGGTGGCCAACCCGCCCATCACGCCCAATATTGACCCGCGCACGGGCCTGACCAGCGGCGCGCTCGACCCCGCTACCGGCCAGGCCAGCAACACGTTTCCGCTGTACTACAACCCGGTGCTCAGCATCGACAACGTGCGCAACATCACCACAGTGTACCGCACGCTGGGCAATGTGTACGCGACCTATGACATTGTGCAGGGGCTGAATTTCCGCAGTGAGGTGGGCATCGACCTGCTGTTTCAGAATGAGGACTACAAGGCCGGCCTGCTGACGGCCCGCAACACGGGCTTCACCTCCAACGGGGCAGGTTCGAACGGCAACGTGCAGAACACCCGCTTCACGACCAACAACTACCTGACCTACCGCCCCACCCTGGGCGAGCTCAATACGCTGGAAGTGGTGGCCGGCACCTCGTATGAACAGCGCCGCATCGACGCCAATTCGTTGTCGGCGCAGCAGTTTCCGAGTGATGCCTACCGGCTAACTGGCGGCGGGGCCGTCATCAGCGGCGGCAACGCCACCCGCACGGCCAGCGCGCTGGTTTCGTACTTTGCCCGCGTCAACTACGCCTTTGCCAACCGCTACCTGCTCACGCTCAGCGGCCGCGTCGATGGCTCGTCGCGCTTTAGCCAGAAATACGGCTTTTTCCCTGCTGCCTCGGTGGGCTGGGTCGTGACGCAGGAAAGCTTCCTGAAAGACCAGAAAATCCTGAGCTTCCTGAAGCCGCGCATCAGCTACGGCCAGACCGGCAACCAGGGCTTCCCCGACTTCCCGTACCAAGCGCAGTATGGCGCGGGCGCCTACGGCGGCCTGGCCACCCAGCAGCCGCTGAGCATTGCCAATCCTAACTTCCGGTGGGAAACGACGACCCAGGTGGATGCCGGCCTCGACTTCGGCTTCCTCGACGGGCGCATCAGCGGTGAGGTAGACATCTACCAGAAGAACACAAAGGGCCTGGCGCTCAACACCAACCTGCCGGGCACCACGGGCTTCACCACCTACTTCCAGAACGTGGGGGATATGCAGAATAAGGGCCTCGAATTTGTGCTGACCACCCACAACTCGGCCCCTAGCAGCAAGTTTGGCTGGACGACGAGCTTCAACGCGGCCACCAACATCAACAAGGTGACTAACCTGGGGGGCCAGGTAATTAATGGCGGCTACATCAACCGGGCTGTGGAAGGCCAGCCCATTGGGGTGTTTTTTGCGCAGGAATACGCCGGCGTAGACCCCAACAACGGCGATGCCCTCTACTACCTCAACACGGCCAATGCCGATGGCACCCTGAACCGCACCACCACCAACAACTTTAATGCGGCGCAGCGCGTGGTGCTGGGCAACCCCAACCCCCGCTGGACGGGCGGGGTAACCAACACCCTCAACTTTGCGGGCGTAGAGCTGAACTTCACCTTTCAGGGGGTGTTTGGCAACAAGATTTACAACGGGGCGGGCCAGTACATGTCGGCCAACGCCAGCAATGGCTTCGACAACCAGACTACCGACCAGCTCAACCGCTGGCAGAAGGCCGGCGATATCACCGACGTGCCCCAGGCGCGCCTGTTTGGGGCTAACGGTACCGGCAACTCGTCGCGCTACCTGTCGTCGGGCGATTATGTGCGCCTGAAAACTGCCACGCTCAGCTACGTGTTTGATAAGGCGCTGATTTCGCCGCTGCACCTCTCCAATGCCCGCATCTTCTTTACGGGGGTTAACCTGCTCACCTTCACCAAGTACACCGGCGCCGACCCCGAAGTAAATGCCGACTACATTGCCGGCAACATCGGGCAGGGCAACGATTTTTATTCGACGCCGCAGCTGCGCACCTACACGCTGGGGGTTACGCTGGGACTATAGCAGCCCGGGCATCTTTCCATTCTATCGTCTTTCCCGATGAAAAAAATATTTCCTATCCTGGCCGCCAGCGCGGTCCTCGTCTTCAGCAGCTGCGACAAGCGCCTCGACCAAATAACCCCCGCTAACACGGTGCTAGCCACCGACGCCCTGAATACGTCGGCCGATGTGCAGTCGCTACTCACCGGCGCCTATGCCGTCATTGGGAGCTCCGACCTGTACGGCGGCCGGTTTCAGTACTCGGCCGACCTGCTCGGCGACCCGCTGGGGGGCAGCAGCGAGCTGTTCTGGCAGGGCACCTTCACCCAGCCCAACGAGCTTTACCGCAAGCGGATTCTGGTTAACAACTCCTTCGTGGCCAGTACCTGGACCCAGGCCTACCGGGCCATTAATATTGCCAACACGGTACTGGCCAACCTGGGCAAAGTGGCGAAGGTGCAGCAGGACCAGGTGGAGGGCGGCGCCAAGTTTATCCGGGGTGCAATGTACTTCGAACTGGTTCGCCTCTACGGGCGGGCCTGGAACGACGGCGACCCCAACACCAACCTCGCGGTACCCATCATCCTGACCGCCACCAACGTAAACGACCCCGATGCCGTGCTGGGCACCACCGCCAAGGTAGCGCGCAACACCGTAGCCGCCGTGTATGCCCAGGCCATCAAGGACCTGAGCGATGCCGAAACCAAGCTAACGGCCTCGGCGCCGGGCTCGGCCACCGCCACGTTTTTTGCCACTACCTACGCCGCCTCCGGCATGCTGTCGCGGGTGTATCTGCAACAGGGTCGGTACGCGCTGGCCGCCACCGAAGCCAACCGGGTAATCAGCTCGGGCATCTACCGCCTCACCACGCCTATTGCCGACGAGTTTAACTCTAAAATCAATACGAACGAGGATATTTTTGCCACCCAGGTAACCGTGCAGTCCGGCATTAATGACCTGAACACCTACTACTCACAAACTGGTCGGGGCGGCGATATTGCGGTGCAGGACGCGCTTTATAACGCTTACGACCCAGCCGATGACCGCAGCTTGTTGTTTGCATTCACTGATAATGGCACGCTAACCACCAAGTTTGACCAGGTGTACGGCAACATTCACGAAATGCGCCTCGCCGAGATGTACCTAACCCGCGCCGAGGGCAACTTCCGCGCTGGCACCAAAGTAGGCGCCGCCCCGGTCGATGACATCAACGTCATTCTAGAGCGGGCCAAGCTGCCGCCCGTAGCCTCGGTAACGCTGGCTGATATTTTGGCACAGCGCCATCTGGAGCTGGCCTTCGAGGGCTTTTACCTGCACGACCTCAAGCGCAATGCCCTACCCGTGGGCACACTCGCCTACACTTCACCCCGCCTAGTATTCCCCATTCCGCAGCGCGAAATCGATGTCAACTCCAACTTGACCCAGAATGCTGGGTACTAGCCTTAGGCTGCCCACAAAAAAGGCCCGCAACGATAGTTGTGGGCCTTTTTTGTGGGCAGCCTAAGGCTATTCCGTTTCTTCATCCTCCCGCTCAAAGTCCAGCTCGCGGGCCAGGTCCACAGCCTCGGCTTCTACCTGGGCCAGCAGGTCGGGCGCGTCGGCATCGAGGGTGCGGGCAAAAAGGTCGAGCAGTGCCTCCCCCTCGTCGTTGACGTAGAGGTTGGTATAAATCTGCTCGAAAAGCTTATTTTCCTTGCCAATCTGCTTGTCGATTTCCTGCGGCGAGCGGGCCGTATTCAGGGCTTGGTGCAGCACGGCGGCGGCGCGGCGTGCCTCGTCGTGGTCGCCTAGGTCGGCCAGCAGGCGCAGCAGGCTGGTAGCCACCCCTAGCCGCCACTGCTCGAAGCGGAACGGCTGCTCGGCCCGGCTAGCCTGCTCGAAGCGGGCATCGGCCCCCAAGGTGGCCGGGGTGAGGTAGTGCGCCGCCTCGGCGGGTGCGCGGAAGGCTAGCCGCAGCAGGGTCTCATAGGTCGTCATTAAGCGCAGATTTAACTGATTTCGGAGATACGCCCGCTGCGCGGACTGGCTAGGCGTGCGGGCTGCTTTAGTGGCTGGAGACAGGTGACGGCCTGGACTTTTAGCTTGTTAGGAAAACACTTGCCACACGAACAGCGAGGCGGCGTATGCTAGCCCGGTCATGTACACGAGTTGGCCTAGCGGCCAGCGCCAGCTTTTGGTTTCGCGGTAGGTTACGGCCAGGGTGCTCATGCACTGCATGGCAAATACGTAGAACACGAGCAGCGATAGCGCCCGCACCGGCGTGAAGAATGGCTGGCCATTGAGGTCTTTTTCACTGGCTAGCTTCTGCTGCACGGTGCCAAGGTCAGCATCCTGCCCCACACTGTAAATAGTAGACATGGTGCCCACAAATACTTCGCGGGCGGCGAAGGAGGTGAGGAGAGCAATACCAATTTTCCAATCGAAGCCCAGCGGCCGGATGGCTGGCTCGATGACATGACCAAAGGTGCCAGCGTAGGAAGTTTCGAGGCGGGCCGAGGCCACGCGGCTGGCTATCCGCTCGTGGTAGCCATCGCCGTAGCCTTCGTGCAAACCAGCCACCATATCGTGGTTAAACTGGGCTGACTCCTGTTGCAGCACCTTTTTTTCGGCCTGCTCCTGGCGGTTGCCGGGGCCGTAGCTGGCCAATACCCACAGCAGCACCGAGATAGCAATGATGACCTTGCCCGCCTGAAAAATGAACGCCTTCACCTTCTCCACGATGGTGAGGCCCACGTTTTTCCAGCGCGGCCAGCGGTACACCGGAAACTCCATAATGAAGTAGCTGCGCTCGCGGGCCTTGAGCACCGTTTTCAGGAGCAGCGCCGAGAGCAGCGCCGACCCCAGGCCCAGCAGGTACAAGCCCATCAGCACCAGCCCGCGCATGTTGAAGAGGCCTAGCCAGCTCTCATCGGGCACTACCAGGGCTACCAGCACTGTGTAGACTGGGATGCGCGCCGAGCACGACATGAGCGGCGTCACAAAAATGGTCAGCATCCGGTCCTTCCAGCTCTCGATGGTGCGCGCGCCCATAATGGCCGGCACGGCACAGGCTAGCCCCGAAATAAGCGGCACCACGCTCTTACCACTCAGCCCGAAGGGCCGCATCAGCTTGTCCATGAGGAAGGTAACGCGGGCCATGTAGCCCGTTTCTTCCAGCACCGCCAGAAAGGCGAAGAGCAGGGCAATCTGCGGAATAAAAATCAGCACCCCCCCTAGCCCGGCAATGACGC
The DNA here is from genome assembly GCA_050954765.1 of Janthinobacterium lividum. Lineage (GTDB taxonomy): Bacteria > Bacteroidota > Bacteroidia > Cytophagales > Hymenobacteraceae > Hymenobacter. The sequence goes on along the minus strand of JBPBQJ010000001.1, from coordinate 51,568 downwards.
CCTCGGTGAGCAGCCGCACCAACGGCCCGTGAAACCGCGCCTGAATGGCCGCACTCAGGGCCGAAATACCCTGGTCAATCAAATCCATCGGGTACTGCGCCCAGGCGAAAATGGCCTGAAACAGTAAAAACAGCACCGCCAGAAAAATGAGGTAGCCAAATACCCGGTGCGTCAGTACCTTATCGATACGGTTGGAAGCCGGCTCGCGGCGCTCGGTGCGCGTCACGGTCACCACTTCCAGCAGCAACTCGTTGATGGCGGCGTAGCGGGCCACCGTTTCGGCGGCCTGCTGGGCCGTCGAGTCGAAGCCGTGCTGCTCCGTAACCTGCGCGAGGTAGGCGCGGTCATCTTCGCCCAAAAAGTGCAGTTGTCCAAACTGGTGCGCGTAGTGCAGCGCCAGGTAGTCGTTGGGCAGGCTGAAGTGCTGGCGAATGTCGGCCAGCAGCGGCCGCAGTTCGGCGCTGGGCTGCCAGAAGCGGCCGGCGGGCGGGCGGGTGGCTAGCCGGTCGGCCATGATGATGCGCAGCGCCGCCAGGCCCACGCCCTTGCGGGCATTCATGGGCACCACGGGCACCCCCAGCTCGCGCTCCAGGGCCGGCACATCGAGCTGAATGCCGCGCTCGGCGGCCACGTCCGTCATGTTGAGGGCCAGGATGGCGGGCAAATCGAGGTCAGCGAGCTGCGAAAACAGCAGCAGGCTGCGGCGCAGATTGCTGGCGTCCACGGTCACAACCACAAAATCGGGGTAATCGGGCGAGAGCGGGTTGTAGAGCAGGTCGGCGATGACGCGCTCGTCGAGGCTCTTGGGGTAGAGCGAATAGGTGCCGGGCAGGTCCACAACCTCGGCGCGGCGCTGGCCCCCTAGCTGGGCCACGCCGGCTTTGCGGTCCACCGTCACGCCCGGAAAGTTGCCGACTTTCTGATTCAGGCCCGTGAGCTGGTTGAAGAGCGAGGTCTTGCCCGAGTTGGGGTTGCCAATGAGGGCCAGGCGGGGCAGACGCTCGGCTAGGGGCACCGCGCTCCCGGGGCCGGGTTGCGGCGTAGCCGGCCGCACGGCGTCCTTGGTAGCGCCCGCCATATATTTGATAATTAGTCTTTTAGCTGAATGGTAACGGCCTCGCTCACGCGCAGCGACAGCGTGTACTCCTCATCGCCGAGCACCAGCATCAGCGGGTCGCCGAGGGGGGCGCGGCCCGCCAGGCGCACCTGCGTACCCGGAATGCAGCCCATTTCGAGAAGCTTAAGCGCCATCTGCGGGTCTTTGAGGCAGCACACGGTGGCCGATTCGCCGGGGCGCAGGTCGTTGGCCGTGCGGCGGGCAGCGGAAACCGGCTGCGAAGCAGCCACGGCGGCAGAACGACGGAAAAAAGCCACGAGCGAAAGGGTTTTGGTTATTTAGATTTAATTCAAACAAAGATAAGCGCGTTTAGTTGGCGGCGCCAGATGGCCCACTTTTTTTTGGACGATAGACAGTGAAACTAGTCCTATAAAAAGGTGTTTTACCGGGCGCTATTTTTTGTCTGTCTCAAATGCAGTAGCGATAACCTCCGCCACCTATTTTTGCACTAGTCAGTCCATTAACTACCCTCAAATGTTCCAACGTTTATTTTATTTTGCACTATTTTTATGTGCAGCGAGTGGTACGGTTCGCGCTCAAACCACTTCGCCCGCCCCGGCCATGCTAGCCGGCAAAATTATTGACAAGGCCACTAAGGAGCCGCTGCCCTTCACTTCGCTCAGTCTGAAAGAAGACCAGACCGGCGCGCTCAGCAACGAGTTTGGGGTGTTTCAGCTGCCCGGGCCGCTGAAGAATGAGACCGACTCGCTTATCGTGATGGCGCTAGGCTACGAGCACCTGGCCATTGCCGTGCAGCGCGGCAAGCCCATCGCCAACATGGTGCTGGAAGTGAACCGCCGCGCCATTGCCCTGAAAGAAGTAACCGTGAAAGGCGGCAAGGTAAAAAACCTGGCGCTGGGCGCCAACACCAACAACCCCGGCGATGGCCTGCTGCAGGGCCAGCCCGGCGGGCAGTACGCCTTCTTTGTGAAGAACGACAAGAACAAACGGCTCGGCAGCATCCGCTCGGTGTCGTTTTACATCGGGGAGAATGGCTTTCCGCGCGAGCCGTTTCGGGTGCGCCTCTACAAGCCCGATGGCAACTACAGCGCGCCTAACACCGACATCCTGACCGACAACGTGGTGGTATCGGCCCCCAAGGGCGGCCAGTGGTACACCGTAGACCTGACGCCCTACAACGTGACGGCCCCCGAAGAAGGCTTCTTCGTGGCGATGGAATGGATTGTGAGCGGCGATAAGTTCTTCAATACCAACTTCATGGATGATAACTACACGCCCTACGGTCAGATTATGCGTCCCACCTTCGAGTTCAAGGAAAGCCGCACCTGGACCTACACCATCGCCAAAGGCTGGACGCTACTGACGATGGCCACCGCCGCGGGCCAGCACTACAACGCCATGATTAAGGCCGAAGTAGACATGATTAAGTAAGTATTGCTACACTATTCTATCTTATAAAAAAGCCCGGCTAGCCGGGCTTTTTAGCACTCCGCAGCTTGAAGCAGCAGGCTAAGCCTCTAGCACAGTCTAATCTTAGCAAAGTGCCATTTCAAATTTTGCATTTACCCCTCTGCTAGCTAGTAAGCTATTTTTTCAATAGATTTACCATAAATTTTTGCTAAAAAAACCTAACATGCGGATGGCCGCGATTAAATTTGTGGGCCGCGTTCTTATTCATTTTACTTTTTCTGTATGATTAAGCGTTTACTATTCTTTTTACTAGTGGGCAGCCTGTTGCCTGCCCTAAGTTGGGCCCAGCAGGAGGGCCGCATCACGGGCCGCGTGGTGGATGAAAAAACCCAGGACCCTATTCCCTTTGCCTCTATCAACCTGCGGGAAGAGCAAACCGGCGCCCTCACCAACGAGTACGGCTACTTTCAGCTGGCCATGCCTACTAAGGTCACCGAAGACTCGGTTATCGTGATGGCGCTGGGCTACAAGCGCACGGCGCTGTTTGTGAAGCGCGGCACCAACATGGAGGAGATTATTCTACAGCTACCCCGGCAGGCCATTGCGCTGGCCAACGTGCAGGTCGAAACCAAGGGCGTAAAACCCGTGCAGATTGGCGCCCACTCCAACTCGCCGGGCGCGGGCATGATTCAGGGCATGCCGGGCAGCCAATACGCTTTCATGTGCAAAAACGACAAGGCCAAGAAGCTAGGCCTTATCCGCACCGTATCGTTCTTCATCGGCGAAAACGGCTTTCCGCGCGAGCCTTTCCGGGTGCGTATCTACAAGGCTAATGGCAACTACAACGCACCCAACGAGGACATGCTTACTGAGAGCGTGATTGTGTCGGCGGCGCGCGGTGGCGAGTGGTTCACGGTCGATTTGTCGCCCTACAACCTGGTGGCGCCCGAGGATGGTTTTTACGTGGCGATGGAGTGGATTGTGAGCGGCGATAAGTTCTACACCACCAACTTCATGGATAACTATACGCCCTACGGCCAGATTCTACGCCCCACCTTCGAATTTAAAGACAGCCGCACCTGGAGCTACGCCATCGGCCGCGGCTGGAACCTGGTGACCCTAGCCAACGGCGGCTCGCACTTCAACGCCATGATGCGCGCCGAGGTCGACGCGTATAAGTAAGCCCGGACCGCAGATTTAACAGATTAAACGGATTGCGCAGATACGCCTGCCGACGCAGGCTGGCTAGCCCAACAATGCTATCTCAAGGGCGCGTAACTACTGACTTTGAATAGTATGAATAAACAAGAAAGGCCACCCATTTGGGTGGCCTTTCTTGTTTGATAGCGCCTTATAGTCAGCCCGCGCAGCGGGCGTATCTGCGCAATCCGTTTAATCTGCGGTTTATTTGAGGCTCACGGCGATTTCGACGCGGCGATTTTCCTGGCGGCCGGCGGGCGTGGCATTGCTGGCTACGGGCGCGTTCTCGCCAAAGGCCTCGGTGCTGAGGTAGTCGGCGGGCAGCTTATCGGTAGCGATGAGGTAGCTCTTCACGGCCTCGGCGCGCTGCTTGCTCAAGTCGCGATTGTAGCTTTTGTCGCCACGGGCGTCGGCAAAGCCTAGCACGCGCACATCCTTACCCGCATAGCGCTTGGTGATGGAGGCGCTGATTTGCTTGAGCGCTTCGGCAGCACTGGGCTTGATGGTGGCTTTATCGGTGTCGAAAAGCACTTTCTCTTCCAGGCCATATACCTGATAGTCTTCGTTGCCGCGGACCGTTACGCCGGGCAGGTTTACTTCGGGCAGCTTCACATCGGCGAGCTTGGCCTTGGTCACGTCGAACGCATTGCTTACAGCGGCGCCCACTTTGCTAGCGGCACTGTCCACGCTATTGGCAGCGCCAGCGGCTACGTCGCCCGCCGTGCGGCCCGTGCGAGCTACCACGGCCGTATCAGTCGTGGCTTCGCCGAGCGTGTTTTTATCGTCCGATTTTTTGAGGTCGCTGCAGCTGGCGAGTAGTAGGGCAGCCGCGAACAGCGGATAAGCAGATTTAGTCATGGCAAAAAGCAACTAGAGTGTGAGCGCCAGCCGAGGCCAGCGGTGAAAGACTCGCTGCTTACGGGAAGCCAGGGCTATCTGTTTAGCTGGCGGCCCGCTTTAGTAAGGCCAGGAGTAGGTTGAGCCCCATCCTGGCACTTAGCTATTTAGCTACTTGGGTCATTATCCAGGCCCGAACGGCTTCCTGGGCGGCGGGCGAAAAATTGGGCTGCGCCTGCCCCGCCACAATGGGCCACTGGTCGCGGTCGGGCTGAAACAAGTGGTTTACCCCTAGCAGCTTGTCGGCGGTAACAGCCGTGTTGCCTTTGAGGCCTTTCAGCAGGCCCTGCATGTTGGCATCGGGCTTCACTACCGAGTCGGCAGTGCCATAAAGCAGCAGCACGGGGCAAGCTACTTTGGCCAGGGGTTCGGCCGGGTCAAAAGATAAAAAATAACGGTAGGGAGCGGTGGTTAGCTCGGTGGCACGGGCCTGGGCGGCGGCCTCGCTCAGCATAGGGTTGTCTTTTTTCAGGATATTGACCACAATGCTGCGGGCCTGGCTGCGGGTGGCCGTTTGCCGGATGGCGTCGAGTATCATTTGCTGCCGCTTGAGGGCGATGACTAGCTGCGCCGACGACGTTTGCAGGCTGCGCAGGGTGGCTTCCTGCTGCTGCATGGCAATGTCGTAGCCCGGCAGGCCGTTAGGCGCCAAACCCACCACAAAGGCCGGCGCCTGTGCCTGGGCCGCGGCTAGCAGCGCTACGTTACCCCCTTCGCCGTGGCCCACTAGCCCAAGGCGAGCGGGCAAGACTTCGGGCCGGGCGCGCAGGAAATTGAGAGCTGCCTGAGCATCGGTTACCAGGTCGGTTACGGTGGCTTCGGCTTGGCCGGTCGACTGCCCGGTGCCGCGGTCGTCGAAGCGCAGTACGGCAATGCCGCGGCGGGTAAGGAAATCGGCCAGACGGCCTAGCGGGGCAAACTCGTTTACGGTGCCATTACGGTCTTGCGAGCCCACGTCGCTGAGCAGTACCACGGCCGGAAAAGGCCCTGGCCCGGCCGGCACCGTGAGCGTGCCGGCCAGCTGCAGGCTAGCGGCGGCGTTGGGGAAATCAACTTCAATTTCGCGGTAGGGCGGCGTGAGAAACGACTTGGCTGCCGTGGCCGCCGTAGGCAGGGCCGTGCGCGTGAGCGTGAGCGGCGCCTTGAAGCCTGGCTGCTGCCAGGTGCCTTGCAGGTGGCCCGCATCGGGCACCAGACGACCGGTAAACAGGCAGTCGGCCTCGGCCGAGGCGAAAGTTACCGTATCGGCGTGCGTGGTTACGGTTACGGACAGGCGGCTGACGCGCTGCTTGGGCACATCGAGGGTAGCAAAATACTCGCCACTGCTGAGCCGAACCAGTCGAAAAATAACCTCGATTTCGCCGCCCGGCAGTTGCAGCGGCCCTTTCCAAAAGCCTTCGAGCGGGGGCTCGGCGAGCGGGCTGGCCGCACGGCTGGGGAGAGCCCAGGCGCAAAGAAGCACAACCAATAAACTGTAAAAACGAAGGCGGATAACAGACATTAAAATAGCGGAAAAATTATAATTCAGGCACGCACCTGCATTCCTGATGCTAAGTTATTACCGGCTAGCCAGTGCCCGCTGTTTTCGCCGCTCGTTTTGCCAAAGCTCCAGGTTATAAAAACTAAATAAGCTAAACTTTTCGAGCTGTTTACTCGCTTATAAACACCCGTTTCACGCGCTCGCTCACGTTGGTAAGCAGCTCGTACGGAATAGTACCAATGCGCTGCGCCAGCTCGCTCGTGCTCAGGCCCTCGCCAAAGACCACGGCCACGTCGCCGGGGCGCGCCTCGGGTACTTCCGTCACATCTATCATCACCATGTCCATGCATACCGAGCCCACCACCGGCGCGCGGCGGCCGTGCAGCAGCACCAGCCCCTGCCCGTTGCTGAAGCGCCGGTCGTAGCCATCGGCGTAGCCGATGGCCAGGGTAGCCACGCGGCGCTCGTGAGCAGTGGCGGCGCCCCGGCGGCCGTAGCCCACGGTGGTACCGGCGGGCAGGGTTTTTATCTGCGAGATGGTGGTTTTCAGGGTGCTCACGGGCAGCAGGTTGGCGGCTTCCTCGGCACCCGCCTCCACGCCGTAGAGGCCCACGCCGAGGCGCACCATGTCGAGCTGCGCCTCCGGAAAGCGCCGGATGCCGGCCGAGTTGAGGGCGTGCTTGAGGGTCGGGTAGCCCAGCACGCCCTCGATGGCGGCGGCCATGCGCCGAAAGGTGGCGAGCTGCTGCTGCGTAAAATCATCGTGGCTAGGGTCGTCGGCAGCGGCGAGGTGCGTCATGATGCCAGCCACCGGCAGCTGGGCGCGGTGGGCCGCCAGCAAGGCCAGCAGGTCGGGCAGCTCTTCTTCGGAGAAGCCTAGCCGGCGCATCCCGGTATCGAGCTTGAGGTGCAGCAGCGGCAGCGGGCCGGCCGCATCGGTGCTGGCTTCGCGGGCGGCCTGCAGGTAGTCGTGTAGGCGCTCCAGGGAGTAGATTTCGGGCTCCAGGCGGTAGCGCCGCAGCTGGCCGAAGCTGTCGGGCCCGGGGTTCAGGACCATGATGGGCAGGCTGATGCCGTTGTCGCGCAGTTGCTGGCCTTCGTCGGCGTAGGCCACGGCCAGGTAGTCGGCCCGCTGAAATTCGAGCAAGCTAGCCACCTCATACGAGCCGCTGCCGTAGGCAAAGGCCTTTACCATCACCATGAGCTTGGTACCCGGGCGCAGGCGCTGGCGGTAGTAGTGCAGGTTGTGGGTGAGCGCGTCGAGGTTCACCTCCAGCACCGTGCCGTGCTGCGGCTGCTGCAAAGCGGCTACTATGCGCTCGAAGCCAAAGCGCCGGGCACCCTTGATGAGAATGGTTTCGTTTTGAAAATCGGCGGGCCGTAGGTCGGCCAACAGCGCTTCGGTAGTGGGGTAAAATTGAGTTATGAGTTGATTACCTGAAGCTTCTTTGCCAAACTCATAACTCAACGCCTCCCCCACCCCAATGAGGCGCGTGACGCCGTGGGCCTGCACCAGCGCCGCCACGCGGCTATATAACTCGGGGCCGCTGAGGCCCGATTCGAGCACGTCGCTAAGGATGAGGGTGCGGCCACCGGGCCGGGCCTGCCGGCTCAGCGCATCGAGGGCTAGCGAGAGGCCGGCCAGGTCGTTGTTATACGTATCGTCGAGGAGGTAGCAGCCGTGGCGGCCGGCCTTCATTTCGAGGCGCATGGCCACGGGGTGCAGGCGCAGCAGCCGGCGCTGAATTTCGGCCGGGGCCAGGGCCTGGCTAGGGTCGAGCTGGCGCCACAGCAGCACGGCCAGGCAGTGCAGCGCATTCTCCACGGATGGCTCGTCGGCGAAAGGCAGCGTGAAGCGCGACACCTCGCGCAGCGCCAATTGCTCGGCCGGGAAGTGGGCGGTGGCCGGTGTTTCGGCCAGGCGCACGCGCACGCTGGTGGTGCCGCTGGTAGTAGTTTTCAAGCGAAAGCGCAGGGCGGCGCCGGGCGCAGCGTGGCGCGTCCAGGCCAGGGCGGGTAGGCCGCGGGCCTGCACGGCGGCGTGCACGGCCGGCTGGTCGGCGCAGTACACGAGCAGCTCGAAGCCGGGCTGGGCAAACAGGCCGAGCTTTTCGGCCAGCTTTTCGGCTTCGGAGGCAAAGCCCGCGTCGTGGGCCGTGCCCAGCGTAGTGAAGATGCCGTGCGTGGGCCGGATAATCGAGGCTAGCCGGGCCATCTCGCCGCGCTCCGAAATACCGGCTTCGAAGATACCCAGCGTGTGCCGGCTAGGGGATAACTCCCACACGCTCAGCGGCACGCCTACTTGCGAGTTGTAGCTTTTGGGCGAGCGGCAAATATCTTCATCGGGCGCCAGCAATTGGGCTAGCCACTCCTTCACGATGGTCTTGCCATTGGAGCCCGTGATGGCCCACACCGGCCCGGCGAAGGCCGCCCGGTGGCGCGCCGCTAGGGTCTGCAAAGCCGCTAAAGTATCAGCTACTTGCACAAAGCCCGCGCCCGCAAACGGTGCCAGGCTAGCCGGCGGATGGCTCACCACAAACAGCCGCACCCCCTTGGTATACAGTGCCAGCAGGTGCTGGTGGCCATCATGGTTGGGCCCGCGCAGGGCGAAGAATACGGCGCCCGCGGTGAGGCCCACGCGGCGGCTATCGAGCAGCAGCGTGGCTAGGGTGGCATCGGCAGCCGGAGCTTGCAGCAGGGTGCCGCCGAGCAGGGCCGGCAGGTCGGAAAAGTGGATGGACATGGCCAGGCAAAGGTCGGGGCGGTAGCGCGGACAACGTTGCTCACTGCCTGAAACGCTCGCGGCCACCTCTTCCTAACGTGCTGCGCAGCAAGGCCAAGCTGCACTTGGCGCCACGCCAAAGGGGCTGGCCACCTCGGGTGAGATGGCCAGCCCCTTTCCAATGAGCCGCCCGGCGGGCTACTCAATCTTGAGCTGCTGGCGGCTCAGCACTTCGCGGCCGCGCAGGATGTGCACGAAGTAGAGTCCCGGCGCGAGCCTATCGGTTTTCAGGTGCATGGTGCCCGCGTCGGTGCTGGCCTGCTCGATGCGCAACTGCCCCTGGCTGTTGAAGATGCGCACGGTGAAGGGCTGGTCGAGCATCGCGTTCTCGACGTGCACATCGACCGTTTCGTGGGCCGGGTTGGGGTAGAGGGCGGCGGTGGCAACCGGCGTTGCCTTTGCGGCCAGAGTGGTGCTGGGGCCGGTTAGCTCATTGGCGCAGCCGGCAGCGTGGGTGATGCCCACGTCGATGGTGTACGAGAGCGTGCCGGCACCGGGGCAACCGCCCGTTACGGTCACAGTCACGGGGATGGAAGCAATGTTGGGGTCGCTGGGTAAGGTATACGTCACCTGGCCCTGGCCATTGTACTGCGGCCGGGCCTGGCCGTCAATCACCCAGCGAAAGTCCGTGCCCAGATTGGGGCCGTTGACGGTGAGGGTGGCGGGCAGCCCGCCGCAGCCGCCGTATACCCCGATGTATACCTGGCTGGGGCCTACCGAAACCTCCAGGCTTTTCAAGGTCAGGCGGTTGCCCGATGGCATGGTCACAATGGCTTGCAGCGTTACTTGCCCGCTGGCTACGGCCTGCACCGTGAAGGGATACGTGCTGCTACCGCTGGCCGTCACGATGCTGTTGGGCGAGAGGCTCCACTGCACCGTGGCGCCGGCCGGCAGGTTGGTAACGGTGTAGGGCGCGGTGGCCCCGGCGCACAGCTGCGTGGTGCCACTGATGGCCAGGTTATCGGCCGTGCCGCAGCTGTAGTCGCTGTAGCTGGTCGCAAATGGCAGTTGCTGCATCACATCGTACATCCACTCGCTATTGCGGGGCGTGAAAGCCAGGTGGGGCTTATTAGACCCCCAGATGCCGTAGCCCGGAATGTAGCCAATCGGAAAGGTTTCCTGGGCAATGAAAGACTTGACAGCGGGCTGGCTAGGGTAGCCGATGCCGTTGGTGTAGCGGTTGCCATCGAGCACCGCCTGGCTCGTGATGGGCAGGTCGAGGGCGCTGGCCGTGGGCAGAAAGGTAAATTTGGGCTGCACGGCCACGTGCCAGTTGGCATCAACAACAGGCATGTGAAAAAGCAGGGCGGCGGGCCAGGTATTGAAGCTGCCGTTTATGGTGAGGCCATCTTTTACCAGGTCTTCGGTGCTGCCGGCTACCCCATCCCAGGCCAGCAGGCCCGCCGGGCACGAGTACGAGCGGTCGAGGAGCGGAATGGTGATATTGATGAAGCGAAACAGGCGGATGTGCACCTTAAAGGCCAGGTGCGATACCCGGTTGGACTGCCCGTTGGCGGGCAGCGCGTTCACGATGGCCTCGGCCGACAGGGCCCCGCGCACTATCCAGGGCAGCGGGCTCACGCCGACTTCGCCGTTGGCGCGCACCAGCTCGGTATAAGGGCTTAGCACGTACTGGCTGCACTGCGAGCCCTGGCTGGCGGCCACTATCTGGTAGGGGCGGCCGGGGTCGGTGTCGCCGCTTATCATCGAGCGGTAGGTACCGGCCAAGAAGGTATTGGCCGAAAACCCACCGGTAGCATCAGTGGCCCGGTGCACAAGCATTTGCTGGGTAGCCGGCTCATCGAGCAGCGTGATACCTTGCTTGAGGAAGGGCGACAGGTCGGTGGTGCGGAAGGCCACCGTGTAGCCGCTGGTAATGCTACCCACGACAACGGGAATGGGCAGGGCAAAATCCATTTGCCGCGTGAGCGCCTGAATGCCCAGCGGCACGTTGGCCCCGCGCTGCGGGCTGTCTTGCAGAATAAGCAGGCGGGTGTGCGAATCGCGGCCGTTTTTGCGCATGTCGGCTAGCTTGTAACGGGCTATTAGGCCGCCCATCGACATACCCATTACCACGTTGGCGGCATTGCCGACTTTGCGCTGCTGCACTTCGTTGAGCACCTGCTCAAACACCACCGCATTGCGCAAAATGTCGTCGGTACCGTTGTTGAAGTCGATGAACACGATATCGTAGGGGTCGCCGGTGCCGGTACCCATGCCGCCGCGCTCCAGCGCATCGCGAAACCGGAAGCCGCCCTGCGTCTCAATATCCGTCAGGAAAGCCGCGAGGTCGTAGTTCTGCTCCTGCACCGCCGGCGCAATATGGTTCTTATCATAGCCCTCCACCACAATAAAGGGGTTGAGCAGCTGCGTGTGGCCGGTGGCGTAGTGAATGGTCATCAGGGCACCCGAGTGCACGCCCGACTGCGCCGCGATGGGCACTTCGAGGTCGTCGGCGGTGCCGGGCCGGCTGGCGCTGAGGCGAGCCGTGCGCGAAGCTGTCTGCGTGCCGGGGCTAGCCACCTGCAGGTCAAACTGGCTTTCGTAGCTAAGGCCCTCGGTTGGCGGATAATAGACAATTAAGCCGCCTTTGCTGGTGCGCGGGGTCAGGCGGGTGGCGGCAGTGTAGGTCACCATCACCTTCACGCGCCAGGTACCGGCCGAGGCGTAGTGCGCCGCCACGGGCTGGTTCCAGGGCGTGTTCACATAGCCGCGCCCGTCGCCAAAGTCTACGTTGAGCACCATGGGCGTGCCCACGCCCCGCTCGATATCGAGCGAGGTGGGGAAGATGAGCGTCACGTCGCCGGTTGGGGCGGTGGCCGTAGCCGGGGCGGCGGCAAACAGCGTATTGGTGCGGTAAGGGCTTTGGAAGCGCCCGGCTACGTCAAACAGCTGGTTGTTCTGGTAGCTCAGCAAGTTGCTGCTGAAGGCATCGTCGCGCACGGTGGCGTAGTCAATGTGCTGCACCATCACCGGGATGGCGCTCGGGTTGGCGGCCACCGCCGCACTGATGCTGGCGTTCAGGTCGAGGGGCGAGGGCAAGGGATTGGCGCCGCTGCCCAGCCAGGCCGAGTAGGCAGTGGCATAAATAAAGCGGAAGCCATCGGGGTTGGTCCGGCTCGAATCCGTGAGCGTGCCGTTGAACACGTCCAAGGGCACCAGCGGCACCCCATACTCTACCAGAAAGCCGGTGGGCACCTGGCTTTTGTCGAGCGGGGCCACGAGGTTATCCAGGTACTGCCGGGTGGCGTCGGGCGCGGTTTGGGCCTGGGCCACGCGCATGCCGAGGGTGGCGAGCAGCAGCAGGGCGGCCTTTTTTAAGGTAGCAGGTAGTTTCATGGGGTTGCTTGGGAAAAGGAGAATAAGCTAGAGCTTGGCGTCGAAGCGCCCTTGCGTGACGGTGATGGTATCGCAGCCCGGCTGCGCCAATTGAAAAGCAAACGTGCCAGCGACCACGCCCCCTGCCAGGTCGAGCCGGCTGACGACCAGCGTGCCGGTGCGCCCCGAGAGCGCCCCCTCGCCGTAGTGGCGGCAGGCCGCCGGCCGGCCGTAGTCGGTGTAGGCCGCCCCGTTGGGGCCGGCCAGGGCCAGGGCGTAGCGGCCCGGCGCTGCCACGGCAACCGCCCCCAGGGCCAGGGCTTGCAGCACCTGGCGGCGGGGCCCCACGTAGCGGTATACCTTGATTTGCAGCGAGCCGCCCCGGTAGCCGGGGTCGTAGGTTACCTGGTAGTTGGGCCGGCCGTTGTTGCCGGCCGGTACCCAGGCTTCCCCATTGAGAAAGCAGCCAAACGTGCCCGCCCCGGTTTGCGTCGCCGGGGGCAGCGGCCGGGCCGGCGCCCACCGGCAAGCGGGCAGTAGCGCCAGCCAGCATAGCGACCAGGCAACAAGCAGAGTGACGGCACTGATAGCCATAAGGAGCAGCGAAAGGCGCGGGCCAGGGCTATCGGCCCTTAGCTGAAGCAAACCTACCGGCCCGGTTTTCGCGCCCCAAAAACTGTACACCAACGGCACCTTGCGCGGTATTAACCCGCTGAATAGGACCGTTTGGCGAGCAGGCTAGCCTCGTCAGACGCTCGGCTCGCTCGGTGCTCAGCTTCAGGTGCGACTCCGGTACATCCCCCGCCCCGGCGCTACCTTCGGGCTTCATTTGCCTACCCCGTAGTTAAGCGCCCGATGGCCGTTTCCGCTTCTTATTCTCCTGCGCCCGCGCCCTTGTGGCAGCGGGCCTGGCCGCACGTGCTGGCCGTGTTGTTTTTTGTGGTGCTGGCCGTGGCCTACTTCGCGCCCATCGTGTTTGAGCACCAGACGCTGGCGCAGCACGATATCACTCAGTTTCAGGGCGGCGCCCGCGAAACACAGCAGTGGGCCGCCGAGCACGGCCACGAGCCGCTGTGGACCAACTCTATGTTCTCGGGCATGCCGACGTACCTGATTTCGGTGCACTTCTCCGGCGACCTGTTTGTGTACGTGCAGAAGTTCATTGCCCTGGGTTTGCCGGGCGTGGTCAGCAACCTGTTTGTGGCGCTGCTCTGCGGCTACGTGCTGCTGGTGGCGCTGGGCGTGCGGCCCCTGGTGGCGGTGGCCGGCGCGGTGGCGCTGGGCTTTTCGAGCTACAACCTAGCTATTCTAGCGGCCGGGCACAACACCAAGTCGTGGGCGCTGGCCTACGCGCCGCTGGTGCTGGGCGGCCTGCTGCTGGCCATGCGCCAGAACAAATGGTTAGGGGCCGCCCTCTTCACGCTGGGCCTCACCCTGAACGTGCGCGCCAACCACCCGCAGATTACTTATTACCTGGGCCTGCTGGTGGTTATTTACGGCCTTATCGAACTGGTGGCGGCCATCCGCGCCGGGCGCCTACCCGACTTTTTTAGCCGCGTAATGCTGCTAGGGGTCGGCGCGCTGCTGGCGGTGGGCGTGAGTTTCGGCCGCCTCTACACCACCTACGAGTACAGCAAATTCAGTAACCGTTCGCCTTCGGAGCTCAAGGCCCTGCCGGCCCAGCCCGGCCAGGCTGCCCCCAGCGCCCGGCAACAGGACCGCGACTACGCCTTCGCCTACAGCTACGGCATCGGCGAAACGATGACCCTACTGGTACCCAACTATTACGGCGGCAGCAGCGCCATGCCGCTAGGCAAGGATTCGCACATTGCCGCCGCCGGCCTGCCCGAAGAATACCTGGCTAGCATGCCCACCTACTGGGGCGACCAATCGTACGTGGCCGGCCCTGTCTACGTGGGTGTCACGGTGTGCTTCCTGTTTGTGCTCGGCCTGTTTGTAGTCGATAAGCGCACGCGCTACTGGCTGCTCATTGGCACGCTGGTGTCGTTCATCCTGGCCTGGGGCAAGAACTTCGAGACGATTAACAACCTGATTTTCGACTACCTGCCCGGCTACCGCAGCTTCCGCGCCGTGAGCATGGGCCTGGTTATTGCCCAGCTCGCCATGCCGTTGCTGGCGGCGCTGGCGCTCGCGCGCATCCTGCGGCCCCGCGCGGCCGTGGTGCCCACGGGCGCCGCGCCAGTGGCTAGCGAGCCGCTGCACCCCGCCCTAGCCAAGGCCGCCCGGGCCGCCGCTGGCGCGCCGGCCGTGGTGGTCGATTCGGCCGATAACCTGGCGCGCACCCGGCAACTGCTCTACGCCGGGGCCATCACGGCGGGCTTTCTGCTGCTGACCTGGGTGGCTAGCCTCAGCTTCGACTACGCCTCGCCGCAGGATGCGAATTTGACCCAAAGCGGCTTCACGCCGCAGCTGATGAGCGCCCTGCGCGCCGACCGCGCTGACCTGCTGCACAACGACATCTGGCGCGGGCTGCTCTTCGTGGGCCTCACGCTGGCGGCGCTGTACTTCTATTTGAAGGGTAAAATTGACGCCCGCGTGGCGGCCCTGGCTGTGGCCGCGCTGGTGCTGCTCGACCTCTGGACGGTGGACAAGCGCTACCTCGGTGAGAAGAACTTCCAGACGGCCACCATCGCCGAAAGCTTTCAGCCCACGCCCGCCGACGCCCAGATTTTGCAGGATAAAGACTTGAGCTACCGCGTGCTCAACCTCGGCAACCCCTTTAATGAGGCGCGCACGTCGTACTTCCACAAAAGCATTGGTGGCTACCACGGCGCCAAGCTGCGCCGCTACCAGGACCTTATCGAGCGCCAGATTTCGCAGAACAACACCGGCGTGCTCAACATGCTGAACACGCGCTACGTGATAGTGCCGCCCCAAAAGCAGGGCGAAACCGAGCAGGTGCAGCGCAACCCCGGCGCCCTGGGCAACGCCTGGTTTGTGCGCGAGCTAAAGGCCGTGGCTAGCCCCGACGCCGAGATGGGCGCCCTCAGCACCCTCAACGCCAAGCAGGTAGCCGTAGTCGATACCAAGAAATTCCCCGAGGTGAAGCCCGCCGTGTATGCCGACTCGTCGGCCACTATCGCCCTCACCGACTATGCCCCCGACGCGCTCACCTATCGCTATTCGGCCGCCCAGCCGGGCACGGTCGTGTTCTCGGAGGTGTACTACGCCGACGGCTGGCAGGCCTTCCTCGATGGCAAGCCGGTGCCGCACTTTCGCGCCGATTGGGTGTTGCGCGCCATGCAGGTGCCCGCCGGCGCGCACGAAATCAAGTTCGTGTTTGAACCCAAAGAATACAAAGTTGGCAACACGGTATCGCTGCTGTCCAGCATCGGCGTGCTGCTAGCCGTGGTAGCGGCCGGCGTATTCGGCTTCCGCCAGCGCCGCGAGGACGAAGCATAATCTTTCTTTGTCATTGCGAGCGCAATGAAGTGGAGCGCGGCAAGCGCATCCGAACGGCATTCGTACGGCTCGTTCTGGTGCGCTTGCCGCGCTCCACTTCGTTACGCTCGCAATGACAAACGATTTTTTGGTCCCCCTTCCTCACCCCACCGCCACCAGCCGCGGCGTGCGCCTGCTGCTCTGGCGCGACGACCTATTAAACCCCGACCTACCCGGCAACAAGGCCCGTAAGCTCAAATACAACCTGCAAGCCGCTAGGGCCGAAGGCCATACCCGGCTGCTCACCTTCGGCGGGGCTTACTCCAACCACCTGGCGGCCGTGGCGGCGGCGGGTCGGCTCTATGGGTTTGAAACCACCGGCCTGGTGCGGGGCGAGGCGCACCTGCCCCTCTACCCTACCCTAGCCCGGTGCGTAGCCGATGGCATGGTGCTGCACTACCTCGACCGCACCACCTACCGCCGCCGGGCCGAGCCAGCGTTCTTGGCCGAGGTTCAGCAGCAGTTCGGCCCCGCCTACCTGCTGCCCGAAGGCGGCACCAACGCGCTAGCCCTGCGCGGTGTGGCCGAGCTTATCGGCGAACTGCGCCAACACACCGAGTTCGATGCCGTGGCCGTGGCGGCGGGCACGGGCGGCACCCTAGCCGGCCTGGCGCTGGGGGTGGCGCAGGCGAGCTACCTCGCCCGCGTGGTCGGCGTGGCAGCGTTGAAAGGGGCTGATTTTTTGCGCGATGAAGTGCGCGCCTTGCTAGCAGCTGGCGACGCGGCCAGCGCCGATTTTGAGCTGCACACCGGCTACCACTTTGGCGGCTACGCCAAGCTGCCGCCCGAGCTACGCGCCTTCATTCGCCAATTTGAGGCCGACTATGGCGTGCTGCTCGACCCCATTTATACCGGCAAGCTGCTAGTTGGCGTGCTCGATTTGATTGCGCTCGGGCACTTTGCGCCGGGCAGCACCGTGGTGGCGGTGCACACCGGCGGCCTGCAAGCCTGGGCAGGGTTCGAGTAATAGCAGTAGCTCGGAAAATGAGCGTACTGGCGAAATCACCTCAGCTAGCCTCACTACGCAGTCTACGCCAATTACTCACCGCCAGCGCCGCCAGCGCGAACACAAACGGCAGCACGGGCGCCAAAAACCGCACGTCGTAATCATCGACGGTGAGCATGACCACGGCGGCTTGCAGCAGCGGCACGCCCGCCAGAAACGCCCGCGCCGGTAGCCACACCACCGCGCGGCGGGCGCCGCGCACGGCCAGGTAGTAGAGTGGCCACAGCACCAGCACGCTCATCAGCCGGTGGCCCAGCGAGTAGTAGGGCTTGATGCTGCTGAAAAAAACGAGCAGTTTGCCCAGCATCAGCTTGGCCAGAAAGCCGGGGTTGTGGGCGGCGAAGTAGAGCACCCGCGACATTTGGCCGATGCCGGCGGGCGGCAGCACCAGCGGCCCGCCCGGGTGCACGGCCCACACCGGCGTGGCAAACATGAGTTCGCCGCGCAGGTAGGTTTCGACAATAAAAAAGCTCACCAGCTGCCGGTTGAGCCACCACACGGCCAGCGGCGAGGCAAGCAGGGCCGCGCCCGCCGCCAGCCAGAACAGCCGCCGCCTTTTTACATACAGCGTGGCTAGCCCGGCCAGCCCCACCGCGCCCGCCACCACAAAGCCATTGGGCCGCACCAGCGCCGTGAGCACTAGCAGCAAACCTAGGACCACCCACGCCGACCAGCCGCCAGCCCGGGTTCGAACAAACGCCCAAAAGCAAAGCACCGACAGGCTGCTAAATAGCGACTCGGTGAGCAGATAGTAGTTGAACTGCTGCACATCGGGCCATACCACAAACAACCCGGTGGCCAGCGCCGCCGCGCCGCGCCGCCCGCCCGCTAGCCTCCGCACCCCGCCGTAGAGCGCCAGCGCCGCCAGCCCCGAAATCGCGATTTGGCCCAGCACGATGCCCCACCAGCCGGCGTGCAGCCGCAGCCACACGCTCTGGTACCACGGGTAGAGGATGTAGCGCTGGTTGTGCTCGTACTGAAAGTTATTTAACCCGTTGTTGGCGATGGTAGTGGGCGCGGTGCCGGGCTCGATTTTGTAGTAGCCGTGCTCGGCTAGGTTGGTGGCGTAGCCGAGGTAGCGGGCGCTGTCGTTGGCGTAGTGCGGGCCCTGGTAGCGCACCAAAAAAGCGGCCTGCACCAGCAGCCACAGGCCTAGCAGCAGCGCCGGGTGCCAGGGCCACAGGCGCCGCGCCCAGGCCAAAACGTAGGAAAAGAGCTGTTGCATCGGGTGCCAAAGCTACGCTGCCGCCAACCCCAGCGTCGGGTTTGGGGTATTACTGGCTAACCTCCACCGCGGGCTAGCACTGGCTGGCCACTTGTCGCCAGTTATGCTTCCTCGCCTCATCCGTCGCCTTATTCCGTTGCTGATACTCGTGGCGCTGGGCGTGTTTTTGTGGCGTAAAATCGGTACTACCCTGGCTAGCCTCAACCCGCTGGCCCCGCGCGAGCCGCAGGTGACGGTGACCCATAACACGGTGCTGACGCAGGTGGAGGCGCTGGGCAAGCTCGAGCTGGTACGCTACCGCTTCAAAGACGTGGTGGAGTACAAGCGCACCGCCAAATACCCGTTTCTGCCCGATGCCAAGGCGGCGCTCATCGTGGGCGGCGAAGCCGTGGGCTGCCTCGACCTACGCAAAATCCGCCCTCAGGATGTGACCTTTGAGGGCGACTCGGTGGTGCGCATCATCCTGCCCGACCCCGAGCTGTGCGCCTTCCAGGTGAATCACAACGAAAGCCGCGTATTCAGCACCGAAAACGGCTTTTTTCAGGATGCCAGCCTCGTCGATGAGGCCTACCGCTACGCCGAGGCGCAGGTGCGCAAGTCGGCCCTGCAAAGCGGCATATTAGCCGAAACCCAGCGCAATGCTCAGCAAATACTGGTGCCTATGCTGCACACCCTCACCGGGCGCCGCGTGGTGGTAGGCCAGCGATTGGTAGCGCCCGGCCCGGCGCGCAAGCTATAAATTACCTTCTTTGACTTACATAAAAACGGTTGTCATGCTGAACGAAGTGAAGCATCTTATTCGCACCGTTGGAGTTAGTAACCCTAGCGGTGCGAGCAAGATGCTTCACTTCGTTCAGCATGACAACCGTTTTTTGCTAGCCTATCCTACAACTGGCTAGCCCCCAGCTACGCGGCCCGGAAGCCGGTAGCCTGCCGAATGCTGCGCTCGTTGCCGCTGGCCGGGTCGGTGTAGCTGTGGTCGCTCACTTCTACCGACAGGTGCTTACCTACGAGCTGCTTGGTATCGAGGTCTTTGCCCTCCTGGGGCTTGATGCCCACGGCCGAATATAGCGACAAAATAATGGGGTGGCCGGCCGGCGAATTGTAGAAGCGCTGGGTCACGAAACCATCTTCGCTTTCCATGTGCGCGGCAAAAAACGGCACGTTCTGGTGCTCGCTCGTGCCTTCTTCGATGCTAGTGATGGTGACGGTGTGGCGGCCATCGGGCAGGAAGCCTTTAGCTTCGCCTTTTTCAACTGCGATTTTCATAATGAGTCAATTTTGCTAGTGTTATTAGTGCTAACGTATTTGACACGCATAGGTTGCGACCGGGGCTAGCCAGTCGCCCACGCTACTCCTCGGCCAGCTCGGCCAGCGCCTCCTGAATGAGGTCCGACTCGTAGCCTTTTTGATTGAGGTAAGCCATGAGCTTCATCTTGCGCTTCATGGGGTGGGTTTCCTTTTCGCGGGCGTCGCGCTGGCCCAGTAACTGCTTCAGCTTGGCGTAGTACTCGTCGCCGTCCAGCTCCTTGAGGCCACTCTTGATGCAATACTCGCTCAGGCCTTTCGCCTTCATTTCGAGCTTGATGCGGCGGCGACCCCAGCCATTGGTGCGGTGCTTGCCGCGGGCATACGACTGGGCGTAACGCTCCTCATCGAGCAGCTTTTCGCGGCTCAGCCGGATGATGATTTCACCCGCGTCATCCTCATCGAGGCCGTAGCTTTTGAGCTTTTCTTCGACCTCGCGCTGGGTACGCTCCTGGTAGGCACAGTAGGCCGCAATTTTGGGCAGGGCCTCGCCGGGCGTGTAGGTTTTGGAGGGTTTGTCGGGGTTCTTAAACATAAGGCAAGGGCACCGCAGCCGGTTCTGCGCAATCCGTTAAATCAGTCAAATCCGCGGTTCTTAAACATAGAGCAAGGGCGCAACGGCCGCAAAGTACGGGAACGAAGCGGGGGCTAGCCCGTTGTACAGGCGGGCCGCCCGCTTTCCTCAACCCCGGGCCGCGCCCAAACGTGCCGCCGCTTTGGGCGCCCCAGTTACTGCCCCCTATGCGCTTTTCGCCCGGAATTCTCTATATGCTGGCCTCCACGGCGTTGCTGGCTCTCGTCAACGTGGCCGTGAAGGAGCTCGCCGACCTGCCCACTGCCGAAATCATTTTTGCCCGCTGCCTTATCTCACTCAGCCTCACGGTGTGGCAGCTGCGGCGCACGGGCGTGCCGGTGTGGGGCCCGCCCGCGGCCAGGGGCAACCTGTGGGCCAGAGGCGTCTTCGGGGCAGGCTCCATCATCGGCGGCTTTCTGGCCCTGAAGGTGCTACCCCTGGGCGGGGCCGTTACGCTCACCTACCTGGCCCCGGTGGTAACGGCAGTGGCCGCCATTTGGCTGGTGGGCGAGCCGTTAAAGCCCTGGCAATGGCTTTTTTATGCCCTAGCCGTGGCGGGCGTGGCGCTGGCCAAGGGTACCGAAGGGCTGCTCTCGGCGGGGGTGCTGTTGGGCGTGGGGGCGGCGGTATCGTCGGGCCTGAGCAGCGTGTTCTTGCGCCGCGTGGGCGACAAAATCGCGCCGCTCGTGCCCGTGTTTTATTTCAACCTGGTGCCGCTGGTCATCGCGGCGGTTTGGCTGCTATTTGATTTTAAATTGCCGCACGGTACCGAGTGGGCGTGGCTGGCGCTGGCCGGCCTGCTCACGCACGTGGCGCTGTGGTGCGTTACGCAGGCTTTTCAGGCGCACGAGGCCAACTACCTAGCCGCGCTCGACTACCTGGGGCTCATCTACGCTACTGCGCTGGGCTACTTTGCGTTCGGCGATAAAATCAAGCCCACCGTCTACCCCGGCATTGCGCTGGTGCTGCTGGGTGTGCTACTGAATGCCTGGTACACTAGCCGGCAGGCAAAGAAGGCCTAGCGCCACCCTAGCCAGCCAACCTTTTGGCCCTGGCGCGGCATCTAGCTAGCGGCCGGCCTATCTTGCTGCCTACTTTGGAGGTGCGTTTCGTTATGCCGATTACTATTCGTGCGTCGTTCTATTACGTCGTTATCAGCTGCTTGCTGGCTGCCTTTTCGGCCCGCGCCGGCATCATCAAGGGCAAAGTCAGTGGGCCCGACGGCGCGGGGCTGCCCTTTGCCAACGTGGCGGTGCGCGGCGCGGCTACCAGCACCGGCTCCAACGAGCAGGGCCAGTACCAGCTGCGGCTCGATGCGGGCACCTACCAGCTTGTTTTTCAATACGTAGGCTACCGCCCCCGCACCGAAGCCGTGCGCGTGCCGGCTGGCGACTCTACCTTGGTTTTCAACGTGGCCCTGGCGCCCGAGTCGTTTAGCCTAGCCGAGGTCACGGTGCGCGGCTCCGACCGCGACCCCGCCTACGCCATCATTCAGCACGCGCAGCAGTGGCGCGCCTACCACCAGCGCGAGGTGGCCGCCTTCCGCGCCCGCATCTACATCAAAAGCCTGGGCCGCCTGAGCGAAACGCCCAGCAAGATTTTTGGCCTCGTCAAAATCGGGCCTGACATCAAGCCGGGCATTTTTTACCTCTCCGAAAGCCTGTCCGAAATCGCCTTTACCCAACCCGATGTGGTGAAGGAGCGCATGTTGTCCTCGCGCGTGAGCGGCGACTCGCACGGCATCAGCTTCAACCGGGCCAGCGCGGGGCGCGGCCTCAGCTTCTACAATAATCTGGTAAAATCGGGCTTCTCGGAGCGTGGCTTCGTGTCGCCGATTGCCGGCAACGCGTTTTCATTTTACCAATACGAGCTGGTGGGCAGCAGCCAGCAGAATGGCGAGCTGGTGCACAAAATTCGCGTCACGCCGCGCCGCCGTGCCGACCCCGTTTTCTCGGGCTTCATCTACGTGGTCGATGGCTCGTGGCGGCTGCACTCCGTCGATTTGCACCTCACTAAGGACGCCCAGCTTGACTACGTCGACGACCTGCACATCGAGCAGCTGTTTGCGCCCGCACCGGGCGCCCCCCACGCCTGGGTTATTCAATCGCAGAAGCTAGCGGTGGGGTTTTCGGCCTTCGGCTTCAAGGGCACGGGCTTCGTCACGGCCGTTTTTTCCAACTACAACCGCGTAGTGCCCACCTACCCGGCCCCGCCCGAGGCGAAGGCTAGCGCGCCGGGGGCGGGCGCCGCGCCCGCCGGGCCACCCGTCATCGCCCCCGTCTCGACGAAGGAGCTGACCCGCCAAATCAAGCGCGAAAAACCCAACCTGGCCGGGCTCAGCAAGCAGGTGCGCCGCCAGGTAAAGCAGGCCCAGCGCGACTCGCTGCGCAACGACCCCATCTCGCAGATGAAAAAAGGCGAGGTGCAGCTGGTCGAAAAAGGCGTGAACGAGCGCGACACCACCTACTGGAGCGAGCTGCGCCCGGTGCCCCTCACGGAGGAAGAAAAGCTGGATTATCACAAGAAAGACAGCAGCGAAGTAGTGCGCAAGTCGCGCCCTTACCAAGACTCGCTCGACCGCAAGCGCAACCAGCTGAGCGTGGGCAAGCTGCTGCTCACCGGCTACACCTACAATAACACGTTTGCCAAGCGCAGCTTTACTATTGCGCCCATCTTCAATGAGCTGCAATACAACACGGTAGAGGGCTACGTGCTGAACGCCCAGGCTACTTACCGCCAGCGCACCGACGACCGCCGCTCGCTGAGCCTCACGCCCACGCTGCGCTACGGCTTCAGCAACCGGCAGCTGCAGCCCAGCCTGGAGCTGAACTGGCAGCGCGACCCGCAGAAGCTGCGCCAGGTGGGCCTGGTGGTGGGCCGCACCATCGAGAACTTCGACCGCAACTCGCAGCTCACGCCCTTCATTAACTCGGCTTATTCGCTGCTGGCCAACCAGAACTATGCCAAGCTGTATCGCCGTGAGGGCGCCGAAATCAGCTACTTCTGGGAGCCGCTCAACGGCCTCACGGTGCGCGGCGCGGCCAGCTATTTCCGCCGCGTGGAGCTCGAAAACACCGCCAGCTACCTCTGGCACGATGTGCCGGGCCGCGCCTTCACCCCCAACCAGCCCGTGGCCGACGAGGCACCCGGCGGTACCAGCTTCGGCCGCAGCGATGCTGCCGTGCTAGGCCTCAGCCTGAGCTACAAGCCCGGCCAGCGCTACATCACGCGGCCCGATATGAAGTTTAACCTCGGCTCGAAGTGGCCGACTTTTGGGGCGCAGGCGCGGCTAGCCGTGCCGCACCTGCTGGGCACCGATGTGCGCTACCTGCTGCTGCAAGCTTCGGTGCGCCACACCAAGCAGTTTGGGCTGCTGGGCACCTCCACGGTGCAGGCCACGGTGGGCGGCTTCGTGGGCAAGCAGGAGGGGCTGACTTTTGCCGACTACCGCCACTTTTCGGGCAACCGGACGCTGCTGGCGGCCGACTTCGGCGAGTTTCAGCTGCTCGACTACTACCAGTACAGCACCCGCGCCAGCTTTTTCGAGGGCCACTTCAACCACCACTTCAACGGCTTTATTTTCAATCGTCTGCCGCTATTACGCTCGCTGAAGTGGCAGGAAGTCGTGTCACTCAACTACCTGCACACCGCCCAAATCGGCCACTACCTGGAGCTGGGCGCGGGCATCGAGCACATTTTCAAGCTCGTGCGCGTCGATTTCTACACTGGGCTGCAAAGCGGGCAGCGCGTAGGTACAGGCGTCAGAATTGGCCTCGGATTTTAGCCCCATCTACTGCCACCTAGATTTCAGGTATTTCTGGGGTTGGCCGGTTCGAGCAAAGTGCTTCAATCGCATCGACACCGTTGCTGCCAATGAAGCACAGGAAGTCATCGAAGCCGCCATAAACGTTACCGGCGTCATCTATAAATAACAGAAGATGGTCGCCATAGACAGTACCTATTGGGCAAATTTTTACCTGGCCGATACGTTGCGTATAGTTCTGCATTATCCACCAATTGTCGAAGCTATCGCTAGCGTTGCAGGCATCTGGCTTCATCGTTTCGATATACTCCCTTCTGCTGAATCCTATCGCCAAACCGCCAAATTCCTCTAGAAAATCCGCCACGGCCGGAAACCAGGGGTACCCCTCATTGGGCAGGCAAGCGCGGTATTTTAGGTATTGCACCAACGGCATTTTACGCCCATCATGCCAGCCAGCCTTATTCAGGCATTCCAAAGCCAAGGGCGAAAAAGAATGCATGGCTTGCTAAATAAGCTGCTCGAACTTTAGTAAAAAGTCGTCAGGCACCCCCTCTCCTTTTCGGAGATGGGATTGGGGGATGAGACGCCCACAGTGGCGCTCACCTCACTTCACCTCTTCATATTCTACATACTCGCCGCCCCGAAATTCGTGCCGCCGGTCGCCCGCTGGGGTAGTGGTCGGCGGCACGTACTCCACACGCACCTGGCCGGGCTGGGCGGCGGGCTCAGCCTGTGGTGGCGCCTGCTGATAGCCGGCCTGCGCGCCCGGCGGCGCGTAGAAACCACCCTGCTGCGCCTTGTGCACCTGCTGCCGCACAAAGCCCCCTAGCACCACCCGCAGTACCCGGGGCAGCACAAACCGTACAAGCACAAAAAACAGCAGCAGCGAAAGCGTAAAGCCCATGAGTTACTCGAAAAGAACGGCAATTTACGACGCGCCGGGAGCTAAGTTCTGGCTGATGCTGGGGCTACTAGGTTTCGGCAGCCTCGCGGCTAGCCCGGCCTTGTTGCCCACGCCCGATTTTGCCGGCCTCTACCGCCCGGTGCCCGACCGCCTGCTGCCCGCTACGCGCCGCGAGGGCGATAGCCTTCGCATCTTTATCAACCACGCGGCCCTTGCGCCGGGTTCCGCGCCGGTGCAGCTGCGCCTCACCGGCTGGGCAGCTTTCGAGGCCAAGCAACCGCTGTGGCAGGTAGTGCGCGCGGCTAGGCCCTACCCCGGCTCCGACCCCGCCGCACCGGTGCAGGTGCTCACGGCGGCCGTGGCGGCTAGCCAGCTCGCGCCCGGCGCCGTGCTGCAAATCAGCCTCGACCAGCCTGCGCTCACCAACCAGCCGCCCGCCGCCGACCAGGACCCGGCCACCACGGCCTGGCTGCCCCTCACGCCCGAGGTACTGGCCAGGCCCTTCGTACTGCTCGATTCGGCCGGCATGGTGCTGGCCAGGCCGTATTTGAATGCCGGCGAAGGCGTGGCCGTGGCCACGTACGGGCTAGCCCAGCCGGTACGCTGGCGGCGTTACCCCACGGGCACGCCGGCCCTGCCGCCCTTTGCTGACCCGCGCACCCAGCCGGCCGCCCCGCGCACGCTCGGGGTACTCGACTCGGCGGCCGCGCCAGTGGCCAGCGGCACGCTGCTGCGCCTGCGCGAGCAAGGGCTGTATGCCCTGAAAGTGGGCGGCGCGGGCGGCGAGCCGGTGCGCACGCTGCCGCTGCTGGTGGTACCGGCCAGCTTTCCGGGCCAGGCCACTGCGCCCGAAATCATTGAGCCGCTGCGCTACCTCACCACCACTGCCGAGCGTCAGGCGCTGCTAAAAGCGCTCGAGCCCAAGCGCGCCATCGACCGCTTTTGGCTCGATGCGGCGGGCGGCGACCAAGTGCGCGGCCGCGAAATGATTCGGCGCTACTACCAGCGCGTGAGCACGGCCAATGAAGTATTTACCGGCCACAAAGCCGGCTGGCTCACCGACCGCGGCCTGCTCTACGTGGTGCTGGGCCCACCCCAGAGCGTGCGCCGCCTGGCCGATGGCACCGAGCGCTGGCACTACGACCAGGCCGGCCGCCAGGGCGAGGCCGTGGCCTTCACCTTCCGGCCCCGCCCTAGTACCTTAGCACCTGATAACTACGAACTGGTGCGCCGGCCCGAGTACGAACTGCTCTGGTATGCCGCCGTAGAAAAATGGAGAACAACGACGACCGCCCGCTAAACGACGGCTTTAGCGATGATTACGTGCCCCGCCGCTTCCGCGAGGGCGCCGACAACAACGAGCGCCGCGCCGGCCGCCCCGCCGGGGGCGAAGGCCGCGACGAGCGCCGCCCTGCCGGCAACGACGGGGCTAGCCGTCCGCGCCCGCAGCGCCCGTTTTACGACGAGCGCGGCCGGCAGGTGACGCCCAACCGGCCCACCGGTGGCGGCGAGCGCAATGCACCCTACCGCGAGCACAACACCCGCCCCGCCGCCGACCGCAGCATCGACATGCTGTTTGGCCTGCGCCCCATTATGGAGGCGCTGAACGCGGGCCGCACCCTTGACAAGATTTTCCTGCTGCGCGGCACGAAGAACTCGCTGACCCAGGATATTTCGGCCCTGGCCCGCGAGGCTAACGTGCCTGTATCACTGGTGCCGCTGGAGAAACTGGAAAGTCTGACGCGCAAAAACCACCAGGGCGCGGTGGCCTTCGTGTCGCCCATTGACTTTGCCCCGCTCGACACGCTGCTGGCCGGCTTGTTTGAGGATGGCAAGGTGCCCTTCATCTTGGTGCTCGACCGCGTGACGGACGTGCGCAACTTCGGCGCCATTGCCCGCACCGCCGAGTGCCTGGGCGTGCAGGCCCTGGTAGTACCCGCCCACGGCGCGGCCCAAATCAACGGCGACGCCGTGAAAACCTCGGCCGGCGCCCTCAACATCCTGCCCGTGTGCCGCGAGGCTGACCTGCGTCAGACCATCACCTTTCTCAAAGAAAGTGGCCTCACCGTCATCGCCTGCACCGAAAAGGCCGACGCCGACCTCGGCCATACGGCGCCCGCTAGCCTCACTGGCCCCATCGCCGTGCTCATGGGCTCGGAGGAAGACGGTATTTCGCCCGACCTGCTGCGCCTCTGCGACCAGCGCCTGCGCATCCCCATGAGCGGCCAGATTCAGAGCCTCAACGTGGGCGTGGCCGCCGGCATCATGCTCTTTGAAGTGGCGAAAGGCCGGGGCCAGTAAGCTTAAGGAGCGCCGTAAAGCAAGAAGCCTCCGCTAGCAGTCAGTGCTGACTACTAGCGGAGGCTTCTTGCTTTACGGCGGGTCTAGGGCTGCTCGCTCAACTTTACTCGGGCGCGCTGGTCGTCAGTCAGGTACAAATTGCCATTGGCAGAGTCTTCGCTGCCAGAGATACGTACGCCTTTCATTGAAACGTCAATACCTATTTTCCGGTGGTGGTCATTTTGTTTATACTCGTCCAAAAAACCATACCTATTATCAAACAACATATATTCAACAGTACCAATTGTAAATGACAGCTGGTTAACATCTTCGCTTGCATTATTTGTGCCGTCATAGTAATGCTTGTGATAGGTAAACTTTCGCCAACTGCTGGTATCAAGCACGGCGGGGTACTGCAACTCAACCTTGCTGGCGGTACCGAAGCGGTACACTAGGTAGGCAGCTTTTGGTCCCTCACAGAGCGAAGCCACTTTGCCGCGGCTCGTCCGAAACGAAAACACGGTGGTTTCGCCCGGCCGGCGCAACCCATTGGGCATGGGCTTACCCTGGCCAAACAGGCTATGCCCGGCCGCTAGAAATAGGGCGGCGGTGGCCACTAGCTTCGGCGTTTTCATTAGTTATACCCGACGCCTTTTTTCGCCTTCACGTCGGCCACAAACTCCTTCACACGCTGCTCTTCCGAGCGCTGGCAAATGAGCAGCACGTTGTCGTGCTCGGCCACGATGTAGCCGTCGAGTCCCTGCACCACCACGAGGCGCTCGTGAGGCGTTTTGATGAGGCACTCGCGGGTGTCGTAGAGCAGCACTTCGCCATCGACCACGTTGCCCTGGGCATCGCGCGGGCTCACTTGGTGCAAGGAGTCCCAGGTGCCGAGGTCGCTCCAGCCGATGTCGGCGGGCAGCACGTACACGTTATCGGCCTTCTCCATCACGCCAAAGTCGATGCTGATATTGCGGCAGCGCGAGTAGGCTTCGGTGATGAATTCTTCTTCCTGCGGGGTGCCCAGCAGGTGCTTGCCTTCCTCAAAAACCTCGGCAATGTCGCTCAGGCACTGGTGAAAAGCCTCGATAATAACGCTGGCCCGCCAGATGAACAGGCCCGCATTCCAGAGGAAGTCACCGCTCTCGACAAACATGCGCGCCAGGTCGCCATTGGGCTTTTCGGTGAAGGTTTTTACTTTATAAAGGGCCGAATCGGGCAGGCGGTGGGCGGGCTCATCCATGTACTGAATGTAGCCGTAGCCGGTGTCGGGGCGCGAGGGCGGAATGCCGAGCGTGATGAGCACGTCGTGCTGCCGGGCCGAGGTCACGGCCTCGCGGATGAGGCGGCGAAACTCCTCCTCGCGCAGTACCGCGTGGTCGGCGGGCGTTACAATGAGCGTGGCCTCGGGGTCGCGCTGCGCAATGCAGTAGCTGGCGTAGGCAATGCAGGGCGCCGTGTTGCGCCCAATGGGCTCGCCCAGAATCTGGCTCATCGGCAGCTCGGGCAGGTGCTCGTGCACGAGCTCGATGTAGTCGCGGTTGGTAACGACAAACACGTTTTCGGGCGGGCAAATGCCGCGGAAGCGGTCGACCGTGAGCTGCAGCATGGAGCGGCCCACGCCTAGTACATCGTGAAACTGCTTGGGGTGCTGCGTGCGGCTGAAAGGCCAGAAGCGGCTGCCGATGCCGCCCGCCATCACGACGAGATAGGTATGTTCCATAGAAAGTGCGCGGAAAGTGAGTCGGGACGAAGATAGGCCCTGACCTGCTTAGCCTTGGAGCCTCTGCGCCCGACTCCAACAAATGATAACCGCCCTAGTTCGACTGCACCGGCGGGCTAGCCCCTCACACCAAGCCTTCGCGCAGCAAGTCGTGCAGGTGAATGAAGCCGGCAAATTGCCCCGCCTCCGTCACAATAAGCTGGGTAATATTGCGGGCCTGCATCCGGGCCAGCGCCTCGGCCGCAAACTCGCCAATGTCGATGGTGGCTGGCCCGGGCGTGAGAATATCGCGCGCCGTGAGGGCGTCGAGCTCGCTGAGGTGGCCGCGGGCCAGCATGCGGCGCAAGTCGCCATCGGTGATGATGCCGGCTAGCCCCCCGGCGGCGTCGAGCACGGCGGTGGCGCCCAGGCGCTTGCCCGATATTTCGAGCAGCACCTCGCGCAGCGGCGCGGCTAGCCCCACCTGCGGGCGCTGGTTTTGGCGGCTGAGGTCGCCCACGGTCAGGTAGAGCTTTTTGCCGAGCGTGCCGCCCGGGTGCAGGCGGGCAAAGTCCTGGGCCGAAAACTGCCGGCTTTCGAGCAGGCACACGGCTAGGGCATCGCCGAGGGCCAGGGCGGCCGTGGTGCTGGTGGTGGGCGCCAGGTCGTGGGGGCAGGCCTCGCGGCGCACGGGGGCGTGCAGCACGTAGTCGGCCTGCTGGGCCAGGTACGAGTCGGCGTTGCTCACCAGCGCGGCCAGCGGCACACCCCGGCGGCGCAGCAACGGCACCAAAACTTTTACTTCGGCCGTGTCGCCGCTCTTACTGATGGCAATGACGAAGTCGTCGGCCTGAATCATGCCCAAGTCGCCGTGGATGGCATCGGCGGCGTGCATAAATAGTGCGGGCGTGCCGGTACCATTGAGCGTGGCCACCAGTTTGCCGGCAATGTGGGCGCTTTTGCCCACGCCCGTCACCACCACCCGGCCGCGCAGGGCTAGCAGGGCGGCCACGCAGCGGGCAAAATCGGGGGTGGCGCCCACGGCCTCGGCCACGTCGCGCAGGGCGTCGGCTTCGGTGAGCAGCACCTGGCGGGCCACGGCCAGCACATCGACCGCGCCGCTGGGGGGAAAAGCAGGAGTTGGTTGCACGGCCAAAACTACGCCGCAGAAATGTAGGGTAAGCGGTGGCTAGCCGGTGGCCAAAAAGGCCGGCTGCCACTTGCCCCACCCAGCGCCCGCCGCATTGCCAAAATGTTATGCAGGCCGCAAAGTTTTTCATAAAAAAGTTCCCTTCCTGCTTATCTTCGCTAAGAACCTTATCTGCTACGCTTCGCCTTACTTGCTAGTTTATGTCACTGACCGCCGTTGAAGAACCAGTTGTCGCGAATGCCGAATTAAAAACCAAGCTCAAGGAAGTTTTCGGGTTTGGCCAGTTTAGGGGCACCCAAGAGGCTGTTATTCAGAATATACTAGCGGGTAATAACACGTTTGTTATCATGCCCACCGGCGCGGGCAAAAGCCTGTGCTACCAGCTGCCGGCGCTGGTGCTGCCGGGCACGGCTATCGTTATTTCGCCGCTCATCGCGCTCATGAAAAACCAGGTCGACCAGCTGTCGGCCTTCGGCGTGAACGCGCAAGTGTACAATTCGACGCTGACCAAGACGGAGATGAACCGCGTCAAGAAAGACGTGATTTCGGGCGAGGTACGGCTTTTATACGTGGCGCCCGAGAGCCTGAGCAAGGATGATACTATTGCTTTTCTTCAAAAAGCCAGCATCTCGTTTGTCGCCATCGACGAGGCCCACTGCATCTCGGAATGGGGCCACGATTTCCGGCCCGAATACCGTAAGATTCGCGGCATCATCGACAACCTGGGTGGCAAGATTCCGCTCATCGCCCTCACCGCTACGGCCACGCCCAAGGTGCAGCTCGACATCCAGAAAAATCTGCACATGGACGATGCGAGCGTTTTTAAGACCTCCTTCAACCGTACCAACCTCTACTACGAGGTGCGCGCCAAGCGCAACACCAAAAAGCAACTGATTCAGTACGTGCAGTCGCACAAGGGCAAGGCGGGCATCATTTACTGCCTGAGCCGCAAGAAGGTAGAGGAAGTGGCCGAACTGCTGCGCGTGAACGACGTGCGCGCCCTGCCTTACCACGCCGGCCTCGACCCGCACACCCGGATGCATAATCAGGACGCATTTCTCAACGAGGATTGCGACGTGATTGTGGCCACCATCGCCTTTGGCATGGGCATCGACAAGCCCGACGTGCGCTTCGTTATTCACTTCGACGCGCCCAAGAGCATCGAGGGCTACTACCAGGAAACCGGCCGCGGTGGCCGCGACGGTCTGGAGGGCAACTGCCTGATGTTCTACAGCTACGATGATATTCTGAAGCTCGAAAAATTCAGCAAGGACAAGCCCGTGACCGAGCGCGACAACGCCCGGCAGCTCTTGCTGGAAATGACCAACTACTCGGAAAGCGCCGTGTGCCGCCGCCGGCAGTTGCTGCACTACTTCGGCGAGCACCTCGACAAAGACTGCGGCTTTTGCGACAACTGCCGCCACCCCAAAGAGAAGTTTGAGGGCCGCGAGCACGTGGGGCTAGCCCTGCGCGCGGTGGTGCAAACCGAGGCGCGCTTCGGCCTCGACCACGTGGCGCAGGTACTGCTGGGCCTCAGCAACCCACACATCGAGAGCTACGGCCACACCGGCCTGCCCGTGTATGGCCAGGGCAAGACGCTGAGCGGCGACATGCAGCTCTGGCTGTCGGTGTTGCGCCAGTGCCTTCTCAATGGCCTGCTGGAGAAGGACATCGACTCCATCGGCATGGTGCACATCACGCAGAAGGGTATCGATTTCATTGAAAATCCGCACGCCTTCACGCTTACCAAAGACCACGATTTCGAGGCGGAGAAGCAGGAGGAAGAGGACGGCGAGAAAAACCAGCAGGCCGCCGGCCACGACGAGGCGCTGTTTGTGCAACTCAAGGAGCTGCGCAAGCAAGTAGCCAAGCAGAAAAACCTACCGCCCTACGTGCTCTTTCAGGACCCTAGCCTGAAGGAAATGGCCACCACCTACCCGCAGAGCCTGCACGAGCTGACGCACATTTCGGGCGTGGGCCAGGGCAAGGCGCAGAAGTTTGGCGCGCCCTTCGTGGCGGCCATCAAGAAGCACGTGGAGGACAACGATATCACGACGGCCGCCGACGTAATTATCAAGTCGACGGTGAACCGCTCGAAACTGAAAATCTACATTATCCAGCAGATTGACAAGAAGATGGACCTGGCCGGCATTGCCCGCAGCCAAGGCATTTCGATGGCCGACCTGGTGGAGGAAATCGAGCACATTTGCTACTCGGGCACCCGCCTTAACCTCGATTATTACATTCAGGACGCGGTGGATGAGGACAAGCAGGACGAGATTTACGACTACTTTATGACGGCCCAGAGCGACAACATCGCCGTAGCCATGAACGAGCTAGGCCCCGACGACTTCACCGAGGAGGAAGTCCGTCTCATCCGCATCAAGTTTCTAAGTGAAGTAGCCAACTAGACCGCGGATGAGACGGATTGCACGGATACGCCCGTGCCGCGAGCTGACTGCCTTTGCAGCGTTGGCTTATTAAAGCTTACTTACTAACACTGCGAAACGAGAATCAAAAAAGGCCACCCAAACGGGTGGCCTTTTTTGGTACTGGCAGTCAGCAGTCAGCCCGCGGCGCGGGCGTATCCGTGCAATCCGTTAAATCTGCGGTCTAGGCTAGCAGTATTCTTCGAAGGCGCCTTGCAGGTTATTCACGATGCGCATGAGGTCCGAGCCTTCGATGTGGTAGCGCTCAATCATGTGCACCAGCTCGCCATCCTTGAAAAGGCCGATGCAGGGCGACGAAGGAGGATAGGGCAGCATGTGCTCGCGCATTTTGGCCACGGCATCGGTTTCCATGCCGGCAAAAACGGTTACGAGCTTGCCGGGCTTCTTGTCGGAGCTAGCCAGGGCCAGCTTGAGGGCCGGGCGGGCCTTGCCAGCGGCGCAGCCGCACACCGAGTTCACGGCTACCAGCACGGTGCCTTCGGTATCGGCTAGGGCCGCATCCACTTCCTGCGGCGACATAAGTTGCTCGAAGCCAGCCTCCACCAGGTCCTGGCGGATGGGGGCTACCATGTATTCAGGGTAAACAGCCATTGCTAAATCAAATAATAAAGTGCGTAGCCTTGGCGCCCGCACGTACAAAATTACGGCCCGGCGCGTGCTGGCTGCTATAATTCAGTAAGTCACCAAAAAGTTTAACCAGCCACCTGCCCGCACTCGCGGTGCTAGTAGCTGGCGGTGGGCCATTCCGGGCGTCGGCGCCGCGCTCCTGAGTAGCCATAGCCAATGCCACAGGGAACACTTATCGGCAAAGCAGGGGCCTTCAGCGAGGCACGGGGCCTAGTCGGCCAAATTTGGGTAGGCCCACCAGGGGCAGCCGCTAACTTGCGAGTCCGGCCAGCTTTGGTATAGGTGCTTTAGTTTCTGTCGACGTGTTTTTTCGTCTTTTTTCCAGGCCACGCCGCTGGGGTTGGCTCTTAGTACTAGAACTACTACTCTTGCTGCGGCTGGGGCAGGCCGCCCCCGGGCCGCAGGCTTTTGTGCGGCAGTTTGGGCCGGCCGAGGGGCTGGCCCAGCCCTTCATCTACTGCCTGCTGCAAGACCGCCAAGGCTACCTCTGGCTGGGCACGGCCGAGGGCCTGGTACACTACGACGGCAGCCGCTTTGTGACCCTGACTACCCGTGATGGACTAGCCGACAACTTCGTTACCGGCCTTTGGCAAGACCCCGCCACCGGTGCCTTATGGGCGACTCACGCCCAGGGTGACCGCTCGGTGCGACTAACTGACACTCAGAATTTTCGGGCCGCTCCCACCCGCCAGCGTGGCGGGCCGCCACCCGGCTACCTGGGCACAACCCCGCCCGATACGGCCCGCTTGGGCACCTACCTACGCCGCTACCACCTGGTGCTGCCGCCCGAGGTAGTGCCCACCTGCCTACTCGAAGACCGGGAGGGCACCGTCTGGCTCGGCACCGCCGGCCAGGGCCTCTGGCAGCACGTCGACCGCTACCTCAGCCGCTGGCCCCAGCCCGCTGGGCCGCTCAATGGTGCGCTAGCTTTGGGAAGTTGGCAGGGAGCAATGTGGGGCACCTTCACCGGCTCGCCCTACTATCAGTTTCGGAATGCGGGGCCAGCGGTGGTAGTTGGCAATTGGCGCCAGCCCCCCCCGCTGGGCAAGTCGGTGACGGCCTTGCTTGCTCGACCCACCAGCCAGGGCGGCGGCTTTTGGGTGGGTACCTCACTGGCCGGGGTGCACGCCCTGCCAGTACCCGGCCGACCATCTCAAGCCATTCCTGGTCTTACCCAAAGCCTGGGCTCGGCCGTGACGGCCCTCGCCTACGCGCCCAGCTCGGGCCTGTGGGTAGGCACGGCGGCCGATGGCCTGTACCTGCTGCCCAACAAGTCGCCCGCTAGCCCTCGGCCCGCCTTGCAGCACTTCACCACGGCCAATGGCCTGCTGCACAATAGCGTGACGGCGCTGCTGGCCGACCATACCGGCCGCGTGTGGGTGGGCGGGCACAATACGGGGCTAGTCATTTGGGAGCCCGCCCAGCAGCAGT
Source organism: Janthinobacterium lividum (assembly GCA_050954765.1). Lineage (GTDB taxonomy): Bacteria > Bacteroidota > Bacteroidia > Cytophagales > Hymenobacteraceae > Hymenobacter. Next base: position 17,521 of record JBPBQJ010000001.1, on the reverse strand, counting down.
TTCGCTACCTCAAGCTGACCGCGGCCGGGCTCGATGCCAGCGCCCTGGCTGAAGATGCGGCCGGCACTATTTGGGTGGGCACCGAGGGCCAGGGGCTGTATTGCCGGCCCGCCAACGGCCACTGGCAGCACTTGGGCAAAGCCAGCGGCACCCTGCCCGACGACCTTATTACCGCCCTGCTGCCCCTGCCCGCGCCGCTGGCGGGCTCGCTCCTGCTGGTGCACCCCCAAGGCCTGAGCCTGCTCGACGCCCGCCGCGTAGCCACTTCCCTCACGGCGGCCGACGACCTGCTGGCCCGCGAAACCCTGCCCACGCTGGCCCTGGCTGCGGGCGCAGCCTGGGTCGGCACCCGCAACGGCCCGCTGCGCCTCGACCTAGCCACCCTAGCGCGCCTGCGGCCCGGCCCGGCGCCCGCGCCACCCCTAACCATCACCGGGGTCGAGGTCGATGGCGAAAGCCACCCCACGGCACTGGGCAAGCTACCGGCCGGGCAGCACCGCATTCGCTTTGCTTTTCAAGGCATTAGCCTGGCGCCGGGCGGCGCGGCGGGCTTGCAGTACCGCTACCGCCTGCTAGGCCTGGCCGACGACTGGAGCCACCCCAGCACCCTGGGCGAGGCGCAACTGGTGGGCCTCGGCCCGGGCCGCTACGTGCTCGAAGCTCAGGTGCGCCGCGCCGCGCCCGGCGCCGCCTGGAGCCCAGCGGCCCGGCAGCCTTTCAGCATTGCCACGCCCTGGTGGCGCACGCCGCTAGCCTTGGCCCTGGCGCTGGGGATGCTAGGGGCGCTGGTAGTAACAGTAGTGAGTGCCCGCGAGCGCGTGCTGCGCCGCCAAAAAGTACAGCTCGAGCACACGGTGCACGAGCGCACGAGCGAGCTGCGCCAAAAAAACCACGCCATCGAGCACATCAACGCCGAGCTGCTGGTGGCGCGCGATGCGGCCGAGGCCTCGCGGCGGGCCAAGGCGCAGTTTTTGGCCAACATGAGCCACGAAATCCGCACGCCCATGAATGCGGTTATTGGCCTCACCAACCTGCTGCAGCACACGCCCACCAACCTCGAGCAGCGCGAGTACCTCACGGCCATCGGCTCGTCGTCGCAAAACTTGCTGGTAATTCTCAACGACATCCTCGACTCGTCGAAGATGGAGGCGGGCAAGCTTACGCTCGAGCAAGTGGCCTTTCGGCTACCCGAGGCCGTGCGCGGGCTCAGCACGCTCTTTCGCTACGCCGCCGACAGCAAGGGCCTGCACCTGCGCGTGGAGGTAGCCGACGCCGTGCCCGAGGCCGTGCTCGGCGACCCCGTGCGCCTGCAGCAGGTGCTCGTCAACCTCGTCAGCAATGCCCTCAAGTTTACCCGCCAGGGGGGCGTGGTGGTGCGCGTGGGGCTAGCCCCCAACCCGGCCGCCACGCCCGGCCACGTGGCGCTGCGCTTCGAGGTGCAGGACACGGGCATTGGCATTCCGGACAATAAGCTGGCGGCCATTTTCGAAGATTTTTCGCAGGCCAATGCCAGCACCACCCGCGAGTTTGGCGGCACGGGCCTGGGCCTGAGCATTGCGCGCAACCTGGTGCAGCTGCACGGCGGCCAGCTCGGCGTCAGCAGCGAAGAGGGCGTGGGCTCGCAGTTTTATTTTGAGCTGACCTACCCCCTAGCTGAGGCTGACCAGGCTAGCCCCAGCGCCCTGGCTGGCCCACTGCCGCCCTTCGAGCCCGCCCTACGCGTGCTCGTGGCCGAAGACAACAGCCTCAACCAGCTCGTGGCGCGCAAAACGCTGGAGAAGTGGAACGTGCACGTCACTATTGCCGACAATGGCCGCCTGGCCTTGGAGCAGGTGCTCGCCGCCGCCGAGCCCTTCGACGCTGTGTTTATGGATGTGCAAATGCCCGAGCTCGATGGCTACGCCGCCACCCGCGCGCTGCGCCAGCACCACCCCGACCCGGCCAAGCTACCCATTATCGGCCTCACGGCCTCGGTGCTGCCCGAAGACCGCAGCCTGGCCCTAGCCGCCGGCATGAACGACATTTTGCCCAAGCCCTTCGAGCCAGCCGCGCTTTATGCCCGGCTAGCCCACTTCACGGGCCGGCTGGCGGCCGGGGCTAGCCCTAGCCAGGCGCCGCCCGCCGCGCCGCTGCCTCCCAGCACCCCGCCAGCGCTGCACCCTAGCTGGCAGCAGCTCGAGGAGCTAGCCGGCGGCAACACTAGCTTTATCAGTCAGATTGTCAGCACCTTTCTAACCGAAGCGCCGGCCCTGGAGCAGGTATTGGCTACCGCCTATCCGCACGACCTACCGGCGGTGGCCGCCACCGCCCACAAGCTAAAAGGGCAAGTGGCCTACTTTGGCGTGCCCGGCCTGCACGCCCAGCTCGATGAGCTCGAGCGCAGTGCGCGCCTGCCCGGCTGCCCCTACTGCGAGCCCCTGCTGCAGACGGTGCAGCAGCAGCTGAACCAGCTTTATCCGCAGCTGCAAGAGCGCGCCTGAGGTGCCCAGCTAGCGCGGGCCGCCACCCACATTATTTAGCCATTATTTCGGAAAATGCGCGTGCTTTATTATCCGTCCACACCCTACATTTGCTTAAGCTATTCAGTTGAACTTTAACACTATGTTATGCCATTTTCTGTTACTGAACCTAGTTTAATTAGCACTATGCCGCTGCGCTGCCTTGTGGTCGACGATGACCCCGTGTCGGTGCAGATTGTGCGCACCTGCATTGGTAATACGCCGTTTTTAACTCACGCCGCCGCGTGCGGCAGCGCCATCGAGGCAGCCGAAATGTTGCGCACCCAGGAGTTCGACGTGTTGTTTCTGGATGTGGAAATGCCCCTCATGTCGGGCATCGACCTGCTGCGCAGCTTGCCCGACCCACCGCAGGTAGTACTCATCACCAGCAGCCGGTCGTATGCCGTGCAAGCCTTCGAGTTTGCCGTGGCCGATTACCTGCTCAAGCCGCTGTCTTATCCACGCTTCTTACAAGCCGCCCAAAAAGTGCTCGATACCGTTACCACCCAGCGCACGGCCCCGGCCGAAATTGACCTGCCGATACCCACTAGCAGCGCCGAATTTACTTTTGTGAAAGTAGACAGCAAGTTGGTGCGCGTCGACTTCGCCGATGTGTTCTACGTGGAGGCGCTCGGCGACTATGTGCACCTTGTCACGAGCCGCGGCAAGCTCATCGTGTACAGCACGATGCGCGCCATTGAGGAGAAATTTCCGCTGCAACGCTTTGTGCGCGTGCATCGGTCGTTCATCATCAACATCGGCTACGTGCAGGCCTTGGAGGACAATTCGCTGGTGCTCAAGGAAAAGTATATTCCCATTGGCCAAACGTACATGCGCGGCCTATTGCAGCGGCTCAACAAGCTATAAAGCGCAGATAGTCAACCGTTTTTCTCGCTAATCTGCTTTTTGGTGCGCGTTCTTTCTACTCTTTTGCCGGCTGTGTTGGCGGTAGCCACCATCTTGGCCCTGCCCACCGCGGCACACGCCCAGTATGCCGCGGCTGACCCTAGCGTAGTGGAATGTGGCCCGGTGCAGCCAGCCGAACTGTGCGTCGATTTTGATGCTAGCCGCTCGGTAGACGCCGGTGCGGGCCCGCTCGAGTACCGCTGGAACATGGGCGATGGCACCACTCTCACGGGCCTCACCATCACTTACTGCTACAAAACGCGCGCCCACTACCAAGTAACGCTCGACGTGGCCGTGCCTGCCACCGGCGAGGTGCGCCGCGCCGAGCGCACCTTCGACGTGGACCTCACGCGCAAGCCGGTGCTCAACTTCAGCGTGGGGCCAGCCCTCAACGTGCGCGTGGGCCAGCCCGTGACCTTCGATGCGCTCGACTCGGTGCTGCCCGACTGCCAATCAGTGGTAGTGGTGTGGGATTTTCGCGATGGCTACACCCAGCAGGGCCGCCGTGCCGAGCACACCTTTCGCAAGGCCGGCCGCTTTGCCGTGCGCATGAGCATGCGTGGCTACGGCCCCGGTTCGTGCGCCGCCAGCAACTGCGTGAGCCAGGAAGTAGTAGTGGAGCCCTAGCGCCCGTTACTCGGGCGTTCCCTGAGCTAATACCCTCATTATCAGAAGCCAAATATCTTCATATGGAATAATTTCCACCTCCGCATCAGCATCGCGCGTGAGTGTGGCTTGCTGCAAGGTGCGCAGCAGCGGCCGGCCCCGCTCGGCTAGTTGGGCGGGGTCAAAATCGGCCTCGGGCAGTAGCAGCAGCAACCGCAAAAACGTGCGGCTGCGCAGCGTGGCCGCGTCGCGCAGGTGGCGCTGCTGATACTTACGTAGCCGCTCGAGCCGCACCAACACGGGCTCCAGCAGCCGCTCTTGCAAGTAGTGCACGAGTTGAAACACCAGAATGGCCACGTTGTGGCCACGCTTATCGCGGCTATACTCGGGCACCGTGAGGGCCGCGAACACAGCTAGCTGGTTGCGGCGGCGCGGCAGCACCTGCTCGCTAGGCAGCACCAACTCGGTATAGGCCTCCAGCAACTCCCAGCGCTCGCGCGCCGCGGGCCGCAGCTTGCCATACGATGGGTTTTTCTGAGCCGTGTGCAGCAGGCGCATGGCCTGTTCGTACTCGCCCGCGTGCAGGGCTAGCAACAGGTAGTGCTCGTAGAAATAAAACCAGTTGCTCGACGTAGGGTGAATAGTTTCGGCAAAGGCTTCCGCCAGTTTCAGGCCCTCTACCGGGCGGCGGCCGCGCAGATGCGCGTACACGTTCATAAAATGGTTGAAGCGCTGGTCGAACCGGCGGGCGTTGATGGTACCATCCTCCAGTTGGGCTGAGGCCCGTTGCGTCTCCTCTATTATTTGCTGATAGTGGCCGGCTAGCCCCGCCTCGATAAGCCGCACCCGGTATAGGGCAAGAAATATTCCGAAGCTGGGCGCTAGCCGGTGCAATTCTTCGAGGCGCTGCAAGTAGGCGGGCAGCTTACTCACTATTGTGTGGCGCTTAGCCACCGCATCTTCGGCCCCAAGCCGCACGTCGAAGAATATACCTTCTGCTTCACGCTCATAATCAATAACTTGACGGAGGCGCACCAATTCCTCACCTATTTTTTCGTATTTGTTTTGCTCGCGCTGCTCGGCATAAATAGCTTGCAGCTTGTGCGCCGCTTGCTCTTCGTAGGCGGTAAAATCGCCTTGCTGCGCGGCCCGCATGCAGCGTCGCAACAGGCGCTCGCTCAGCGAGTACTCGCCTTCCAGGTATAAAATGCTAGCTTTATGCAGTAAATTCAGGCACTCTGTTTCGTAGCGCCGCGATATCACCAAGCGGGGGTCCGAATGGTCAAGAAAAAAGAGATGATTCAGCAGCTTATCCTGTACTCGGGCGCGCAGTTGGCGCATCGCCGCCTGGTTGCTAGCCGAGTTTACACCGTAGAGTGTCTTAGTCAATTGTAAAGCAGTAACTTCCGGATTTACTGCTATTTCTTGCAGCAGCCGCTCCTCCTTGCCCGGGCGCGCCGCATCTAGGTCGAGTAATGAGCGTTGGCGCATCCGACGCAATGTCACAATTCGCGCCAAATTTGCAATTTCTTTCATTCAAAAAATGCTTCTGAAGCGTTTAAAGCCACTTTTTTACTAAGATAGCCTTTACAAAAGGCCTGCACAAAAACAGGCTCATTATCCTTGTGCCAATCAACTGTGCACTCAACCTTTGCATCTTGAAGTAGTGTGCGCAATTTATGCGATGCAATGTCACATTTTGCTTTTTTTCCGTGACGTTTCCCTGGTAATACTGGCCAATTGATAACCAGTAGTGCTTTGCCACTTTGCTTTAATCCGAATTAATCCAATTTTAGATTGGATTAGTCCTTGTCACATACAGGCTGTCTCTTTCCTTTTGAGGGCCGAGCACCTAGAGGAGATTTGTATCAACAATTCACTCTAATACTCGCCCCTATCATGTTTCAAGTTCTGAGCATCGCCCTATTTCAGATTTTCAGCATTGCTAATCAGCCCGTTAGTGTAGTAGGTGGCTCGGGCTGGAGTGGCGGCGACGTGGCCGTGGTAGGTGGCTCGGGCTGGAGCGGTGGCGACGTGGCCGTAGTAGGTGGCTCGGGCTGGAGCGGCGGCGACGTGGCCGTGGTAGGTGGCTCGGGCTGGAGCGGTGGCGACGTGGCCGTAGTAGGTGGCTCGGGCTGGAGTGGTGGCGACGTGGCCGTGGTAGCATAGTTTACGTTGAGCTAAGCAATGCAGCAAACGACTACAATAGCTAGCGCCTGCCTAACTTGCCGACGACATTCTTTGCTGTCGTTGCTAGATGAGATATTTTTGGTTTGGCAGCTTGCTTGCACTATTAGCTAGTGCATGCTCAACGACGCCTGCTCCACAAGATTTTGCACCTGTTCGTACGCGTTGGGCCCGCGACCCTGAGACGCTTGACCCGCTAGCCATTCCTAACCCCAGTGCCGTTGATGCTAATAATCTACTTCATCTAGCTCTTTTACAGATTGATTATCAGCGCAATGCTTATGCGCCCGCGCTGGCGCAATCACTTCCGCGTGCACATTGGCTAGGTGATTCGCTAGCCTTACTAGACTACGAATTGCGTGAAGCAGCTACCTGGGACACTGGTCAGCCCGTGCTAGCCACTGACATCGACTTCACCCTCAAGCTATTGCAGTGCCCGGGGCTACCCAGCGAAAATAGCCGGGCGCAGTTTGGGTTCATTCGTCAGGTACGCATCGACCCGGCCAATCCGCGTCGCTTTTCGCTATTGTGTCGTAGTCAGGGACAAGAAATTTTGACTACTTCGGGCGATTTTTCAGTGCTATCCGAGGCTAGCCTCGACCCAGACCATACCCTGCGTGGTTTTTCGCTAGCTGCCTTGCAAGACTGGCCAGCTACCCGCGCGCCCGCGCCGGCCGTAGCAGCCCTGGCACGGCGCTACCTGCAGACCAATGCGGCTCGCCACCCTAATAACATTCCGGGCTGCGGCCCCTACCGCTTGGATAGCTGGGAAACCAACCGCCAGTTGCGCTTTCGGCGCAAGAAGCACTGGTGGGGCGACAAAGTGCAGCCCACTCCTTTTGTGCTACAGGCGTGGCCCCGCGAGCTGATTTACTCCATTTTGCCCGATGATGCGGCGGCGGCGCTAGCCCTACGGCGGCACGAGCTCGATATTTATCCACAGGTGCCGGCCCGCATTTTTCAGCAATTGCAGGCCTCACCAGCAGCACGGCAGGATTTTACATTTTACACCACGCCGTCGTACGACATTCTAACGGTGGGCTTTAATACGCAACGGCCAGTCCTGCGCGATAAACGCACGCGCCAAGCGCTCAGCTACCTGCTCGACCCGGCCGGGCTGATGACTGCTACGCAGCTAGGCCAGGGGCGCCGCACGGTGGGTCTGCTACGCCCAGATAGTCCCTTCTACAACGACAGCCTACCGCTACCGACCTATGCCCCGGCCCAGGCAGCCGCACGGCTGCGGCAGGCGGGCTGGCAGCGCGGCGGCGATGGTCAGTGGCGTCAGCCCGGCGGGGCGCCACTAGCCCTCACGGTGCGCTACCGGGCTGCTGAAGCCACTTTTGCCACTGTGGCGCTGCAATTGCGGGCCGCCGCCGCGCAGCTTGGCATTGCCATCACGCTGCTACCCTCGGAAAGCTCGGTGGTGACGACCTGCCTCGAAACGGGTGATTTTGACTTGTATGTGCGGCTGGTAAAGGGCAGCCCATTTGGGGTCAACTTTACGCCTATCCTGCATACCGATGCTATCGGTACGGGTAATTTTCCACGCTTCGGCCGCGCCGAAACTGACCGGCTGCTTACGGCCATCTCGACCGAAGGCGACCTGAACCATAAACGGCGGCTGCTTCGGCGCTTTCAGGTGCTACTGCGCGAGGAGATGCCGCTGCTTCCCTTGTTTTTTATGCCCTATCGCCTGGCGGCTAGCCGCCGCCTGCAGCACGTAGTGGCCTCGGGTATAAAGCCAGGCTACGCGGCCATGGCAGTTTCGTGGCCCGCTAGCCTTGCCCCGGCGGGCAAGCCCTAGCACATGGTTCGCTGGCTATTGGTCCGGCTAGGGCGCGCCGCAGTGGCTGCCTGGCTAATTGCCTCGCTGGTTTTTATCAGCAGCCGGCTGATGGGCGGTGGCCCCGAGCAGCTAGCCCTGAGCGACGCTTCGGACCTGAGCCGACCAGTGGATGGGGCACTCACGGCCGCCCGCCAACAGGCTGCCAAGCAGGCGGTGCGCCACCGGCTGGGGCTGGACTTGCCGCTCTTTTATTTCTCGCGCGTGGTGGGCCCGCCGGTGCAGTGGCAGTGGCATGGCCCAGCCAATCAGTATCACCGCTGGGTGGTGGCCTTGCTGCACGGCGACCTGGGCTATTCTTACCGCGATGGGCAGGCAGTGAGTACCTTACTAGGGCAGGCAGTGGCCTACAGCTTGCCGCTGACGGGCAGTGCGGCGGTACTGGCCGTGGGCTTGGCCCTGAGCCTGGGGCTCTACTTGGCTCGCGCACCCGGCGGCTGGCTGCGGCGGCTGCTAGCTGGGCTGCTCGCCGGCTGGCAGGTAACGCCGCTTTTCCTACTGGCCCTTGGCTTGTTGCTGCTGGTTGCGAATCCCGATTTCATTAACATCTTGCCGGGTAGCGGCCAAGCCCCGGAGGAGGCTAGCGGCGCTCAGCTGGCAAGCTATTGGCTAGCCCGCTCCATACTGCCTTTGCTGAGCCTCGTGCTGGCAGTATTACCCGAGCTTACGCTGCCGCTGGTGGCCCTGCTGCGCTACGAGCTTGGCGCGGGCTACGCCACTACGGCCCGCGCCAAGGGCCTCACAGCGAACCAAGTGCTCCGTCGCCACGCCCTGCCCAATGCCCTGCTGCCGCTGCTCACTACCCTCACCGACCTGCTACCTACCCTAGTGGCGGGCACGGTAGTGGTAGAGGTACTATTCGGCCTGCCCGGCGGCGGCCGCCTCCTAGCCGAAGCCGCCGCTGCCCACGACTACCCCGTGGTAGTGGCCGCCGTGCTGCTGAGCGCTGCGGTCCGCCTCCTGGGGCTAGTGCTGGCCGATGTGCTGTATTTTCTGGCAGACCCGCGCCTGCGGCCTACTGCATGAAATTTTCCTGGCCTTCTTTTGGCACGCGGCCGGCATTTTGGCTTGCTTTAGCCTGGTTGCTGTTACTGAGCGCGTTAGCATTAGTAGCACCCTGGCTGCCGCTGCCCTACCCCGCCGCCACCCCCGACCTGCTGCACGTATCATCGCCGCCCGGTTGGCAAGCCACCAACCCAGCGCACTACCTCGGCACCGACCCGCTGGGCCGCGACGTGCTGGCGGGCCTAGTGGCCGGGGCCCGGCGGCTGTTGCTACTTAGTCTGTCAGCAGTGGTGCTGGCTACGGCGGCGGGCGCGCTAGCGGGTGCCGCCGCCGGCTACTGGGGCAATCGACGCTTGCGCCTGCCGCTAGCCGTTGTCACGGCGGCCCTGGGCTTGGCTTGGTGGGCGCTTGCTCTACCGGGCAGTTTTGTGAGCGGCATCCTATTGACTATCACACTACTGCTTGTACTCTTGACTTGGTGGCCACTGTCGGGGGCCTGGTTGCGCAAGCGCACTTGGGCGTTTCCGCTCGACGCCCTTGTGCTAGGGGCAGTCACGCTGCTCGGGGCAGTGCCGCGGCTAGTGTTGCTAGTAGCCCTAGCGACGGGTCCGCCACTCACCCAGCTGCAGTTGCTGGCCTTGCTGGCGCTCTTGGCTTGGCCCGCCACGGCCCGCCTAGTGCGGGGGCAGATGCTACAAGTGCGCGTACAACCTTTTATCGAGGCCGCCCGGGCTAGCGGCTTGCCCCCGGGGCGCATCTGGTGGCGCCACGCGCTACCCCACGCCTGCCGCCCGCTGCTGGCTTACGCTCCCCTCAACCTAGCTGGTTTGATTGGTCTCGAAAGCGCTTTAGCATTCATTGGCATTGGGCAGGGTCCAGATGTAGTGAGCTGGGGCAGCCTGCTGGCAACGGTGCGCCAAGACCCAGCGGCTTGGTGGGTGGCCATATACCCAGGGCTAGCTCTACTATGCACGTTGTTAGCCCTGCAAGAATTGGCAAAAACTATTGGTAAAAGCTCTACCTGATAGGCGCTAATTCACTCACCAGAATTCCATTTTGTCACAAAACAGGGAAGATTACATTTTATTAAAAGCAAGTAATTATACTCATAGCTTTCATCCACAGACACTTATTTATAAAAATTATTTTTAATTTCTTGAAAATTGTCTTTTTCAAAGCTTATTTTAGCCTTTTTGCTCCTATAAATAACAAATACCCAATGTCACACACAGGGGCAAACTGTCCTTTCGCACGCTTCTGTAGAGCGGTAATATTGTGATGAAATCTACACTCACCTATCTGCGAAACGGTACCACCATCTGCCCCTAGTACATGCTAGCTACCATGAAAAGCTCTTTCACAGCCCGGCAGCCTGTTACCTACCCTAGCCCTTTGCCAGCCGAATTTACGGCTTCTTCAACCGAACGCGATTTTACTACCCTCGATGGCCGCATCGTGCCCCGCGCACTAGGCGAGTTGGCCCTGTGCCAGCACACGGCTCTTTTGATAGGGGGGCTGCTCATTGGCGAATGGCCAGAGCATATTTAATATAAACATTTGTCAACCAATATTTTAAATAAAAAATTAAGTATCTTTATTCCTTTTATTATAGTCCATTTATAGTCAAAAAAATATTTCAGAAGCGGAAGGCTTATAGTAAGAAAGCCCGCAGGCATTGCCTGCGGGCTTTTTGCGTATTTAAGGAGGTTGTTACCTCAACCGGGCTAGCTGGTGCTGTACTAGGGCTAGGCCCTCAGCAAAGGAATGCGGCTGGTAACCGAGCTCGCGCTCAGCTTTATTGATGCGGAAGCCCGTGCGCGGCGGGCGGCGGGCCGGCTGGCTAAACGTTTGGATATCAACCTGTTCTAGCAAGGTCTCATCGAGCTGAAAAGTAGCGGCCACTTGCTGGGCCATCTGGTAGGGCGTGAGCAATTCGCGCCCGCTGAGATGAAAGATGCCCTGCGCCGACTGCTGGGCCAGTAGCCAGCAACCTTGCGCCAAGTCCTCGGCTAAGGTCGGCGTACGCCATTGGTCAGCTACTACTTTTATTTTCTGCTGGTTGCGCAGCGAGTTATACACCCACAGCACGAGGTTGCTGCGCCCGCCGGCTATGGTAGTACCATATACAAGCACCGTGCGGGCGATAGCCCAGCGCAGCCCGGCTGTGCCCTGCACTACCTGCTCGGCCGCCAGCTTGCTAGCCCCGTAGTGGCTAATGGGGTCGGGCACGGCCTCTTCGCTTAGTAAGGCCTCAGCGCCGTTGAAAATGAAATCAGTACTGAGGTGCGTGAGGTGCACATTGAGTTGGGCGCAGGCGGTCGCCAGGTGGGCCACGGCCGTCACGTTCTGAGCCCAACAATCGCCTTTATTCAACTCACAATCATCTACTTGCGTCATAGCCGCCGTGTGGATAACGTGGCTAGGCTGCTGCTGCGCCAGCACTTGCTGCACCTGAGCCGCATCGGTCACATCGAGTGGCATAAAATGCAGCGTTGGGTAGCTCGTGGCCAGCCGGTTGGCACCACGCGCCGTGGCCACCAACTCTACGCCGGGCGCCTGGTGCAGCAGCGCCACGAGTTTCTGCCCGAGCAGGCCATTAGAACCGGTGAGGAGAATTTTCACGCTCAATATTTATAGCCGTACAGTTCACTGATTTTCTTCTTCTTGAGCTTCTCCACGCGCATTGTCATTCTGAGGTCGGTGGTGGGGCGGTCGCGGCCATCGCGCGGCAAGGCCGCTATCTTGTCAATAACATCTTGCCCCTGAATAACTTGGCCGAACACCGTGTATTGGCCATCCAGAAAATGCGCCCCTTGGTGATTGCCCACTAAGTAGAACTGGCTGGCACTGCTAGCCCGCTGCGGATTCAACATGTCGGCCTGGCGGGCGGCCGCCACGGCTCCGTAGTCGTGGCGATGGCCGGCGGCTAGCTCGGCCGGCACGGTGGGCTCATTGGGCGGGCCCAGGCCATCGTTGGTAGGATTATCGTCTTTAGAGTTAGGGTCGCCACCTTGCACCATAAAGCCCGGAATGACCCGGTGAAAAGTAGTGCCGTTGTAGAAGCCACTTTGCGCTTTCTTCAGAAAATTGACCCGGTGCAACGGCGTATCGCTGAATAAGATAAGCCTTATATCACCCAGACTGGTACTGATAGTTACCAGCTCATCCTTTTTGCTGGCGCGGGGCTTTTTGGCCGCTAGGGCCGTGAAGCTGACGGCTAGGCACAACACCAGAGCCACCGCGCGCCGGAAACGAAGAGTATACCCCATAGTTTCTATCGAGAAAAATATAGCTTGCAGATTATCACTTGCGCCGGGGCAGCCGAATTAGTTTCTAAATGTCACTAAATGTCTCCCCGGTGCTCCCGGATACTGGTCAGGATGGCTGCTCCGCCGTGGCCGAGCACGTGTTCGGCCACGGCCATGCCCAGGCCCTCGGCCTGCGCGGCGGGGGCCGTTTGGGTATAGTCCACGTATTCTTCGCCGCTGAGGCTGATGAGGCCGCCGTGCAGGCGAATATCGCCGGCCGGGGTGAGGCTAGCCAGCGCAAACGACGGGATGCTGCACCCGCCCTCCATAGTGCGCAAAAAGGCGCGCTCGGCCAATAGGCAGCGGTGGGTATCGGTGTGGTCGAGGGCCTGCTTTATTTTCTCTTTCAAGGTTTTATCGAGAAAGCGTGAGCTTTCGACCGCGATACTACCCTGGCCCACGGGAGGCACAAACCTATCGGCCGGCAACTCGTGCCGGATGAGGTGGTCGTAGCCCATGCGGTGCACGCCAGCGTAGGCCAGCACCAGGGCATCGTACTGGCCTTCCTCGAGCTTGCGCACGCGGGTTTGCAGGTTGCCGCGCGCCTCGGCCGTGTTGGCTAGGGGGTAAAAGCGACGCAGCAGAGCCTTGCGGCGGGTGCTGCTGGTGCCCAGCAAAATGCCCGGCCGGGCAATATCAAAATCTTCCTGAAAGCTGATAACCACGTCGTTGACGCGCTCGCGCTCCAGAAAAGCCAGCAGCTCCAGGTCGGGCGGAATGGTACTCTGCACATCCTTGGCCGAGTGAATGGCCAGGTGCGTTTCGCCGCGTCGCAGGCTCTCCTCCAGCTCTTCGGTGAAGACGCCCTTGGCCCCGATTTTGGCCAGCGAGCGGTCGAGCACTTGGTCGCCCACAGTTTGCATAGGCACAATTTCGGTGGCTAGCCCCGCCTGGTTGAGCAGGCTGGCTACGTGCTCGGTTTGCCACAGCGCGAGGCGCGAGGCGCGGGTGGCGAGGCGAATAATAGATTCAGACATAAGTAAGTAGCGACTTAGCGCTTAGTCTTTCGGCAATAACAGCGGGTGAAAGCGCAGGCCATCTAAACGATTGAATTCAAGCGAGGGTGCCGGAATTTTGAAGAATTGACCGGCACTCACCAACGGCTGGGCAGTGGTGCCGTTGAGGCCCGGCAGGCGGGCTAGCGTGACGTCGGGCGAGAGGTAGAACTGACGGTAGCGGATGAACTTCACCTCTTTACCGTCGGCGTCGAAGTAAGGCGGGTTGGCGTGGCCACCGGTCATGCCGCTGCCGCTGTAGCCCAGGTCGAGGTTGAGCCAACGCGGAAATGAGGGCCCCACCGGCAACATCGAAGCCAAGTTCAGCGACAGCCAATATTGCTGGCCATTGTAGTCCTTTAGCATCTGATTACCAATGCGCTGCCCTAGCAGATTGGGCCGATACTGCGGGTAAATACTCTGGCGCCAGCCGTAGCGCAAACCCATTTTTTGCTCACCAAAGCCGTACTGCTGCCCCATAAACAGGCCGATGCCGGTGAGGTTGGCCACCATGTCGCCCTTCGAGAAGCCCCAACCCTCCGAGCGTCCATCAAATAGCTCAATCGTAGTCTGATAGAGCAGCGCGATAAGGCCACCGGTGAGCACCGAGGCGCGCTCATCGACGCCACTCCAGCGGAACAGCTCGTACTCGCCCCGGCTGATGGCGTAGGCCGTGGTAGCGTGGCCCACCTTGTCCATTTGCAGCCACTCGCCGTTGTCGTTGAACGAATGAAAGGGCACACGCTTGGTGTACCACGTTTTTCCTAAGAAGCAGGAAGTCAACGCATAAACTGCCACCGTACCCACCACCACACCGATAAACCGGCCCTGATTGATACCCTGGTTCATGGCCGGGTCGGGCGAGGGCAGTCCCACCTGCGCCCGCGCCGGCTGGCTCAGGCCCAGGCTGAGGGCTAGCAGAAACGGATACAGGCGGCGGCGCATCGGGCAAAGGTCGGGCACACAGCGCGGACTCTCTTAGGCGCGGCGCAACTGCTGGCCCATGCGCAGCGAGGCATCCACGAACACCATGCGCGGGTTGGCGTTGCGCTCGATGTGGTAGTGGGCCGTGTTCAGCTCCTCGGTGAGCTGGTCGGCGTTGCGGGTGGTCACGAACTTGCTGAAACCCTGCACGAACTGCTGCTCACCGCTAGGCAGGTGCGGCACCATTTGGGGGTCGATGCCGAAAAGCAGCACCTTGCGCAGCAGCCCCAGCGAAAAGCTGAGCTGCTCCTTCTGGTTTTCGCGGCCCATCTTCTGAAACTCATCAGCTAGGGCAAGTACGTCACTCATTTTCAAAGTAAAGCACTTGCGCATCCATTTGATGAAGAACTCGGCGTAGTCGTGGTCGGCACTCTGCTCGCGGCTGGCAATGGCGGCACCCAGGTTGCCGTCGGCGAGTTGGGCTACCTGGCGGGCTTTCACTTCGGGCAAGTAGTAGTGCACTGTTAAATAGCGCGTTATAGCATCTTCCGAAAACGGCCGCACCACCACCGGCTGCACCCGGCTGATGATGGTGGGCAGCAGCCGCTCGGGCTCGTTGCTGACGAGCAAAAACACCGTGGCGGGTGGCGGCTCTTCCAGCAGCTTGAGCACAGCGTTGGCGGCGGCCGGGTGCATCAGTTCGGGCAGCCAAACGATAACGAGCTTAAAACGCGCTTCGAACGCCTTGAGGCTAACCAATTTGAGCAGTTGGCCAGCTTCTTCCTTCGAGATGCTGCCCTGTTTGTTTTCCGCCCCGATGTGCTGCATCCAGTCATTGAAGCCCTGGTAGGGGCTTTCGGCCAGGAAGGTGCGCCACTCGGCCATGAACCGGCCGCTGGTGGCATCCTTGGGCACTGCCTTAGTGGTGGTAGTGGGCAGGATAAAGTTGAGGTCGGGGTGCGCTAGCTTGCTGATTTTCAGGCAAGCCGGGCAGTGGCCGCAGCTATCGGCGGCATCTTCGGCACGGCCCTCGCAGTTGAGGTACTGCGCGTAGGCCAGGGCTAGCGGCAGCGCCGCCGAGCCCTCGGCCCCGCGAAACAGCTGGGCGTGCGCCACGTGCCCGCGCTGCACCGACTGGCGCAACACTTCCTTGAGGGCGGTTTGATTGGGGATGTCGGCGAAAAGCACTTTCTCTTAATTGTCGCTTAGTTTCCGCAGCTTCAGGCGCTGCTTGTGCTGCCACAGCAGCTTTAATGAATGAGCATAACCGCTTGCGAAGCGAATTACCTGAATTTCGTGGAGCACAAATGGTCGCTCAGCAGGTTGCCTAGCATCTAGTGTCCCATTAGCCTCCAACGTATCAATCCAGAAGTGAACTGTATCTGACTCATTGAGCCAGCCCAAAAAAACACTTTCTTCTTCGTGCATGAATTCTAGCAACCCATACTCCTTTTCCGTCCATTGTAACAGCTCTAAAGTATCGGTGAAATAAAATTTAGCCGGCATCACTGCCTGTATACCTTTCAACCTTAACACTTGTGCAACCTGCCTACTTTCTTTATTGGTCTTGCGGCTAGCAATGTGTGCTTTTGCTAGCAGTATGTAGCCGTCCAACTCATAATCACACGGGATATAATGCAGTAAAAGCCAGTCATCGCTTTCGGCAAGCCAAAGTCCCGTTACTTCCTTTTCCCAACCGGACAATTATACCAGTTCAACGCGGTACAGCTTCATGGTTAAGCTGCCGGCTTTTTCTCCCAAATCCTATCCTCTTCCGTCTGCCGGAAAACCTCGGCAATAATTCCCTGCTCCACTGCATCATAGGCTAGCCCACGGCGACCCATCACGCGCTCGGCCACCTCGGCAAACTTGCCCAGCTTGAAGGTTTCGAAGCCCGAGGCGCCGCCCCAGCTGAAGCTGGGGATGAAGGTGCGCGGAAAGCCGGCCCCGAAGATATTGGCCCCCACGCCCACCACCGTGCCGGTGTTGAACATGGTATTGATGCCGGCCTTGGCGTGGTCGCCCATGAGCAGGCCGCAGAAGGTTTGGCCAGTGTCGACGAAGCGGTGGGCGGCGTGGCTCCACACCTTCACGGGGGCGTAGTTGTTTTTGAGGTTGCTGGTGTTGGTGTCGGCCCCGAGGTTGCACCACTCGCCAATAACCGAGTTGCCGAGGTAGCCGTCGTGGCCCTTATTGCTGTAGCCCATCAGGATGCTATTGCCGATTTCGCCGCCCACCTTGCAGTAGGGCCCGATGGTGTTGTCGCCGCGCAGCCGCACGCCCGCGTTAGCTACCGCCCCTTCGCCGAGTGCCAGAGGGCCTTTTAAAATGGCCCCTTCCTGCACCTCCGCGTTTTTGCCCAGGTAGATAGGACCAGCTTCGGCGTTGAGAATGGCGGCGCGAATCTTTACGCCGGGCTCAATAAAGATATTCTCGGGGGCATACACAATGGTGTGAGCGTCGCCCACGGGCGCCGAGGTGCGCCCGGCCGTGAGGAGCGCAAAATCGCGCCGAATTTCAGCGCCGTTGTGCAAGAACAAGTGCCAGGGCCGCTTGATAAGCGACACCTCCTCCAGGGCCTGGCGCACCTCGAGGCCGTCCTGGATAAGCTCGGCTACTTTGGAGGCGTCGGCGAGGTGGGCGGCCACCAGCGTTTCGCCGCAATAGAGGCCCTGGCCGGGGCGCAGGGCTAGCACCTGGCGGGCCAGCAGGTCGTCGGGACAGGCGGCACCGTTCACTACCAAGGCGGGGCCAGCCACGGAGCCAGCCGGAAATTTGGCTTGCAGATAGGGCTGCGTGAGGTAGCCCACCGAGGCCGAGGCTAGCCGGTGCTGCCACTTCTCAGCGATGGTGAGAATGCCGCAGCGCAGCGCTGCCACTGGCCGCGTGAACGTGAGCGGCAGCAGGTGCGGCCGAATGGCCGGGTCATCAAACAGCAAAAGGTGCATGAATAAAAACAGATGGCTAGGGCTTGCTAAACTAAACAGCCGCAGCAGCGCGGGAAAACAAATTTACGGTGGCTAGCCGGCGGGCAACATAAAAAAAGCTCCTCCCGAGGTAATCGGGAGGAGCTTTGAGATGCTGGTGGCCAGAAGCCGAAAGCGGCAGCCTGAAGCTATTCTTTGCCCGCGCTGCTCTGCGCTTTGTTGGCGTAGCGGCTGCGGAATTTCTCAACGCGGCCGGCCGTGTCGATAAACATGTTCTTGCCCGTGTAGAAGGGGTGCGAAGCGCTGCTTACTTCGATTT